>NZ_JAKVIR010000023.1 GCF_022601975.1 Pontibacter sp. E15-1
GCGGTAAAGTCGGGCATGGCGGTAATAGATTTAGTTTGGTCACTAAATATTACGTGCCATGCCTTTTTTATTCATAGCATCTCTACCACACAACTTGGGTTACGTATAAAGCAGCACAGATTCTCGAAAAACAGAAAGAGCAGCGGATACATACATCCGCTGCTCTTTCTGTTTGGGACGAGGCTAAACTATACCGGTTTGAACCATACCTTGAGGATGCTGATAAAATGTACCTAATCTTGGTTGTTACTTGTCTTTCTGCACCTTAATGAAAACTGGGAAATGATCGCTGTAGCCCCCGATGTATAGATTCCCGGAGTATGTACGGATGGGGGTGTCCCGATATTTTCCGTAAAGAAACTTGATGTCGTTGCGATCATACACGGCGGCAGAGCCGCGTACGTACTGAAGCCCTGGCTTGCCGTTCAGCAGCGACTTTGAGATCAGAATCTGGTCAGGCATTTGGAAGTCCCCCCGGCTTGCATAGCTGCCTAAGCCATTTACATAAGGCAGGTATAGGGTATTAAACAACTCCTCTTGATAAGAAGGATCAGGACGGCCATTCGCTTTCAGCGCATCACGCATCACGGTAGTGCGCGGCTCCGCGTTAAAATCGCCCAGCACAATGATTTTGGTGTTAAGGTCTGCGGCTTGTTGTGCCTTAATTTCCTGCCGGAGCACAGACGCCAATTTTCGCTGCGCCGTATCGTTTAGCTTGCCCCTTTTGTTCTTTTCAGCCGGAGGCCAGTGCACGACATAAAAAGTGACCAGTTCGCCCCTCAGCTCCCCTTTAACCTGCAGCATGGCCCACCCAGTCGGGTTCTTGCCTCCACTATCAATGGTTTTGGTGCCGGTCGGCTTAAAATGCCTGGGTTGATAGAGCAAGGCCACGTCCTGTGTCTTTTCATTAGGCAGGTCATTATGGATGATCCCGTATTTATGCTTGCGTAGGGGAGGTGTGTTGATCAGGTCTTGCAATACTTTCTTGTTCTCCACCTCGCTGAGCCCTACAACCGCCGGACCATCCTGTCCGCCTATGCCGCCAATTACAGCTGCAATGTGCTTCAGCTTTGTTTTGTAGCGTGTGTCAGTCCATGCTTTTGCGCCTGTCGGCAGGTAGGCGTCGTCGCCATCCCCCGGATCATTTTTCGTGTCGTAGAGGTCCTCTGTGTTGTAAAAGGCCAGTGTGTAAGGCTTTATTTTGGAGGAGCTTATAGGGAACTTGGAGCAGCTGGAAACCATGCTCAGGGTAAAAAAAAGTAAGAGAGTTTTAATTCCGTGCCGCATCATGTAACTTTGTACGCATATATCTGAATAACCATATTACGAGATTACTATACTATAAAGTTTAAAAAACTGATAAATGAAGAAGTCTGAAATATACTTTAGCATTGCCCTGGATGATAACCGCGTGCCCGAAGCCATCAGCTGGCGGGCTACCGACGCAGGCGACAAGATTCATTTTGCGAAGGCCATCAACATCTCGCTCTGGGACAGGGATGAAACCGGAACTATGAAAATCGACCTGTGGACGAAAGACATGCCCGTAGACGAGATGAAATATTTCTACATCGACACAATGGGGGCCATGGCCCAGAGCATTGCAACCGCTACCAGCGACCAGGTGATGGCCAAGAAAATGCGCGACCTCTGCGAAGAACTGATGAAGCACGTTGAGGACGAGAAGCAACAAGGCGACCAGGCATAAATTCCCTTATACATATACAAACCGAAAGCCGCCCTATAAAGGCGGCTTTCGGTTTGTATAATTTAGACTGTGCTTAATTGAAAGCGGTTGCGTCTCCGGCAAGCGTTTCAGGAGTAGTCAGGTCAATGTTAGCAGCTATCTCTCTATCCAGTGCCTGATAATTTTTACGGTTGCCAAAGTAGTGGTTGTATTGCACGGTACTCAGCACGTCTTCCATCAGGCGGTCTCGCTCGGCATACACATTCTGGCTCAACCGTTCAATCTCAGCCGCGTTACCCGCATTCTGTAGCTCTATGTCGGTTAACTGTTCGGCTACCCGCGTGTTTATTTCCAGCGTTTTCCTCGACTGGTAATTATTAAGTTGTAATCCGGTGATCATGTGGTTCGACAACTGCTTGGCCCGTGCACCAGCCATTGTCTTGGTCGCTTTGTCGCCAGCAGGCCTGGTAGGCAGCTTGGTTCCGGTGGCTTTCACCGCAAAGGTAGAACCAAACAACATGCTCAGCATTACAAAAAATCTTCTCATTTATATACCCTTCCTTTCGTTTCGTAATTAAAAAAATGTCCTTTCAGTTATACGTGTAAAGAAAGCCCCCGAGTTTTAAATTTGGATTATTTAAGTGCCAAGACAGTCAATATTATTCGCTACACACTGATAACCAGTGTATATGCAAAAAGCGGCATCCTGAATGGATGCCGCTTTTTACACGATGATGAAAGTATTACTGGAAAATACCTGACTGATATTAATTTACGTTCCCTGCCGTAGCGCCTGCAGAGGCAACATTATTATTGTTGCCACGATAAGCAGTGTTCGCCATAAACTCTTTGTCCAGAGCCAACAGGATTTTACGACTGCCATAATAATCGTTATACTGCTCTGTGCTTAGTATATTCTCCAGTTTGGTATCGCGGATAGCACAAACGCCATCGCACAATTCCTTTATCTTGTTCTGATTGCCAGCATATTCCTGCTCAATGGAGAGCATTTTCTGAGCGACAAAAAGATTAATTTCACTTATTTTCCTTGACTGATAGTTGTTGAGCCTGAATTCCCGAATCATCTGATGCGAAAGGTTTGTGGCTCTCTCCTGAGCGATTGTAGCTAAATTACCCTGTGCAGAGGCTGCAAAAGCGGAACCAAATATCATGCAAGCTATTACCAGTATCTTCTTCATAGTTTTCCTTTCTTTCGTTTTAAGTTTGAGTTGTTTTGTGTGTATGCAACGCGGGTCGGGTCTGAAAAATTCCGAAAGCGGTACAATTTATTAACGACTTATATAGTGCATATATTATGCCAAAAAGCCTGTTTTTATTATAAAAACAGGCTTTTTGCTTGTATGGGGAATGTTTCTTTTACCACTTGTTTTTCCACATCATCGACTCGACAGGCGTAATGGTGCGGCGGTTGTATTTCGCATCCTCCTTGGTGTTGTAATAGTTTTCTATACCGCCACTTACCTCGAAGTATATGAGCTGTCCCACCGGCATTCCGTAGTATACCCTAACCGGCATCGACACAGAGATCTCCAGCGTCCAGGTGTTGCAAAAGCCAACGTCGCCTTTGCCGGCTGTGGCATGAATGTCGATGCCTAGCCTGCCCACACTTGATTTACCCTCTAGAAAAGGCACGTGTGCATGTGTCTCCGTATATTCGAGCGTGACACCCAGGTACAGCATGCCAGGCTGAAGCACGAAGCCCTCCTCAGGTATGTCAAACACTTCTATCTCGTTATGCTTGCGGGCATCCAGCACTTCATCTTTGTATGTGGCCAGATAACGCCCCAAATGCACATCGTAGGAGTTCGTGCCCAGGCAATCACGGTTAAAAGGCTCCACCAATATGGTGCCTTTCTCTATTTCTGTTAAAATCTGCTTGTCTGTTAAAATCATGGTGTGGCAATCATATAGGGTGTAAAAGTAAACAAATCTGCCGTGAAATGACAAAGCGGGCAAAGGAATGCAACGGAAGGAGAGGTTAATTTTATACAGACTAAGCTGCAAAGCGCAAGTTCGGGGCATCCTAAAGGCATCATACCCCATCACGTAAAAGCGCAGCGTCCGGTATGGAGCTGCGCTTTTACGTGATGGGGTATGATGCCTTTAGGCCTTTAGTACTTCCTGAAGCGATTCGTAGTTGGCCTGTATGTATTGTTCAGCCAGGTTCTCTGTGATGGCAGTGGACAAAAACAACGCCTCATACTGGGAAGGGGCAAGGTAAATTCCCCGCTGCAGCATGCTGTTAAAATATCTTCCGAACAGGGCCGTGTCCGAAGTCTTGGCCGAGTCAAAATCTACTACTTCTTCATTTGTGAAAAAGATGCTAAACATAGAGCCAATACGGTTGATGGTATAGGAAAGCCCCAGCTGCTGCATGTTCGCCTGCATGCCTGCCACTATGCTTGCGGCAGTGCTGTCGAGCTGGGTATAGGTTTCCGGGTGATCCTTTAAGAACGTAAGCATTGCCATACCTGCCGACATGGCGATCGGATTGCCAGACAATGTACCCGCCTGGTATACCGGACCGGCCGGAGACACATAGTCCATAAGCTCGCGCTTGCCGCCATAGGCACCAACCGGCATTCCGCCGCCGATAATCTTACCAAGCGTTGTCATGTCCGGGGTCACGCCAAACAATTCCTGCGCGCCTCCTGGGGCCAGTCGAAAACCAGTCATCACCTCGTCAAATATCAGCACGATGCCTTCCTGGTCGCACAGGGTGCGCAGGCCTTGCAAGAAACCTGGCTGGGGTGTCACAAGGCCCATGTTGCCGGCCACGGGCTCCAGGATGATTGCCGCTACCTGGCCCTTGTTTGCCGCTGTCAGTGTTTTCAAGGCTTCCAGATTGTTGTAGGGGGCCGTGAGGGTGTCGTTGGCGGTGCCCTTTGTTACGCCCGGGCTGTCCGGAACGCCAAGCGTTATGGCGCCGCTGCCCGCCGAGATCAGGAAGGAATCGCCGTGGCCATGGTAACAGCCCTCAAACTTGATGATTTTGTCGCGACCGGTATACCCGCGCGCTACCCGTATGGCCGACATGGTGGCTTCGGTGCCTGAGTTAACCATGCGCACTTTCTCGATCCCCGGCACCATGCTTACAATCAGCTCCGCAATCTCAACCTCCTTGCGCGTGGGTGCCCCGAAAGACAGGGAGTTCGGGATCGCCTTTTGCACAGCCTCGTTCACCACCTCCGCGGCATGGCCTAAAATCATCGGGCCCCAGGAGTTGATCAGGTCCATAAATTGGTTGCCATCTTCATCGTAGAGGTAGGGGCCTTTGGCAGACACCATAAAACGAGGGTTTCCTCCAACGGCCTGGAATGCCCTGACCGGCGAGTTGACGCCACCGGGTATGCTGTTTTGCGCACGTTGGAATAGTTCGTTGCTGACAGTTGCTTGTATCATAAATGAATAGTGTCTGGGTATGGTGAATGGCTAGAAAACAGGATTAACCACAATAAGTTGCAGGTTTTCCAGCTTTGTAATGGGTACATACTGATTGTCGGGTTGCACGTGCTGCCTGTCGCTGGCGCTGGTATAGCCGATGCCCGGATAAAACACACCGGATTGAATCCCCGCACTGTTTAGTTGCTGGTTAAACTGGGCACCATACTGCTGCAGCATGGTGCCAAAGTAATAGAGCATCTCGAAACCGGCATAGGCATACACGGACGGGGGCAGGTTATAGCTGCTAAGGTATTTTTTGCGGAACCAGGCAGTGGCAGGGCGTTGCCGATCGATGTATTTCGGGCTGATAAAGTATATTTCCAGGTTGTCCAGCTGGCGCAGCGAAATCTGGTTAATGTCAAGCCACTTCTCATACGTGATAAGGGGCATCGTCGCGGCTTTCCCCTGTATTAGGCTGATCGCATTCACGGCCGCCGTCATTTTATCAGAGAACACGGCCAAATGACCGACGTCTTTCAGATCCAGAGAATTAAATAGCGTGGCTGTGGCGGTAGTCTGGCCAGAGCTGATTTTTTTATACACTTTTACTTTTCCGCCCAATTTAATAAACTGCTTTCGATAATGGGACGCGAAGGTAGTGTCGTCTTTTGCGTTCTCATACACGATAATGGCGGTTTTTGGGGAAAATTGCTGGTATGCATAAGCGGCCGCCTGCCTTGCCTGCGTGGCAACGGACGACTCAAAAAGAAACACATGCTCATTGCCGTAAGCCATCTCCAGGTCCTGCGAGAGGGGGTTGATGACGTTCACCTGGTTCTGCGTCGCAAAGCGCGCAGCCACTTTCGCAGTAGATTTGTAGATTGGGCCTACGACAAGGCTCATCTGCTTCATTTCAGGCAACTCCAGCACACGCTTCACACTCATGGTGTCGGCGCCCGTATCGTAGGTGAAAAGGTTCAGGTGAATGCCCTGCTGTTGCAGTGAGTCAAGTGCCAGTCTCATACCCGCATACATATCTGTCACGAACTGACTTTTGCGCGCCGTGACCGATGGTGCCTGCTGTAGCTGAAAGGGGAGGAGAAGGGCCACGTTAAACCCCTGGCTGTTGAGTGCCTCTTTGCTCAGGTGACGGTTCCTGTCTAGGTTGAAGCGCGACACAATGTTCTCGAGCGTCTGCCGGTCTTGCGGTCGGTACCACCCATTGAGCAGCTTGTCGGCATATACCTGCGCGACCGTTTTGTCTGAGGAGAATTGCTGTTGCAAGCGCGTGAAGGCGGCTTTGTCGTTCAGCTTGTTCAGGTAATACCGCTTCAAGCCTTCCGCGTCGCTCTCCAGCGTTGAGCCCTTGAGTTCTTGAAGCTTGCTCAGTGCCCGGGCGTAGTCGCCCTGCTCAAACAGTGTGTTCGCCAGCAGATAGTCCGCATCGGCCATGCCAGCCCATTTAGGCTGCTGGTTCTGCAGTTGCAGGAGCATCTCGTAAGCCTGATCCGGCTTGTTGTTCTTGAGCGCCGCAAGCGCATACAGGTAAGATGCCTCCGGAGCGTATGGGCTTTCACGGGAGGTTAGCGGAAGCAACTCAGCCATGGCCAGTTCGTAGCGCTCCTGCTTCAGCAGTATTTTCCCGTTGCTATAGTGTGTCGCGTTATCCTGGGCCTGTGCGGGCACCGCAAGCGCGCCCAAAAGCAGCAGGCCCGCAACCTTGTTCCAAAAGCTTCTCATCTGGTGTGTTTCTTTTAGGCAATTTTTCTTGAAAGGACAGGATGCATAGCCAAGTGGTTACCCGCTCTTCATCCCCTCCCTCCAAGGGCTATAATATTTATTCCCACTCTATGGTGGCCGGTGGCTTCGAGCTTATGTCGTAAACCACGCGGTTCACGCCTTTCACCTTGTTGATTATTTCGTTTGAAACATCCGCCAGAAACTCGTACGGCAAACGGCTCCAGTCGGCGGTCATTCCGTCTATGCTGGTTACCGCGCGCAGTGCCACCACGTTCTCGTAAGTACGCTCGTCGCCCATCACACCCACCGACTGCACCGGTGTCAGGATTGCGCCCGCCTGCCATACCTCATCATACAGCCCGCTTTTTTTCAGGTTGCTGATAAAGATATGGTCTACCTGCTGCAGTATCTGGACTTTCTGCGCAGTAATGTCGCCCAGGATGCGAATAGCGAGGCCCGGCCCGGGGAAGGGGTGGCGCCCGAGAATGGTGTCGTCGATCTTGAGCGTCTTGCCTACCAGCCGTACCTCGTCTTTAAACAGCGCCTTTAGCGGCTCCACTACCTGCAGTTTCATAAAGTCTGGCAAGCCACCAACGTTGTGGTGTGATTTAATGGTGGCAGAAGGGCCTTTCACGCTCAGCGACTCAATCACGTCAGGGTAAATGGTGCCCTGGGCCAGCCATTTCACATCCTCAATCTTATGCGCCTCGTCGTCAAACACCTCGATGAACACACGGCCGATGGCCTTTCGCTTCAGCTCAGGGTCTGTCAGGCCTTCCAGGGCGGTATAGAATTTGTCTTTGGCGTTAACGCCTTTCACATTCAGGCCCATGTGCTTGTAAGAGTCCAGCACGGTCTCGAACTCATCCTGGCGCAACAGTCCGTTGTCTACGAATATACAGTATAGGTTTTTGCCGATGGCATGGTGGATCAGCATGGCCGCCACGCTGGAGTCTACGCCCCCGGAAAGGCCCAACACCACCTTGTCGTTGCCGATTTGCTCCTTCAGGGCCGCCACCGTGCTGTCCACGAACTGCTCCGAGGTCCAGTCCTGGTGGCAATCGCAGATGTGAACCACGAAGTTGCGGAGCAGGGTCTTGCCTTCGTCGGAGTGGGTTACCTCCGGGTGGAACTGAATGCCGTAGGTGTCCTGGCCGCGGAGCTTGTAAGCCGCCACGCGAACACTCTCAGTGCTGGCAATCACTTCTATGTTTTCCGGGATGTCTCGGATGGTATCGCCATGCGACATCCATACCACGGAGCCGGGGGTAAGTTCTTTGAGCAGGCGGTCGGCATTATGGAGCTCGCTCAGGCGGGCGCGGCCATACTCGCGTATGGTGGAAGGCGTGACCTCGCCACCGTGCTCCTGTGCGATCAGCTGCGCCCCATAGCACACGCCCAGCACAGGCAGCTTGCCCAGATAGTGACTTAGGTCGATGACAGGATGATCTTCGTCGCGCACTGAGCACGGACTGCCTGAGAGGATAACGCCCTTGACGTCTTCGGTCAGGGCTGGCACATTGTTATAGGGGTATATTTCGCAATATACGTTCAGTTCGCGGACCCTTCGGGCTATAAGCTGGGTGTATTGCGACCCAAAATCGAGGATGAGAATTTTTTCTGGCATGCGCAAAGTTAAGCTGCTTTTACAGTTTTGCCAATTTTATTAGAGATAAGCATGGCCCCGTATCCATGTTTCGGGTGCTGCAGGGCATCTGGTAGCATTATAGGGCCATTTTTATACCTGCTATACCTATGTTATACCAACGCCGCACCAGAGGAAATTAATATGCGCTGCAAGCGCCTGATTAAAAGCATAATGCGGGAAAGGGGGCCATTGAATCAATTTTTTTAGGCGATAAGGCTTGCGGCCAACGGAAAGTTAGGTATCTTTGCAACGGCAAATCGGCACGGCCAGCTCCTGCTGAACTCCCCCAGGACCGGAAGGTAGCAAGGGTAGGTGGTTGAGCGGCGCGATGTTCGGTTTGCCACTTTTTTATTCCCCCCTCCGCGTCGCCACGACGAATCCTAAATTTTCCCGGCTTAACTTTCCTGATTCTCAATTAATGCGTTAGATTTGTAGCTAATCTATATACCAGCATTATGAAATTCTTTATTGACACAGCTAACCTGAGCGATATTCAGGAGGCATATGATTTGGGCGTATTAGATGGCGTTACCACCAACCCATCGCTGATGGCAAAAGAGGGTATCTTTGGCCACGACAACGTGATGGCCCATTACAAAAAAATCTGCGAGATTGTGGATGGAGACATCAGCGCAGAGGTTATTGCGACTACATTTGACGAAATTGTGCGTGAAGGCGAGGCGCTTGCAGACCTGCACCCGAACATCGTCGTGAAAGTGCCTATGATCCGCGAGGGTATAAAGGCTATCCGCTACTTCAGCGAAAAAGGAATCAAAACAAATTGCACGCTCGTTTTCTCCGCCGGCCAGGCGTTGCTGGCTGCCAAGGCAGGGGCAACATACGTATCGCCTTTCGTGGGCCGCCTGGACGATGTGTCTACCAACGGCCTGAGCCTGATAGAGCAGATCGTGCAGATCTATGATAATTACGGATACCAGACAGAAGTGCTGGCAGCGTCTGTGCGCCACGTGATGCACCTGGTGCAGTGCGCCGAGATCGGGGCCGATGTGGTAACATGCCCGCTGTCTGTGATCCTGGGCTTGCTGAAGCACCCGCTTACCGACAGTGGACTGGCTACTTTCCTGGCTGACCACGCAAAAGGCAACAAATAGTTTAAATTACGAATTGTGAGTTACGAATTACTTATGGTAAGATGAACGAGCAGCGGTATATCTCCTGCGCATCAAGCCAGATTCGTAATTCATAATTTATAATTCTCTACATGTATATCATCAAAGTAAAAGGCAAAGCCAAAATCCCGGACTATATACAGCTCCGCGACAACAACTTTGTTTTGATAGCTTACTTTAGGGCTGACCGCCCGCTCAAGAACCTCGACCGGTATGGCCTCGACGGGAAAGAGGAGGCCTTGGCTGCGGTCATCGCTTCGCTTGAGTTCGGTAAGCTTCAGGAACTAACTATTTAAGTACTGTATGAGCTTTTCCACAACCCCTGTGGTGTCTTTGCGCGATGTCGCTATATATCAGGACGTGAACACAATCCTCAGCAATGTCAACTTCGACATCAGCAAGGGTGAGTTCGTGTATCTGGTGGGGCGGACCGGAAGCGGTAAAAGTTCATTGCTCAAAACGCTCTACGCTGACCTTCCCCTTCTTACCGGGAACGGCTCCGTGGCCGACTACAAGCTGACGAATCTCCCGCGCAAGCAAGTGCCGTATCTCCGCCGCAAAATCGGCATCATCTTTCAGGACTTTCAGCTCCTGATGGACCGGTCTGTGACGGACAACCTGCGGTTTGTGCTCCGGGCCACTGGCTGGAAAGACAAGTCGAAGATTAAGCAGCGCATCTCGGATGTGCTGATGCGCGTCGGCCTGGACGCATCCTCTTCTAAAATGCCGCACCAGCTGTCGGGTGGCGAGCAGCAGCGCATCGTTATTGCCCGTGCTCTGCTCAACGAACCGGTTATACTCTTCGCCGATGAGCCTACCGGCAACCTGGACCCCATGGTGGCAGATGGCATCATGAGTCTGTTTATGGAGATCAACAACTCCGGGACAACCGTGCTGATGGCCACGCATAATTACGAGATTATTAACCGTTACCCGAAGCGCGTGCTGAAGTGTGAGCACGGAAAAGTATTGGACTCCCAGGTGCAGGAATTTACATTAATGAATGGTTTCTGAGCTGTCCATACTGATACCCATCTACAACCATGACGTTACGGCGCTGGTGCATACGCTGCTGGCCCAATGCAAACGCTTACCCCTTACCTATGAAATCCGGCTGTATGATGATGCCTCCTCCGAGCAGTTTAGAAGCATAAACCGGCCGCTTTCAGAAATCGAACACGTTGTATACCAGGAATTGCCTGAGAATATAGGCAGGGCCGTTATTCGCAATCTGCTGGCGGAGCAGGCGGCTTACAAACATTTGCTGCTGCTAGACAACGACTGCCTGCCAGTGTCTTACAATTACCTCTATAATTACTTAAAAGAGACTGCGCAGCACGATGTGATTGTGGGGGGAGTGAACTATGTGGCGGAAGTGCCCCGCCGGGATTATCGCCTGCACTGGAAATATGGGAAAAAGCGAGGATCAAGGCAGGCAGAAGCACGCCAGGAAAAGCCCTATAATGACATTTTTCTTTGCAATGCGCTTATCTCAAAGTCGGTGTTCCTGAACTTCCCGCTACGACAAAGCCTTAAGCGGTATGGCCACGAAGACACCGTGTTCGCTCATGAACTAAGTCAGCATCAAATCCGTGTGAAGCACATTCAGAACCCCGTCGTACACCTGGGTCTCGAAAAGGCCCCGGTCATGCTGCAGAAAACAGAGCAGGCGGTCCAGAACCTGGTGCAGTTATATGAGGAGGGGAATACGCTTCATTCTATCCGCCTGATAAAGGCTTACAGTATGCTCAGGGGCTTGGGCCTTCACCAGGCCTTCACTGTAATTTTTTCCAGTATAGAGCGGATCGTGCAGCAAAACCTGTGTTCTGCGTACCCGAGCCTGTTCTTGTTTGACTTATACCGGCTTTATTTACTCAGCAAGCTCATGAAATAAGGCATAGCGTACGCTACCTTACCTGCTGGCAGTTTCTTTTCTTATTTCCTGATACCGCGCTTTTGCCTTTTCTATACTGCCTCGTGCCTCCTGTCCGAGATCTTTCTCAACAGCGATGTATCGGCTGTTCAAAGCGCTCCACCACCCTTCAATCAGGTTCCAGTCACGGGTTTCGTACTGCGTGGCATTCTGGGTTACCCCGGCTATAAACCGCTCATACGTCGCGGCAATGCTTTCTGGGGCAAGGTCGCTCAGGTCATCCTGCTGGATTTCCATACCCAGTAGCTGCCGTCGTAGTTTATACCGGTGGCTTGCCTCCAGCTGCTTTCGGCGGCGGTTTTCGTTGGCCACATTGTAGCGGTCTTTCAGGTCCTGGATTTCTTCCTGCTCCTCAGGCTCATACTTGTCATTGTACTGCTCTACCCGCTGCCGGAGCGCTTGGTAATTTTCAGCTCTGGTTTGCTGCATCTGCGCCCAACTCACGCTGTCATCCTGCATGGCACGCAGCTCTGTTTCAGAAAGGGAGTCCTTTTCAAAATCGGTCACATATTGATCATACTCGGTATAGGCAATTTCACTTTCCTTCTTCTCCTTTTTACTGCCACTGTTGCAGGAAAGCAGTAACGGAACGAAAAAGATACTTGCAGTGAGTTTTAGCAAAAGGCGCATCATGTATTTTTTAATGGTTTAGCAATCTGTAACGCAGCCGTAGGTGCTTGGTTTCGGTCATAGTGCAATCGGGAGCCAGTGTGGGGGGCGGGAGCACAGGCCGGGTATAAATCCAGGCGATGCGTATATTTGCTGAAAAGCAGCTTAGTTGTAAGTATGGAAGATATAAAAATGGCGGCGACGAAAGGGCGTTACACTTTGCTAAAACCGGAGTTGGACGCGGCCTTCAGCGCTGTGATGGCGCACGGTATGGCTGGCAATGGCGAAGAGGTAAGCCGCATGGCCCGATCTTTAGAAGCGTATGCGGCTGTTGCCCACGCCATACCCTGCGCCACCGGGGCAGATGCGTTCCGGTTGGCCTTGCTGTCGCTGGATTTACCCGCTGGCGCAGAGGTAGTGCTTCCGGCTTTCAACGACCCGAAGGCGGCAGGTCTCGTGTCATCGCTGGGGTATACGCCGGTTTTCGCCGACGTGCTGCCCGATACATTTACGCTGGATCCCGTCTCTGTCAAGAATGTGCTCTCGCCCCGTACAATGGCAATCGTGCCCGTGCACCTGTACGGGCAATGCGCCCCCATGCAGGACTTGATGGCTTTGGCAGAAGAGCACAGTTTATGGGTGGTGGAGGACTGCACCCAGGCGTGGGGCGCTGTTTACCAAGGGTATGAGGGGAAAGCGCGCAGGGCGGGAAGTTTGGGCCATGTCGCGTTTGCCACTTTCTTCCCCACAAAGCCATTTATCGGTGCCGGGGAGGCTGGTGCTGTGCTCACAAATGATGCTGCGCTCTACAAACGCATGCTTCAGCGCACAGATGCTGGCCAAAACATACCTATGTCCGGTGGACCAGCAGAAGCGGCCCCGACGCTGGATGCCTTGCAAGCGGCCATGCTCGAAGTGAAAATCAAGCATTACGATGCGCTTCAGGCTGAACGGCAGGAGGTGGCGCGCTATTATGACAGCGCGTTTGAACCTGTGGGCTTGGTCCGGGCGCCAAAGCGGGCTTCGTATTCAACCCATGTATTCCAGCACTATACCATCATAGTAGCCCCGTCGCTCCGGGACGGGCTCCGCGAGCACCTGCTGCAACGCCATATTCCGAGTGAGGTGTATTACCCATACCCTTTGTGCTGGCAGCAAGCTGATGCACACCCCATACCCATCACCGGTTGCCCGGTGTCTGAAAAGCTTTCACAGAGCCTGCTTTCGCTGCCCATACATACCGCCCTGCAGGAAGATCAGCTGGAGTATATATGCCAGCATGTGCTGGAGTATATACTTCAGGTCGGGTAAATCGGCAGGTATAAATTGCTATTGGTTAGCAGGTTAACGTGTTTGGCTTGATCCAAAGCTAAGGCACCCGCTTGGTGCTGATGGCTAAAGCTTCCAGCCAGTGAGCGAATAGAGTTGCTGCCGAAGCCAGTCGTTCAGGGCGGGGTAAATGCGAAACCCCGTGCTCATACCCCCATACAGCACAACGATCAGCAGGGAGCGCACGGCCATATCCAGAAACACATTCCCAAGGAAGGGCAGGAGATAGGCAGCCCCCAGCGAGAGCCCGGCCACCAGAATCAGCTTCGCTGCACTCCACGTGAAGGGTTGCATGTTGTAGATCAGCTGCACAAAAATAAGGCGGGCAAGGTTCATGAAGCTGTAGGAAATCATGGAGGCGAAAGCGGCCCCGTTAATGCCGTAGAGCGGTATAAAGTACCAGTTCGTCCAGATGGTGAGCGCTGCCAGCACGATGTTGAAGGCCAAATCCCAGCGGTATTTTTCAGACGTGGCCAAAATTACCCCATTGAGGCTGGTGGCCAGGTCCACGATGCGCGCGACGGACAGAAACAGCACCACGTATTTCCCCGCCCGGTATGAATCGGGCATGAAGGAGTATATGTTGTCGATGTTGGCCCAGATGCCGATAAACAGGAGCAGCCCCACGATGAGGTTCACCATGGTCACGTTCTTGTAGAGGCACTCCATACCTCCCATGTTCGCGTCTTTCCAGAAATCGGCCACCTGCGGGTAGGCGATTTTCAGAATCGAACGGGCGGGCACCAGAATCGCGCTCGTCATAAAAAAAGCCGTCGTGTAGATACCGTTGTCACTCAGGCTGTAAGAACTGATCATCACCTGGTCGATGGTGGTGATGATGGTGGTGGAGATGTTGCCCAGGAAGGTGAAGAAGCCATAGTAAAGCATCTCGCGGATGGGAATGATGCGCAGCCCCGCCCACATCGGCCGCACAAAGAACTGCTTCAGCCAGATGGTATAGGCAACCAGCACCAAGGCTCCCGCCGAATTAAACACGACATAGAGCAGCACAAACTCCCTGAAATCGATCATGCCCAGCGCAAACACCGATATCAACAAGGTAGTCAGAATCCGGAGGAGAAAATCCTGCACAAAGGAGGAGACGATGGTTTTGTACAGCGACCGCAGGTAGGCCGTGAACATGTTGAAGAGCAGCGTGAAAAGCGCCAGCGGAATGATGAAGTAATAATACTCCAGTATGAGCGGCGACTTCGCCTGGTAATAGTCCACCACCACGGGCTTGAAAAGCAGGAACAGCCCGGTAGCCAAGGCAAAGCCAAGCAGCGGCACCGCCAGCAGCAGGAACAGGAACCCGTGGTGCTGCCGCTCTTTGTTGCGGAAGTAGGGGAAATAGCGGGCGCTCATGTTCACAAAGCCCAGCGCCGAGAACTGCGCGAACATCACGGAGATCGTCAGCATCAGGCGCGTGAGGCCCACCTGCGCCTCATCCAGAAAATTCGGGAAGAGCAGAATGGTGTTGACGTACCCGATCGCGATGCCAGCGTACGAGATGACGGTATTCCAGATTCCTTCGCGCTGTAATTTGCCCATGTACTAAAGCTCAGTCGTGCAAAGGTAGTCTATAAATAGAATATAGCGGAAAGATTGTGGCCGCGCGCAGGGCAGTTCTGCGCCCGAGTCTGATCCATACGCTGCGGATCTACAGTTTTGTAGCCTTTTCTGTAATCCTGGCGGTGGCTTCGGCACATGTCAGAAACGCCGTGTTGGCCTGCTGCAGTTGTCGCAGCAGGTGGTGCAGTACCTCGCTCCAATTTGGCTCGCCTGCAGGGGTAGGATACTCAGAATAAGAAGAAAAATTCTCGTTGTGCCACAGCAGCGTAAACAAGCCCCTGAATTTGATCACTTCTTCCAGCATGGTTTGCAGCAGCCTCAGCGCCTCAGAGGGCTTTACATTTAAATAGCCGGGATGGTATAGGGAGGTATCCATCAGGAGAAGTGGCAGTTCTAGATAGCCGAAGGCTTCCCCGGTTTCGAAATTGAAAGGGAAGAAAGGATGGCAGAAGGAGTTCCGAAAGCCGAAATGCTCGGCAAAGCCCAGGGTGGTATCGTAGCGCAGGCCGCTTTGCTGCAGTACCTGTGGGGTATGCTGCGGATCGTGGCACAGGTAATGGAAGCGGTTTCCGCTTACTTTTGTGGGCAGTTGTGCCATCTCAGCCCTAAGTTGCGGCCCGTGCACCGCAGTGCCGAAGCTACCGTGTATACCTACCTCGTGCCCTGACGCCATCAAGCCCAGAATGGAATCCTGACAGGCCCGACGCGTCACGTCATAGTCGGCGTTCGGATGCCCCTGATAGCGCTGCAGGCTGGTAAGAAAAAAAAAGGTGATACGTGCCTTGAACCGATCGGCTGTGGCAGTTACCTCCCGCAAATTCTGCCAGGCATCCCGCCCCCTTATTTTCTGCAGGAGCAATGAGGAGAAATCAGACAGGGCTCCTTGCTTCAATCGCTGCAGCCCGGCCACCTTCCAGGCGCTTTGAAGACGGTCCACATCGCAGGTGAGGCACGTGGCGAAGCTGTTGTTGTCCCAGGGGTCCGCTTGCAGCCCGACGTGGTATACCCGTTCCAAAGTCTCGCGCAGTATCTCGAAATAGTAGTTGACGACCGGCACCGTGATGAAGCCATGCGCTGCCTGCACGCTAGCCGGGTAAGGGTATCGGCCGAACTTGTCCCGGGCTTTACTGTGATGCTCCTGCCAGCCGCTGAGCAGGTAAAAGGCAGAGGCCAGGATATCGTAATTGATCTTTGCGCTGCCGTCCGGGAAATAGGTAACCAGCTCTTCCTGTTCGTTTTCCTCGAAAAAGAAGGGGAGCCGAACGCCATGGTATACTTTCCAGACAAGAGACTCGGGCCGCGCGCGTTTCCCCTCAAAGAATTGCCCTTCATACTGCCTGACGCTCACGCTTGCCCCATGTGCTGGCCCATACGCCAGAGGCAGTGTGCGGGCCTTCGGGTATAGGAGGTATAAGTGGCGGAGTATATAGGGTAGTATGTCCAAATGCGTTACCTGATAACCTCTACCCAGCCTTTGTAAACTCTGTGTGTTACGCTGCTGGTAAACTGGTAGTAGTACATCCCGTCGGGCATACCCACGGCAGACCAGGAATTGTCATAGTGGTCTTTTTGGTATATAGGCTTGCCCCACCGGTTCATGATTTTAAGCGCCAGAGAGTTTTGTTCCAGCCCTTGCACGACGAATGCATCGTTTTTCTGGTCTCCGTTCGGAGTAATAATGTTCGGTATGGCGAGGCATTCTCCGTTTGAAACCACAATCTCTTTTTCATACGCACAACCATTTATCGTGAGCCTGATGGAGTATGTACCCGGGCTTGTCACCGTAATCAGAGGCGTATTTTTTCCATTGCTCCACTGGTAGCTGGCACCCGCTGTGGTTGCGTCGAGTACCACAGGTGCGCTGTCGCAGGTAAAGACCTCCTTAGGGAAGTTAAAAACCGGCTCCGGAGAGAAGGAAATGCTGATCTCTTCTCTTGCCGTGCAACCAGTAGTAGTGGTCAGTTCCACCCAGTAAGTGCCACCCTGAGTGACGTTAATCGTAGCGGATGTTTCTCCGTTACTCCACAAAAGGGAGCCATTGCCCGTGAAGTCAGCACGGAGAGTACCGGCTGTGCCTGCGCAGAAACTTGCCGGTGCAACGATGGCAAGTTTCGCCTCATTGTTTGCAGTGGCGGCAAATTCCCCATAATTTTCGTTCGCGGAGTAGAGCATGATGGGGGATGATGTTGTGTCCGCTACCTGGGTCCAGTTCGCGGCGGTATTATCTTGCCTGCGGTAAAGTTTACTGCCACACTTCAACCCGTATTGCTTGAAATACACTTTATATTTTCTGCTTCCCTCGCCAACCTTAAACAGGCCGTAATATTCTTTTACATCTCCAGGCGCAGTTATACCCTTTGTCGAAGCCGGTGGCGAATTAATGGTATAAAGGTGAAACCCCTTGATTGCCGGATCGACTTCATGAACAGAAAAGTTGGCCCGGCCAGTAACCATTTCAAGGGAGGCGTCCCAATTGTTTGTGTAGCGGTACACGCTTTTGTCGCCTATGGGTGCGCCGGAAACTTTCCAGGAAGAAGCCGGGGCAACATTTTGGAGAGTTCCATTTAATTTCAGCGAACTCAAATCTTGAACTAGAGTGGTTCCACTGTTATCAAAATTAAAATAAGCCACCAACTCAGACGAAATAGCGGCTAGCTTTGAACACATTCTTTCTCTGATTTCATCTATTGTAAGGGCCTTCTTCCATATTCTAACCTCATCTATCTGCCCTACATAATACTCGTCATCCACTAAAAAATATTTTCCGATTGCAAGAGGAGCATTGTTAATCAAGCTCGTATTATAATAGTTGGTTTGAATTGATCCTTTGAGAATTCCATCTACATAAATTGACCAAGTGCTTCCATCACAAGTCCCAGCTAAATGATGCCATTGGCCATCATTTACATCGATGTTAGAATAACCTGAAATGCGGTATATACCAGAACCATCCCTTCCAGCGAAAGCTGCTTTGCCATCCTTTATAATAAGATGGTACCCACGCTCTGCTCCATAGCGGTCGTACTTCCCGGCAACCCATTGATATTTGTTTGCAGTTGTTTTTACCCAAGCTTCTACGGTGACTTGATTTGTAATGCCCCTGTTGGATGTGCTGCTAAGAACGTAGCCATAATTACCGTCCAAAATCAGGGCGTTGCCTGGGCCTTGGCCGTATGTGTTCAGGCTTTGCAGAACAATTAAAATAAAAATTGAACCGCATTGTAAAATTTTGTTCATAGGTATTAAAGCGCTTTTAAGGGGCAAATAAATTATATGTAGGAATGAATATATTAAGATTTTATCAAACTGCAAATATGTTTTAGCGCTAACTCACCGCTTTTGCCATCTTGGGGGGTGGCCACGGTTGCATTATAAAACCGTGCCCTGTGATATACCTCCGGCCTAGTATCCAGCTTTGTGGCTAAGAGTTGGACTAACTCTTCCGCGCTGCCAGTTACGTCCACCAGACCATGCTGTATAAATCCGTAGTAGTCGTGCAAGTGTTGGGTTGGGTTAAAATCATAGAAGATACTCCACACATTCAGTAGCACGGCCTCCAGGTGTATACCAGAGGTGCTGCTTATTTGCACGTCTAACTGCTTGAGATAGTCAAATACATGCTGCTCTTTACCATTAGAAATAGTTATGTTTCGGGCGATTTTTGTGAGGGCAGACCTGTTCCGGGTATCCCGGGGGTGGGGGCGGAGGATGAATGTCAGACTGGGGAACGCGTCGCTCAGCTTGCGCAGCAACCCCGCCACTTCTTGCAGGTCATCCATCATGTTACAGCCTATACCGACTGTTCTGATGTGGGTACTGTGATTGCGAAACGGCACATAGGCATCCGCTTTGGGCATGCCCACCAAGGCCACCTGCCCCTGCACCGGGCCGCATTGCAGATACTTGTCCAGCGAGTCCTGGCCCTCTAGCAGATTAAGGTCAAAGGTAAGCGGGGGAAACAAATTGCTCACGCTGGCATGTTGAATATAAACCGTTTTTATTTGAAGGGCTTTCGCGGCCAGCAGCATGGCTCTGGCATCGGCGTTATGGTCGTTGGCGAACACCACCGCAGCAGGCTGGTAGCGGCGCAGCTTCTGAAGGTATACCTCATAAAATCCGATCGCATCATACAGCAGATCGAAAAAACGAAGGGTGCTCGCTCTTTTATGACGCAAAAACTGTAACAGGAGGAATGGGAGCTTGTAGTAGTAAAGCACTTTGCGTCGCAACGACAATCGCGCTACCTCCTTTTCATACTTGCCGATGTTCTTGCCCTGCCCCGCCACCAACACACTGCCAGGCAGGCGCTGCTGCACAAACCGGAGGCTATCCACGTTGTTCTGACTCACCACATACAGCCACACCTTCCCCCGGAGTGTTGCCGGCTCCTCTACTGACCGGAAGAGGTTCCCGATCAGACGAAGCAAGGTATGGCCCACGACCCTGACCATCCGCTGTAGGATAGATTGAGGGGAGGCGGCATCCTTGGCGCTTTCTGGCAAGCAATAAAATCCGTTGGAAAAATGCAGGTAAAGGATATCACTGTAAAGGGTATACCACCGCTTCATACGCTATACCAAATCCCAACTGAGTGGGGTGCCTGCTCTTAGGTGCTGTTTGGCCGTTTTACCTAATATCTCCTCATAATGCTTTGGTGCCAGCCCCAGTCCGGGCCGGATAACCCTTAGGTTTTCCTTCGTGAAGGTTTCTCCGGGCATTATGTCTTTGGCCACGTATAGTGAGCGTTTGAAGAGGCGGCTCTTTTCTTCTGCCCGTTGCACTCCGTATTGCACATGCCCGATGGCCTGCCAGGCTCTTTCAGTTTCCACTACCAAGGCCTGCAGTTCGTCTGGTTCTAACGAGAACGCTGCATCAACGCCCCCATCGGCCCTGCTTAGGGTAAAGTGCTTTTCAATCACCGTTGCCCCGAGGGCCACGGCAGCGACGGCAGCCCCGATGCCCATCGTATGGTCAGAAAGCCCGACTTGCACATCAAATAACGCCTGCATATGCGGGATAGTAACCAGATTGGTGTTTTTGGGGCTAGCAGGGTAGGTGCTGGTGCATTTCAGCAGTATAAACTGTTCACAGCTACCCTGCCGCAGTACCTGTACTGACTGATCCAATTCTGAAACGGTTGCTGCACCTGTGCTGAGGATAACCGGCTTGCCCGTGGCCGCCACTTTTCGGATCAGCGGGTGGTCAGTGTTTTCAAAAGAAGCAATTTTATACGCAGGCGCTCCCAGACTCTCCAGAAAATCCACGGCTGATTCATCAAAAGGGGAGGAGAACGCCAGCATGCCGTTCGCTTTGGCACGCTCAAAAATAGCCTGGTGCCACTCCCAGGGGGTATAAGCCTGCTTGTATAAGTCGTATAGCTCCCGACCCTTCCACAGGGAGTCCTCGTCCTCGATGGTTAAGGCCCCGGGTAGCGTCATAGTGTCGGCGGTATACGTCTGGAGCTTGATCGCGTCGGCACCTGCGGCAGCGGCGGCGTCCACAATGGCGAGCGCCCGCTCCAAAGATTGGTTGTGGTTGCCAGACATCTCCGCGATGATGAACGGTTTGTGAGCCGGGCCAACCATCCGGCCGCCTATGTTGATTTCCTGTATCATATTCAAAAGCTAAACATAGCGTGTCAACGGATGTTTAAGGCAAATGTGAGGGCCTCAGGGTGCAATGCGTCAGGCGTAACCCTCACGAAGCCCGCTTTCTCGAATGCTCTGATAGACGCGGGGTTGCCAGGTTGCACCATACCCTGTGCTGTTTTCACTGTGGGACTGCTTGCCCGCAGTGCCTGTATTCCTTTCTGCAAGACCGTATGTCCCAAACCCTTCCCCCGAAAGTCGGCAGCTATCGAATAGCTGATCAGCGCCTGTTCGCCGGATAGGGTAAACCGTATGTTGGCGGCGGGTGTTCCGTCGGACTCAGCTATATATAAGAGGGTGTTCTCGTTTTTTAGCACCGAATGAAACCACTGGGTATGATTTTCCAAGTTTATGAGGCTGTTGTTGAAGGAGTGTTTCCGCACGTCTGGGTCGTTCGCCCATGCAAACAACAACTCAAGATCGTCAGAACTGGCCTCTCTCAGGTGCAGGCTGGCCCCAAGGCTTAGACCGGAGAATACCTGTCTGAGCCGTTCGCCGCTTTGCCCATCGAAGTGTTCGCGCTGCCTGGCTACCTGATCTTGAAAGCGTGTGGCTAGTGCAGCATCCTCTAAACGTCCGGGTAGCTGGCAGTATGGCTGGGCGATCCCGGTCTCTATCAGGAAACGGTATAAATCTGCCTGGTTATCAGCAGTCTGTTCAACGTACAGCAAACCGCCCACTGCAGCATACTCATACGCCACCCCGCTTGCCGACGTGATGGCTACGGCACAGCTTTGCATCAGGTCGCACATGTGCTGCGCCGTCAGGTTTTGGTGCAAGATTATACGCTGCTGGTGTTGGAGCCAACTTTGGAGTTCAGTTTGATGTCTGTAGGCGCTGCCGGTCACAACCTCGATTTGCAGAGATGGCTGTGCCTCACGGAGCTCTTTGGCAATCTGCAGGGTTAGATTCTGCGGGTCAGCACCACCCAGGTTTATAAGCACCCTCACTATTGCAGCTGGAAAATCTCTAGGTATGCCAGCAATAGCAAGGAAAGGGGGGCGAAGGAGCGCAAAGGAGGGGCCCAGGCAGAGCTTTGTGTAAGGAACCGACTCATACATGGCCGCCTGAACTCCTCCTGACTGATTGATCACCGCGTCGGCAACAAATGGGTACGCGTGTATGTCATCAATACATACTAGCTGAGCATTTTTGGATTTTATACCCTCCTGATAAACTGTCCCGAAGGCGTAGCCATCCAGTACCACGATTTCCTCGGCTGAGATATAGGCATCCAACTCATGTATAAACCTAAGTTCTTCCAGGGTAGCAACAGGCAGCACGATCATCCCGCCGCATACCGCCATTATTTGCTTTTGTATCTCTTTGGAAGGCGATTGAATGGCAAAAACACACTCAAATTCATCGCGCAGCATAGCAGCAAGCGCAAGCGAGCGTACCACATGTCCCAGCCCGATCTGGCTGTTACCGTCTGCCCTAAAAATGATGCGACGCTTTTTAGTCATAGCCTTTATCTTTTACATGCTTAAGCACCCTTGAAAAGCCACCAAGTTGTAATATTTTTTCAGCCTCTTTAAATTCTTGGCTTTCTGATGCGAATGCTATACGCTGTGTATGGTGCGAATTGACCTCATATAACCACTGATTCTCTTGCAGGAGTTTCTCAATATCAGTAAGCATGAAGTTTTCTAAGCAATCTGATTTATATAATTTTGCATATATCAGTGACGCCAAGGCATAGTCTGAAGGATAATCGACTGTGAGCCTTAAGGATTTGCAGCTTGATTCAAATTTCACGGTTTGCTTCTCGAAATCGTTTGCCCTGCGAATAAATGAAGTTACATGTTCCTTATCAAGGGGTTCTTTTGCACCTTGTGCTGCTTTAATCAAGGCATTAAGCTGAACTACTTCCACATTCATTCCTAAAGGGAGGCCTTCTGTTGTAGTATAGTCTACTGCCGAAGCTACATGTTGCTGGAGAGTATGCGCAATGATCTCAGGAGACACAAAAGGATTATCACCGGTTAGCCTTATAATTACATCTAATTCATGCGCTTTAGCGGTATCAATAAATCGTGCAAGCACATTCTCAGAGGAACCCCTAAAACATGTAATTTGGTTCGTAATACATAGGTGTTGAACTGCATCATCTACAGGGTGATCTGTAGTAGCTACAACTACTTTAGAAAGGCCTGTAGCGGCTGCGGCTCTAGCAACTATGTGCTCCAGCATAGTAGGACCGCCATTAAAGGGAAGCGGTAACAATACCTTGTTAGGAAGTCTTTCTGAACCAAGTCTAGCCTGAATTATTGCTCCTGCTCTTACCATGCTGTCCACCCTCCGTCAATTACCAAATTTTGGCCCGTCATATAGGAGGAAGCATCAGAAGCTAAATAAATAAATGCTCCCTTCAGTTCATCTGGATTTCCAATTCTACCTAATGGGTTCTTCTTTTTTAATTTTTCTACAAAAGAGATATCCTGCTGCACCTTGTTGCTCGGAAAAGTGCCGGGGGAGACCGTATTCACATTGATATTGTATTTGCCTAAATAGCATGCAAAATAACGCGTTAGCTGTAAGGTCCCAGCTTTAGCTGCCCCATAATGCGGAGGATTCAGAAAAGAGGGACTTTCATCGTAAATATTAAAATCAGGAGATACTAGTCCATACATAGATGAAACATTTATGATGCGTCCTCCTTGTTCTTTCATATAGGGAATAGCTTCTTTAATGCATCGGTATACGCTATTTAGGTTCCCGTCTATGCCATATGCAAACTCTTCGTCACTAAGTTTCTCTGGGTTTTGTCCTTTTGAATAGTACGCATTATTTACAAGCACATCAATGTGCCCTTCCAAATCCTGAATACTTCGAAAAGCGTTTGCAACACTTTGTGCTTGCGACACATCACAAAGCTGGAATTTGATGTTATCCAATTGTAAAAGGTCAAATGCCTCAATAAATTTATCTTTATTTCGCCCAAGTACATACACAGTGGCTCCTGCTTCTGCCAAGCCGGATGATATAGCTGTGCCGAGATAACCATAGCCTCCTGTTACCAAAACCGTTTTACCATTCAAAGAGAAAAGTTGCTCAAGTCCTGTGTTCATTTGGCTGGCCAATTATAGGGTAGGATGATTTTTTCATCGTCTACACGAAAGTTTTGAAGTTCCCGGTAAGCCTGATGTGATAATTCCTTTTTTGAGAAATCTATATTTTCCTGTAAAGTTTTAAGACTTTCGACACCTATAACAGCTTGCGAAACATTGGGGTTAGAAAGCACAAACCACAGTAACAAAGCCCCTAAGGGCAACTGATATTGTCTTGAAAGCTGATGCAGTTTTTTAATTTTTGGTGCTATAGATGAAAAAGCGCCCGGCAATTTTTCTGGTGGCATAAAATAGAGCCCCTGTAGATAAACAGAACGGACATGTGTCATGATCCCGTTTTGTCTGAGTAAGGGCAAAACGCTTTCAAATCGCCGATCGAAGACGCTGTAAGGGAATTGTATAATATCTACCTTAGCCTTGTTGTCTATAATTTCTATTGCTTCTGAAGGGTGGTAGAGAGAAATGCCTATTTTCCCTATTTTACCTTCTTTCTTCAGCTGCTCAAACTCAAGCAATATCTCTGGTTTTTTTTTATATATAGAGTAGTTGTGCAGCATATATGTAGACACAGTTGTAACCTGGAGTCTTTTCAATGATTCCTCTAATGCTTCCGCAACAGGCATATAGGAGTCCAGGGAAAGGTATTTTGTTATGATTTCAAAATCTTGCCCATTTTCATGTAAGGCGTTCCCGATAGTTTTCTCGCTATCACCATAAGCCGCAGCTGTGTCTAGGGTAGTGATGCCAGCACTGCCAGCAAGTTCAAGTATAGCATTTGCCTCCTGCTGCAAAATTTTTCCTTCCCTGTTACTAATACCGTAGTCAAGTCCAAACTGAGCAGTGCCTAAAATGAGACGGTTAATAGTATAGTCGTTAAACTGCTTCACCTGCCAACAAACTCCTTTACCTTCTCAATCACAAACGCCTGCTCTTCCTGCGTGAGCGAGGGGTACATGGGCAGGCTGAGGCATTCAGCGTAATAGTACTCCGCCTCCGGGAAATCGCCTTTGCTGGAGCCGAGGCTGCGGTAGTAGGGCATGGTATGGGCGGGTATATAATGCACCTGTGCGAAAATCTGGTTCTCCCGCAGAAAGTCATACAAGCCTTTGCGGTCCTGCACCCGGATGATGTATAAATGGTACGCGTGGCCCGTGTCACCGGCAGGGCTCAGGGACGCGGCCGCTGTTTGCATGGTTTTGATGCCCGCCACTTCCCCGAAGGCCGCATCGTAAATCCTGGCGATGCCTTTTCTGCGTGCCAGCCCTGTGTCGGCGCGCTGCAGCTGCGAGATGCCAAGGGCGCAGAGCATGTCGGGGATGCGGTAGTTATACCCCAGTTCCTGCATCTCCATATACCAGCCGCCGTGGTTTTCCTCCATACGCTCCGGGTCGCGGGTGATGCCGTGGGTGCGCAGTTGCAGTAGCTTTTGATAGTGTGCCTCGCTGTTGGTCGTGATCATACCTCCCTCGCCGGTGGCAATGTGCTTTACCGGGTGAAAGGAGAAGATGGCCAGATCAGCAAACTGCCCGTTGCCGCACATCTGCCGCTCACCATTGCTGTCGTGGAAGTAACCGCCCGGCGCGTGGGCAGCGTCCTCGAGCAGCCAGAGGCCGTGCGCATCGGCAAGTTGCCGGAAGGCTTCCATGTCCACCGGGTTCCCGGCAAAGTCGACAGGTATAATGCCCTGGTAATAGCCTTTGGGCTTGCTTTCGAGCAGTTGCCGTACCTTATCTATATCCAGCAGAGCCGTGGCAGGATCGATATCAGCAAACGCCACGGTGCCGCCGCAGTAGCGCACGCAGTTGGCCGAGGCCACAAACGTGATGGGCGTGGTGATGATGCGGGTAGTTTCGTTTACCCCCAATGCCAATGCCGCCAGATGCAGCGCCGCCGTGCCGTTCGATACCGCAACGGCATACGTTGCCCCCACATACGTGGCAAAGGCCTGCTCAAAGGCGGCCACTTTCGGGCCCTGCGTCAGCAAGTCGGAGCGCAGCGTAGCAACCACGGCTTCAATGTCTGCCTCCGTGATGTGCTGGCGACCGTATGGGATGGGGTTCTGCGTATTGGGTTCTGACTTTATCATCGAATTAGGATTAGAGACTAAAGATCAGGAATGGTGATGACAGCGTGTTCTTGCAGCTGCATCCATTTCTAATCTCATCTTCATAAAGTATACATGCCGGTTCTATACCGTAAAACCAGCGTCCACATGCTGCCTGATTTCTTCCCGCAGCTGATCCACGTTCATCCAATCGGTGTTCGTGCCGGAGTTATACTTAAAGCCTACCTCCACCATCTTGCCCTTGTGCGCTTTCAGGAAGTCGGCGGGTGCCCAGGTGGGAGTGGAGGGTAGGATTACGTAGTATTTGTCCAGCTCTACCGTGTTCAGCGAGTCTGTTTCCGTGATCATCTCCTCATGCAGTTTTTCTCCTGGCCGGATGCCCACGATTTCCTGCCTGCAGTTGGGGCCGATGGCCTCGGCGATGTCTGTGATCACGTAGGAGGGAATCTTCGGGACGAAGATCTCGCCGCCCCAATGGTGCTCCAGCGCGTGGAAGACGAGCGCGACCCCTTCCTCCAGCGAGATGTTGAAGCGCGTCATCTTAGGGTGTGTGATGGGCAGCACGCCTTCCTGCCGCTTCTTCAGGAAAAAGGGAACCACAGAGCCTCTGGAGCCAATCACGTTGCCGTAGCGCACCACAGAAAACCGGATGTCGCGTTTGCCTTTCATGTTGTTGGCGGCCACAAATAGCTTATCGGAGCAGAGCTTGGTGGCGCCATACAGGTTAATGGGGGCAGCCGCTTTGTCAGTAGACAGGGCCACTACGTCTTTCACCCCCATGTCGAGGGCGGCGTTGATAACGTTCTCAGCTCCCAGCACATTGGTCTTGATGCACTCCATCGGGTTATACTCTGCGGCGGGCACCTGTTTCATGGCGGCGGCATGCACAATAATGTCGATGCCCTCGCAAGCACGCTTGAAACGGTCTCCGTCGCGCACATCCCCTATAAAATAGCGGATGGAATTGTATTTGCTGTGCGGAAACACCTGCGCCATCTCAAACTGCTTCAGCTCGTCGCGGGAGTAGATGACCAGGCGCTTCACCTCCGGGAAGCGCGCGTACACCATCTCCACAAACTTCTTCCCAAAGGAGCCCGTTCCGCCTGTTACCAGTATTGATTTATGATTTAGGTCTAATGCCATTCGGTATATATCGAGTTTAGAGGACGGGTAGCATCGTATTACCCAATCCTGCGCAAGATACTTGTTTCCTCCACAAGTTTCAATCCTGGCCAGTTATACAGGAAGCGCTTATTTTTGCCCGGTTAGCTGCTTCACCAACTTGGCCAAGTCCGATGCAAGGGACTTTCTGGAGTAGCGCGCGTGGTTTATGTAGGGCAGGTCCTGGTTCGGGTTGATTTTCCAGGCTTTGCTCAGTTGGTCGAGGTGGTCTACCATCAGGTCGTAGGCGGTGTAATGAAAAAGCCTCCCGGCGCCACACTCGTCTATGATGCGGTCGGTGTCGGAGTGCACGGGGCCGAGGCAGATGATGGGTTTGTTGGACGCCAGGTACTCGAACAGCTTGCCCGGAACGTTGGCGTACACGGCGTCCACATCGGCGATGGCCAGCAGCAGCACGGTGCTTTGCATCAGATAGGCAATTGCCGCCTCGTGCGGCACATAGGGTATAAACTCGGTAATGCCTCCCAGTCCCGCTTGCTCGATGCGCTTTTTAAGGCCCTCCGACACCTGACCCACAAACCGCAGCCGGTAGTCAACCGCGTCGTGCACCGACATGGTATGAGCCAGTGCCTTCAGAAACACGTCAATGTTATAAGCCTCCGTGATCGTGCCGGTATAGGTGATGCACAGCTCCTGTTTGGGCGGCTGAGAGGGGAGGGTGAAATCCTGCTCGTCATACCCGTTCGGGATAACGTGGATCTTCCTCGGGTCGATGCTCACGGGCTTGTTGAGAAAAAGGCGCTTGGTGTCCTCGCTGGTCACCACGATAGCATCGGCCTGCTCCAGCACTTCCCGCTCGTATTTCTCATCGAGCCGGCGGGCCAGGGCGGTATGGTGCAGCTGGTCGTAGTAGTGGATGTTGGTCCAGGGGTCGCGCAAATCGGCGATCCAGGGCAGCTGGTGCTTCTTCTTTAGCTTCAGGCCGATGAGCTGGGTAGAGTGCGGCGGGCTTGTCGTAATCATGGCTTTGTAGTTTCCGTTCGCCAACAGCTCTTCGGCCTTTTTCAGGGCATGTTTGTTCCAGCCCACGCGTGCGTCGGGTATAAACAGGTTGCCGCGCACAAACTTAAACACCTTGTCTACCAGCGTGTCCTTTTCTTTCTGGTTGGCAAACCCGCTGAACGGGATCTCTTTCTTGCCCGTAAGCTTCTTATAGTACTCAAAAGGCTCCGTGGTTGCTGTCCGGTGCACTTGCAGGCCATCCGGAACCTCTTTTTCGAATGTCCGGTCGAGGAGGGGGTATGAGGCCTGCGCCTCGTCCACTGTCAGCACGGTGGGGCGTACCCCAAACGCAGGGAGGTGTTTGCAGAATTTCAGCCCGCGCTGCACGCCCGGTCCTCCGGAGGGGGGCCAGTAATAGGAGATGTAGAGCAGGTCAATCGTGTCTGTTGCTTTCAATCGCTTTTGTTTTCCTGTAGACTCAAATATAACGATATTATTACGCACTGCCGCAATTGCTGTTCATGCCGCCCTGTCTTGGGCTTTCTCCACAAATCGCCGTAAAAAAGAGGAGACAGGGGGATGCCGCAATTCTCCCTTCCGTTATTCGTAAATAACCAGGATAATGCTTATTTTTGTAGATAAACCCAGAGAAAGATGTTTGATAATTTAAGTACCAAATTAGACCGCGCCTTTAAAACACTCAAAGGCCAGGGAAGCATTACAGAGATAAACGTGGCCCAGACCATCAAGGAGGTGCGCCGCGCCCTGGTGGATGCGGACGTAAACTATAAAGTTGCCAAAACTGTCACCGACAAGATAAAGGAAGAGGCCATGGGCCGCGATGTGCTCATCTCCGTTTCGCCGGGGCAGCTGATGGTGAAGATCGTGCACGAGGAGCTGACCGAGCTGATGGGCGGACAGAAGCAGGACATCAGCCTGAAGGGCGAGCCGGCGGTTATCCTGATTGCGGGTTTGCAGGGTTCTGGTAAGACTACCTTCACGGGTAAGCTGGCCCACCACATCAAGCGCCAGGGCCGCAGTGTGCTGGTAGCCGCCTGCGACGTGTACCGTCCGGCCGCGATTAACCAGCTGCAGGTTTTGGCCGGTCAGGTAGGCGTGGAGGCGTATACCGAACTGGAGAATAAAAACCCGGTGCAAATTGCCCTCAACGCCATCGAGCACGCCAAAAAGACCAATAAGAAAGTTGTCATCATCGATACCGCCGGTCGTTTGGCCGTAGACGAGGCGATGATGAAGGAGATAGCCGACATCAAGCAGGCCGTAAAGCCGTCTGAGACGCTGTTTGTGGTAGACTCCATGACGGGTCAGGATGCGGTGAACACGGCCAAAACCTTTAACGAGCGCATCAACTTTGACGGCGTGGTGCTGACCAAGCTCGACGGTGACTCGCGCGGCGGTGCGGCCCTATCCATCCGCGCTATTGTGGAGAAGCCGATCAAGTTCATCTCCACAGGAGAGAAAATGGAGGCCCTCGACCTATTCTACCCAGACCGTATGGCCCAGCGAATCCTGGGTATGGGCGACGTGATCTCATTGGTGGAGCGTGCGCAGCAGGCCTTTGATGAGGATGAGGCGAAGCGCATCAACAAGAAGATCCGCAAGAACCAGTTCAACTTCGACGACTTCCTGACCCAGCTGGAGCAGATCAAGAAAATGGGTGACATCAAGGACCTGGTGGGTATGATTCCGGGAGTGGGCAAGGCCCTGAAGGATGTCGAGATCGATGAAAATGCCTTCAAACCGATCGAGGCGATCATCAAATCGATGACGCCCGTGGAGCGCGAAAACCCCGACATGATCAGCGGTAGCCGCCGCGCCCGTATCGCCAAGGGCAGCGGCACGGACCTGACACAAGTAAACAACCTGATGAAGCAGTTTAACGACATGCGCAAGATGATGCGCTCGATGAACAAGATGTCGGGCAAGCGTGGCGGGCTGGGCAACCTGGCCAACATGATGAAGCAGCGTTAAGCTTTCTTTTGATACCCCTATACCGTCAGCGGCTGCACTTGGCAAAAGTGCAGCCGCTGACGGTATAGGGGTATGCCATTGGCGGCCGGGTTGCTGCGCTAGTGCTGTATTTCTCTCTGAGAACTAGCTTCTTAGCATACCAATTTTAAACAAGCAGTTTGACAGCGGCCTAATAATTTTTTTTATCCTCCTGTTGCTCCCACGCCACAAATCCTTCTTTTGCCTCATCGGGAAGCAATTGGTGCATGGGTATCCGGCGGGCATCGATGGGCTTTTCCATTTCCTCATAGATCAGGGCGTCGTCAAAGCCAATTTTGGCAGCGTCCTGGCGGGTGTTGCCATAGTATACCTTGCTGCACCTGGCCCAGTAAATGGCGCCGAGGCACATGGGGCAAGGCTCACAGCTGGTATATAATTCGCAGTCGGAGAGGTCGAACGTGCCCAGCGCCTGCGATGCTTTCCGGATCGCGTCTACCTCTGCATGGGCAGTCGGATCGTTGGAAGAGAGCACATTATTGAAGCCGCGGGCAACAACCTCGCCCTTCCGCACGATCACAGCCCCAAACGGCCCGCCATACCCCTGCTTCATTTTCTCCACAGAAAGGCGAATAGCCTCCCGCATAAAATCTTGTTCTTTTTCCATATAGGATGCTATAGTTTGGCTGCTTTCTAATGTGTTGATCCATATATGAATCAACAACTTTTTTGCCCGCTTTGTATATTTCTGAATGTATAAAAACATTGCCCAATTTCACGATAGGAGCAGTCATACCCATAACGAAGAAAATATACGCTGTTGCTGTGTGAGAGGGAAATATATTAGTTTCTCGTGGAGAGGCAAAATCAATGCGTTACACAGAAGTATTCGCAAATAGGAGGTATACGTTGAAACACTTCAACTTAGAATTGTATTTAGCAGGCCTGCCACTACACGCGGATAGCAATCGGAATATATGGCACAGGCGTAAAAAAATAGCTTACTCGACACTTGTGCGCTTGGATTGCATACTCGTCGTGTAAGCTATTGCATTTTTACCTATCGGTATAGCTTGGGTGAAAATGTTGCTGCTTTGTTTTAGTGTATTTACGGCACTTATTCAATAAGGGTTAAAAAATATAATAAAATCTGGTTAATGTTACCTATTCACGCATCAAGCCCTGAGAATCGGCAGTTGATGCTTCAAACATCTAATCGGGGAGGGGATGCGTATGATGCAATGTGAAATGCTAAACAAGTATCCCTATGAAAAACAGATTAAGCTTATCCGGATTATGTGCGCTATTGCTCCTGCTTGGTAGTTTGGGCAGTTGCACCACCACCCGCGAAACAGAGGTGGAAGACGAGCTCAGCGACTTCAGAAGTTGGGTAACCCGCGAAACCTCGCAGCTTGCCACCCGCACAGAAGAAGACTGGAAGCGGGCAAAGCAGGATTTCAAGACACGGACAACTGAACTGGACCTGAAACAGGAAAAATTCTCGGATGAACTCAAGAAAGAGTATAGCCAACTGAAGCAGGAGTTTAATAAGGCAGACGAGTCGTATATGAGTAGCCGCAGCGAGGCGCAGATGGCTGAATGGGATCGCAATCTGCTGGGCTCATACGCCGACAAGAGCACCATAAACGAGTCGAACGTGCGCGAGGCCTACCTTGCCTTCATGCAAAATGTGCGTGCACAGAAGTCTGAGTGGACCAACAAGGAGTGGGACATGGCCAAAATGGTGCTCCAGAGTTTGAATGACCGCAAAAGTGAGCTTACCTCGGACATCGACACCGACTCGGAGGTAAAAATAAAGGCGCTGCAGATGGAGTTCAGAACCCTGGAAACGGCCGCCGACATAAGCGGAAACTAAACGATTATCCGGCCCTCTTTTGCATCGCCATAAAGAACCGATTGGCCCATAACGTGCCGGTAGCCGCTCAGCCAGGCCAGGATGGCATCGAACTGGTGCCAATTTTGAGGCCTTTCTTTTAGCGGAAAAGGCAGCAAGCCTTGCAAGCTTTCCACACAGGTGGGGAGCGTTGCAAGGCTTTTTTTATACCCCTCCGGAAGCTGCAGGAGCAATTTTGCCAGGGCAGCGGGGTATGTCTCCAGTAGGCCAACGCCTTTTTCAGCCAGCTGTACCCGCAGTTTAATGGCACGCGCCGTTAACCCGCCAATAAACATCGGAGACATAGCGCCCAGTTCACGGTCGGCCTGGCGATAGAAGAAATCGGATGAAACAGCGTATGGCGTCTGGCTGTATACGCCTGGCAACGTAAGCGGCGCATCCATATACATGATTTTGGGCTGCAGGTCTGCGGTCAGTTGCAGCAGCCAGCTGTCTGCGTCCTGCCCCTTCTGGCATTGCCATACCTGCAGCTGCGCCTGATGCAGCATGGCCACTGCTGTGGTGCCGGCAAGTTTTGCGCCGTAGTCTACCCCAAAGTGCTTTAAATTTGCTGCTTCCATGTTTGTCGATGTACGTTACTGTTCAATAAACGCAGACCTCCCCAAAAGGCTAACTTTGCCACTAAAGGGCCATGGGGGCGTCTTTGCGCTGAAAGCTTCCCGTCATTTTACCGTGCAGTGTCGAGGCCTTCCAGTATCCACTGGCGATGATGCGCCGGATCGTGAAAAGGGGCGCGTCCGCATCCTGACTGGTGGCGAGCTGGAAGGCTGCCGTGAAGCCCCGTTGCTGCAGTTCAGGTATAACTTCTTTGTTCCAGAGTCCGAAGGGATAGGCAAAGTAGTTGACGGGCTTCCCGGTTATTTCTTCCAGCACCTGCTTTGGCTTCTCTACCTGGGTATACCAATCTTCAGGTTTCAGCTTCTTCACGTTCTGATGGTCCCAAGTATGGCACCCGATCACGTGCCCGTTGTCTGCGAGTTCTTTCACCTGGGCTCTGCTCATGTAGCGTGGCCTTCCCATGGAGACCGTCATCACGAAAAAAACACCCTTAAAGCCATACTTGTCCAGAAGGGGGGCCGCCACAGTGTATTGGTCCAGGTTCGTGTCATCAAAAGTCAGCATCACGGGTTTTGCCGGGAGCGGGGCACCCGTGGTGAGGTAAGCCAGTAACTGGTCGGGTAGGATGGCGTGATACCCACTGTCAGCCAGCATTTTGAGTTGCTCTTCAAAACGTTCGGTCGGCACGATATAATCCTTGGCCTGTTTGGAATCCGAGGTGCGCCAATCCCGGATCTGGTGATAGCACAGGATGGGCACCTGCGGTTGCAGGAGAATGGTTGTCGCACTTGCCGCCAGGTTTACCACGGGAGCAGCTTGAGGTAGCGGTGTTTCTGGCTGAGGAGCCTGGGGAGGTGCAACTTCAGCTACCTCATCCGGCACCGGTGTTGAGGGTTGGTTATTAGGCGCGTCGCTTTGGCAGGAGGCGATAAAGAGTGCTGTGGCAAAAAGCAGAAGGCGACAGTGAACGAAGGGAAGCGTCATGTGTATATAGGGCAAGGTGTGGCCTAAATTACGATTTTTAGCTATACCTGATTTGCCTGGGGCGCTATCTTTTGGGAGCGGCCCGCGTTTATTTCAGAAGCTCGTGCTGTATATGCCGGATGGCGCGCAAATGATGGTCAAAATGATCCTGAAGGAAGGTGAGGGTTTGGGAGATGGTGAGCGGCCCAACATGCGGATGCTTGAATATACACCTGTCCAGTAACTCATCCGGGAAGTCGGTCAGCACGTCTTCGAGCTGAAAGCGGTTGTCGTCCCACTCGTGGCGAAGCGCAGTGAGGGAGACGTGTGAGGGTATAGCTGCGACAGCGGGCGGTGCCGCATACTTTTTACCTGAGCGCAGCGCCAGCTTTAGTGCCAGCGATTTTATGGCGTTTGACAGTGACGCAGCAGGCAGATCATGCGCGTGCTCAAGTTTGTACAAAACATAGTCCATGGCTGACTTGTCGACAAGAAGCACGTGGGCGAGATGTTGTACTATAGACCACTTGCCTTCTTCGACCGAAGTGTTTAGCTGCTCGTCATCCAGGCCTTCAAGTTCGTCCAGAAGCCGGTTTCGCGAGTTTTCTAAACCAAGGTATTTTGTCTCCAATTTAAGATTCATGAGTTGAATTGAATTTGGCGACGTTGTGCGAGGATATGCTTGCATTACTAACATGGGTTAAAAATACGGTTATTTTTATATTATCCAATATAGTATTTTAGAATTTTATACGTTATACCTGATTGGTCGCTCTTTGTATACGTGCTGAATCTGCTTTGTAGGGCCAATATTAGCCTGCGTTGGGCTTTTAGAGTTGTGTAATTGTAACGAAATTGCCTCAAATAAATTATAATCGCATGAGCAATGACCCAATGGGGGCCGCGATGCTGGATTACCTGCAGGGCAATGCCGCAGCAGAGGTGATCGTGGCCAGTAACCTGACAGAAGATGATATCATTCCGGCTTATTACCTGTTCCGGGAGGAAAAGGAAATGCCTGAGCTGGAGTTGCTGGCCCTTGCGGCTTGCCAAGGCGCTGTTCTGGATGTGGGCGCCGGCGCCGGAAGCCATACCCTCGCCCTACAGAATCGGGGCCATGAGGTTACCGCCCTCGATTTTTCTGCTGGCGCCGTGGAGGTGATGCGGCAGCGGGGTGTCCGGAACGTGCTGCACCAGGATATACTGGACCTAAAAGACGCGCGGTATGACACACTGCTTCTGCTCATGAACGGGATCGGCATTGCGGGCGACCTGTCGGGGCTCGACCGGTTTCTGCGGCACGCCAAATCCCTCCTGAAACCGGGCGGGCAGCTGTTACTGGAGTCTTCGGATATCCTATACATGTTTGAAGACGAGGACGGCTCTGTGCTGCTCGACCTGAATGCTGGCTATTACGGGGAGGTAAAATACAACATGACCTATAAAGACCACGAGAGTGGCTGGTTCAACTGGCTTTTTATCGATGCCGCCATCTTGGAGGACCATGCCACGGAGGCGGGCTTTGGCTTTGAGGTGTTGTATGAGGGCGAGTTCGGGAATTACCTGGCCCAACTGACTTTGCTAGCCTAGGCCTGGCAGAAGCACATTTAACCGAAGTCCAAATACAGTTATACATGTCAGACGCAACTTATCCTTTCATCCCATACCAGCCGATGCGCTTCTCCGAGGAGGAGACGCTGGAACGGGCGGCGGCATACCAGCAGTTTATGCAAAGGCGCCGCAGCGTCCGGGACTTCTCTGCCAGGGCGGTGCCCCGCGAAGTTATCGAGCAGTTGATCATAACGTCCGCCTCAGCCCCCTCCGGGGCACACAAACAGCCCTGGACTTTCTGTGTGGTGTCTGACCCGCTTCTGAAAAAGCAGATCCGGGAGGCTGCCGAGAAAGAGGAGCGGGATTCGTACAGTGGACGCATGACGCCGGAGTGGCTCGAAGACCTTGCGCCCCTGGGCACCGACTGGCGCAAGCCTTTCCTGGAAACTGCCCCGTACCTTATCGTCGTGTTCAGGAAAGCCTATGACTATACTCCAGACGGCACCAAACGCAACAACTACTACGTGGCCGAGTCGGTGGGCATCGCCTGCGGCTTTCTGATCGCCGCCATACATCAGGCGGGCCTCGTGACGCTGACCCATACCCCGAGCCCGATGAATTTCCTGAGCAGGCTTTTGCAGCGCCCCGACAACGAGCGCCCGTTCCTGCTGCTGCCTGTCGGGTACCCTGAGGTTGGGGCCAAAGTGCCTGATCTGAGCCGCAAACCTCTGGAGCAGGTGTCGGTATGGTATGAGCAAAAGCCAGCCCACTGACTTTTCTGTTTTTTGCGTTCTTCTTCCATCCTGGCGTGAGCAGTGCCGTAAGATAAAGCACTGCCTTCAAAATAGGCCCGCATTTGAAAAAATCATAGCCATCAAAACACATGAAAAAATCGTTTCAAACGACGTGGGATATCACCAAGGAAACCTTTAAGGACTTTTCGAATGACAAGCCGCTGGACTATGCCGCCATTATCGGCTTTTATACCATTTTCTCACTCCCGGCAGTGCTTATCATTATTATCCGCATTGCGGGGGCCGCCTTTGGCCAGGATGCCGTGCGCGGGGAGGTGGTGAAGCAGATTGGCGGGGTGGTGGGCCGCAACAGCGCCGAGCAGATTCAGAGCATCATTGAGAACGCCAGTCAGTCGGATGCCACGACCATTGGTACACTGGTCGGCGTAGCGACCATGATCTTTACGGCCACCACAGTTTTTGTGGCCCTTCAGGATTCTATCAATGCCATGTGGGAGGTAAAAGCGAAACCCGAGAGAGGCTGGATAAAGCTGATTCTTGACCGGATGCTTTCGCTTGCCCTGGTCGTGAGCCTTGGGTTTCTGTTGCTGGTGTCGCTTTCGGTGGATATTGTGATGGGGGTAATCAACAACTACTTGCGCGAGAACCTGACGGGCGTTGCGGTCTACCTGATCACAACGGCCAATGTGGTTATCTCCATCCTGATCAGCGTGCTGATTTTTGCCGCCATTTTCAAGGTGCTGCCTGATGCCAAAATAAAGTGGCGCAACGTATGGGTGGGCGCTTCTGTCACAGCCATCCTGTTCGTCATCGGCAAGTATATCCTCAACATCTACTTCCAGCACGACCCTTTGGCCGACACCTACGGGGCGGCCGGTTCTTTGGTCCTGATCCTGGTATGGGTATACTATGCCTCGGTTATCTTTCTGCTCGGGGCAGAATTTACCCAGGTATACTCTCGCGTAAACGACAAGGGCATCCGGCCAAAAGACAATGCCGTCAAAGTTAAGACGGAGGAGATAGAGTCGGAGGGCTAGAAATATCGCCTAATGGCGCACCCAGGGGTGTTGCTGCCGGGAGATGCGGAAATCCTGTATGGGTATAAACAAAACAGCGAAGCAACCTGTGAAGGTGCTTCGCTGTTTTGTTTATATACCTGATGTAAGGCAGGCTATTTTGCTTCTTTCTGGTACATTACCTGTTTTACGGCGTCGATGGTGCGCTCTACGTTGGGCAGGGAGGCCTCGATGAGGGTAGGTGCGTACGGAAGCGGCACGTCGCGGCAGGTCACGCGTTTTACCGGTGCGTCCATATAATCAAAGGCGTTGCTCTGGATATGGTAGGCCAGTTCGGCAGAGATCGATGCCAGCGGCCAGGCTTCTTCCACCACCACCATGCGGTTCGTTTTCTTCACCGACTCAATCAGTGTCTTGTAATCGATAGGGCGCACGGTGCGCAGGTCAATCACTTCGGCGCTGATGCCGTCTTTGGCCAGCTCCTCGGCGGCGGCAAGCGCCACTTTCATGATCTTGCCAAAGGAAACGATGGTCACGTCAGTGCCTTCGCGCTTGATGTCGGCCACGCCGATGGGCAGGGTATACTCTTCCTCAGGCACCTCGCCTTTGTCGCCGTACATCTGCTCCGACTCCATGAAGATAACCGGGTCATTGTCGCGGATAGCTGATTTCAGCAGGCCCTTGGCATCATATGGGTTTGAGGGCACCACAACCTTCAGGCCGGGAGTGTTGGCAAACCAGTTCTCGAAGTTCTGAGAGTGCTGCGAAGACAGCATGCCCGCACTGCCAGTCGGACCACGGAACACCATCGGGGCGCTGTACTGGCCTCCGGACATAGACATGATCTTCGCGGCAGAGTTGATCACCTGGTCGATGGCGACAAGCGAGAAATTGAAAGTCATGAACTCGATGACAGGGCGCAGGCCGTTGATTGCGGCGCCCACGCCGATACCGGCAAAGCCAAGCTCAGCAATCGGGGTGTCAATCACGCGCTCCGGGCCAAATTCGTCCAGCATGCCCTGGCTCACTTTGTAAGCCCCGTTGTAGTCGGCTACTTCCTCACCCATCAGAAATACACGCTCATCGCGGCGCATTTCCTCAGACAGTGCTTCGCGCAGGGCTTCTCTAAACTGTATACTTCGCATATATGATGTTTTAATTCTTCTGTTCTGAAAGTAAAATTAAGAGAAGTCTGTCAATTTCCAATGTCTTATTTCTTTTATGCGGCGGCTATTGCTGCAGCAAGGCATCTTTGTATGGGGCTTTGTCGCGGTAAGGCGCAAATTCAAGGTCATTAATCGCTTTTTCCATCAACGCCTTATCAGAATGCACGGCTTTGCGAAGGTGCTGCTCCAGCAACTGGGCATCGTCTGTCCGGGCCCCGATGAGGGCAAGGCTATAGTGCGCCAGTCCGTCGTTAGGCTTTTCCGCCAGTGCCTGGGTATAAAACTCTGCGGCCCCCTCGTAATTTTCTTTGAGAAGGTAGCTCAGGCCGAGGTTCATGTTGGTTTGGTATCCGGACCCGGCATAGCGTAGGCTTTCGATGGCCTCGTTATACTGACCCGCTTCAATCTCCAGCGCGGCTTTATCGGCAAACACCTGCTGCAGTAATTGCTCGTCGCCGCCAGCCTTGATGGCACTGTCATAGAATTTAAGTGCATCCAGCAAAGCGCCTTGCTGATGGTATGCACTGGCCAGGCTATAATATACCTCCAGGGAAGGATTGCGGAAACTGGCGTACGTCAGGTTATGGATGGCCTTGCTCAGCAGAGCCTGCTTCACGGCTGGCCGGTACTCTTTGCGGGCCATCTCGTTGTATACCACCCCCAGGTTATAGTAGGCGGGCCACTTGTCTGAGGTTTTGATGGCAGCCTCGTACAGTTTGCGCTTCTCGTCGAGGAGGGGGGTGAGGGTGGCCGCATGCTGCAGTTCCTGTTCCGTCAGCACGTCGCCAGCGGTGTTTTCGGTAGCCATCTTCTGCGCCAGCACATAGAGCTCATAATCCGGCTTCCGGTTGCGGTTGTAGTCAACCTCCAAGCGCGCGGCCCGCAGACCGGGGTAGATGTAGTGCTCGATGTAGGTATAAACAGGCAACTGTCGTAGGGCCTTCAGCTTTTCGGTTTGGCTCTGGCTGCTCTCCAGAATGCTGAGGGCTTCCTTTTTGTCAGGCTTGGGGAGGGGGGAGGTCTGTAACCTTTGCTTCAGCAAATCCATCGGGGCAATCTCCACAGCCGTTTGGATCGTAACCTTCTTCCCACTGTAATCAAGCGTGCCTAGCTTTTTGCGGTACAATTCCTCAAGGGCTTTGGCGCGTTTCCGGGCCAGGTTAGGGCCTGTCTCGTCTGGCGACTGGCTGGCGGTGATCGTGATCTGCTGCGTACTCACATTATCGAGCACATACTGTTGCAGCAGTTGCTCCTCGGGGCCGTGGTTGCTCTGTAGGGCGGTTTTGTTAGGGTCGAAGTAAAAGACAACCGTGCCCGGCTGGCTGGCAGCGTCCTGGTACGTGTCCGCTAAAAAGCTGAAGGAATTGTTGCGCACCAGTAGCAGCGGTGTAGTCACCAACCCGACCGCCACTTCTTTCGGGGAGGTATAGCGCACATCGCCTTTCGCGTCGTCCATGGCGCGGCCCTGCACCAGTAGCCGACCCGGGTTTTTCTCGGGAGCGTAAGGAAACACCAGTTGCCGGATGACGGTGGGGGTGCCATTTTCATAAACAAACTCCCCAAACTTGAAGCTATAGGTGGCGATGTCCTCGCGCTTCATGCCATACTCGTAAAAAATATCCAGTTTATACGTCTGTTTCTCCCGGATGAGCTTCTCGGGAACTTGTGCCTTCAGTTCGAAGTTAACATACTGTCCGTTGGCTACCAGTGGGTTAGGCATAACCGTGACGGTTTGCTTTTTTTCGGCTGTGCTCACCATGCGTTGGAGGGTGCAACCGGAGCCAGATACGCTGAGGGCAAGGGTGAGTGAGAGTATTAGATTTTTGTTTTTTTTGTACTGCTGCATATCCTGTTATTCTCTTTAGTCGTAAAATGTACTCGCAGAGCCCTATAAATCCGTTATAAATTGCACGGAATATAACCCTGTTTTTTGGCTTTTGTCGGGCAAAAGCGTAAATTTAGTTATTCTAATCTACAACAATGAAGCGTCTACAGTACTTTATCGAGTCCCAGGCATTTGGGGTATGTACGATGCTGGGTGATAAGCTTGGCATCGCTACCAGTAGCATCCGCCTGTCGTTTATATACCTTTCTTTCCTAACCATGGGCTCGCCCGTGATCTTGTACCTGATGCTGGCTTTCTGGATGAACGTGCAGAAAAGCTGGCGACGCGAGCGCAGCACTGTCTGGGACTTATAATTCCCGCACGGTCCGCTTCTGCCTCACGAAATATTGCCATACGATACTCCCCCTGTAAACGCCGGTCATCTCCGGAAAATTACCTTTTTGACGCTGTGCCTTTCGCTGACTATGCCAGTAGTTTCGGTTGCGCAGCAGATCTACATGCGCGTCTAACACAGCCCGTGCGTCCTCTTTTTGCCCGGCCATCACCATTCGCAGCGCAGCCACCCAATCGAGCAGTACCCGCAGCAATAGCGTAGAAAGCAATTCTTTGGAGGGGATATTCTTGTAAAGCAGCGCCAGCCCGTTGCGGAAGTTGAGGTATGTTTTGCGGGGGTTTGATTTGTGCAGCGTGCCACCACCGACGTGCAACACACTGCTTTGGCCGCTGTACATTACCTTATACCCGGCGTTTTTGGCCCGCCAGCAAAAGTCGATCTCCTCCATGTGCGCAAAAAAGGCGGGCTCCAATCCTCCGAGCGACCTGAATACTTCCGCACGCACAACCATGCAGGCACCGGTCGCCCAGAAAATCTCCTGCACGTCGTTATACTGCCCCCGGTCTTCCTCGAGCGTTTCGAACAGGCGGCCTCTGCAGTACGGATAGCCCAGGTAATCGAGCAGGCCCCCGCCCGCGCCGGCATACTCGAAAAAATCAGGATGCTGCTGCGAGAGGATCTTGGGCTGGCAAACCGCGATGCCGGCATCTGCGTCCATCAACCCGATGACGGGCTGCAGCCAGCCCTGCGGAACGGCCACATCGGAGTTGAGCAGCACATAGTAAGTTGCCTCCACCTGACGCAAGGCCAGGTTATACCCCTCGCAGAAGCCAAAGTTCTCGGAGAGCAGAATGCGGCGCACCTGCGGAAAGCGGGCTTCCAAAAAAGCAACGGAACCGTCGGTGGAGGCATTGTCGGCCACGATTATCTCGCAGCCAACGCTGTGCGCCACCACCGAAGGCAGAAACTCCTCCAGATACCGCAGCCCGTTCCAGTTTAGAATGACGATGGCTACGCGCGGGGAATTATAATCCAAAGCTTCCTAGGTCTAGGCCGGGTATGTTTGGCAACAGGCCTTCGGTGTGTTTCTTCATCTCTTCCTGGGCGCGCTCACCGGCTGTCAGCATGGCGTTGTTTACGGCAGCCACTACCAGGTCATTCACCATCTCGCGGTCATCGGCGTTCAGGATCGAGTCGTCAATCTCGATTTTAAGGAGCTTGCGCTGCCCGTCCACTGTGGCTTTCACCAGCCCGGCACCAGACTCGGCGGTAACGGTGATATCCTTCAGCTTTTCCTGCGCTTCTTTCAATTTGGCCTGGACTTCTTTCATCTTGCCCATCATGCCGAACATGTCAAACATAGTTTCTTGTTTTGTGGATGTAAGTGTACGTGTACGAATTTTAGGTTGATTCGCCTGCGCTCTCCGCAAATATACGCATAAGCTTGTTTTGCGGAAGCTTAAGCCCGCTTCCTCGCGCGGGCAGTATGGCTTCAGGTATGGCCTGGCCGGTATACCGTTACGGGTTTAGCGCAACAGCGTCACCGTGCCCGTTCGGCGCTTTGCCGCCCCAGATTTTGAGACAGCGTTTATCTCATAGGCATACGCCCCGGTCGGCAACAATTTTCCGTTGTAAGTTCCATCCCAGGCGGGTTCGGACGCAGTGCCTTCATACACCACACGGCCTGAGCCGTTGTAAATCCGAATAGTGTAGTCGCTAAAGAAGCGCCCCTTCACCTCAAATGTGTCGTTCAGGCCGTCCCCGTTTGGGGTGAAGCCGCTGGGCACATACAGCTGTAGTTCCTGTTCCACCTCCACCACATTGGAGTAGGTGACGGAGCCATCGCTTAAGCTGCCTTTAATGCGATAACGAAGCCGCTGCAGTTCATCTTGCAGCGACCGGTCAGTATAAGTTTCGCCGGAGGCCGGGTAACTGCTGATGCTGTTGCCTGCCTCATCCAGTACTTCAACAGTATAGCTGACCATACCTGTCGGAAAACCTGTGTAGGCAGACCATTCCAAAAAGACAGCGGCACCGTCTGGCTGTTGTTTTGCCCTCAGGAAAATAGGGCAGGAGATAGCGCTAAGCGGTGAGGTATTGCCGCAAGCGTTGGTATAGGTGGCGCGGTAGCAGGTCGCAGCTAGTGGGTCGCTGTCTGTGAACTGCGTCTGCTGCCCCTGTGCGAGGGCTTTGAAAATGCCGCCAGCGACACTTCGCTCCAGGTAAACGGTAGGCCCATCCTCACCCTCCGGCAGTTGCACCAGTACCTCTACCTGGTTGCTTATGGTATAAGTGGAGAACAACGTCGGGGGGGCAGGTATGGCTGACGAAAGCACCTGTACTTCCTGGACGACTGACTGGGACACGCTGCCATCGGAGGCCAGGGCGCGCACTTCATAGCGATAGGCCTGACCGCAACGCACGTCCGTGTCCGTGTATTTGGTGGCAGTCTGGGGCAGTGTCTGGAGCAGGGTGCCGTTTCTATATAGCTCAAAAGTGCCGGTGGCAAGCATGCTCTGCCACGCAATTTCCACCCGCTCGTCGGCAGTTGCACTTGACTGGATGGCCACAGAACTGACCACGTTGGAGTTTGGCAGGGCAGATGCACAGGCATCATACGGCACGATGCGGTAATTTAACGCAGTGGCTGTGTTAACGCCGGTTATTTGTCGCGTTAAAGAACTTTGCGTCACGCTGCGGATGGTGTCGATGGTGCGGTAGCTGCCATTTTGCGATTGCTGCACCAGGTAGCCAAAGCCCGGCTGCAGGTTCTCCAGATCCAGCTGTAGCTGCCCGCTGGCCGCCTGCTCCAACACCGTGAGTCGGCTTATTTTTGGGGCCGGAACAGAGGGCAGTACGGTGACTTCTGCAGTGCGCATTCCGGCACATGCTGCACCGGCATAGGCTCCCGTCAGCGTAAGGCTATAGGTGCCCGGTGCAGTATACCGGTGCTGCAGCTGGCTGCCAGCACGAACGTTTGTGGACGTTGTGCCGTCGCCAAAGTCGAGGCTATAGCTGCTGTAGTTGCTATCGGTAACGGTGATGGTTACAGTGCCTCCTGCGCAGTTCTGGATGCTGAAGGCCGGGGCGGGAGACTCTTTCACCTCGAACACAACGGAGACCGTGTCGGTGAGCGTGTTGTTGCCATAGTTGGCGATCTGCAGCACCCGGTATAGTCCGGGGGAGGTATAGGTATGGTTTTGGGCATCAGATGCGTTTGCGATAGGAGTGCCGTTTTTGTAGTCAAACACGTAATACTCGTTCTCATCCGGCACCTGATCCCCGCAGTCCTGGAAAAGGTACTCCTGGCCAACGCAAAGTATCTTCGCTTCCTGCCCCTTCCCATCATAAGCCTTAAAGCATTTTGTTGTTCCCTGCGCCCAGGCGTGGCAACAGAAGCAGCAGAGGAGCAGTATGTGCAGGAGGTGTTTCAAAGGACAATAGGGCGAAGATTGGGTATCTATTTATATAATGCCGATCCGCTTGGTTTAGTATGTGTTCCCATCGGCCTGCAGCAAAAAATGCATATCCGAAACTTCATGAGAGAGAAGGAAGCCACAAACTTTTACGCTAAACGCGGGAACTACATGTCCTGCCATAAAGGGGATTCACGTAAAAACGCGACACTGGCAACGATATCGTAATGCAGTACCCGATCCGCGGGCATGAATGAAACCTTTTCGCGGTAAGCGGCCACCAACTTCTCCAGGGCAGGAGAGGTTTTGAGGGGACGACGGAACTCCAGCGCCTGCGCAGCGTGGAGCAACTCAATGGCCAGTATCCGCTCCACGTTTTGTACTACCTGGTATAACTTAGTGGCGGCGTTTGCCCCCATGCTCACGTGGTCTTCCTGGTTGTTGGAGGAGGTGATCGAATCGATGGAGGCGGGGCTGCAGAATTGCTTGTTCTGACTCACAATGGACGCCGCCGTGTACTGACTGATCATAAAACCGGAATCGAGGCCAGGCGTTGCCACCAGAAACTCCGGTAGGTGGCGCAACCCGGCGATGAGTTGGTACGTGCGCCGCTCGGAAATGCTGCCCAGCTCTGCCACCGCAATGGCCATATAATCGAGCGCCAACGCCAGCGGCTGCCCATGGAAGTTGCCCCCGGACAGGATTTCATCTTCTTCCGGGAAAACGATGGGATTGTCCGTCACGGCATTCACCTCCGTCAGAAACACTTGCGCTGCGTAGGAGAGGGTGTCTTTTGTGGCCCCATGTACCTGCGGAATGCACCGAAAAGAGTAGGGGTCCTGCACATGCTGCTTCTCCTGCTGCATCAGCTCACTCCCTTCCAGTACCGTACGCACCGCTGAAGCTGTATCGACCTGCCCTTTGTGGGGGCGCAGCCGGTGAATCAGGGCATTGAAGGGTTCCAGGCTGCCAGCAAAGGCATCGAGCGAAAGCGCCCCGATCACATCCGCCTGTCTGGACAAGCGCCGTGACTGTAGCAGGGCCAGCACGCCATAGGCAGCCATAAACTGCGTGCCATTCAACAGTGCCAGCCCCTCTTTTGCCTTCAGTTCGATGGGTCCCCAGCTGAACATCTCCAGCACATGCTCACTTGCCAGTTTATACCCCTGAAAGCTTACGTCTCCCATCCCGATCAGGGGCAGGCAGAGGTGCGCCAGCGGGGCAAGGTCGCCGCTGGCTCCCAAAGACCCCTGCTGGTATAACACGGGGTATACCTCGCGGTTAAAGAAATCGATGAGCCGCTTCACGGTCTGCAACTGCACGCCACTGTGCCCGTAGGCCAACGACTGTATTTTGAGCAGCAGCATAAGTTTTACGACATCCTGCGGTACCTCAGGGCCGGTGCCACAGGCATGCGACATCAGCAGGTTGCGCTGCAGTTGCCCCAGGTCTGGCTGTGCTATTCTCTTGTGGTATAGCGCCCCGAAGCCTGTGTTGATGCCGTAGATGCTTTTGTCTGTGCTGCTGATTTTCTGCTGCAAATAGGTATGGCACGACACAATGCGCTGTTCCGCCTCCTCAGACAGCGCCAGCGTTTGCCGCTCCTGCAGGATGGCTTCAATCGCCTCCAAACTCAATTGTTCCCCGGATATGGTGTGCACGTGCGGCATCCGCTAGCTTAGTTTTGTGATGATTTCTTCCAACGTCAGGTCCTGCTGCTCGCCCTGCTGCATGTTGCGCAGCTTCAGCTTGCCGGTGGCCATCTCCTCAGATCCTATCAAAATGACATACGGTATATTTTTCTGGTCGGCATAACCCATCTGCTTTTTCAGCTTGGCGGGCTCAGGGTATAACTCAGCGGCAATCCCTGCATCGCGGAGCTGCTGCAGCACCGGCAGCGCATATAGCTCCGAGGCTTTGTCGAACTGCACCAAAAGCACCTTGGTGCCTACCTGGCTGCTGCTCGGGAACAACTGGAGCTCGTCCAGCACGTCATATATGCGGTCCACGCCGAAGGAGAAACCGACCCCCGACACGCCCGGTAGCCCGAACATGCCCGTCAGGTTATCGTAGCGGCCACCGCCACTGATGCTGCCCATGTTCACGTTATTTACCTTCACCTCAAAGATACAGCCGGTATAATAGGAAAGGCCCCGGGCCAGGGTAACGTCCAAGAGCAGTCTGGGCGCTCCGGAGGCGATTTGTGCCTCCAGTGCCTGGCTGTTGAGGTGGCTGAGGTACTGCCATACGTCACGGAGGTCCTGGAGGCCTCGCTGCCCTTCTGCCGTCTCGCCCAGAAGGATTTGGAGTTGGTCCAGAAGTTCCGCTGTGCTTCCCTGAAGGGTATAAAACGGCTCCAGTCGGTTAACCGCCGCTTCCGAGATTCCGCGTTCCAGCAGGTCCTTCCGCACACCTTCCTGCCCGATTTTATCCAGCTTATCGATGGCCACACAGATATCGCTTTCGCGGCCCTTTTCGCCAATCGCCTCGGCAATGCCCGCCAGAATGCCCCGGTGGTTTATCTTGATGGTAAAATCCGTCAGTCCGAGTTCCGTCAGCACTTCGTTGATCATCTGCACGATCTCCGCCTCGCAAAGCAGGGAATTCGTTCCGACCACGTCAGCGTCGCACTGGTAGAACTCGCGGTAGCGGCCCCGCTGCGGCCGGTCGGCACGCCATACCGGCTGAATCTGGTAACGCTTGAAAGGGAAAGTGATTTCGTTGCGGTTCATCACCACAAAGCGGGCGAAAGGCACCGTGAGGTCATAGCGCAGCGCTTTCTCAGAAATTTTTCGGGTCAGGTGCTTGTGGCCCTCTGCGATATCCTCCGTCTTTGTCTTAGACAGGAAATCGCCAGAGTTGAGGATTTTGAAGATAAGCTGATCGCCTTCCTCCCCGTATTTACCCGTCAGCACAGACAGTTGCTCCATGGCGGGTGTTTCCAGCGGCAGGTAGCCGAATTTCTCGAAGGTCTTTTTGATTACCCCGAAGACATAGTTCCGCTTGACCACGACAGCCGGGCCAAAGTCGCGTGTGCCTTTGGGTATGGTAGGTTTCTCTTTGCTCATTTGTTTGCAGGTTTGCCCGCGAAGTTACTAAAAGCTGAGGAAAGGTGGGTTTGCTAAAATTGGGATCGATAGTGAACGTTAAAAATTTATATCATTAAAAAGCTGCTTTATCTCCCCTCATTATATTGTATACAGTATAAAAGATGATTTTTAGATCAAGTAAGAAAGACCAGTTTTCAAGATAAAATATATCAAGTTTTACACGGCCGCGCATTTGATATACCTCACTTGTGTCTCCTCTAAAGCCTCTAATCTGAGAAAGACCAGTAATGCCTGGCTTAATGAGATGCCGAACCATGAACTTGTCAATGATAGCTGCATACTCTTGGGTGTGCTTTAGCATGTGAGGGCGGGGACCCACGACTGACATTTGGCCAAACAACACATTGAAAAATTGAGGCAATTCATCCAAACTTGACCTTCTGAGAAATCCGCCAATAAGAGTAATACGTGCATCACCTCTACGGGCTTGTTGCGTGTTTGCATCTTTATTGGCGTACATCGTCCTTAATTTCCAGCACTTGAATTTTTTATTGTCAATGCCTGAGCGTTCTTGCTTGAAAAACACAGGGCCTTCTGAATCAATTTTTATCAGTATGGCTAACAGCGGAAGCATCCAGGACAATACGGAGACTATAATCAGTAGTGCGAACAGAAAGTCGAATACTCTTTTAAAGAATTTGTTGATGGCATCATCGAGAGGAATTGTACGGAGTATAAGTACGGGCAGTAAGTCATAGAAATCAATCTTAAGATTTTTATAAGGCAGGGATCCAGGGTCAGGTAAGAACTTGATGCGTATCAGGTTATTGTCTACAAAATTAATCAGCTGTGTTAACTGAAATTTTTTTAATTCAAAAGGTGAACAATATATCTCATCAACTCCATATTGAAGTGCATAATCCTCAACGCTTTCAATCGTACCTTTTATGTCAGAATCAGAATTGGCATTATCGTCAAAAAACCCAAGAAATCTATAGCCTAACTCCGGATGCCTTTTGAAAAATTTCTTAAGCTCTTTACCGGATTTACTATAACCTACAATAATTACATTTCTATAATTATACCCTCTAGCCCTATATAACTTTAGTACAGTAATAACTATAAGCCGCCAGCATAATACTAAAACCAGCAGAATAGCATAGTGATTAAAACGAAATGATTTAGAAATAACTGTAACATGTAAGACACTTATAGTTGCCTCGATTAAAATTACATAAAGAGTAATGGCTTTTAAAGCATTGATCAATGCTTTAGCAGTTGGAGTGACGCGGTAAAGCCTATATGTACTCACTAATGTAGCGCAAATGAACCATGCCAACCAAGCAAACAACATAAACGACCCATGTTGAATTGAAATATTGTTAGCTTCCTCGGTTCTGATTATATGAAAAGATAGGACAGAAGACAATGCGATAGCAATAATATCGCCTGTAGCATGTACTAGCTTTATATATTTGGAATATAGTCTTGGCAAGGTTACGTTAATTTAAAACACTAATTATTATACATACCCCAGGTTATATAGTATTATGGTCAGTTAACGAAGAAGGCACTGTTCATGATGTTTAATGAAAAGATTCATCCTTTTTCGTCATGTTCGACTACATCGTTACCGATTTATAACGTGCGCTTTTGTGCATTGATATATGTAATACTCACAACACAGCAAAAAACACTGACAACTCCTCTCTTGAAAGCCTATTTACTAAAATATGCAATAACTAATAAGGGAGAATGCTTTAGCGATACCTTATATCTTCATAGCCTACCATTTCGCTTTATATGTATCGCTGTTAACATACATATTAACTCATTATAAATATAAATTCGTTTATACTTAGAGGATTGTAATTTGAGCATGTCCAAATTTCGTCTTTAGAAGCGAAAAATACCAAGCCAGGATCCTTGATGGGCATTTTGCAGGCCAAATATAAATAGTAATATACCCTTATGGTTTTCGATGAATTATTAATCTTACCCGCAATTTTGGCCATGTTATATATAGACGAAAACATGTTCTGTTTGATTACAAAGGTAAAGCAATCATTTTTATCCGTATCAAAATATTTACTATATAGTTTAGTGTTTATAACTTAGATTATGCCAGTAATCTAATGGTAACAAGCATTATTTATATTTTATTTTATTAAAACCAATTCATGCATTCAAATATGTTGGGAATAAAGGTATCTGAATGCTTAAGTGGTTATTTTATGTGTATTAATAGGCATAAGTGCCTAAATTTGCCCTCCCAAATAGTATGAAACAAATTGTGTTTAAAAAGTATGAAATCAAACTTAAAAATCGCTTTGCTTGGCTGTGGGCGTATTGGCAACCGTCATGCAGAGCACATTTCTAACCAAGCCACCCTTGCCGCTGTATGCGATATAGATAAAGAGAAAGCAATGTCTCTGGCTGATCAATATCAGGTGAAATCTTACTCCTCTTTAGAGGACATGCTGGAGCAGGAAGCATGTGATATGGTGAGTATCTGTACTCCAAACGGCCTTCATGCAAAGCATACTATACTCTCACTAAGGGCTGGAAAGCATGTTCTATGCGAAAAACCGATGGCAATCAGTGTATTTGACTGTGGGGAGATGATCAAAGCCGCTGAAAATGCAAACAGACGGCTTTTTATCGTAAAACAAAATCGATTTAATCCTCCTGTAAAAGCTGTGAAAGAGCTCGTGGAGCAAGGCCGTATGGGCAGAATACTGAGTGTGCAACTCAATTGCTTCTGGAACAGGAATGCCGATTATTACCATAACTCCTGGAAAGGAACAAAGGACTTAGATGGAGGCACGCTATATACTCAGTTTAGCCACTTTATTGATTTGCTATACTGGATAGTAGGAGACGTGAAAAAGGTTAATGCTTATGTAACAAATGCCATCCACAATGATCTTATTGATTTTGAAGACCAAGGCACGGCCATACTGGAGTTTTATAATGGAGTCATCGGAACAGTTAACTATACTGTTAACTCCTTTCAGAAAAATATGGAAGGCTCTCTTACTATTTTTGGAGAAAAAGGCACTGTTAAAATCGGTGGCCAGTATCTTAATGAATTGGAGTATCAGCAGATCTTAGACTATGAAGTGTCCGGCTTACCGCCGGGAAACCCTCCTAACAATTACGGTAATTATGTAGGCTCAATGTCTAATCACGATAAGGTGTATCAGAACGTGATCGAGGTACTTGAAAGCAATGGTGTGATTGCAACGAATGGATTTGAGGGCCTTAAGACAGTTGAAATCATCGATAAAATTTACACGGCCGCTCAGCTACATGCTTAATCCAAAAATTTTGCAGGCCGGCATCAAGGATGTAGCTTTTGGCGATGGGGTAGAAGTAGTGCAACCCGTAAACTTATATGGCTGCTCTATTGGTAAAGGCTCTTTTATCGGACCTTTTGTAGAAATACAAAAGGATGTTTTGATAGGGGAGAACTGCCGTATACAGTCACACACTTTCATTTGTGAGCTTGTCACAATCGGATCAGACTGCTTTATAGGGCACGGTGTCATGTTTATCAACGATTCCTTCTCCTCAGGCGGTCCCGCACAGGGAGACAAGACACTGTGGATGTCCACACTGATAGGCAACAGTGTCTCTATAGGTTCAAACGCAACCATTTTGCCTGTTGCCATTTGTGACGGGGTGGTGATTGGAGCTGGAGCCGTTGTGACAAAAGATATTACCAAACCCGGTATATATGCTGGGAACCCAGCTAAATTTTTAAGAGATATTCAATCATAATGAAAAAAATACCTTTTGTTGATCTAAGGGCTCAATACCTCACGATTAAAGGAAGTGTGGACGCTGCTATAGCAGAAGTACTTCACGAAACCTCGTTTATAGGTGGAAAGCACGTGAAAGAATTTGAGAAGAACTTTGCAGAACTTTATGGGGTAAACCACTGCATCAGCTGCGCAAACGGTACTGACGCGATTTATATTGTACTTAAGATGCTGGGTGTGGGGCCTGGAGATGAAGTGATAACTACTGCTTGCAGTTGGATCTCTACGTCAGAGACTATCTCACAAGCAGGTGCTAAACCTGTTTTCGTAGACATCGAACCTGATTATTTTACAATAGACCCTGCCAGAATTGAAGAGAAAATAACGAAGAAAACCAAAGCTATCATACCAGTACATCTATATGGCCAGATGGCGCAAATGGATATTATTTGTGATATAGCCGACAGACATGGACTGCATGTGATTGAGGATTGTGCTCAATCACATTTTTCGGAGTTAAATTTGCGTCGGGCCGGCACTTACGGAATTGCCTCAACATTCAGTTTCTACCCTGGCAAGAACTTAGGTGCATATGGCGATGCGGGCTGCATCTTGACAAATGATGAACAGCTAGCCCTAAACTGTCGGATGTATGCTAATCACGGAGCTTTGGTAAAGCACCAGCACCAAATGGAAGGCATCAACTCGCGGCTTGATGGCCTGCAAGCCGCTATACTCAATGCAAAGCTGTCATACATTCTGGAGTGGACGGAGAAAAGAAACATGGTGTCGGGATGGTATCTTAAAAGCCTGAAAGGAGTTAAGCAAGTAGCACTGCCAGTAATTAGGCCGAATGCTATGCATTCTTTTCACTTATTTGTAATAAGGGCAGAACGGCGCGAAGAACTCATAAAATATCTTAGTGAAAACGGTGTGGAGACGGCTATTCATTACCCGGTTCCCCTGCCATTTATGGAAGCCTATAATTATCTCTGCCACACTCTGGAAGATTTTCCTGTTTCCAGGGATTATCAGAGCAGCATCTTATCTCTACCGATATACCCGGAAATTTCGGAGGAACAAGTTACCTATGTGTGTGGGCTTATCAAGCTTTTTTATAGTTAGAGTGATTCCACCAGTAAAGGTGTTTTTATCTGTGGCTTGTTTTATCATACAGCTTCGATCGGAGGATGAACAAGCCATAGATAAAGGCAAATAACATGACACCAAGATTCGTTTGCAACACAGATTCTGTAGTCATGCTCATCATCAGGACCAGGAAGAGCATGAAGACTACCCAATCTTTCTCTCTTATAGCTAATACCAGTGGCACTAGCAACGCTCCTGACAGCAGTAGTATTCCTATGATTCCTAATGTTAAAAAAGATTGAAGATATTGATTATGAGGATTATAACTTAACAAATAAAGCACGTCACTAAAGTTATGGGCTTTATAGCACTTATTTAAGGATGTTTGATAATCGCCCGTTCCTGTGCCCCATATGTAGTTGTCTTCAATAACTTTTAAACTACAGTATAGCTGACCAACTCTTAAGTTTGTGGAATTATGGTAGGCTCCCTTTGGAGGGACAAATTCAGTATCTGCAATTTCTTTAAATCTTGCTCGTATGTTTGGTATATAAAGGATTGCACTTATAACGGACACCGAAAAAAACAGGAGAAGGACCAAGCCTAGAAAATATTTTCGCCGGTTAAGAATAAGGATCGATAGCCAGGCAACAACCGTAACTGTTACAGCTATCAAAGACATCCGAGCTCCCATCAATATGACAACGCCGAATGAAATCATAAGCGCTAATATCAGGACAAGTTTCCTAATGAGTGTCATACCCGTCCAGTACTGCATCAGAAAATAAACTAAAACTTGAAAGCAACAAGCCGCAATAAGAGCAATATAAACCGGGTGTTGAAACAAATAACTTGCTAAGTTATCCCTTGAAAAAGCAAAGGCTACAGAAACTTCAGGTGCTTGCACAGAAATAAGCAGCAATAAAGCCTTAAAGATGAGGTAGAGGTAAGCAGCGCAACAGGATAACACAAAGAAAAGGAGAATCTTATCGGTTTCTTTTCGGTCCAGCCCATTCTTCCAAACCATAGAGACGTATAATGGCACGACAAGCAAGGCAAGTTTGGTTTCTATGTTATGCCAACCTCTGGATAAATCATCAGAATAGAGCAGCCCAATGGCATGCATAATCAGGAATAGCGGTGGTAACAAAGCAGGTAAATATAAAGAGCCCCTGATATCAGGTTGCTTTCTTCTGTTGTATAAAACCACGATACCACTGATAAACATAAGTACCACCACTGCCCGTTCCAGATGCAGCGGCTGAGGAATTGTTATTCCTAAAAGGCACACTAATATAAAAGGTGTTTTATTACGGTAGCTACTGAGTAGATTCATCCGGCTTTTAAGCGTTCTTATTTTTAATTTGATGGGTTTTTGCTGCTAGGTTTGTTTTCTTCCTTTCCCTATCCACGAGCCATCCCCACTTATTGAAATACTGAACCATAGACCTCAAGTGGTAATAAAATATTCTGATTTTTTTGGAAGAGGCTCTTTCATAACGATGGTAGATTCTCTCGTTTGCATAGAAAACTAGCCTACTGCATGCTCCAATTCTGCGGCACAAATCCAGATCTTCCATATACATAAAAAACCTTTCATCGAAACCTCCCACTTTTTTCAATACTGAAGTTCTGGAGAACAGAAAGCAACCCAGTAAAAAAGGAACTTCAAGGTTATGTTCGAAGCTTTCATCCTCATATTGATGTTGCCTGATCCTGCCTCTGAAAATCTTTTCGCCAAGTGGTATTCTTCTGGCAAACATATCCAGCGGACTCGGAATGAGCCTGCACGAGAGTTGGATAGATTCATCAGGGTAAACCACTTTAGGGGATACTAAGCCGACTTCGTTATTGGCTTCCATATATGTGAAGAGGTTGTCCAACACGGAGCTACCAAAATACACATCTGGGTTAAGGATAAGGCAATACTTACTGTCCTCCAGACTTTTCTGAAGCGCATAGTTATGTGCCTTGCCGAAGCCCACATTTTGATTATTATAATGGTATAACAGGCGCGAATCCCGAACTACTTCATTTCTTAGCTTATCTGTAGGGGAGTTATCAATAATATAAAGGCGAACCTGTAGCTTCGTGTTAAGAAAGCTCTCGATTGCTTCATTCAGTATGGCTGGATCATTGCAATATGTAACGATCGAAGCTGTAATATCAAACATGTTGCCCTTCGTTTTTGTAAAGAAGCACGCTGAAAAGCTCTTTCCACCCAACAACTTCTAATTTGGTTCGAGGCTGATTCTCGCACTCGGTTTTATCAAACACAAGGCAATTGTTAAGTGCCGCTTCCATGGCATCAGCAAGTTTTGGAGGGTTATCGGGCTCTACAAATTTTGCCTTGCTATAGCCTTCAGCTGTCTCCTTTGCATATGGGAGATTTGCCAGGAGCATAGGTTTGTTATACTCCCTGAACTCTGTAATAGGCAAACCCCACGTCTCAAGTTTGGACGGAAATAGAAGGCAATCGGCTTCAGCATATATGTCAAACACTTCATTTCGGGGTAGCAAACCCTTCCACTCAATCAACGGATCATTTTTATATAGCCTGTATAAGTGTGCTGCATATTTATTCTCATTTCCCGCTAAGGTGACTATTAATTTGAAGTTATGGTAGCCCCTCTGCTGCAATAGCTTAGACGCTTCAAATGCCACTTCAAAATTTTTGAATACTCTTGGAAAGCTCGGGTAAAAGAATATGAAGTTTTGCTTCAGGCCATTTTGGGCAAGTAGCTTTTTTGAGTGGTTTAGTATTGCAGAACCAGGCTGAACATTTACTGTAGGATGAGAAACAATAATATTATCGACATTAAACAACTTCTTAAATTCTTCTCTGAGCCATTTTTGCTGTACAATTATATAATCGTTCTTCTTTATATTTATTCTATATAGGTACTTATAAAACGCTGAAAATGCCACTAATTTAGGCTCCATCTTAAGGGTCTCTAAGGTAGTACTGTAAAAAGGAGTTGAATTATGGCAATAAACAGCTTTTATCTTTGCGTCTATGTTCGGGGACATATCATGTAAAGAAAGCCACAATAGGGGAGAAAGCTCCCGAGAAAGCTTTTTAAAATAAAAGTATTCATACCATATGCGTCTGAACCAAGAAGATTTGGCATCCTCATACTCTATGTATGTAACATGTTTAGTTTGAAAGAAACTTTTCTTATGAACTAGAGCAACGATATTGTAATCTTGATGAAGATAAGTGTCTAAATATGCAAGGCAATCTGATAAAATTGAGAGTATACCCCCTTCAACCATATTGATTCCTGATACCACAATTGTTTGCTTAGGTTTTTTGCTCATCGGTTTTCGTCAGAGATGTAGCTTATAAATATAAAGTGATCATTAATCCTTAACCTGGGAGCCCCTATTTCATAGCTTAACTTTTTTACGCTATAGTTAAAGTCTTATAATGCTTTATCAACGAAACTGTAGCACTAATCATGTCTAACGATTTAAAATTAAGTTCGCTTTATACTGCCTGTATGTAAAATTAAAGATAAAGAGAAATAGAAAGAAACCTAGTACTGAATAGTTGCCAAACCTGAAAAGCCTCATCAAAAAGAATAGGAGACAACCATTGTTAATAAGCCACAAATTTTTTGATAACTGATTGTAAGAATTATCAAATTTCTTAATATTAAGAGCATACAGGAAGACAAGAGAAAGGAGTAAACCGAAAAGGCCAAGCTCAGATAAAATTCTTAGCAATAAAGAGTTTGCGTCATCTTTATTAAACTCTACTTCTTTATAGCTCTGTGTTTGAAAGTTATAAACTTTATCTCTGTATTTGTCATAATTATACCTATGAGTACCCAAACCAGATCCAAAAATTGGATTATGCCTAAGTGATTCCAGGGTTATTTGAAAATTAATATATAGTGTGTAAGTGCTTAGGTTTACATCACCCAATTTTTGGGATTGTTTAGGGTTTATAACGCTTACAGTATCGTCAATCCTGTATTTAATGAATGGTACCTTGACATATATAAAATATAGCATTGATCCTATTACAACGGCAGCCAAAGCAGTATAGAAAATATACGACTTTCTCATTTTCATGCTTAGTAAGTTGTATTTGTTAAGTGCTATAATGATAAAAGAAGCAACTAACCCAAACATGGCTACACCTGACATAGTAAGCAGCCATGTGATAAATATCAGCCAAGCCTGCTTATGAGAAATCAGAGATGTCTCACTTTTAAACAAGAGTTTATTTATTGCTAAGAAAAAGGCAGGAGCAAGGGCTATGGCCAAATGTGCTGGCTCGCTTACAATAGATGTTACTTTATATTTGTAGCCATATTCGATATTAAAAAATATATATGTTAATTCCTGAATGATTCCAAGAACGCATACTAAGTAACAGGATTTTAGATATATACGAAATACTTCAATTACATCGTATTTATTGATCTTTATAATTAAATAATAAGGTATTGATGAAATAAGTATTGCGATAACTTGTTTTATTGGCGAAGTTATAGGGTACTCATTGAGAAGTGTTTTTACTAAGCTGATAAAAAAAATTAGAAGCAATATAATTAGAAACTTTCTGTCAATGGGTAACTGCTGCTTTACAATGTAGTACAGTATAACAACTACTGAAAAAATTATATAATAGAAATAAAAGTCAAAGGGAGTTCTGGTGAGCACAAAGTCATCCAAGAAGAGAGTGAATATGGTAATGAAACTGAGAATTCTTTTCATACCTTACTTGGATATGGATAACATCGTTCTTATATAAAACTTGGAAAGCGCAATAATGTATTCTGCCTTGCTGATTAAGCTGTTTCGTCCGCCGGTTTTTACTTTTGCTCTATATGCCTCTTTAAATACCCGAATATTGCTGTTGCTGAAGCCTCCCACCCGCATCAGCACAGTTATCTGCTCCATATGTGAGGCAATAAGCTTTTCCCTTGGCCTAAGCAGGAACTCATAGTCTGCAGCAATTTTAAAACTTATGTCAAACATCCCATACTTTCTAAATAAGTACACATTGTGAAATGCACCGACATGACCTATATCCATAAATTTTCTAAATCGTTGCCATGACCATGGCTCGCCTTTTATTCTTATCGGTTTCAATCCAAAGTCTACAAGTTGTATTTTGGCAGATATGAATTCGAGGTTTGGATTATTGGCCTGTTTAATATGATCTACAAATTGCTCAACGGCTTTAGACAAAACAACATCATCAGCACCTACAAAGGCAATCCATTCGCCTGTTGCCAGCAATATGGCCTTGTTCCAAGCATCATAAATACCTTTGTCTGGTTCACTGATCCAGAACGAAATGCGATCGTCATATTTTTTAATGATATCAAGTGTGCTATCAGATGAACCGCCGTCAATAATGATGTACTCTATATTTTTATACGTCTGACTGAGAATACTCAAGATAGTTTGCTCCAAGTAAGCCGCTCCATTGTAAACAGCCGTTACAATAGTGACTCTGGGAAAATCAAGGTTACTCAAGGCGTTGATTTCTTTCCGACTGTTGCCTCCTTCTACTCTCATCTACCAATTCGTTTCAATGTGATCTGAGTGCCAAGGCTAATAAATACTTTTATTAATGAAATTGCTGAATTTATTTATGTAGGCTGCCACATTTGAATCAAATGCTCTATTAGTTATTTTAACTGAAGCTTTTAACTGTAATACTTTCGCCATCGCAGCTACGCTACCGGGAGTATAGACTGATATTTTGTCAGAGAATTTTTCGATCTCGAATATTTTCTCTTTATCAGCTTCATCACCAGGCATGATTACATGGCATCCGGCATATAAGCCTTCATATATTGTTCTGCCAATACAAAACTGAGGGTCTGCTCGTAAGATGTAATCACTAACTAAATATACATTTTCTATATTGGGCTCTTCGCCATAAAACTCAATGCGAGAGTCTTCTTTTGCAAGGTCTTTACAGTAATTCAGAAAGTGCTTGTCACCGCCATCACCAACAACAAGCAAAATTGCATCTTTATTGATGACTTGTTTAAAGGCTTTGATCACTAAGTCAACCCCTTTTATTTTAACGACTTTTCCAATGATAGAGAAAATGGTTTTTCCACCCTGAATTTTGACTTTAGTGTATATCTCCTCAATATTTATAGCAGATAAGTGTTGCATATCAAAAGGGTTGTTCAGAACGATACTGTTCTTAAGGGGTAGGTTTCGGAAAGGCTTTTCCGTTGCTTCGTCGATATAAATGACGCCAGCAGCCATTTCTAAGGATTTGATCGCCTTCAGGTTAGAACCGTCAAAAATATCCCTAATATGTATGATAAATTTAAAATCACTGTTGATGATATCGTGTAACACAAGCGAGTTCAGATGAATGTAATCGTAGTCGTTGGATTTGATAAAATGATAAATGCTGGCGGCATCTTTCAGCCACAGCATTTTTGTCAGTTTCAGGATAAGCTTACTCGCGTTTTTACCAATGTAACTTGGGTCGAATGGCAAATGAAATTCGTGAATAGAACGAACGTTGCTACCAAAAAAACTGCGGACTTGCTCAAGATCATTTTTCCTGAAGAATCGCCTACGGATAACCAAATCCACCTCCACATCCCTCAGATTTCGGATAAGTGTCTGTAGGCTTCTTGAAGCACCATAAAGACTAGTATCGTGGGTAATGAAGAGAACTCTCTTTTTGTTTAGCATCAGTTTCTTACTTCTTCCCGAGAAAGGCATGCTTTGCTTTGCTTAACTTGCTTTTTATGGCACTAAAAGATGGGTAATGGCTATGGGGTATGGGTTGCTGTGACATTATTTTATCGAACTCATCACGAGAGATATCGAATTTTTTTAGCATATATTCAATATCATCATTCAGTTTCCCCTGATCATACAATTCTTTAGACATTTCCATCAAGCCTTCTTCTCTGCTTAGCTGATTTGTTAAGACAAGGCTTGAGATATGGGCGCGCCTCTTGTCTATGCCGAACTTGAAAGGTAAAATATATACCTGATAAAATTGAGTGAATTTTGATTCCCAATGTTTCCCTCCATAATCTCTCCAATTCAGTTTTTCCTTCAAAAACTCCATTGCCTCAGACTTATTGTATGGCAGGTAATTAAGTAGAGGCACCGTCTTAACTTTATTGAAATATGAATACCTCCAATATTCAAATGTGCTGAACATGGGGTAGCTGCTCAACTTTTTAAAGCTGCCATATTTCTTATAGATAGCGTTGATATTGCGGCTATCAATCTTGTTGACATAAAACCATGATTGCGGCATTACGTTCTCAGTCGCGAAATTAGTGCCGCTCAAAAAATAACTGACCTTGTGTTCCTTAGCTATCCGATCCAATATCACAAAGATAGCATTGTCCGTGACAACTTCGATGTCAACAACTGACGCCTTTAAATAAGCAAGCTGTATGTCTTTAAATTCTTCCCAGTCAACAACATATGTATAAAGGTCAATGTCCAATTTCTTTACTATGTTCTCGATATTCTTTACGGCGAGTTCTGAATTCCATCCGTTATCTAAATGTACGCCCAGTGGTCGCAAGCCTAACTCTTTCGCACAATAAGCCAGGTAGGAGCTATCAACGCCTCCACTCAATCCAATAATACAGTCATAGTCCTTGCTTTTGCCTGCCTCTTTAATTTCTGCTACTAGCTTTTGAAGCTTTGCTTTTTTCTCCTCATCCGTATAATAAAGCACTTTAGCCATTGCGTCAAATTCATGGCAATGGTTACAAACGCCTTCATCATCAAATTGGATAGCAGCATCCGATGTATCCATAATACATCGGATGCAAATCTGGTAAGCTCTTTTCATTTTTTTAGTTTAACGATGCTTCAAGCTCAGCATATTCAGGATATGTAATCAGCACTGCACGGTGCTTGCCATGAAAAACAAACATGCTTCCTGCCGCAACAGCGGAAGCACCCCCTCTTGTTTTAGCTTCTCTAAAATCTGCTAATTTACCAGCTCCACCACTGGCTACTATAGGGATGTGTACACTGCTTGAAATCTTATTTAATAAATCAATATCATATCCCTCACCTGTGCCATCTCGATCGATAGAGTTGACAATAATCTCACCTGCCCCTAATTGCTCTACTCTTTTAGCTAAGTCAACCGGCGAGATCCTTACTTTTTTTTGGCCTGACTCAATAAACACCTCTGCCTTCCCGAATATGCTCTTCTTTATGTCAATTGCCACAACAATACTTTGGCTTCCAAACTGAGCGGCTGCCTCTTCAATCAGGTTTGGGTTTAAATGTGCTGCAGTATTCAGAATAACTTTTTCTGCTCCTACGTTTATGATCCTTCTTACCTCATCGATATGGGATATCCCCCCACCATAACCAAATGGCATAAAGCACTCAGCAGCAATCTCCGAGATCATTTTAAAATTTGGGCCGCGTTTCTCAATAGTTGCGGTAATATCCATGAAAATGAGTTCATCAACTTCCTTATCATTGAATATCTTTACTGCATTTATCGGGTCCCCAACGTATTTAGGGTCTTTGAACTTTACCGTTTTTACTAATCCTTGGCCCCGAAGCAACAGGCATGGTATAACTCTGGTTTTCAACATAGTGGCGCTATAAGTTGGCAAAGTTACTTAATAATCTCATTCCGAACTTGTGGCTTTTTTCAGGATGGAATTGCACACCCATGATGTTGTTCTTTTCGATTGCCGAGGTAAAGTCAAACCCATAGTGTGTTTTCAGTAATTCGTCTTGGGGCTGATTACAGGCAAAATGGTAGGAGTGCACAAAGTAAAATCTGAGCTCCTCCAGCATATCTTTCAAAAGGGCACTCTGTTTTGAATTTGCGACTAGGTTCCACCCCATATGAGGCACTTTAAGGCCGCTATTTGCACCGTCAAAACTGAACCTTACGCTCTGGCCGTCTATCCAGCCTAATCCTGATTCGTGCCCTTCTTCGCTTCTGTTTCCCAGCAGTTGCATACCTAGGCAAATGCCCAGCACAGGCACTTTCTGTTCCAGGGCCTTCCAATTTAGCAGCTCTACCATACCTCGCGCTCTGAGCTGTGCCATTCCATTATCAAATGCCCCTACACCTGGCAACAACAGTTTCTCTGCTCTCTCAATTTCTTGAAGCGAGGAGCTTATCTGTGCTTTTGCCCCTATTTTTTTAAGCATGTTCAGTATTGAGCCCAGATTGCCAAGGCCATAGTCTATTATTGTGATCATAGGTGTGGCGTTTCATGTAAGTATGAAACAAAGATAAGGCAGTTGGTTGATATTACTAATTGGATTAGATGGCCATTTATTACAGCTAGCACTCTTTGAAGTAGTGACAGCGAAAGGACTTTTTAAATTGTTTTTTAAGCCCTGAAAATCCTGAAAATATTCCTAAAGCTGAAATCCTACCACTGAAACATACCCTTTCTGACATCAGGGGAGGCTACTGCCGATTATTCATTCCAATAGACCCGAAAATATAACTTACTCATTTTTTGTGGCATAAATCCTTTCGATCATTTCCACTACTTTTAATCCTTCCAGAGCATTGGTAGTGATTGTGGATCTGCCTTTAAGCGTGTCTACCACATTTTCGAAGATGGAGCGGTAGTTAGAGGCAGAGCCTTTGTAGTGGACATAGTCGTTTGCAGGGTTGGAGGGGGGGAGATCTGGCATAGTATAATCCTGAATGTGGCAGTACTCTACTTCATTCATGTATTGTCCGCCGATTTTCACGCTTCCCTTGGAGCCGAGTATGGTCAAGCTGCTTTCCAGATTGGTGTCCCACACGGCTGATGAATAATTGATACTGCCCATACCCCCGTTGATGAAATCAAACGAAACAAACCCGGAGTCTTCGAAGTCTGTGGAGTGCTTGTGGGCAAAGTCATTAAACTTTGCCTGAATGTTGGTGATGTCGCCAAACAGCCAGTACATGATATCGACGAAATGCGAAAACTGCGTGAACAGGGTCCCGCCGTCCAGCTCCTTGTTTCCTTTCCAGCTGCCGGGTTTGTAGTAGCGGTCGTCGCGGTTCCAATAGCAATTGATCTGCACCATGTATACATCGCCCAGAATGTTGTTCTCGATCACATCCTTTATCCAGACAGAGGGCGGGGAGTACCTGTTCTGCATCACGCAGAATATATTCCGGGATACCTGAAGCGCCTTGAAAATAACCGCCTCACAGCCTGCCTTTGTCAGCCCCATCGGCTTTTCGCAGACCACGTGCATTTTCTTGTTTAAGGCGGCAATTGCCTGGGTGGCATGCAATCCGTTAGGTGTACAGATGTTTACAACATCTGGCTGCTCTGCATCCAGTAATGCATCGATAGACGCGTAAAAAGGCACATCATATATTTCTGTGCCTACCTCAGAGGCGGGACGTATGTCGCAGAGGGCAATAAGCTCTGCCTCCGGATGACGCAGTATCATTTCTGCATGCCTTTTGCCAATATGGCCGCAGCCAACAATGGCAAACTTAACTTTGTTTTCTATGTAGGTCATTTGGGGTAATTAGCTTACTCGGATTACATGCTTGTCTTGCAGCCGGTACGTCTGGCCACTTTCAGGGCAGGCGGCATTGCCTTGTGCATCAAACGAGAGCTTGTGTCCATATTCGCTCATCCAGCCAATTTGTCTGGATGGGTTACCAACTACAAGCGCAAAGGCGGGAACGTCTTTGGTTACCACGGCTCCAGCTCCAATGAAGGCGTATTCGCCTATGTCATGGCCGCATACCACAGTGGCATTGGCTCCGATGGTAGCCCCTTTGCCTACATGGGTTCGGGCATACTGGTCGCGTCGGTTAATGGCGCTTCGGGGGTTCGTCACATTCGTAAACACCATGGAAGGCCCCAGAAACACATCATCATCGCAGGTTACCCCGGTGTAAATAGAGACGTTGTTCTGTACTTTCACATTGTTTCCTAATACAACCTGTGGCGAGATCACTACATTCTGGCCGATATTGCAATTCTCACCAATTCGGCAGTCTGGCATGATATGGGAGAAGTGCCAGATTTTACTTCCGGCCCCGATGGTGCAACCCGCGTCTATAATCGCAGTCGCGTGGCTAAAAAATTCCATTCTTGTTATAATCCTTTACTTGTTATGAACTCGACCACAGCGTCTGAAATGTATAGCAACTCCTCTTCCTCTTGCTCTGTATGGATAGGCAATGAGATCACGCGCTCCGAAAGCATCTCAGAAACCGGGAAATCTCCTTTCGTATACACATAATTACTGTAAGCTTTCTGAAGATGAAGTGGTATAGGATAATATACCATCGATGGGATGCCCTTCTGTGCGAGATAGTCCCTTAACTCTTCTCTGTCGAAATCGTGGCAGACCAGGGTATACTGATGAAAAACATGCGTCGAAGAGGGGCTTCGCTCAGGAATGGAGATGGAGGCGTATTTTTGTAAGGCGTTGTCGTAAAATGCTGCCGATTTGTTTCTTTGCGTATTGTATGCGTCGAGTTGTTTGAGCTTCACACGCAGAATGGCTGCCTGAAGTGTGTCTAACCTGGAATTAACCCCAACGATATCATGATGGTACTTTACCCGCTGGCCGTGGTTTGCAATCATCTTGATACGAAGGGCAAGTGCCTCGTCCTGGACAAAAATTGCCCCGCCATCGCCGTAACAACCCAAATTTTTTGAGGGGAAGAAAGATGTTGTACCGATCGTGCCCATGGTGCCGGCGTGCTTTGTAGTACCGTCACTAAAGGTATAAGTTGCACCAATGGCCTGCGCCGTGTCTTCAATTACATGAACCTGATGCTCTCTCGCGATTTGCATAATCGGCTCCATGTCAGCACATTGCCCAAAAAGGTGCACAGGCACGATGGCGCGGGTTTTAGGGGTGATTTTGGCTGCCACATGCTCAGGCGAAATCATAAAGGTGGTCGGGTCCACATCCACAAAAACAGGGGTGAGACCCAATAATGCTATCACTTCGGCTGTGGCCACATAAGTAAAGCTTGGAACAATGACCTCATCACCTTCTTTCAGGCCCAGAGCCATCATGGCGAGTTGCAAGGCATCAGTGCCGTTTGCACAAGGGATAACATGCCTTGATCCAGTATAAGTAGCTAATTCTGTAGCGAATTCAGCTACAGCAGGGCCATTGATATATGCTGCTGATTGAATGGTATTTTGAATGGCAGCGTCAATTTCTACCTTTACACGGTAGTATTGACCCTGTAGGTCAACCATTTGTAGTTTCATAGGTGAATGGTGGTGCTGAGGGCATGAGCTGTAATAACATATAGCTCATTTTCAATGGTCCAAAATTACACAAAATAATTTCACAAACTGCAGTTGTAAACTTATTCAATATTGCTAGTATATTTGTCCGGATACAATTTTAAGTAAATGTTAAAGGAACATCAGCAGGAAAGAATGCAAAATGAACGCGATGAAGTTGATCTGAGGGTTGTCTTTGACTACATCCAGCGGTTTTTTCAGAGTATTGGCAATAAGATCAGCTATGTTGCTCGTGCCATTAAATCCCAGCTTATACCCTTTTTAATGATACTATTAATTGGTTTAGGAATTGGATATGCTGATTATTCCTTAGAAAGACCATATTATACCTCGTCTATGACGATGGTCTTGGCGGAAATAAGAAATGAGTTTGTGGAAGACCAACTGAACAAGCTTTCATCGATGGTCGGGGAAGGCAATGTCGAGGGGCTTGCCGCTAATTTAGATATTTCCGTTGAGGCAGCACGCCAGATCAAGTCCTTAATGTTTTCTAACCTTGACCAGCTAAGAATCGCTGAAGACAGCGTTTTAACAGGCTCTCCTTTCAAAGTAGAGCTTACCCTCTATGATAAGCAACTGTTTAGTTCGATGGAGCCGGCTATCACAAATTATCTTGAGAACAACCCTTACTTCTCCAAGCAAAAAAGGATCAAGCAGAAAAAAGTGGAGGACTTGATTTCGAAGTATAAGTCTGAGATTGTTTCTATGGACACGCTCAAGTCTGAAGTGATTAACCCCCGGGGACCTGTAAACGGATTTGTATATGGCGAGCCAATCGATCCGACGAACCTGTACCGAGAAAGCATTAGTTTATACCAAAAGCAAGTTGAACTAGAAGCTTCGTTAGAGCAGATTGATAATATTCAGGTTGTCACTGGCTTTTACTCGAGAAATAAGCCTTCGGGGCCCAGATTGTTAATCTATATGGTATCCAGTGCCGTTGTAGCTTTGTTCATAGGCATGTTTGTAGCCCTATATCTGGAAAATAAGAAGAGAAATCGCGCTTAATTTTTTTCACCGGAATGAAGAAGAGCCGCTGCCTTTTAAAGGGCAGCGGCTCTTCTTCATTCCGGTGAATAGTATTTACTCTTCCTTCCGCGTTACCCAGCTCAGGTTATATAGGTCCTTGCGGCGGTCTTTCAGGTTGCGCACGCTACCTGCGGCGTTAAGGTCTTTCAACAAGTCCAGATCTAAGTCCGCTATTAGCGTCATCTCGGTGTTAGGGGTAGCCTCAGCAATTACGGCGTCATGCGGGAAGGCGAAGTCAGAAGGGGAGAAGACGGCAGACTGGGAATACTGAATGTCCATGTTCTCCACCTTCGGCAGGTTACCGACACTACCCGTGATGGCCACATAGCACTCGTTCTCGATGGCGCGTGCCTGCGAGCATAGGCGTACCCGAAGGTAGGCGTTTTTGGTATCCGTCCAGAAAGGCACAAACAGGATTTTCATGTCCATGTCTGACAGCATGCGGGCCAGCTCCGGGAACTCCACGTCGTAGCAGATCAGGATACCGATCTTTCCAATGTCTGTGTCAAAAATCTTCAGTTTATGGCCTCCGCGCATACCCCAGTAATGCGACTCGTCGGGCGTAACGTGCAGTTTGTACTGCGCATCGTAGGTGCCGTCGCGGCGGCAGAGGTAGCTTACGTTGTAAAGCTTGTTGTCGTAATACTCCGGCATGCTGCCAGCGATGATGTTGATGTTATAGGAGAGCGCGAGCTGCACCATGCGCTCCCGGATCTCCTCGGTATACTCGGCCATGCTCCGGATCGCCTCTGAGGGAGACTCCTCGTTGGTGAGGGCCATCAGCGGCGCATTGAAGAACTCAGGGAACACCACGATGTCCGACTTATACGAGCTTACCGTGTCGACAAAAAACTCCACTTGTTGCATAAAATCCTCCAGATCCTTTACCGCGCGCATCTGCCATTGCACAATACCGATGCGCACCACCGTCTTGCGGCCACCGATAATTTCCTCCTTCTCCTCATAATACACGTTGATCCACTCCAGGAGTGTGGCGTATGAGCGTGATTCCTTGTCGTCGGGCAGGTAGTTTTTCAGAATTTTACGGACGTGGAAACCGTTGCTGAGCTGGAAGGAGAGGACCGGGTCAGACAGTTCTTTGTTGCGTACCATCTCGATGTACTTGGCCGGCGTCAGCTTGTCGGCATAGTCTTTATACCCAGGTATACGGCCTCCGGCAATGATGCCGCGCAGGTTCAGGTTCTCACAGATTTCCTTGCGGGCATCGTAGAGGCGGCGGCCCAGGCGCAGGTTGCGGTATTCCGGGTGCACAAACACATCGATGCCATAAAGCGTCTCGCCATCCGGGTCGTGGGATTTGAAAGTGCCGTTGTCGATGATCTGCTCGTAGGTATGCTTGTCGCCATACTTGTCGTAGCTGATCACCAGGCTCAGGGCGGCAGCCACCACCGTGCCGTTGTCCTCGATGCATATCTGGCCCTCCGGAAACTTCTTCAGCAGGTTCGAGAACTCTTTGCGTGTCCAGGCGCCGTCTATGTTACGGTACACCAGGTTCATGATTTCTTGTACTTCTTTGTAGTCTTTCAGCTCCAATTGGCGGAGCAGCAATCTATGTTCAAAACTGGTTTCGATTTTTTCGCTCATGTGTGGGGTTGTGTAACGGGAATCCAAGGTACTAAAGGTTCTACTTCCTGCAAAAGGTTTTAATGTAGTGCCTTGGGTAGCTTCTAGTTAAGTTTAAAGGAATGTACTTTTTATAGTTATGTTCAAGGCTATTTTACATTAACATGTTTCATTTGGTTTAAGAAAGCCATAATTTAGCACCTTTAAATTAGAGGAATTTTATTCTCACATACCTGTCCTATATGAGTCTGAAAGGGAAGACAGTGCTTGTTACAGGCGCTGACGGTTTTATTGGAAGCCACTTAACGGAAATGCTTTTAAAGGAAGATTGTACCGTCAAAGCTTTTGTGCTTTACAATTCTTTCAATAGCTGGGGCTGGTTAGACAGCCTCCCGACACATAAAAAAGACAAACTGACGATCTTCTCTGGTGATGTAAGAGACCCAAACGGAGTGCGGACGGCTATGCAGGGGGTAGACTATGTTTTCCACCTCGCGGCTTTGATTGCCATCCCTTATAGCTACCACTCCCCAGACAGCTACGTGGATACTAACATCAAAGGGACGCTGAATGTTTTACAGGCCGCTCGCGATTTAGGCACGGAAAGGGTGCTGGTCACTTCTACCTCCGAGGTATATGGCACGGCGCAGTTTGTACCTATCACTGAACTGCACCCAAAACAGGGACAGTCTCCTTATTCGGCCACTAAGATTGGAGCTGATGCGATAGCCGAGTCTTTCTACAGAAGCTTTAACCTGCCTGTGACTATTGTCAGGCCGTTTAATACCTACGGGCCGCGCCAATCGGCAAGGGCGGTTATACCGACCGTTATCACGCAACTGCTCAAGGGCGTGGAGGAAATCAAACTGGGAGACTTGACACCAACGAGAGACCTGCTTTTTGTGAAAGATACTGCCAGGGGCTTTATTGAAATAGCAAAGTGCCGCGAGCTGATCGGGCATGAAGTGAACCTGGCCACGCAGTCCGAAATTGCAATTGGGGAACTGGCGCAGGAACTGATCCGCCAGATAAACCCTAATTCAAAAATAGTAACGGACAATCAGCGGCTGCGCCCTGCAAAAAGTGAAGTATTCCGGTTATTTGGCTCCAATGAGAAAATAAAACAGTATACTGGCTGGCAGCCAAGTTATTCTTTAAAAGAAGGACTCGCCGAGACAATAGCCTGGTTTAGCGATAAAGAGAATCTGAGCCAGTACAAAGCTGATATTTATAATATCTGATATAAGGCTTTTCATAGACAAACAATGCCTGCTAACTTCGAAAGTGCCATCGCCCATATAAAGTCCCTTTATCCGGATGAGGAATTCATCCCTTTGCATGAGCCCAAATTTATAGGCAGAGAGAAGGAGTACGTGGCGGACGCCATTGAGTCCACGTTTGTCTCTTCGGTTGGAGCCTATGTGAACAAGTTTGAAGGCATGATGGCCGATCTGACCGGGGCAAAATTCGCTGTTGCCACCGTGAACGGGACAGCTGCTTTACATATGGCCCTGCTGGTGGCCGGTGTGAAACAGGGGGAGGAAATCATTTCGCAGGCGCTGACGTTTGTCGCCACAGCCAACGCGATTAGTTATATAGGAGCAATTCCTGTTTTCGTGGATGTGGATATGGATACGCTGGGGATGTCTGCTGAGAAGCTACAGGACTTTTTGAGTAGCCACTGTGAGCTGCGAAACGGGTTCACCTACAACAAGGTTTCCGGCAGGCGCGTGGCTGCGTGTGTGCCTATGCACAGCTTTGGGTTTCCCTGCAAGATAGATGAAATTGCCGCCATTTGTGCTGAATGGAACATTGCCCTTGTGGAGGATGCCGCAGAGTCACTGGGAAGCTATTACAAGGGAAAGCACACGGGGGTATTTGGGCAACTGGGCACTTTCAGTTTCAACGGGAATAAAACCATAACGTGTGGGGGAGGAGGTGCGATTGTAACAGACGATGAAGATCTCGCCAAGTTGGCCAGGCACCTAACCACGCAAGCGAAAGTGCCACATGCCTGGGAATTTAACCATGATATGATCGGCTATAACTACCGCATGCCGAACCTGAACGCTGCCATGGCCTGTGCTCAGTTAGAGCAGCTGCCCCGCTTTGTTGAAAACAAGCGGGAACTGGCAGGCTTATACCGTGATTTCTTTTCTTCGGTTGGTATAGCCTTTCAGACAGAGACGGCTGATGCACAGGCAAACTACTGGTTGAATGTTCTTTTGATGCAGGACAGAGGCGAAAGGGACGCTTTCCTGGAGGTCACAAACAAAAGCGGCGTGATGACTCGCCCGGCCTGGACGCTCATGCACAAACTTCCCATGTTCAGGGATGCGCAGCATGATGGCCTACAGAACAGCCTATGGATAGAGGATCGATTAGTGAATATACCAAGTAGTGTCAGGATAGCATGATAGAGCAAATAGCGTTAGTCGGATACTCCGGACACGCTTATGTCGTAGCCGAAGCCATAGAACTGTCCGGGCATAAACTTATTGGGTATTTTGAAAGAGAACAAAGCAGCCTAAATCACTTCAGACTGCCTTATCTTGGCTTTGAGGGGAACTATGAAAATTTAGCAATTGTAATCGCAAACAGCGGTAAGTTTTTTGTCGGTATCGGAGACAACAGGGTCAGAAGGCGCGTCCTGAATGATTTGCGCGCGGCCGGTTTGCAAACAACCCTCATTGCCCACCCGCGAAGCGAAATCTCGCCGAGGGCAATTTTAGGAGAAGGGACATTTGTGGCTGTGGGGGCAAAAATCAATACCCTGGCAACCATAGGAGAAGGAGTTATACTAAATACAGGATGTATTGTTGATCATGAATGCAGCGTTGGTAATTTTGTACACGTTGCCCCAGGGGCAGTGCTCGCCGGAAATGTAGAGGTTGGAAACGAGGCCTTTATAGGTGCAGGCGCTGTCGTGAAGCAGGGTATAACGATCGGCAGCAATGCCATCATCGGTGCCGGTGCAGTTGTATTGAGAGACGTACCCAATAACCAGATTTGGTTTGGGAACCCAGCCAGACCATATATAAAATGAAAAGATCCATCATCATAGCGGAGGCCGGCGTTAACCACAATGGCGATATCAACCTTGCAAAACAGCTGATTAATGTTGCAGCCCAAGCAGGGGCAGACTACGTCAAGTTCCAGACGTTTAGAGCCGAGAAACTGGTGAGCAAGGAAGCACAGAAAGCTGACTATCAAAACAGGAACTTTCAGGAAGAGGACAACTCGCAGTATGGGATGCTGAAGAAGCTGGAGTTAAGCGAGGAAGACCATCATATCTTGTTAGCGCATGCCGTCAATAAAGGGATTAAATTCTTGTCTACTGGCTTCGATGAAGACAGCATTGACTTCCTGGAAAAGCTGGGTGTAGATATCTTTAAAATACCCTCCGGTGAAATAACCAACTACCCATACCTCCAGCATATAGCCCAGAAAGGCAAACCTGTCATCCTGTCTACAGGCATGTCAACGATGGACGAGATCGGTGAAGCGATCGAAGTGCTTATCTCGTCTGGAGTATCCAGGGCGAATTTAACAGTACTGCATTGCACCACCGAGTATCCGGCCCCACTAGCGGAGGTGAATCTAAGAGCCATGACGCAGATAGGTGAGGTGTTCGGGGTAAAGATCGGGTACTCTGACCATACCCCCGGGATAGAGGTGCCCATTGCTGCAGCAGCCTTGGGAGCAGCCGTCATAGAAAAGCACTTCACACTGGACCGTGAACTTCCCGGGCCTGACCACAAGGCCTCCCTAGAGCCAATGGAATTGAGCGCCATGATCAAATCTATCCGAAATGTCGAATTGGCCTTGGGAAGCCCTGAAAAGGTCGTGACCCCTTCTGAAGAGAAAAACAGGGCAGTTGCGCGGAAGAGTATTTTTGTGGCCCACGATTTACACAGTGGGCATATACTCAAACAGGAAGACCTTGTGATGAAGCGCCCCGGCAATGGTATTTCTCCGATGCGACTGAATCAGGTATTAGGAAAGGAGCTTGTGAAAGAGGTGAGAGCAGACGCCATGCTACAATATGACTTTCTGAAATGAGAATAGCTGTACTGACAAGCTCAAGGGCTGACTATGGTATATACCTGCCCCTCCTGAACAAACTACAGGCAGATGCTTACTTTGATCTAAGACTGCTGGTATTTGGCTCGCACCTAAGTAAATTCCACGGGTATACCGCCATTCAGATCGAGAAGGATGGTTTTCAGATTGATCACCATGTAGAAACGGTCCTGTCGGCTGACTCGAAAGAGGCTATCAGCACCTCTATGGCCTTGACCTCTCTTAAATTCGCGGCAATATGGGCACAGGAAGAAGACAGGTATGACTACGTGCTCTGCCTGGGCGACCGTTACGAAATGTTCTCCGCTGTCAGTGCTGCAGCTCCATTTCATGTTAAGTTAGCGCACCTGCATGGCGGGGAAACCACCCTGGGCGCTATTGATAATCAGTTTAGGCACAGTATCTCGCTGTTCTCTACCTTGCATTTTACTTCAACTGAAGCTGCTGCACAACGAGTGAGCGCTATTACTGAGGATACCGACAATGTGTATTGTGTAGGCGCATTAAGCTTAGACAATCTAGCAACCGTCCCGCTGCTTACACTGGATGAATTTCAGAGAAAATTCGGGATAGATTTAAGCATTCCCTCCGTGCTCTTCACCTTTCACCCGGAAACGGTAAACCCACAGCACAATAGCTTGCATATTTCAGAAATAGTGGCTGTTTTGGAAAGACTAGAGTACCAGGTTATCGTTACGTTGCCAAATGCCGATACGTCCGGCAATACCATCCGGCAGAAACTGCTGGAGTGTGCTGATACCAGCAGACAAATAAAAGTTGTCGAGAACTTTGGTACCCAAGGATACTTCACCTGCTTGAAGCACTGCGCTTTTCTGCTAGGCAACACCTCCAGTGGCATTTTAGAGGCAGCCTCCTTCGGGAAATATGTTGTAGACTTAGGGAGCAGGCAGGCCGGCCGGGAGCATGGCCCAAATGTGCTGAAATGCCGCATCAGCCAAACGGAGATTTTGTCAACTGTCAACCGAATACCTTCACTGCCACCCCTGGATCATACGAACATCTATTGGCAAGGGGGAGCTGCCGATAAGATCATCCGTGTGCTCAAGACCATCTAACTACATATGATACAAACTGAAAACCATCTGATCAAGGAGACCGACTCCATTAAATCAGCGCTTATCAAGCTAAATGAGCTTGGTGTCTACCTGACTCTTTTTGCTGTTGACGAAGACAGAAAGTTAGTGGGCACTTTAACGGACGGTGATATTCGCAGAGCACTCATTCAGGACATACCCGTGAGTGAACCGGTGAGTAAGGCAATGCACAGAGATTTCTTTTATCTCCGGAAAAACAAATTCTCATTGGATGCCATACAGCAAATCAAGGAATTGCAGCTTCATCTGGTGCCATACCTGGATGAGGGGGGGAAGCTGCTTAAGATTATAAATTTCGACTCGAAGAAATCGTTTTTGCCGATTGATGCATTTATCATGGCTGGCGGCAAAGGGCTGCGTCTCAGGCCTTTAACGCTAAATGTGCCAAAGCCCCTGCTAAAAGTGGGCAATAAACCTATAATGGAGCGTAACCTGGATTTGCTGTGCAATTTCGGTATTCAAAATGCCTATATCTCCATCAATTACCTGGGCGAGCAAATCATCGAGTATTTTCAACACGACTACAAGGGAGAAATAAAGCTTGAGTATGTACGGGAAGGGAAGCCGCTGGGAACTTTAGGGTCCATGTCTTTGGTAGATGGTTTTGAGAACGATTACATTCTGCTGATGAACTCGGATCTCCTGACTAACATAGACCTGGAGGACTTTTTTTTCGATTTCCTGAAAAGTGATGCCGCTATGGCCATTGCCACTGTGCCATACAAAGTGGATGTACCTTATGCTGTGTTAGAGACTTCCAATAACTTTGTTTCGAATCTGAAAGAAAAGCCAAGTTATACCTATTACTCAAACGGGGGGATTTATCTTATTAAAAGAGAACTGACAAAGTTGGTCCCATTTGACAGTTTCTATAACGCAACAGATTTAGTCGAAAATTTGATTGCGTCGAAAATGAAAGTGCTTTCCTACCCTTTGCGGTCCTATTGGCTTGATATAGGAAAACACGAAGATTTTGAAAAAGCTCAGGAAGATGTGAAACATATAAAATTCTGATGGAGATCTTATACCTCATCCCGGCTCGGGGCGGCTCGAAGGGTATACCCGGCAAAAATATAAAGCCGCTAAATGGTAAACCCCTGATTGGATACACAATCGAATTTGCAAGAAAAGTAGCCCTTAACGAAAGAAATATTTACCTCTCCACCGATTCTGATGAGATTATTCGAGTTGCTGCGGAGTTTGGCCTGGAGGCACCTTTTGTGCGCCCTGCTTCACTGGCGAGTGACAGCGCAGGCATGAATGACGTTATTGTGCACGCGATTAACCATTTTGAAGCTGCCGAGAACAAGAGAGTTGACGCTGTGATGCTGCTTCAGCCAACAGCCCCGTTCAGGAAGACTATACACCATGAGGAGGTGCTTTCGTTGTACAAAGACGGTTTCGACATGGTGGTGTCTGTGCTGGAGCCACCATACAACCCATACTATACCTTGTTTGAGGAAGATGAAAATGGTTTTCTTGCTAAGTCAAAAAAGGCTAATTTTGAGCGCCGCCAGGATATCCCGAAAGTTTACGCTTACAACGGCTCAATCTATCTCTTTAACGCAGCCAAGGTAAAGGAGCAGCCTTTGCACTCTCTCAAGCGGGTGGTGAAGTATGTAATGGATGATATTCACTCTATTGACATCGACTCAAACCTGGATTGGATTTTGGCGGAGGCCATTTTGCGCAACGGACTTATACATGAAAACAGTTAGAATTATACCTAGGTTAGACATAAAAGGCCCAAACCTGGTGAAGGGAATACATTTGGAGGGACTCAGGGTACTGGGTAAGCCAGAGGATTTTGCGCAGTACTATTATGAAAATGGGGCTGACGAGCTTATCTACCAAGACGTTGTAGCAAGTTTGTATGAACGAAACAGCTTAAAAGACATTATCTCAGCTACTGCAAAAAATATTTTTATTCCACTCACAGTGGGTGGGGGCATTAGAACGCAAGAGGATATCAAAGAAATCCTTCGGGCCGGGGCAGACAAGGTTTCTATAAACACTGCCGCAGTTAAAAACCCGACGTTCATCCAACAAGCCTCCAGAAGATTCGGCTCTTCCACAATCGTTGTGGCCATCGAGGCTATCCGGCAGCCAGATGGGAAATACTTTATTTTTACAGATAACGGAAGGGAGTATACGGGCATTGATGCAATAGAGTGGGCCGCCCAAGTAGAATCACTTGGCGCCGGTGAGTTGAGCGTTACTTCTGTAGACAACGAAGGGACTGGGAAAGGGCTTGACCTTGAGCTCGTAAAACGTATATCAGATTCCGTTTCTATACCTGTTATTGCCCATGGAGGCATCGGAAGTGCAAAGCACATGGCTGAGGCTAACGTGAAATGCAGTGTGGACGCCTTTGCCGTATCCTCTATATTGCACTATGATTTCATCAAGCAGGCGCTTCACAACAGGGCATATGAAACTGAGGGAAATATCGACTTCCTGTTGAGTGGTAGAACCAAGGGCAACATCGAGACTATTGGCATACCAGATTTAAAGAATTACCTCAACAGAGAGGGTATAAGCTGTAGAGTTTGATAATGGAGAAGAACGTTGTATTAGTAGACTACGGGTTAGGCAACCTCTTTAGTATAAGCCAGGCATTTAAAAAAACAGGCGTTACTCCTGTCATAAGTTCTGACATAAGAGATTTGTTGCAGGCTACCCATATCGTGTTACCGGGAGTCGGCGCTTTCGGTGATGCCATGACAAACCTAAAGCAACTGGGATTGATTTCGCCTTTGCTTGAAAAAGTTTCTTCCGGCACACCGCTGCTAGGTGTTTGCCTGGGTATGCAGCTTCTGTTTGAAGCGAGTGAAGAGTATGGCGTACATCAAGGGCTAGGCCTAATCAAAGGAGGTATAAAACGGTTTCCCAATGAGATTGACAGCAAAAAGCTTAGAGTGCCCAACATCGGGTGGCTGGGAATAGAACACGCTGATAACGAGAAAAGCCTAAAAGGTATACCCTCCGGAGAATTTATGTACTTTGTGCATTCATACTATACAACCCCAGATGACAGCGAGGATGTATTAACCACCACCGTATACCAAGGGTTTGAATACTGCTCATCTGTCAGTAAAAACAATATCGTAGGTTTTCAATTCCATCCGGAGAAGAGCGGACAGAGCGGCCTAAAACTATATGATAACTTCATAAACAATTTTTAATATTCAATATTAATGGAGCATAAAAACACTCAACAGCGATACAATTTACCTGATGAGATACTGTATTGTAAGAAATGTACTGTTTCTAACCAGCGGCCCCGCATCATTTTTGACGAGGAAGGGGTGTGTTCTGCCTGTCGTTTCGCGGAGTTCAAAAAAAGTAAAATCGACTGGGGGAAAAGAGAGGAGGAACTGATCGCGCTGTTAGACAAGCACAGAAGGAACGACGGTTCTTATGATGTGTTGGTGCCCTGCAGTGGCGGTAAAGACGCAGCCTATATAGCCCATGAGCTGAAGCACAAATATGGTATGAATCCCCTGACGGTTACTTGGGCACCGCATCTATACACTGAGATCGGCTGGCAAAACTTACACAATATGACAAGGGTAGGTGATTTGGCTAACATACTTGGCACCCCTCCCGGAGAGACACACCGTAAGTTAACCAAACTGGCCTTCGAGATCCTGGGAGATCCTTTTCAACCATTCATTTACGGCCAGACAAACTTCCCCTTGCAGACCGCTGTTCGATATCAGATCCCACTTATCATGTATGGTGAGAATGGCGAGGTAGAATATGGCGGGGATATGAAAAACGCATTCAGCCCTACCCGCAACTATAAAACAGACCACGTCAAGCATTATTTCTCAGGACTTGCACCTGAAGATTTAGTGCGATATGGCATCAAGGAGAATGACCTAGTGCCCTATATGGCACCGCCTAACGAGGAACTTGACAGACTAGGCACTGAACTGCATTTTTATGGTTACTATAAAAAATGGGTGCCCCAGGAAAACTATTACTATTGTGTAGAGAACACTGGGTTTCAAGCCAATCCTGTCAGAAGTGAAGGCACTTACTCTAAATATGCGTCCTTAGATGATAAAATAGATGGGTATCATTATTACCTAGCGTTCATTAAGTTCGGCTTAGGCAGGTGCACGAGCGATACCGCGCATGAGATCAGAGACGGCCATTTGACTCGGGAAGAGGGCGTGGCATTAGTGAACAGGTTTGATGGAGAGTTCCCAAAAAAATACTTCCAGACTTTTTTGGAGTACTGCGACATTACGGAAGATTACTTCTGGGAGGTGGTCGACAGTTGGCGCTCACTGCACCTATGGGAAAAGGTAGAGGGAGAATGGAAGTTAAAGCAAAAGGTTAGTTAGCAATAAGGAGTATAATGAAACACCAATTAAAAGAAGGCCTTAAAGCTTCGTTGGGAAAGCTTGGGTACAGCTTTGTTAAAACTGATAACAAGCACCAGGAAGAAGAAGACTTAGCCATCTATAGGAAAAATTATTTACCAGATAGCCTTGAGCATAAACGTTTCTATAATGTAGGAAGTGGTGATTTCTATCACCCTTATTGGTCTAACTTAGATTATGTAAGCGATTGGTATAAAGATGTTCAAAAAAATGTGATTCACATTGATCTCATGGAGAAAAAACCTCTTCCTATTGCAAGTAACTCAGCGGAAGTTTTTTACACGAGTCATACTATAGAGCATATTAAGGATGATGCTGTTCAAGTTTTATTTAATGAAGCTTATAGAGCATTAAAAAAAGGAGGATATTTTAGAGTTACCACCGGTCCTGATGCAGATAGTGATTTTGATGCTCTAATGAGAAACGATGAGGATTGGTTTTTTTGGAATAAATGGTATGAAAAACCTGGTTCCTACGAGCAAAATTACTACAAGCCTGCTACATCCGTTCCTCTTGAGGAACGCTGGCTGCATCATGTTGCTTCGCAGTTAGCCCCAAACGACAAAAGTCCTTCGGCTCATAAAATCGATGCCAAGCAGATACGAGATATTCTTAACACAAAAACTAAAGAGGAAGCTTTAAATTATTTTACCTCTTTATGCGAATTTCAAAGCGACCGACCCGGCAATCATGTATCATGGTGGAATCGCACGAAAATCAGTTCTTATCTTGAAAAGGCCGGATTTTCACAGGTATATGTGAGTGGCTATGGGCAAAGCTATTGCCCCATACTGAGAAATACTAAATTTTTCGATAATACGCATCCTCAGATTTCAGTATATGTAGAAGCCAGAAAGTAAGGGCGCTCACTAACGAAACTGCTCAGAGCTTAGAAACTGATCTAATATGACTACTTTTATCAGTTTATCTACAAAAAACTGCAATGATTTTAAACTTGAGCTATTCTGAGGAAGATGCCTTAGCCTTTGTCAGCAAAGTAGAAGATAATAGTGATATTATTGATGTCACAGGTGTATTAAACCCATCTATGACACAGCATAAGCTATGTAGCCTGCGTCAGTTGGAAGGTGCATTAAGAGTTGAAGAAAATGCTATCAAAAAATATATCACATACTGTAGTCAGTTATCGAAGACTAGAGTTTCAGGTGATGTAACAGTTAGAGATTTACAAGTTAGCAACTTTCCATTGTATTGGGGTACGGATGTTTCCGTAAAACACTATGAGTTACATTGGTTATCAGCAATCTTTCTGCTAAAGGAATCTCTAGCTTCTGGACTCATAAACCTGGATCCTCATGAAAAACATATAGTTATTCTACCAAAGGGGAGCTTACACGCGAAAATATTTCTGATTGATATTTTTAATGGTCACGATTTAAAAGAACCTAGAATAATCAGCAGGGGAGTAAACAACGAAATTCTTATACTGGCCCTCTTTTTTAAAAATATCCTTTTTAATATTATTGGGTTTTTTCGTCTTAAAATACTGTTAGCTAAGATAGGGCTCAACTCTGAAAAATTAGAAATATCTAATTTCATAATTGCAAATATTTATGCGTCTGTATGGCCAACCGATAAATGGGAAAATTATTGGGAGGCTTATTTTGGTTATTTTAACTCTAAAACAAAGGCCTGGATAGTGCCATTGTTTAATAGCTATAGAAGTGCTTACACATACAATTTCGAAAAAGTACCATCTGAGTTTATAAAGTCCTCCCCATCCTGTAAAAGCGTCGTGCTTATATGTTTTAATATTTCTTTAAGTTATCTGAAATCATTCTTTTACTTTAAAAATCAACATACTTTCATAGGTAAGGAGATAAGAAGATCACTCCTTAATTCAGGTTTTTTATTTTCACATAAATGGTTTGCCAATTTTGCAGATTCTGCAAAAAATACTAAAACTGTAGTAACTTATGATGAGGAGTTTTATCCTTCTGGAAGATATATTTCTCATGCTTTAAGTTTAAAGCGCTCAACATCTGACATCAAGTACTTTGGTTTACAGCACGGTATCTTTTTTAACCCTAGTCATACAGTATATACGCTTACTGATGCAGAGATTACCCCTTTAAAGAATGGCGATGGGCTACCATTACCACAAAAGTTTTTAGTTTGGAGTGATTATTTTAAGAAAACATTTTTAAGCAACAATAGCATACCTGATGACTTTGTACTTCCGCTTGGGAGTATAAAGCATATTCTCAGTCCACAGGTTAAAGCACCAATTTGCAGAGACGATGGGCCCATTAATATCTTGTGGTGTACCACTCTACAGCATTTTGCAAAACTTGAATATGGATACTTTAGAAAAGGAATCGAAAAGTACGCAGATAGGGCACACCTTATAATTAGGAAACATCCGGGCAATCACATATCAAATACTTTTCTGCTCGATCTGTTAGAGAAGAGCGGTATCAAGAACTATTCTTTTTCAGAAAACAAAAATATTCTGGATGATATAGTGAATGCTGATATAGTACTATCTACTTCCTACAGTACTACTTTCATTGATGCTATGTTTTTAGGTAAACCTTCAATAAGATTTTATAACTATGCTTCTTATCCTGTATTAACTGATATAGGGGCGGGCTCTGTGATGGTATTTTCAGAGCAAGAATTTATGGGTGCTATATCCAATTATATGGATACCGGCAAAATGTTAGAATACAGCCCGAATAACTTGAGTGATTTTGTTTATAATGACATAGAGTTGTGGGATCAGCTCGTTTTATCTAATCTGAGCGCTTAACAGAGGCGCTCCTGTGAGTCAACTGGCGATAGCTGTAGATGACACTATATCCCTGTTGACTAAGGTTGTACTCCTATTGACGCAAGTAGAGCCTAACGAGGGTTTGGGATTCAGCACAACGATACGCTGGTATAAATAAGCCCAGGCTGTGGACTGGTGGATCGCCTGCATAATAAGGTGCCGAGGCTGGAGAAAATAGCCGCCGACAATGGCTACCGCACTACCATCACCGACCATGCGGATGGCAGGTACGGATAAGAGGTGGAATTAACAAAGGCCGGAATCAGCCAAAGGCTTTGTGCCGGAAAAGAACAGATGGACCGTGGAGAGAAGCTTCGGATGGCTTAACCTTAGGCGAAGATTGGCGAAAGCTATAAAAAAACGATGGAGTCAGCTGAGGCCATGCTACATGTTGCTTTCATCACTTCCCTACTCAACAGAGTAAGCGAAAAAAAACAGTTTATCACAGAATCTAAACAAACTCTTACTATCAATACTCATCATTTTCTGACTCCTACGCATTGATTAAGAAACTTTTTTCTCATTCTATTATATATGCTTTGGGACCTCAGATCCCGAAAGTTGCAGGTATTTTTATACTACCGTTGATTACTAAGTACCTGACTGCAGCAGATTATGGCATTATAGGGGTTGTAACGGCTTATACTGGTTTGTTGAGTGGTTTGCAAGATCTAGGTATTGCAGTGCCTATGGTAAACACTTTTTACAAACATCCAAAGCGTTGGAAATTTATCTGGAGGCAATTTCACGGCTTTATTTCAGTTTGGTCTGTAGTATTTGCTTTTTTACAGGCAGCCTTACTTTACGCTGTGATACCAGAAGAAGCTTATGATAACCGCTTAGCTATTATATTACTGAATGTTGTGCCAATAGCTTTGTTTAGCACGACTATAAATTTCTGCTCCAGGTATTACCAATTCGCGCAAAAGCCCTTGTACATTTCTTTTGTAAGTGCACTAGTTGGTATCATCACTATGGTACTTAATATTGTGACCATTGTGCATTTTGAATTAGGATATTTAGGTTGGATGCTCTCTAGCGCTTTGAGTACTTTCATTTCGTTTGTGCTTTATGCTATTCCGCTCTACTACAAGCACATGATCAGACCAATTCTCAGATTTAACAGAAAGTATATATATAGTCAATTAAAAGTTGCCTTACCTACTATACCGCATAACTATTCTGCTTACCTCCTAAACTCTAGCGATAGAATGGTGATGGACATATTAGGAATTAATATCAATAAACTCGGCTTATATAATTTAGCCTATACCTTTGGTAACTACTTTGAGTTTGGGGGAAATGCAGTTGGAATGGCAGTTGGTCCGTTGACTACTAATTTGATGGCGGAGGGAAACAGCAACGCAGAGGAGAAGCTAAGGAATCTGATATTCTTTTTACAGATCGGTTTTATCTCAGTCTCTTTTCTTGTGTGCCTGTGGTGTAAAGAGTTGTTTCAGTTATTGATCAATAATGTGGAGCTGCAACAGGCTTATGGCATTGCTATAATCATTATCATGGGTTATAACTATAGACCGATGTATTGGGCAGTTATAAATAGGTTGTGTTACTTTGAAAAAACACAGCATCTTTGGAAAATATCACTCGTTGCGGGTATACTTAATGTCGTGCTTAACTTCATTTTTATACCTATATACGGCTATATGGCAGCTGCTTATACTACTTTTGTTTCATTACTTGTTATTGGCTTTTCTGGGTTTCTGTTCAATACATATAAAGAAACAACAGTGGCGGACATAAAATATCAGCCACTGTTCTGGCTGGTTCTCATAATAGCGTTTACAGGAATAGTGCTGGTGCTAAAAGACACTGCTACCGTTTATAAAATAGCTATCACGGTTTTAACGCTTGTGGCCGCATTAATTGCCGCCAGAAAGTATGCTCCGGTAGATTAAACGCGTTTTATTTTATACCTCTATCTCCGGCACCTCCCCCTTCACAATAAGATTCCCCTCCGTGGCAGTTTTAATCTCCTCCACCGAGACCCCAGGGGCGCGTTCCAAAAGCTTAAAGCCTCCTTCAACCACCTCCAGCACCGCCAGGTCCGTCACGATTTTCTTGACGCAACGCACGCCGGTGATGGGCAGCGAGCATTTCTTCAGCAGCTTTGAGGAGCCGTCGCGGGCGGTATGCTGCATGGCCACAATGATGTTTTTGGCGGAGGCCACCAGGTCCATGGCACCGCCCATGCCTTTCACCATTTTGCCCGGAATTTTCCAGTTGGCAATGTCGCCGTCCTCCGATACCTCCATGGCGCCCAGGATGGTGAGGTCCACGTGCTCGCCCCGGATCATGGCAAAGCTGTCGGCGGAGTTGAAGATAGCCGAGCCGGGCAGGGTGGTAATCGTCTGCTTGCCCGCGTTGATCAGGTCGGCATCTACCTGGTCTTCGGTAGGGAAGGGGCCCATACCCAGCAAGCCGTTCTCCGACTGCAGCACCACTTCGATGCCCTCTGGTATATAGTTAGCCACAAGCGTGGGGATGCCGATGCCTAGGTTAACGTACATCCCGTTTTTTACCTCCTTGGCAATGCGCTTCGCGATGCCGTGTTTATCTAGTCCCATTTTGTCTTTGTCTGTTTTAGATTAAGCGGTTCTGACGGTGCGCTGCTCGATGCGCTTCTCATAATGATCCCCCTGAAAAATGCGCTGCACAAAGATGCCGGGGGTATGGATCATGTTGGGGTCCAACTCGCCGGCCGGCACCAGTTCCTCTACCTCCGCCACCGTGACTTTGCCAGCGGTCGCCATCATGGGGTTGAAATTGCGGGCTGTGCCTTTGTAGATCAGGTTGCCCGCCGTGTCCCCTTTCCAGGCCTTCACAAAGGAAAAATCGGCTTTCAGCCACGACTCCAGCAGGTACATCTTGCCGTCAAATTCCCGTGTCTCCTTTCCTTCCGCTACTTCGGTGCCATACCCGGCGGGGGTATAAAAGGCGGGAATCCCGGCGCCTCCCGCGCGAATCCGCTCCGAAAGCGTTCCCTGGGGCACAAGCTCCACATCCAACTCGCCGGAAAGCAGCTGTCGCTCAAACTCGGCGTTCTCTCCCACATAACTCGAAATCATTTTTTTAACCTGACGCTTTTGCAGGAGCAGGCCAATGCCAAAGTCATCTACCCCGGCGTTGTTGGATATGCAGGTCAGGTCTTTCACACCGAGCCGCAGCAGCTCCCGGATCGCGTTTTCGGGGATGCCGCAAAGGCCAAAGCCCCCTAACATCAGCGTCATGCCATCCTGGATGCCCCGCAGGGCGGCGCTGGCATTTTCTACTGTTTTGTTGATCATAGTGTAGGTAAAGTGGTTGATTCAGGTAATTTATGTATAAAATGGGCCATATCGAAACGGAGCCTTTGTATTTTTTGAAATCGACACGCACCTGCGTAAGCGGTTCAAGAGCATGCACAGGGGGTATGCGCAATATACGGGACGCAGTTTAGCGACGCATGCTGACGACGATCTCTAGTTGTACATCCTGCTTGATGCGGCGCTGTATGGCTTGTTTCACTTTTTCGAGGTCCTCGCTATTGATAGGGTCTTTCGCCACCAGCTTGATGCTGATCAGCAGGGGCATGTTGCCACGTACCACCGCCACGTCCTTGATCACGATCTCGCCTACGCGGTAATTTTCTAGGGAGCGGGTGATGTTTCGCTCGCGCACGATGTCTGCAAAGCCATACCCTAGCGGAAAGCTGATCAGCACTACCACCAGCAGCGAGGCGATTAATCCTTTGCGTGCCAGATGAAAAGGGCTAAAGCCCAGTAGCATAAAGGTAAAAGCGGCTGCCAGCACAATGCCCGTGAGGTTGGTGAAGAACAGCAGCAGCGCCCCCATAAACACATCGCCGTCGCCCCAGCCAATTCCTATACCCGACACCGCTAGTGGGGGCACGAGCGCCACGGCGATGGCAACACCGGCCAGGGTTTTGGCCACCTCTTCCCGGGCATGGGCGTAAGCGCCCGCTATACCCGAAACGATAGCTACCCCCAGGTCCAGCAAATTCGGACGTATGCGGGCAGTAATCTCGGCATTCAGGCTGTGCAGCGGTGTGAACAGCGTGATCAGAATGGCCGCGCAGTAGCTGAGCAGTAACCCCAGGCCAATTGTTTTCACGCTGCTGGCAATCAGTTGCCGCTCCTGGCGCAACACCCCCATCGACAGGGAGATGATCGGAGACATCAGGGGAGCCAGGATCATGGCCCCGATAATCACTGGGGAGGAATTGGAAAACAGGCCCAGGGCGGCCAGCAGCGTCGAGAGCACCATCAGCGTCAGGTATGGGCTTTTCACTTTCGCGTTTTCGCGCAACACCATAAAGAGATCCTTGAACTCCTCGGTAGAGGCGTGATATACCCACGACAGGGGCTTGGTGCTCAATTCCCGCAGATACGTCTCGCCTTTCGGCAGCTTGTTCACACGGTAGATTTCGGCGGGCTCGCCAGCCTGCTCGTCTGCCACCAAAAAGCGCCCCGGCACAACCTGAAAGGCATTGTTGTATACCTCCAGCTCAATGCTGTCCGCGCTCATCAGGCTATTGTCCTGGGAGAAATCTATGGGCGCAGAACTCTCAATGCGGACGCTCTTTGCCTTGATATGGCCGATAAAGGAGGGGAGTCGCTTCAGACTGGAGCCGCTGGCAAGGGAGTTGAAATAATACCGAAGCAGCTGAATGATGCTTTTGGGGGATAGTATCAGCACATGCATCCTGCCAGTGTTCATGTCGGAGCGGCTAACCAGTCTGCCCGTCAGGTAGGAGGTTTTGCCGTGCAACACCGAAATAAGGCCAATTGCAGCGGTGGTGAGAGGGGACTTGTCTTCGGTGGTAATCGTGAAAGTGCGCGGCACCAGCATCTTGCCTCCCCTGAAAACGGCGATCATTTTCTCCAGAAAAGAAAGGATGCTGTTTTTAGAAACGCTGCCTGCCATCAGGCTCAGGCTGTTGCCAAAAACAATCTTATTGACGACGGGGCGGCCGTTGCAGAGCAGCAGGTCCGCGCAAACAGCGTTTTTGGCATCATTAATGTCTTCCAGCGCCTGGTCCAGCGAGTCCGCGACGCCATAGCCCATACGCGCCTCTTTCATACGCGGGTGCGGAAGCAGCGTAAGTGTACACGCTTTGCCCAGTATGCCAGTAATCAACTCAATTAATTGCTCATCACTGAGATAGGTGATGATGTTGCTCTCTGGATGAATATCCGCTATGTCATTGATGTGATAGGGCAGAGGTGTTGGGCCATGCGCCGTTAGTGCCGGGAGCACCGTTTGTTCTACTGTTTGCTGTTCCTGTATGTCGTATAGCAGTAAAGTGTTGGTCATTCTGAGGTATAAAAGGTTGCGTGTTGTGGGCTGTGTCAGCGCGCGCGTGGCATCCATACCCATGGTGTCGCAAGGTGGTAAGCATGTGGAAAACCAGGGCGCTGTGTAACCATGTATTAGGCACCGAGCTGCGATGAAACGAACTATTTCAGGCGCCGGGTTGCCGATGTGGCCGCACAAAAGTCTTTGCTATACGGTGCTTCGTTTCGGAGGGTGGCGCATTTCAGCCTTTTTGCAGACTGCGGAAATAAAAAACGGCAGCCCTTTGGGGACCGCCGTGGTTGAGTGCATGTATAAACTATATACTTTGGAAGCGAGATTTAAACATGCGCTGAAATGCTCTTCGCATATGTTAAGCTAATGGTGCAGTAACTGTTTTGTCTGTTCTTTATCCAACGCCAGCTGCGCCTTCAGCTCCTCCAGGCCGTCGAATTTCTGCTCGTGGCGGAGCAGTGCCACAAACTCCACCGTCAGGGTCTGTCCGTAAATGTCGCGGTCAAAGCCCAGAATGTGCACCTCCAGGGTCAGCGTTGTGCCCTCCACGGTAGGCCGCATGCCGATGTTCATCATACCGGGGTGCTTCTCCTGTGCGTGCCGCACCCAAACGGCGTATACGCCCTGCCCGGGCACCTGCTTATGATTGGCGGGCAGCGCCAGGTTGGCTGTCGGAAAGCCAATGGTGCGCCCCAGCCTGTCGCCCTCCACTACCACCGACGTAAGCGGGTAGTTGCGGCCCAGGTAGCGGTTCGCCGTCTCGATGTCTCCCTCCTCCAGCGCCTTCCGGATCTTGGTGGAGCTTACCGCCACATCGTCCACATCCTGGCGCGGAATTTCCTCCACCTCAAAGCCATACTGTGCCGACCGCGCCTTCAGGTTCTCGAAGCTGCCCTCGCGGTTTTTGCCGAAGCGGTGGTCATACCCGATCACAAGCACTTTAGTGTTGATGGTGCGCACCAGCACATCCGTGATAAAACTCCGGGAACTGGTGCGGGAGAACTCCTTGGTGAACGGGATAATCAGGAGATAGTCGATGCCATAGCTGCGCAGCTGCTCAATGCGCTCCTCAATCGTCGAAAGCAGCTTCAGGTCATTGTCGTCCGGGAAGATCACGAGGCGGGGGTGCGGCCAATAGGTAATCACCACGCTCTGGCCATTGCTCTGGCGCGCGCGCTCACGCACGCGCTTCAGTATTTTCTGGTGGCCGATGTGCACCCCGTCGAAGGTGCCGCTGGTCACAACGGCATGGCTCAGCTGCGGGAAATCACTGATGTCACGGATTACTTCCATTGGCAGCTTCTATTTGCTTTCGTCTGATTTCCTGTATATCCTCAATCGTCAAAGCGTCTGTAAGTTTGTAATCGCCGATGCGCGTGCGGACCAGAGAGGAGAGATGCGCGCCGCAGCCTAACTGCTGGCCAAGGTCGTGGGCCAGACTGCGGATATACGTTCCTTTGGTGCAGATTACCCGGAAGGATACCTCGGCACCTTCCATGGCGGTGATGTCAAAGGCCTTTATTGTAATAGTGCGGGCCTTCAGCTCCGCGGACTTTCCCTTGCGGGCCAGGTCGTAGGCGCGTTTGCCGTCTACCATCACGGCCGAGTAAATAGGGGGAACCTGCTCTATTGTGCCCACAAAGGCGCTGGCGGCAGCCTCGATGCTTTCCCGTGTCAGGTGGCTGCTATCGCGGGTTTCTGTCACCTCGGTTTCGCGGTCGTAGGAGGGTGTGATCTCGCCCAGGCGGATGGTGCCGGTATACTCTTTCTCCTGACCCTGTATCTCGTCGATGCGCTTGGTGAACTTGCCGGTGCACAGAATCAGCAGCCCGGTGGCCAGCGGGTCCAGGGTGCCGGCATGGCCGACTTTTTTAACCCGGATGGTGTTGCGCACTTTCTTCACCACGTCAAACGAGGTCCAGTCGAGGGGCTTGTCCAGCAGCAGTATTTCGCCAGCGGCAAAATCGTAGTCCATAGTTATACCTTTAAATCAACCCCCATCGCCAGCAGCGCCAGCAGCGTAATACCCAGCGCGATGCGGTAATACCCGAACATCTTGAAGCCGTATTTGGTGAGGAAGCTGATGAAAAACTGAATCGCGAGCATAGCCACCACAAAGGCCACCGCATTGCCTACCAACAGCAGTTTCACGTCGTTGGGCTGTATCACCTCCAGGCTATTCATTATTTTTACGGTGTCGAACTTCAGCAAGTCTGATATCTCCAGCTTTAGCAGGTCGGTCACGAATTTATACATGCCGGCGGCCAGCATGGTGGGCACCGCCAGAAAGAAGGAGAACTCCGCGGCAGTCTTGCGGTCCACGCCCTGCGTCATACCCCCAATGATGGAGGCAGCCGAGCGGGACACGCCCGGGATCATGGCGATGCACTGGAAGAAGCCGATCACCAGCGCATTGCGGTAAGTGACCACTTCCTGGTCTGCGTTTTTAAACCACTTGTCCACGTAAAGCAGCACCACACCGCCCACCACCAGCATGATGGCCGTGATGGTGACGCTTTCCAGCATGGCATCAATAATGTCGTGCAGGGCAAAGCCGATGACGGCGGCAGGCAGAAAGGCTAGCAGAAGTTTCTGGTAAAAGGCAAAGCTCTGCAGAAAACGCCGCCAGTACAGCACCACCACCGACAGGATGGCCCCGAACTGGATGTTCACTTCAAAGATCTTGGTGATGGGCAGCTCGTTTATTCCCATCAGGCTGGAGGCAATGATCATGTGACCGGTAGAGGAAACGGGCAGGAATTCCGTAAGGCCCTCCACAATGGCTAAAATAATAGCCTGTAGTAAGCTCATCTATCCCTTCGGTTTATCTTTGGCCAAAATAGCGAATAACTCGATGCCGAAACCAGCCAGCACAACCAACGGCCCAAGCGTGATGCCCAGGAAACCGAGCCCGTACTGCTCCCCATCCAGCGTCATGATGATAAAGCCGATGGCCAGCACCACAATGCCAGCCAGCATGAGAATGTAGTTCTTCTTGCCGAAGGCAAGCTGTGTTTTTTCTTCTTCCATGTTAGTATAATTCGTCAAGTGAGAGGCGCAGGTACTTGCGTATGGCCCGGTATGAGCTCATAAACCCGATGATCAACCCGATCACCACCAGTGCCCCCATCAGGATGTAGGTTTGCTCGTCGTCGCGGAGCAGTTGCAGTTCCGTCACTTCGTGGTAAGCGTACTGCATTAGGGCGAAAAGCAGGGCAGAGGCGATAAAACCGCTCACGATGCCCTGCCAGGCGGCCCGATTGAGGAAAGGGCGCTGTATAAAAAACGAAGTGCCGCCCACAAGCTGCATGCTCCGGATCAGGAACCGCTGGGAGTAAAGCGCCAGTTTAATGGTGTTGTTGATCAGGATGGTAACGACCAGCAGCAGAATGAGGGCGAAGGCCAGCAGCACCAAGCTGATTTTCTGGATGTTGCTGTTGATAGACTCAATGAGGCTCTCCACATACTGCACCTCGTATACCCCATTCACTTCCTCCAGGTCCAGCTTAATGCTCTTTAGCTCCGGAGAGCTGGAGTGTTCGGGATCAATGCGGAGCACATAGGCATCGCGCAGCGGATTATCGCCAAGGAACTCCATGAAATCCTCACCGGTCTCCTCCAGAAAGGCCTTGGCACCATCTTCTTTCGAGATAAAGCGCACCTGCGCGTTACTACCCTGGTAGGCAACATATCCCTTGGCCTCAAATGTTTTTTGCAGGCGCACCAGCTGCACCTCCGTCAGGTTGCGGTCCAGGTATACCTGCATCTCGATGCTCTCCTTTACCTTGTCCGACAGTTTGCCGGCATGGATCAGCAGCAGCCCAAACAACCCGATCACAAACAGGGCCAGCGAAATGCTGAACACCACCATTGTGTGCGGGTAATTCCCGAGTTTTTTCTTTTTGATGTGTTTTACCTTTGTCGCCATACCTGAAGCCTTCCAGCGCAAAATTAGAAATATATTTTATATATGCAGGCAATGCGGCAGCCGAAACCATGTGCCAGGGCAAGTAATTTGATCGGCACCTCCCTTACAGCTCCAGCCGTGTGTCGGAGTCCAGGATAATGCGGTCGCGCTCCAGTTCGCGCTCCTGCTGCCGCCGTTGGCGCTTGTTGCTCACAAACAGCTCCCGGAAAGTGTCGAAGCGCTTGGTATGCAGCATACTGATGCTCTGGCTCTTCTGGATGCGGCCGGTATAGATGTCGGGGGCGGTGCTGTACTGGAGCCGCGCCCGGAGCTCTCCGCTCTGGGAGATATAATAGTCCAGGGTCCAGTCGCCGATGTAGGACGTGGAGTTGCCCGTGTCGTTATTTACTCCCCCAAACCCCGTCTCGTTGGTAAGGCGCAGGCGGCCGTCGAAGAACGAGTAGCTGAGGCGCAGCTGCAGCGAGGCCAGTTGCTGCTGTCCGATCCCGTCCAGGCCAATGTCAATCTCCAGGTTGCTGTCGATGGAGCTGAAAAGGTTGTTGAGCTGGCTAGAGAGCAAACTGCCCAGACTACCGCCCACGGCACTGGCACCCGCCCTGCTGTCGAAGGCCAGCGACCCCGTTGGCGACAGCCGCTGGAGCACAAGGAGACTGAACACCTGGCGGTTGAGTTCGCTCTCGTCGTTATTGATCACGCTGAGCTGGCTCTCGATATCCTGCGACGTTGACCCGGCCCCCTGTTCCTGCAGCTTTAGGCCCAGTTTTACCTGCGGCGAGAGGATTGGGCCGGTCAGGCCGATTACCGCCGTGACCGGGTAGCGCCGCTGAGTTGGGCTTGCCCCCTGCACCAATGTCTCGAGGGAGGCCATCTGGGTATAGTTGGCCGTGATGTTCATCTGCCCGTTCACAGGGTCGCCGTTCCAGGAGATCGTGCCGCCCGGCACCACGTCAAACTCGCGCGTCACGAGGCCTTCCAGCAGGTTCAGGTTGTAAGCGCCCTTCGTAATCTCGAAGGTGCCATACATGTTAAAGTCTCCGCGCGTGTCTATCGTCATCCGGATATCGCCGTTGCCTGATCCCCGGATCACGTCTCCCGTTGTCCGGTCGATGATAATCTCAAAATAGGCATCGTCTGTCACGGCCAGGTTGAAGTTCATGTTTATGCCCGACAAGTCAACCCGTTCTTCCACAGCCACCGCCACGCCGGTGCTATCGGTATTATTGTGGTTCACGAATTTGATAAAGTCCTTGCGGGCCACTTGCGTCTGATAGTCGAGGGGGAGCACGATGCGGGTATTCTCCTCGCTGCGGGCATCCACGGTAATGTTCAGGTTCTCGACCGGGCCGAGCACGCTGGCTGTGCCGGTGGCGAAGGCGGTGCCGTAGAAAAGCTCGTTCTGGGCCTCGCTGGTGTTCAAGACCATGAAGTTGCGGTAGCGTGCCTCCAAATCGATGACCATATTGTTGAAGCCATCGTGGGCTATTCCCCCTGTCATGGAGGCGCTGTTACCATATAGATCCTTTAGCTGCGCGTTCCGGAAACTGATGCTGTTGGCCCCAAAGTATATTCTGTCTGAAAACCTGTAAGTTGTGTTGAGGTAGTTAAAGGTAAACTGCCCGTTGTTTACCATCACCGAGCCTTTCAGTACCGGGTAATCGAGCCGCCCGAGTATGCGGATGCGGCCCTCCATCTCGCCCTCCAGATTGGAGAAAAGGGACTTCAGCACGGGCTCTACCAGCTTGATGTTGGCCTGGTCCATAACGGCCAGCATATCCAGTTGCTCATCTACCGACTCGGGGTTGTAGTTGCCCGACACCGTGAGCACTTTTTTGCCGTTGCGCTCAATGCCTACGTCTACCTCGGCTTTTTTCATGGCGTTGCTCCAGTCGGTGTTTCCCACCACATTGCCGATGTATACCTCGTCCAGGTAGAAGGAGTCTACCCGCATGTTGGCGGCCAGCAGCGCACGGTCATATATATCTTGGGCCACAACTTCGGCGTTCACCTTTCCGGCGAGTTTCATCGAAAGGAGCGGGTTTAGGTTGTTCAGCTGAAAATTGTCCATGTTCAGCACCAGCTTACTGCCCGGCTCATCCGACACGGTGCCCTCGGCACGGATCACCTGGTCCTGGTTGGTGAGCGCGAAATTCTCGAAGACGAGCCTGCGCCCGCTCTCGCTGATATAAAGCGTGTTGCCCGGCACAAATGCCCAGGGGTTTTGCTGCAGCACAATGTTCGAGCGGTTAAACACCACCTGCAGCTGGTTCTGAAGAAAGTTGAGGTCGCCGGTGATCACGGCGCGGTTGTTTTGCTCCGGCTGCCGGATGGCCGTCGAGAAGTTGATGGTGCGCTCGCTCCAGATGCCTTCCAGGTAAAAATCCTGGGTGCTGCCCGCAGAGGTTAGCGCCTGGCGGTCGGAGGTGAACTGGGCTGCAGCCAGCACATCGGGGTTGTTCTGTATTTTGGAGGTGTTCAGCTCCAGCTTGTTTCCATAGAGTTTATTGCCGCTGTACAGGATGGTGTCGAGGTCGGCATACAGGGCCAGAATAACGGTGGAGTTGTGCCGAAAGGAGCCTTCGACCTTCGAGAAATCCGAGATTCGCAGTTCGGGAAGAAACAGATCCAGCAGTGGGTTGACGTGCTTCAGGTAGATGTCATAGGACACGGTATAATCGGCGGGGTTTCCCTTTGGCTTGCGGGCATAGTATGCTTGCGTGGCGGCTGCGTCGCTTTCAAAGTTCAGCTTATACTCCTCCACCAGGTCTGCCAGGTCAGCAATCAGGGTGGTATAGGCAAAGTTTCCGCTTGCCCGCAGCGCCAGCAGGTCGGAGGTAAGGTATAGGCTACGGCTTTCGGGTGTGATCTCCGACCGGATCAGCAGCGAGTCTATCGCCAGCTCTTTCCCCTGGTATACTACTAGGGCGCTGTCAAAGCTGGCGGAGCCCCTGAAGGTGTCGAGGCGCAATCCCTCAAAGTCGAAGTTGGCCTTCCCGCTGATCACAAACGCCTCTGTAGTCAGTTTCAGCGCCTGTAGGTCTACGCGCTCCAGATTTGCGGCCATGTTAAAGGCGCGCCGTCCTTCGGCCAGGTTCACTTCTCCGTCTGCCTCAAATATCAGGTTAGGGTCCGCGATGGCCACTTTCCCGATAAAGTTCTGCTCCCGCAGCGTGCCGTTGGCTTTGATGTTCTGGTAATTGTAATCAAGCAGCTGCACCTGCTTGATGGTGGCATCGAGTTTCAGGTTTGCGTCTTTGAGCGTAAAGCCGGAACCCTCTACCTGACCGCTCATCGAAATGCGCCTGATCTGGTCTTCTGCGTTCAGCAGCCTGCCGATGTTAAAGCCATCTGTGGTCACGTAGCCTTTGTAGGAAGAGGCGCGGGTGCGGTCGTCTATTTTAAGGTTGATGTCAGACTGCAGGTTGCCCAAGGCGGTCCTGAACTTGCCGTTCGCCACAAAGTCGTTGTAGAAGCCCAAAAAGCGGCCTTCCAACTGCACGGTCCCCAGCCTGGCTACCGTGGCGTAGGTGTCTTTGGGCAGAAACTGTTTCAGGTCCCGGGCATCCAGGGTGGAGGGCTTTAGGCGCAGGTTGGCAAAGGTCTCCTCCGCGTTAGGCAATCCGTCTGCGCTAATGCTGCCCACGATATGGGTGTTCTCCCCATACGCCAGGTCCACGTTGGTGGCGTTGAAGTCCTTCACTTTTCCCTTTAGCTCAAGCGAGTTAATCAGCAGATTCTCATTATACTCCTTCAGCTGTGGGGCAAAGGTGGCAATGTCCTGTGAGTAGATCCTGGAGTTCTCCAGGTTTCCTGTCATCGTCACGCTGTCCACAAAATTCGAGAAGTCCCCGAACTGGCTGTAATCGAAGCGCAGGTAGTGCTGCAGGTTGCTTTCGTTCACCTGCAGGTCAAGTGCGTCCCATTCCCAGAAGGTGTCGGCGTAGGTCATGCGGGTGTCGAGGTTGAGCAGGCGGGTGTTGGAGCGCGTTTCGATGGCCGTCAGCCCGGCCACAGTAACTCGAAGCGTATCCTCCAGCTGCAATTCGCTGAAGCTGCCCGTAATGTGGTCAAGCGTGAGGTGGGCGTAGTCCATGCCGTAGTCCGTGCGGGCTTGGTTGAAGTCATCATAGGTGAATCGACCGTCTTTGATGCGCAGCTCGTTAAGCCCGAAGGTGAAGGGGGCGCTGGCGGGCTTCGTGGTGTCCTTCACAAAAAGCTCGCCCAGCTTATTTAAGAAACTATTTAGGTTAAGCGTGTCAGTTCCCTCATATACAGCCAGGTTTGCGCGGGGACGGTCCAGCTCCAACGTGTTCAGGAGCAACGTGTTTGGGTCGAAGATAGAGAAGGCGTCGATGGCTGCCGCTGCCTTGCCGATGTATAGCATCTCATTTTCGCGTCTGTCCAGCACCCGTACTTCCTCCAGAATGATATTGCTGAAAAAAGCGATGTCGATGCGGCCGATGGTCACTTTGTGGCCCACTGTCTCAGACAGATAGGCGGCCGCCTTCTGTGCCAGCTTCGTTTGCACCCCAGGGAATCGGATAGCCACAAAAACTGCCGCAAACAGCAGCATCAGCAATAGGAATAGCCCCAAAGCTGTTTTAAGAATAGCTTTTCCTATAACTTTGAAGTAATTTGTTGACTGTTCTTTTTCCAAAAGATGACTGAACCTACGATTTTAGCGATCGAATCTTCCTGCGATGAAACCTCTGCCGCCGTTATACGCGGAGGAAAAGTGCTCTCGAACATTGTGGCCACGCAGGCCGTGCACGAGCTTTATGGCGGTGTGGTGCCGGAACTTGCCTCCAGAGCACACCAGCAAAACATTATACCTGTGGTAACGCAGGCTTTGCTTACGGCAAATGTAGCAAAAAGTGAGCTAAATGCGGTTGCCTTCACGCGTGGCCCCGGCCTTTTGGGCGCGCTGCTTGTCGGGTGCTCGTTCGCCAAGTCGTTTGCGCTTGGCCTCGGCATCCCGCTGATTGAGGTAAACCACATGCAGGCGCACATCCTGGCCCATTTTATAGACGACCCAAAGCCTGCTTTTCCCTTCCTCTGCCTCACCGTGAGTGGGGGCCATACGCAGGTGGTGCTCGTGAAAAGCCATCTTGAGATGGAGATCCTGGGCCAGACCACCGACGACGCCGTGGGGGAGGCCTTCGACAAAATCGCCAAGATGCTAGGCCTGGCATACCCCGGCGGACCGATGCTGGACAAAACCGCCGCCCAAGGCAACCCGGACGCCTTTTCCTTTCCGGTGAGCAATATGCCAGGGTATGACTTTTCTTTCAGCGGCATCAAGACATCGGTGCTTTATTTCCTCAGAGATAAAACGAAGGCAGCACCAGCTTTCGTACAGGAGAACATGGCCGATATCTGCGCCAGTGTACAGAAAACGCTCATCAAAACCCTACTGAAGAAACTGAAGCAGGCCGCCGCTGATTTAGGGATCCGGGAAATCGCCATTGCCGGTGGCGTGTCTGCCAATACCGGACTGCGCCATACCCTGCAGGAGGAGGCAAAAAAACATAACTGGAACGTATACATCCCAGCATTTCAGTATTGCACCGATAATGCAGGTATGATTGCCATTTCAGCTCATTACCAGTATCTTAAAGGCGACTTCGCAACGCAGTATGTAAGCCCGGAACCAAGGATGAGAATTTAGTTATTCGTTGATCGTTTTTTGTGTTTAGTGTATCGTTGTTCGTGTTTTGTATATAGTATATTTGATGATGGGGTCGTTTAACATGTACACGGCAGCAACTTAAAGAATTAATTTTGTGGACTCTTGAATACAAAAGTTAGGATATCTGTTTGGAGGTATACTCATTTTTAAAGATATCTCCATTATAGAGCCCTCCCGCAGTTTATATATTTATATATAAACCCAAACCACTCATACCATCGAAAAACGATCAACGAAACACAAAAAACGAAAAACGATCAACGATGTTAATTCCAGGAGACACCAGAACTTACGTAAAGCATGTGACGGCCGCAGACTTTGCCTCCTTTGAGGATGGGTTGGTACATGCCGTGTGCTCTACGTTTGCGCTGGCACAGGCCGTGGAATGGGCTGGGCGGCTCTTTGTGCTGGAACTGAAGGAAGGGGATGAAGAAGGGATCGGCACGTTCCTGATGATCGCCCACAAGGGACCCGCCTTTGCGGGGGAGGCGCTTGAAATTACGGCAACGCTGCAGAAGTATGACGGCCGCGAGGTTGTCTGCTCTTTTGTGGCACAAGTTGGTACCCGCGTGGTAGCCACCGGCGAAACCGGACAGAAAATTCTAAAGAAAGAAAAATTAGCCAGCATACTGGCACCCAGAAACAACTAAATGGCAAAAGAAAAAGACAGAATTCAGAAGCACGTGAACATTGTGAACCGCAAGGCTTCCTTCGAGTTCCAGTTTATAGAGAAATATATTGCCGGTATGATGCTGAAGGGTACCGAGATCAAGTCGATACGGGAAGGCAAGGTGAACCTGCAGGATGGGTACTGCGTGTTTCAGCGCCAGGAGCTTTGGTTGCACAACGCGCACATCGCGCCTTACACAGAGGGCACGCACTACAACCACGAACCGACCCGCCCCCGTAAACTGCTCCTGAGCAAGAGAGAGCTCCGCAAGCTGGAAAGTGGGGCAGAGGAGCAGGGAATCACGATCATACCCTACCGCGTATTCATTTCAGAGCGGGGATTCGCTAAAGTGGAGATTGCGCTGGCCCGTGGCAAAAAGCTGTACGACAAGCGCCAGGACATCAAAGAAAAGGACGTGAAGCGCGAGATGGACAGAGCGGGGTATTAAGGATAATTTTGAATAGTTGAATGAATGAATTTTGAATGAGGGTATAACTCCTATTCGGTTGGTGAAAATGCGAGTCTCTTAACTGGCTTGTCACACATCCATGAAATTTATACTTCCTGCTTTTCCCTTTTCAAAATCTTTTATTTAAAACACCTTATTCAGTTATCCAATTTTCAATCATTCAAAATTATAAAAAAGTGGAATACGGAATATGCATGCTCAGCCTGGTGCCGATGCGCGCCGAGACGTCTGACAAGGCCGAGCTTGTGACGCAAGTGCTGTTTGGCGAGTGCTATGAGGTAGTGGCCACCGAGGGCAACTGGCTGCAGCTGCAACTGGCCAGCGATGGCTACCGTGGCTGGATCGATCAGAAGCAACATACCCCCGTTACGGCGGAGTACTATAAGGAGTGGCGCCGTGCTTCCCATCAGCGCGTAACCGACCTCTTTCAGGTGATCCGGAAGGGCACGGTGCAGATTCCGGTGAGCATTGGCAGTTACCTCCCGTTTTACAACGGCAAGCAAATCGACATCAACGGGGAGAAGTATAGCTACGACGGGGAAGCCTCCAGCACCGATGTGCTGCCCACCAAGGAGCAACTGGCGGCATTTGCCACAAGGTTTTTAAAGGCACCCTACCTTTGGGGCGGGAAGTCTATCTTCGGGATCGACTGTTCCGGGTTTATGCAGCAGCTTTATGGCATTTGCGGCTATCAGCTGCACCGCGATGCCTACCAGCAGGTGGCGTATGGGGAGGAAGTGCACTTTGTGGAGCAGGCAAAACCTGGTGACCTGGCCTACTTCTCTAATGAGGAGGGAAGGATCGTGCACGTCGGGATGGTGTTGGATGACCAGCAGATCATACATGCCCACGGCGAGGTGCGCATCGACCGGCTGGACCACGTCGGGATCTACAACGATACACAGAAACGCTACTCACACCAGCTGCGCATCATCAAACGTATTTTGCACTAAGTTGCGGGGCAATTCTTTGAACCTACATTTTAAATAGTTAGTTTATACCGTACAAGCTGAGCGATCGTTCATTAGTGCGGCCATGAAAGACAAAGTACTCATCCTGAACCAAGACTTCAGTGCCATTGCGGTTTGCTCTGTGCACAAGGCCTTTCTGTTGGTATACCTCGACAAGGCCGAGATGGTGACCAAGGCCGAGAACGCATTTCTGCATACCATCACCACCGCCTTTCCCATACCCTCCGTTATCCGGTTGCAGCGGTATGTCCGGGTGCCATACTATGGCATCGCACTGAGCCGGCACAACGTGATGCGCCGCGACAACTACAGCTGCCAGTACTGCGGCGCGGCCAAAAACCTGACCTTGGACCACCTGATGCCGCGCTCCCGCGGAGGGGCTACCGCTTGGCAAAACCTGGTCACGGCGTGCTCGCGCTGCAACTCCCGCAAAGGCGACCGCACCCCCGAGGAGGCGGGCCTCAAACTGCAGCGGCTACCCAGCCGACCCTCGCTGCTGACGTTCCTGCAACTGCACCTGAACACCTCCAACCAGGATTGGCGCACCTACCTGGGCGTAAAGGAGTAGATCAAGCTTTTCTTCAGTATACCTTATACCATTATCGAATGGATTTAGCGTATTAAAGTATTTTCGTGCAGTGTTTATACCTGCTGTTACGCAATACCCACTTTTGTCCTCCTTTGAATTTGTCCCCCTTTGAAGGTAGGGCCGTTAAGTTCTAACGAAAATTGTCCCCTTGAGGGGACCGCAGGGGTGTAAAGCCAGCAAAAAGTACTTTTCGCAAAGAGTAAACACCCCTCTAACTCCCCTCAAGGGGAGAATTGTTATTTTGGTGTTTTGAAACTTTACGTAAGGGCACACTACCAACTCTTAGAACTTAACAGCCCTAGCCTTTGAAGGGGGTAGGGGGATGACACTCCCTGCGGGCAATCAGCTGTGAGATATTTTAGAGGCTGTTTCTCATCAAGCAAGAGCAGGTAAGGTTCTTCAGGCCGCATCTCATACCTTCAAAGGGAGACTTTTACGAATTGCGCGGCTCTCTTGCGTAACGTCAAATTTGACTGTGCAAAATATAATTGATAGTGGTATTAGTACAGAGCAGGGGCGAGGTGTTTTTTGCCATTAGCATATTGACTCCTTCAATCAGATAAATTCCGCCTGGCAAGGGGATAAACACTTCATTTTCAGTGATGCTGACTCACTTTCGTGTGGTGTTCGCCATGTGCACGCCTATCTGCGCCGGACATTTCGGAAAGATATAGCAAAACTCAGGTTAATTGCTTATTTTTGCGCTTCATTCGATTGAATGGGTCCCGGAAGCAGTTTCGGGGAATGTATCATTAAACCAAACCAGCCGATTGCTCTACGCTGGTGGCTACTCCGGAGCAGTAAAACATTATGAGTAATTCTCCAGAAAATTTTGACTGGGACAAATTTGAGTCCCAGGGTTTCGGTTCAGGCTACAGCAAGGACGAGAAAGCCGAAATGGAAAAAATGTATGGCGACACCCTGACTACCGTACAGGAGCAGGAGGTTGTTAAAGGAATCGTGGTAGGCATCACTGATCGTGACGTGATCCTGAACATCGGTTTCAAATCTGACGGCCTGGTGCCTATTTCTGAGTTCAGGGATCTTCCTGACCTGAAAGCCGGCGACGAGGTTGAAGTATTCATCGAAGACCAGGAAGACCCGAACGGTCAGCTGATCTTGTCTCGCAAGAAGGCGAAGATCGTTAGCGCCTGGGCGCGCATCTACGACGCACTCGAGAATGACAACATTCTGGACGGCGTTGTGAAGCGCAGAACAAAAGGTGGTCTGATCATGGATATCCATGGTGTGGAGGCCTTCTTGCCAGGTTCGCAAATCGACGTGAAGCCTATCCGTGACTTCGACGTGTTTGTGGGCAAGAAAATGGAAGTGAAAGTTGTGAAAATCAACGCCGCTTTCGACAACGTAGTTGTATCGCACAAGGTACTGATCGAGAAAGACCTGGAGCAGCAGCGTGCCGCCATCCTGAACAACCTGGAGAAAGGCCAGGTACTGGAAGGCGTAATCAAGAACATGACAAACTTCGGTGTGTTCATCGACCTTGGTGGCGTAGACGGTCTGCTTCACATCACTGATATCTCATGGGGACGTATCAACCACCCAGAGGAAGTATTGAACCTTGACCAGAAAGTGAACGTGGTAGTGCTTGACTTCGACGAAGACAAGAAGCGTATCTCTCTGGGCATGAAGCAACTGACGCCGCACCCTTGGGATGCATTGCCAGCTGAGATCGAGGTTGGCTCTAAAGTGAAAGGCAGAATCGTAAACGTAGCTGATTACGGTGCGTTCCTTGAGCTGATGCCAGGCGTAGAAGGTCTGATCCACGTTTCAGAAATGAGCTGGTCGCAGCACCTGCGCAACCCACAGGACTTCATCAAGCAGAACGATGAAGTTGAGGCAGTTGTATTGACCCTGGACAGAGAAGAGCGCAAGATGTCTCTTGGCATCAAGCAGCTTACGGAAGACCCATGGACGAAAGAAGATGTGTTGACGAAGTATGCTGTGGGCACCAAGCACACTGGTATTGTTCGTAACCTGACAAACTTCGGTCTGTTCCTTGAGTTGGAAGAAGGCGTTGACGGTCTTGTACACGTATCTGACCTTTCGTGGACGAAGAAGATCAAGCACCCGTCTGAGTTTGTGAAAGTTGGTGAGAACCTGGACGTAGTTGTATTGGAGCTTGATGTTCCGAACAGACGACTTGCCCTGGGCCACAAGCAACTGGAGGAGAACCCTTGGGATACGTTTGAGTCTGTGTTCAACATCGGATCTGTGCACAAGGCTACAGTTCTTGATAAGTCTGACAGAGGAGCGGTACTTGAGTTGCCATACGGCATCGAAGGTTTCACTTTCCCTAAAGGCCTGACAAAAGAAGACGGTTCTCAGGTAGAAGCTGGCGAAACGCTTGACTTCCGCGTAACTGAGTTCTCGAAAGAAGATCGTAAGATCATCCTTTCGCACACTGCTTCGCATTCAGAGGTTGAGTCTACAAGAGCTTCCAGAGCTACGAAGAAGACCGCCGCTGGCGCACCTGCTGCATCTGGCGAGAAGAAAGACAAGGCTCCTAAAGTAATGAAGGAAGCTGATCGTTCTACGCTTGGTGATCTTGATGCCCTGTCTGCCCTGAAAGAGCAGATGCTGGAGAATGAGAAAGAGGCTGGCGTGAAGAAGTTAGAGGCTGCTGCTGCAAAGAAGACGCCTTCTAACGATGAGGAGTCAACTGAGTCAACAGATGCTGCTGAAGACGAGACCAACGCATAGCTGTAAATGTTATAGAATGAAAAGCCCCGGAGCAATCCGGGGCTTTTTTTGTTTCTTAATTTCCATGTAGGGCTGCTAGTTCACGATGAGCACTTTCACCTCTTCGAGCAGCAGGTAGCCGTAGTCGTAGCAGAAGTGGTAAGTGTTGCCGTTTTTGGTGCGGTAGAGGTGGGTAAAATGCCGAAAGTCGAAGCCTTGCTGCTGAAGCACCTCCCGGCGCAGAGATGATTCTCAATTACTCATGCAAGAGCAATTCCCCTCTTGAGAGGGGTTAGGGGTGTGTTTTCTTTTTATCCAGTATCCATTTCTCAATTACGCGGAGCACGTTTGTCATATCGCATTTCACCTCTTTGTCCGTAAAACGCAGGAACCGTACGCCCAACGATTCCAACCTACGCTGCCGTGCAATATCTTCATCAAAGCTGTAATCATGGCTGTCTCCGTCTACTTCAATGGCAAGCATTAGCGCAGTGCAATAAAAGTCGACTATAAAGTCGTCTAGCGGCTTCTGACGGTGGAAATCGAGCCCGAGCACGCGCTACCCTTTAGTTCCTGCCAGAGTAACACCTCGCCTAAAGTCCTATTGTTCCGAAGCTGTCTGGCCAGTTCTTTCAGGTAGGGCTTATAAGGTATAAATATTTTCTTTTTCATGATAGGTAAAAGACACACCCCTAGCCCCTCTTTTTAAAGAGGGCTCCACGCCCAGAGGGGAATTATTCCTGACTATGTATTATTTCATAATTGAATTATAATACCGATTAACATAGTACGTGCCTTAACCTATTAAAGGGTGGCTGCGCTGCCTGTGGTGCGCCTGCAGCCTTTAGAACATGAAGGCAAAACGCTCATCCAGCTTTCATTCCAGTACAACAAGGAAATCTATACCTGCCTGTGGCGCTATGAAGGCTGCAAGTGGATACGTGACCTAAAATGCTTTGCCATGGAGACTGAAAGCAAGTACTTCCATGAGTTGCTAGATACTTTGGAAGGGGGTGCGCAGGTATGGCTCTCGCAGACGCTCCATATCAGGGACGTGCCCCTGCAGGCCAGGCTGTGGGAGCAGAGCTATGTGAAAGCGGCGAACTACATTCCCTGCCCTCTGGCTTTTGTGGAGAAACTTTTCCTGCTCAATTACTCCCTCAACACGATACGGACTTACCATGCACTGCTGCTGCGCTTCCTTAATGGGAACAGGGAAGTCGGTCTGGAACTGATAAACGGCTATACGGCAGAGGAGATTAACCGCTACCACCGGGGTATGGTGCAAAGTCAGAAGTACTCCCACTCCTCGGTGAGTCAGAGCATCAATGCCGTTAAGTTCTATTACCAGCGCGTGCTGGGCCGCCACAGCGTGAAGCCCGAGGACGTGGAGCGCCCGGAGAAGCCAAGCCGCCTGCCGCAGGTGTTCAGCAAGCAGGAGGTGCTGCGCATCCTGTCGGCAACGGAGAACCTGAAGCACCGCTGCCTGCTGCAGCTGCTTTACGCGGGTGGCCTGCGCATCAGCGAGGTGATCAACCTCAGGATCACGGATGTTCGCTCGGAGCGGAACCTGCTTTTCATACGCGGGGGCAAGGGCAAGAAAGACCGCACGACGCTGCTCTCGCATAAGCTTTTGGAGAACCTGCGAGCTTATTACAAGCAGTATCGGCCCAAGGTATGGCTTTTTGAGGGACAGACCGGTGGGCAGTACACCGTGGAGAACATCCGGAGCGTGTTCAGGGCCAGCATGGAGAAGGCGGGCGTGCAAACAAAGGCCACGCCGCACACGTTGCGCCATTCATTTGCGACACACCTGCTGGAGCAGGGCACTGACCTGCGCTATATCCAGACGCTACTTGGGCACCGCTCGAGCAGAACAACCGAGATCTACACACATGTTACCAGCTACGCGTTAGATAAAATCACCAGCCCGCTGGATAGCTTGTAGAATTAAACTATATTAGTTAAAATTAATATCACAAATGAGAATCGGGATTCATAAGGAGGAGAGTACTCAGGAGGTGTCTGAAAACAGCGCAAACACCTTCGCTCATAGTGCCCATAACCGTATGTTCACGCTTTCGAGGTAGTTAGCGGCAATGCATATATGAAAACAACCAAATGATAACTATAATACTAGCATTAGGGCTATTAATTCTCGCTGGACTTGTGGTCAAATATGTGTTAATACCTAAACCTATAGACACGCGGTCGCTAGTTGACAGCAAAATTTATTACACTTCGACAAGTAGAGAATGGTGGTCAAGAAAAAGGGGGAAATATAATTTAGCACTTGTAGCTGCAGGAATTTCCGCTTTCCTTGCTTATGCTATCCTCGGCGGACTTTTAATCGCTCCTTATGACTATAATTTTGAAATAACTCTGTTCACAATATTTTTCCAAGGGATTGGCTATTTGTTTATGATGCTTATTGCCAATTTATTTTACAACCTTGGATACATAGTGGATAAGAACTTCAACAAGGACAATAGCCAATCCTATAGGCAAAGCTTATTTAACCTAGGACTTTGGTTCTCAGTTGGAATACCATTTTTGGTTCCAATTTTAATTATTGTTGAATATTTCGTTCGCTTTGCATAAGCAATATTGAGTTAGAAAAAAGCACAAACCGCTAACAAGGTATAAACGTCAGCCTTCGGCCGACGGCCTCGGCCGTCGTTTATACTAGCCGTTGTAGCGTATTTAATTTATGAAATACCTTATCCTAATAAGTATATTAACTTTAATCTCCTTTGTCGGATTTGGTCAAACAAAAAAGTTGACTAACGAAGACATTAATAATAGTGGCGCTATTAAGTTAGTGTTTGTTACCAAAGCTAATGAAGCCCGAGAACTTGCAAAAAAGGATATTGAGAATAACATGCCTTTTCTGTTGCTACGAAGCGGTATAGCCCCTGTAGTATATAGTGCAGACAGCTCCTTTGAAAACAAGTATAATGTCTACTATTATGAAGATGGTTGTACGGGGCCAGATTATAGTCTAACGGAAGAATATAACTTCGTGATTCTCGACCATTTGCAAAGGACATATGGAAAGGAATGGAGGAGAAAAATAAGAAAAGATGTGGTAGGGTATAAAAAGTGGAGAAGCAATAAATAAAAACCAGCTACAACCACACCTAAACTTTAGCTACGCCACAGTTTAGCCAAGTCCGTTGTGCGGGATTATAAGTATGAAAGAAGAAGACCTATATGATAGCTATAGATGTCCCAACTGTAATCAGTTAAGGAATGTTAATGAATTGACTCAATTGTTTAAATGGTACGAGCAATTCAAGTTTCCTTACATGATTTCGGTTTTGGGTGCAGCACGGCAAGGTCATCTGAAATGGGCTTGTGATAACTGCATTCTAAATGAAAAAGTGATTTTGGGAAAGCCAGAAGAACAAAATTGGACTGGGATCACATATCCTTTCTTCACTTACAATGATGAAACACTAAAATGTCAGAATTGTAATTGCCTCTTCGAATTTTCAAAAGAAGAAAAGAAGTTCTGGTACGAAGACTTGAAGTTTATTGTCTGGTCATACCCAAAGTACTGCCCAACATGTAGAAAGAGAATCAGAGAGCCTAAGGTTAAAAGCAAAAGGCTAACTAATCTGATAAATAATGTAGAGCAAGCAAACGCTGACGAGTTAGAAGAGATAATAGAAATCTTCTTGGACTACAGAAATTTTGAAAAGGCTAGATACTATCTATCGGTCTTGAAAAAGAAAAACTATGTAAATGAAGTCAGAATTGCTCTCATCAAAGACAAAATAAATAACCTCGCACAACAAAGTTCATAATACAGGCTTCAGCTATGCTTCGCCCACATTATGCACGAGCACGTTAGGTGATATTGGAACTATGAAATCTCAAAAAGATAAACTCTTCGTTATGAAAGCAAAGTTAAGTGTGTTCCTATTATTATTTTTTTTGTTAAGCTGCAGCAAGGATAATTTGTGTAGAAATGAAGCCTTCTGTGTAGAGGTGAATGGTAAGAAGTGGTGGCCTAAGAGTAATGATTTTAAATCAAGCCCCCTCACTTTCCATTTATTAGATGACAATAATCAGTTTTGGATTGGGGCCTACAATGGTTCAAGTTCTGTATTAGTCGGAGTAATTGACCACACAAGAGGTATAGGAGTAGGTGATTATGTTCTAGCAGGACAAACATGCTGCAGTGGCAGTTATACAAGAGAACATAATATTAACTTCAAAACAGACGCTTCACATACAGGAAAGTTAACAATTACTTCATTAGATAGAGTCAAGAAAACGGTTGCTGGAACTTTCTACTTTAGGGGAAGGAATTCTGTTACGGGAGAAACTGTGGAAGTAACTAAAGGTTCGTTTAACAGTAAGTATTCAGAATATTAACAGGTTTTAAGCTTGTAATTTGCCAGTCCTTCAAAATGGAAAGCAAACTTTGACAGCAAGATTATAGTATTGAAAAGGTAAAACAAAACCACCTAACACAGCCTATAAGTTAGGATTCGGCTCCGCCTCGCACACCTTATTAGGCGAGGCCGTTAGCACAAATAAATAATGAATAAAGAAGACCAAATTTGGCAAGGTTTATTTCTAACCATTCCTACTGTTTTCGCTTATAACTTAGCTGATGTCATAGCACCTGATGATCAAACTTCAATCCTGTATGCTATGCTTTTTGGAGGAATTGGAGCAATGATAGGTTACGGTTTATTTTATTTGCTAAAAGGTAAATCAAAGCAGATAAAAATTCTATCGACAGTAGGGATTACAATTGCTGGTTTTTTTTCAATCTTCCTTTTATCCGCCAAACCCTCCGATAAAGAAATTATAAAACAAAAATGGGTTACACAAACAATTGGTAATGTTCAATTTGACAATCCTGAGAAGTTAAATTTAATATCTGCGGAAATACCAGAATCAGTAAAATGGTATTACAAAGAATTAAAAATGTACTCAGATGGAAATAAAGATAGGATAACCCTTTTTCTGGATTCTAAAATTGCTACCGATACAATTTCAATTGTTGGTTGTGCTTTAAAAAGTATGATGGATTGAGAAAGAGATAGCAGCGGAGTTGTTAGAAATGGATGTGTGTGTTAGAAATCCAGATCTATTGTCCCCACTGCTACAGTTATAGCGTAGTCAAAAACGGTAAAAAGGTTACAGGCCAGCAGAACTTTATGATACCTCGATTGAGTTAGACCACGAAGCGCACTTTGTTAGTTGAATTAAGCTGCCATCTGATACAGGTTAGCTGGCTTATTTCGGTTAATGCCCTGGTGGGGCTTCTGGTTGTATTTGACTATCCAGCGGCTAATACCCCGGTACAAGGTAATGCCATCATCGGCTGGGTTTAAGTAAATATGCTGGTATTTAATCGTGCGCCAAAATCTTTCGATGTAAATGTTGTCCAAAGCCCTCCCTTTACCATCCATGCTTATACGAACAGCCTCACTTTTCAGGTAGTCTACATACTCTCTGCAGGTGAACTGGCTGCCCTGGTCACTGTTGACTATCTCGGGTTTGCCATGCTCGGCCACCGCCTGGCGGAGCACCTGCAGACTGGCTCCGGCATCTAACGTGTTAGACAAGCCCCAGCCAACAATATAGCGGCTATACACATCAATCACGGCCGTCAGGTACATAAACCCTTTCTGCAGGGGAACATAGGTGATATCTATTGCCCACACCTGGTTGGCTCTTTCTACTTTCAGATTCCGCAGCAGGTAAGGGTAAATATACTTCTTGTCCCCCAGCTGCGTCAGATGCTTTCTGGGGTAAATGGGCCGTATGCTGGCCAGGCGCATCAATCTTCTGACCCGCTCGTAACCCGCTTTATAGCCCTTATCCGCTAGCATGGACTGCATCGTCAGCACCCCGGCTGTTGGTTCTTCCAGTATGTGCGCATCCATGAGCCGCATCATCTGCAAGTTGTCCGCAGTCTCCTGTTTGGGCACATAGTAGAACGAGGCCCGGCAAAGGCAGAGCAG
>NZ_JAKVIR010000024.1:0-42942 GCF_022601975.1 Pontibacter sp. E15-1
GCTAAAGGTGCTTGGCTTCTTGTTAGCCAACCATTTTTCTTTTTACCTTTAGAGCCTACCACACAACTTGAGTTAAAATAATAAATTGGAAGAATTAGAAAAAATTGTCTCTGAACTAGAAGATATACAACAGTTATACGGGATAGGAGCAGTAGTATTTGTTATAGTATTAGCAATAAGCGGATTTGCCCTTTGGAGCTTTTTCAAAAAACGAATTGAAAAGGTTGCTGAAGGGATTACAGAAAAAAATTTAAAAACCTTTCAATCTGGTATAGATAAAGAATTAGTGAAGTTTAGTACTAAACATCAAAAACAAGTTGATGCTGTACATGATTGCTATCAAAGGTTTCAAGAACTACAGTCATTCGTGAAGTTCTTGGTTTTTGGAGAAAAATTTACAGCACCAATGGACACGAATGATGAAATCAACCACCTTTCTTCTATTAGACTTGAATTCAAAAGAAGTTATAATAGAAATAAGATACTTTTTCCTGTAGCCCTGAATGATAAAATTAAATCTCTTTTTCCAGAGCTAGATAAATTTATACAAGATTATATAGATGGTGTTCTCCCGTGGATTGATTCTGGACAGAATACTGAACAAAGTGAAGGCGAACTAATGGTTGCTGGAATATGGCCTAGTGGTAAACTTGAAGATACACTTGAAGTTATGGAAGAGATAAACAAAGAGATAGAGCTAGAATTTAGAAAAATTTATGGGACAGATGAAAAATAACAATCCATAACATTGTGTATAAGCCATGTTACGATCGACGGCCTAGATCGCCTCATGCACGAGCCATTAGTGGACATTTGAACAAATGATGAGTGAAAAACAGAAATATACAGAGCAGTTGTTGTTGATAATCGAAATACAAAACCGAATAATGACAACCTCACAAAATTTCGATAAGACAACTAAAGATGCTTTTGTAAATCACTCTATGCAGATTAAGGAACTCGCAAATAACAAATCGACTCTAACTCAATTGAAATCTCTGACGAGTGAGGTTTTGACTTTTTGGAAAGAAAGTATTGGGATTGACGTAGAATATTTCTGGACTGAATTGAAAAGCCAGAATATTGCTTTTGAAAGGAGAGATGAACTCAATTTTGCTTTGTCTAAAGGAAGATTTCGAAGAGTTGATCAAGGAATGGCTGCTAGAAAATATTGGGATTCCATGAAGGGAATAAAATCAATAATCAATAGATACACAAACTCCGAAATTCAAAGACTCGGAGAAATAATTGAGCAGGACGAAAAAGGACGATTAAAGATTTTAGAAAAGTGCCTACACAGAAAATCGATTCCACAAACTCAGTATTTAAAGTTTGGAGAGTGCATGGCTTACTTTGGTAATTGTAGACTGTTTAATAATTATTTCGGTGAAGATGAAGTTAAAGAACTCTATGAAATTTGGAAAAGTTTTAAGAGTGAATAGCTTAAAAACTGGCTAAGTATAACCAAAATGGCATTAAAACGGCCATTTAGCTAAACCATTAGCAGTCCCAAAAACCTAAAACGCAAATTAAAGCACCTGTGGAAACTGAGCGATTTATACTGAGAGAAATACTTGAGAGTGATGCGCAGGATATCTTTGAGCTCGACTCAGACCCAGAAGTGCACACCTATTTGGGCAACAAACCGATCAAGAGTATAGAAGAGGCGCAGGGCATCGTCAATTATATTCGGGAGCAGTACAAAGAGAATGGAATCGGGCGATGGGCAGTAATTGATAAGAAAACGCACGAATTTCTGGGTTGGTCGGGATTAAAATATGAAAAAGTCCTACGTAAAAACTTCCCTTATTATGATGTAGGGTATCGGTTAAAGAAGCAGTATTGGGGGAAAGGTGTTGCAACGGAAACCGCAGTAGCAGCATTAGCTTATGGTTTCCAGAAGCTGCACTTGCCTGAGATTTATGCAGCAGCCCATGTCGAGAATATAGCTTCAAATAAAATACTCCAGAAAATAGGGATGAAATTTATTGAGACTTTTGAGTGCGATGGTGTCCTAAATAATTGGTATAAAATAGAAAGACCTGAGGAGCCAATAAAGAAAACCTAACGCTAGTATAGTTACTAGACACAGCCATACATTTGCATCACCTGTCAGGTATAAACAACAATCCTATACCAGAAAAGCCACCGCAAATGCAGTGGCTTTTCTGGTATAGGTATAAGCTGGTGTAGCCTAGTTCAGTCGATTGGCAAGGTATGTCGATACGCCTTCTTTGGTGGCTTGCATCGCGGTTTCGCCTTCTTCCCAGTTGGCGGGGCAAACTTCGCCATTTGTTTCGAAGTACTGTAGGGCATCCACCATACGCAGCGCCTCGTCGATGCTGCGGCCAAGGGGCATGTCGTTCACAACCTGGTGGCGTACAACGCCCTCCATGTCGATCAGGAACAGCCCGCGGTAAGCTACCGGCTCACCTACGAAGATAGACTCGCCTTCTTCGTTATAGTCGTAATAGCCAGCCAGCACGTCGAAGTTCTGGGAGATTGTCTTTGCTGCGTCAGCTACCAGCGGGTAAGTCACGCCTTCAATCCCGCCTTTGTCCTGTGGTGTGTTCAACCAGGCGTAATGCGACATGTGCGTGTCGGTGGAGCAGCCTACTACGGCTACGCCCTTGCGCTCGAAATCAGCCAACCTGTCCTGGAAAGCAAGGATCTCGGTAGGGCATACAAAGGTGAAGTCCATTGGCCAGAAGAAGAACAACACGTGCTTCTTGCCGATGTACTGGTCTAATGAAAAATTTTCCTCGAATTCATCGCCGTTGATAACGGCTGTAGTTTTGAAAGACGGTGCTTTCTTGCCTACTAATACTGCCATATATAAAATTTAAATTTAGTGATCTATTTTGTTGATTTTGAAATGCTAACATGGTTTTCCGGGTCTACCTTCTTGCCGTTCAGCTGCAGGGTATAACCGGTCAGCTCGAAGTTGCGGATGTTGCGGCTGTGCAGAAATGCCTGTAACAACGCGTCCAACTCCCCGTCCTCGAAATCGATAATCTCTTTGGTGTTGCTGCAGTAAATGTGGCTGTGTGCCGTGGTGTTGGCGTCAAAGCGCTTGCCACCCTCCTCCGACAGTACCTTGTGTATCAGGCGCACCTCTGCAAACGTGTCGAGGGTTTTATACACCGTGCCCAGCGAGATGGTGGGGTTAGCGGGCTTCAGCAACTGGTATACCTCCTCCGCCATCGGGTGCCTGCCGTGCAGCTCCATCAGCGCCTCATATACCACAATGCGCTGGTGAGTGGCCTTCAGGCCGCTCTCCAGTAGGCGCTCTCGCAATGTATGTCGGTTCAGGGGATGTTGCATGCTGCTGTTTCTAGCCAGGAATTATTCTCAGTTAGGAAGAATTCCTGCAAAGGTAAGGCGAAGAAGCCAGGGCTGCAACCGATGCGCTTAAATTAAATGTTAAACATCAACTGCCTGTCTCGCGGCAGGGTATGGAACGGCCAGGAAGGGCAGGGCTCGACCAATTTAATTACCAGTAGTAGCGCTCGTTTTTAGATGAACAGGACTTTCACATCTAATCGAAACAAGGAGCAAAAGCAGTCTGCAGCCTGCCGTTGTTGTGTGTTCTCACCAACAACTTGTTGGTCAAAAGACGCAACAAGGGCAGCATTGCGAAAGCCCTGATGCATAGAAACGATTTTTTAGGCCTCATTTCTAATTCTTAATTCTTAATTTCTAATTTCTAATTTCTAATTTTTAATTTGGCAAACCAGTAAGGCGCAGAGAGCACTTCGCTCCCGGCTTCACGTTTTACCGCCCTTTAAAATCAGGCTTGCGCTTTTCCACGAAGGCGGCCATACCCTCTTTCTGGTCGTCGGAGGCAAAGCAGAGGTAGAAGTTCTTGCGCTCGAAATGGAGGCCCTCGTCCAGTTGGGTTTCAAAAGAGCGGTTCACAGCTTCCTTTGCCAGCCTGGCCGCCACCGGCGACATCTGGGCAACGTCTGCAGCCAGTCTGAAGGCCTCTTCGAGGTATAGCTCCACGGGTACAACCCGGTTGATCAGCCCGTGCTTCTCCGCCTCGGCGGCGCTCATAAACTTGCCCGTCAGCACCATCTCCATGGCCTTAGCTTTCCCGATGGCCCGTGTCAGGCGCTGTGTGCCGCCTGCTCCCGGCATCACGCCGATCTTTATCTCGGGCTGCCCAAACGTGGCGGTTTCCGAGGCCACAATCATGTCGCAGGTCATGGCCAGCTCGCAGCCGCCGCCCAGCGCAAAGCCCGACACTGCCGCGATGATCGGCTTTTTTGTTTTCCGGATCTGGTCCCAGGTAGAGAACTGGTCCACGTTCAGCATGTCGATGGCAGTTTTGCCGGCCATTTGTTTGATGTCGGCCCCGGCGGCGAAGGCGCGCTCGTTTCCGGCGATGATGATGGCGCGCACCTGCTCATCGTCATCCAGCTGCTTCAGCGTGTCGCGCAGCTCGCCCATCAGCTGCAGGTTCAGGGCGTTCAGTTCTTTAGGTCTGTTGAGTTGGATCAGGGCGACATGCGGCCGCGCCTGTGGGTCTACAAGTATAAATTCCATGCTGTTTCTGTTTCTCTGGTGATGTGCCTCAAGTTACGGCTTTTCCCGAAAACCCATAAAAAAAGCCCACCGGAAGGGCGGGCAGCAATGGCAGTGGAACGGTGCGCTTAGATAGCGGAAACAGACTCGCTGCTCACTAGTCGGTTATACAGCTGCTGCATGTCCGGGCTGCCGGGTTCGGCGGCGTTAGAAAACGGCGAGAGCGGCATTGGCTTGCTGTTTCCTTTTTTGTTTAAGTCGGTGGTTTTGAAAATTACCCCTGCGATCAGGAGCACGAAGAGGAGGGAAAGCCTGAACATAAATCCAGGGGTGACTTTTTCTGCTGGTTGCATGTTTATTTTAAAGCGTCAGTTTGTTTTACAAGAATTTGCCTATCATCAGGTACCCTTCTGCCCGCGCAAAGTAACTACAAAGAATTGATATAAAGAAGCTATATCGAAGACATTTTCATATTAAGTGCAATTTGCCCTGCCCCGGCCTCATCGGCTTACAAACTGAAAAGTGGTGCGCGTGCGCTGCTCCAGCAATACTTCTTTTTGATATAAAATACTTCCTAAACTGGCTGTGTCATAGTTTTTTACGGTATATAGCGTAAGTGCTGTATTATAGTGGATCACAAACTGATCCTGCAGGGTTTGGATGAGCCCCTGGAGGCGCTCCGGATGGTAATCAGTGCAAATGGAAAAGGAGATGGCCGAGTTCTGCATCAGGTTGATTTTGAGGCGAAGCTCGGAGAGGGCATTGAAGATCGTGCCCAGGTTTTTCTCTGAGATGAACGTGAAATCCTTCACGCTGAACGACACCAGGCACTGGTTTTCTTTAATGATATAGGCTGGCGCAATGTTCTCGAAGCGGCATTCGCAAATCTTGGTGCCCTCGCCCGCCGGGTTCAGGAAAGACTTTACATAGAGCGGAATTTGCTTGTTGGCCAGGGGCTTTATGGTTTTCGGGTGGATGACCGAAGCGCCGTAATAGGCCATCTCCAATGTTTCCTGGTAGGAGATGGTGGGGTAGCGCACGGTATCGGCAAAGTGCTTGGGGTCGGCGTTCAGCAAGCCTTCCACGTCTTTCCAGATATACATGGCGGCGGCGTTGAGGGCATAGGCGAATATGGCGGCGCTGAAATCAGAGCCCTCGCGCCCCAGGGTGGTGGTATGGCCGTCGTTGGTGCCTCCCAAAAAGCCCTGCGTCACCACAATCTGCTGCTCCAGCAGCGCGGGGAGGTCACGGCCGATCAGGCGCTCGGTCCAGGGCCAGTCTACTTTGGCTTCCCGCCAGGTGCTGTCAGTCTGGATATACTTCCGGCTGTCTACCCAGGTGCAGGCAAGACCCTGCTCTTGCAGGAAATGGTGCAGCAGTGTAGAGGAGAGCAGCTCCCCGTAACTCACCAACTGGTCGTAGGCCTTATCGTAGGCGTAGGTGGGCTGTATGGCCCGGAGCATGTCGTGCATTTCGGCGAACAGATGCGACATGCGCTGGTATACCGGATGTTCGGACTCAGGGAACAGGCCCTGCAGCACTTCCTGATGGTATGATTTGGTCTGTTGGTACGCTGGCGCGAAGTCCTGCTGCCGGTATGCCAGGTCTATTGCCAGCTCCAGGGCATTGGTGGTTTTCCCCATCGCCGACACCACGATCAGCAGCTGCCGTTCGCCCCCATACAGCTTTACAATCTGCGCCAGGTTACGGAAGGCTTCGGCATCTCTAACCGAGGCGCCTCCGAATTTATATACTGTGGGTCTGTTTGTGCTCATGCGTTCAAAAATAGCGGTTGTTCCCAACTTTGCCTACAGGTATGGCCCGGAAGGCTGCCTGTGCATAACACCAGCCACGGCCGAGGAAGTATGCCACGGTATGCCGCAGGGGTATACGAGAAAAGGGGGAAAAGGGAGCCTTGCTAGCTGTAGCGAAAACGGATCTCGGCTTTCTGCAGCTCGCGCCGGAGGATCAGGCGGGAGATGCGCTCCGCGATGATTTCCGGCTCCTCGGCCATCATCGCCTCCTTCACTTTGCGCTCATCCACATCGATGCGGTAAAGGATGTGCAGCAGGCGGTTGAAATCGTTTCGGAGCAGGTGCTGAACCAGGTGGGCGATCTTGTAGTGGAGCGCCTCCAGGTCGCGCGCGGGCAGGTGGTCCACATCAAACACTTTCTGCAGGTGGTTGGTCGCGCTGGTCAGGATGGCGGGGGTATACGGCATGTGCTTTCAGGGAATGGCCGTCACAACGAAAAAGCCCCCCGGTTGCGGAGGGCTTTTGGTGCTTAGGCTTGCTCTTCTTCTTTGCTTTTCTCTTGCTCGGCGGCAGGTGCCTCCTCGGTAAAGCCCACAAAGTCTTTCACGATGAAGTACCATATGGCCAGTTTTTTCATGTCCGACACGTATACGCGCTCCTCATCATACTCCGGAAGCAGGTCAGCCATAAAGCTTTTATACTCCTCGTTGCTCGGCTTCTCGCCCAACGGCAGCGTGTCGCCATACTTCTGGTGCATTCTCTCAAACACGTCGGCCAAGGGTATGGTGCCCTCTTCGTCAGTGGTATAGATCGAGATCTCGTCCAGCAGCGACATGCGGTGGCGCGCCTGGGCTACCATGTTTTTCGGGTTTTCCTCCAGGCTTTCTACGATAACACCGGTGCGGGTGGGTTTTACAACCTTAAAAAGGCCACTCATGCCAGCAATGGCAGCAATTTGTCTTAAGTCAATAGGCATAAAAGCGAAAACTAGTATTGGTTAAAGTTTAAACATTATCGGGATGCTGGTATTCAGGCCGTAGCCGGGAGCCTTGAACTTGAGGAGCTTGGCCACGCGCATCGCCTCCTCGCCGGTGCCTGCACCCGCGTTGCGCAGCACCCTGAAGTTAGAGGTAGACCCATCCTCGTTCAGCGTGAAGCTGACAAGGCAGTCTCCCTGCACACGGTTGCGCTTTGCGAGCGCGGGGTACTCAAGCTCGGCGTCAATGGCCGCATACATGCCTTCCAGGCCACCCTCGTGGAACTCTGCCACGGGTATAACCTGACTAGGCACCCATACCTTTTTCTCCTCCTGCGCCGTGGCTGTGAAGGTTACAAAGGCAAAGAAAAGAAACAAAAGTGAGATTTTGGTTTTCATAAGGGTAAACATTTAGATGTCAACTTTACCGGGCACTCCCCGCACAACGCCAAATGCATACCTGCCGAAAGGGGCTGCGTTACGGGTTCTGAACCTGCGCGTTCACGTCTTCAATAAAGTCCAGAATCTCGTCGCGTCCAGTCTTTTTCTCGGCAGAGGTGCGGAACATCTGCGGAAGCTCGTCCCAGGTTTCACGCATTTTACGCTGATAAGCCGCTATGGTTGACTCGGTTTTGCTGGCGGACTGCTTGTCGAGCTTTGTAAATACAAGTACAAAAGGCACCCCGATGGTTCCGAGGTGGTTGATAAAATCAAGGTCCTGCGGCAGGGGCTCGTGCCGCGAGTCGATCAGGGCAAACACGCAGGTGAGGTTCTCGCGTTTCTGAAAGTAGTAGTTGATCATCTTGCGCCAGTCCTCGCGGGAACTCTTGCTTACCTTGGCATAGCCATACCCCGGCAAATCCACCAGATACCAGCTGTTGTTGATCAGGAAATGGTTGATGAGCTGCGTCTTGCCAGGGGCCGAGGAGGTTTTGGCCAGTCCTTTCTGCTGCGTCAGCATGTTGATGAGGGACGACTTGCCCACGTTAGACCTGCCGATGAAGGCATACTCCGGCTTGTCGGGTGCCGGGCACTCTTCTACCCGGGTGTTACTCATCAGGAATTTTGCTTCTTTTATTATCATGTTGCTGGAGTGGTAATATATGCGCTAAGATGCCGGCTGTATGCCCGCAGACCCCGGAAAGCCATCCGGAAAAAGGCAGTCGGCTTTTGGGGGAGGCGGCAATTTACGAATTTATTTGCCCATATAAACCACGGCCCATCCGCCGCCCCCTTGCAGCGGGCCATACCCCGCAAACACTCCCTCATGGTTTACAGGCATTAATACCTGCCGTAGGCTTCATTTACCCAATTTATAGGTGCCGTGAATCAAAAATGATGCAATTTTGCCCCTTGCCCTGCTCGGTATTTCAGCAACCCCTGAAACAGAGGCATAAAACCAACAGAAGAGGAAAGCCCTGCCGGAGTGGGTCACGAGGAAAACCAGACGGTGGGAAGCTATAGGGGGCATGGGCAGAAAGCGTTTTTTAATATTTATTAATTAGTATATTTGCAGGTTCAAAAAAATATAGATAATATTCTAATTTAGTAATGTATGTTTGCAAAAGCGTTGGCATAAATCGGGTGATCGTGGGGCGCCGGCGTCGGGACAGGGCAGGGGAATATTCGAAATAAGGTAGAAATTGAATATACCATTTTTAATATCAAACGTATAGAAGCGAGATCAGCACTCAGGTAAGACGTACCTTGCACTTCCGCTCTTTCATACTATCATCAACTAAAATTCAAGGAAAGTATAACAAACCCCTTTACACATGAATCAATTAGCCAAATCATTTTCGCGGTTCTCAATGCTGCTGGTCTTTATCTGTCTACTGGCAGCCTCTGCCATGGGCCAAAGCACCAGAAAGCAATTGCGGGCTGCAAATAAATTCTTTGACAAAGAGAACTACCGGGAGGCCTTGCCGCTGTATGAGCAGGTGCTTGCTTCGGACCAGGACAACGCGGAGGCGCTCTTCCGAGCGGGTGTCAGCTACATGACCTTCGACAAAGAGAAGGCGGCCGACTACCTTTACCGTGCCCAGAAGCTGAAGCCAAAAGTTGACCGCGACCTGGAGTACTGGCTTGGCCGCGTAGACCACATCAACTACCGCTTCGACAGCGCCATCGAGCACTTTCAGACCTATCAGAAAGACATCCCGAAGCGCAACGATGAGCGCCGCGCAGAGGTGGCGCAGCTGATTCAGTATGCCAAGAACGCCAAGCGCGAGACAGCTAACCCGAAGGACGTTTTTGTGAACAACCTGGGCGACCACGTGAACACGGCCTACTCCGAGCATAGCCCCGTGATTTCTTCTGACTACAACTACCTGCTCTTCACGTCGCGCAGCTCGGCCTCCACTGGTGGCCAGGAAGCCCAGGACGGCGAGTACTATGAGGATATTTTTGAGACAAACCGCGTGAGCACCGATGAGTGGGAAAAGCCGCGCAGCGTGCCGGGTGCCCTGAACAGCCGCGGCCACGATGCCTCTATCCAGCTTTTTGACAACGACACGAAGCTGCTGCTTTACCAATCAGAGAACAACGGCGACATCATGGTTTCTGAGCGCCAGTCAGACGGTACGTGGGGAGCCCCCAAGAGCATCAGCGACAAGGTAAACTCACGCGACTTTGAGTCCGACGCATACATCACCCCGGATGGCACCACGCTGTTTTACTCTACAAACCATTACTCCGAAAACGGTGACCTGAACATCTACATGATTCAGCGCATCGTGAACGGCACCTGGGGCACCCCCAAGAGCCTGGGCAACACCATCAACACCGAGTTTGACGACGATAGCCCATACCTGGCCAGCGACGGCACGCTCTATTTCTCCTCCCGCGGGCACAACTCAATGGGTGGCTACGATATCTTCTCTGCCAAGTATGACTCTGTTGCCAGACGTTGGGCACGACCGGTTAACCTCGGCTCCCCGATCAACACGCCGGATGACGACACGTATTACCGCCTTTCCCCGGATGGCAGCTATGCCTACCTGTCGTCTTACCGCATCGGCGGCTACGGCGAAAAAGACATCTACACGATCAGCTACATCAAGAACACAGGCCTGAAAGGGCAGGTGTTTACGAAGGCCGACAGTATACTGGTGCCGGGTGTGGAGCTGATCTTCAACGGTCTGCAGGCCGACAAGCGCCCGATCTCATACCGCGATGTAACGAAGCCTGACTCTGCCTCTTTTAACGTGCAGGTGCTTTCGGGCAGAAAATACCAGGTGCAGTTGTCCAGAGACGGCCGCGTGATCGAGACGCAGGAAATTGAGGTGCCGGCCGTAATCACTGAGGCCGAAGCCATTACCCAGAACTTCTACATCGACTTTATCGACACCACGGGCGTGCTTGCGCCTGGAACGTACGCCATGAAGCCGGTTTACTTTGACCTGGATGAGTATGACCTGCGTGCGGAGTCTATCACAGAACTGGAGAACATCCTGCGCATCATGAAGGCCAACCCGACGATCAACATCAGCATCGAGGGCCATACCGACGCGCGTGCCACTGACGGCTACAACATGACGCTGGGCCAGAACCGCGCGGACGCCGCTTACGACTACCTGGTGGGCAAAGGCATTTCGCCGAAGCGCCTGGTAACCGTGACGTATGGCGAGCGCCGCCCTGCCGTGCCGAACACATCGGAGGAAAACATGCAGCTGAACAGAAGAACGGAGTTTAAGGTGCTGCCGCGCCAGGATGACGCCGTTATGAAGTAATAGTCGCTTTAACAGATTAAGTGCCTGAGGCAGACGCCATAGGGTATAAAAAAAGCAGGTCGGAGCGTTCTCCGGCCTGCTTTTTTTATATTTTGGAACATAAACCGTGGAATATAGTTTTGGTAGCGTAATTTTGCCGGAACTTTACCTTACAAAAAACGCATGGCGGTACTACCTTACAAAGACCAAAATGACGACAAAAAGTCGCAAGTGGCCACAATGTTTAACAACATCGCCGCCAGGTACGACTTCCTCAACCACTTCCTGAGCGCGGGCATCGACATTGTCTGGAGAAAGAAGGCCGTGCGCCTGCTGGCTCCCGAAAAGCCAAAGCTGGTGCTCGACATTGCCACTGGCACGGCAGACTTCGCCATTGAGACGCTGCGCCTGAACCCGGACAAAATCATCGGGGTAGACATCTCGGAGGGGATGTTGGCCGTAGGACGGGAGAAACTGGCAAAAAAGGGGCTGACGGGCAAAATCGAGCTGCAGTACGGAGACTCGGAGAACCTGCCCTTCGCCGACAATACCTTCGACGCGATAACGGTGGCGTTTGGGGTGCGGAATTTTGAGAACCTGGAGAAAGGCCTCGCAGACATGTACCGGGTGCTGAAGCCCGGCGGAACGGCGGTGGTGCTGGAATTCTCGAAGCCGCGCAGCTTTCCGATGAAACAACTTTACCAATTTTATTTCAAGAATATACTACCGGTTGTAGGCAAGATCGTTTCTAAGGACAACGCGGCCTATACCTACCTGCCGGCATCGGTGCAGGCATTCCCGGATGGGCAGCAATTTCTCAGTATTTACCAAAAAGTCGGATTCAAAAGCACAAAATGGCATTCACTCACATTTGGCATCAGCTCTATTTACATAGGCAAAAAATAACGGTAGCCGGCTTGCTGGCCTTGGCGCTGCTGGGCGGCACCACCGCATCGGCCCAACGCAAGATCAGAGACCTGAACAAGCCGGGCTACGACGAGCGGCCGGTGCATTATGGCTTTTACCTGGCTCTGCCCTATACGGGGTATAACCTGCAGCACTCCCAGGCATACGCCGACCAGTTTATAACCGACCCGAACGGCACAAACGCTGTGAGCGTGAACACAAAAAAAAGCCTTGGCTTTTATACCGGGCTGGTACTGAACGTGCGCATTGCCGATTACCTTGATGCGCGCTTTGTGCCGGGCGTTGGGTTCTATAACCGCAGTATCGAGTTTGCTAACGTGCGCCCGGAAGATGGCGGCGAGCCCATCGACGACACGCAGTCCATCAACTCTACCATGATTGAGCTTCCGGTGCTGCTGAAGTATAAAGCCAAGCGCCGCTCGAACTACCGCCCCTACCTGGTGGCAGGTATAAAACCGGGCATTGACCTGGGGAAGGGGAAAAATACCGTGGACGACGAAGCCAGGCAACTGCAGGTGGAGAGTTTCGACCTTGCGCTGGAGTATGGTATTGGGCTGGACATCTTTTACCCCTACTTTAAGTTTGCCCCGGAGCTGCGCTTTTCGCACGGGTTGCTTAACCAGCACATACCTGTTGCAAACAGCGATTATAGCAACTTTATCCAGAAGACGACCAACCATAATATTTCACTGATACTTTTCTTTGAGTAAGGATCATGTCTAAAATTGCATTGATAACCGGGGCCACCTCCGGCATAGGCCATGCTACCGCGCTGGAACTGGCCAAAAAAGGATACCGCATCATCGCCACCGGGCGCCGCGCCGAGCGTCTGGAAGAGTTGAAGCAGCAATTGGCCGATGTTCCGGTGTATACCCTCACCTTTGATGTGCGCGACAACGCCGCCGTGCAGCAGGCCATCGCATCGCTTCCTGAAGCCTGGCGGCAGGTGGAGGTGTTGGTGAACAACGCAGGAAACGCCCACGGCCTGGCCCCAATCCAGGAAGGTTCTGTGGAGGACTGGGACGCCATGATCGACATCAACGTGAAAGGGCTTTTGTATGTGACCAAGGCAGTGCTGCCGCTCATGCTGGCGCACCAGAAAGGCCATATCGTCAACATTGGCTCCATCGCGGGCAAGGAGGTATACCCTAACGGGAACGTGTACAGCGCCTCTAAATTTGCCGTCGATGCCCTTACCCGGGGCATGCGTATCGACCTGGTGCAGGAAGGGATCCGGGTGTCTGAGGTAAATCCGGGGCTGGTGGAAACCGAGTTTTCGGAGGTGCGCTTCAAAGGCGACAAAGAGCGCGCGGCATCAGTCTACAAAGGGTTGGATGCCTTGCAGGCTCAGGATATTGCCGAGCTGATCGCGTTTATAGTAACGCGCCCCGCGCACGTGAACCTGGCAGAGGTGCTGGTGCTGCCCACGGCACAGGCCGCAGCCACTATACTGCACAAGAAGCAGTAAGTATAACAGGGACATAAGACACAAGTATCAAGACATAAGACACAAGTATCAGGACACAAGTATCAAGACACAAGATAAAATTTGCTTAGTAGCCAAGCTAAAAAGAAGAAGGGGCGACACTAGATGGTGTCGCCCCTTTTGCTATGGGTATAGGGTATAGGTGGGGTGGGGCTTGACTTTTTTAGAAGTAGTTTGGCCAGTGTATACCCATACCAATGGATGGTCGCATATTGCCTTGCCTTTCAAGTAATGCAATTCCCCTCGTGGGGGTAGGGGCGGGTTATTTTTTGCTTCTTCCTGATGAGCAAGCCCAAATGCGCTGAATCTATTTGATAATGGTAAAATAAGCCCATTATCGAATGGATTAAGCGCAGTAAAGTATTTTCGTGCAGTGTTTATTGCCTACTGTTACAAACTGCCCTCTTTTGTCCCCCTTTGAAGGTAGGGCCGTTAAGTTCTAAGAATTTGCACCATGTCTTCACGTAAAGATTTAATATAGCAGAAAAACGATTCTCCCCTTGAGGGGAGTTAGAGGGGTGTTTGCTCTTTGCGAAAGGTTATTTTTGCCGGCTTTACACCCCTGCGGTCCCCTCAAGGGGACAATTTTCGTTAGAACTTAACGGCCCTACCCTTTGAAGGGGGTTGGGGGATGACACTCCCTACGGACAATCTACTGTGCGATATATTAGAAGCTGTTTCTCATCAGGCAAGAGCAGGAAAGGTGCTTCCGGCCGCCTCTCATCCCCCTGCCCCCTTCTTCGTCGAGGGCCCCTACCCCCAAGGGGGACTTTTACAGACTGTGCGGCCTTCTATTTGACTGCGCTGAATCTTTTTGATAACGGTATTATTAGTTGAGGTAATAATGGAGCAGCCAGCCTTCGGCGTCAAAGTCTTTGGCTTTTAGGTCGTCGTCTATCTCCACGGTGGTATGCTTGTCCACCTCGTAGGTGTTCCGGTACTTGGTGTCGATGAGCAGCACCTGTTTGCCCAGCTTGCTGCCCTGGCCTTCCACCTGATAGCTGTCTTCCCCGGCTCCGCCCCAGACGGATATTTTCAGGTTCGGCCGGACGTTGCCACTGATGCTGAAGTGATCGTCGCCGTTTAACCCGTATAGCCGGATCTCCTCGGTGTCATCGGCTTCGAAAGTCCTTTCGTAGCGCAGCTCCCTTTCGTCGCCCTTTTTGTTTGTCTTATACATCCGCACCCGCACCTGTTCCGGAGAGAGTACCGCCACCTCAAAGCGCTCGTGCTTGTCTGTGCCCACCACCTGCACAGTGGAAGCCAGCGTAGAATAGTAGCTGTAGGCCGCATCCAGCAGCCCGTCGCGGCGACTTCGGAGCATTTTTTTGATGGCGGGAGCCGAGACAGCGGCCACTGGCTCCGGCATGGCCCGGAAGCCTTGCTCGATCACCTCGTCAGTCAAGGCGTGTTGCACGCTGTCCACCATTTCCTCCCAGTCTTTCCAGTCCAGCTCTGCCAGGATGAGCTCGTCCAGGTTGCGGCCGCTGCGGTTCAGCTTCTCCACGTTCTCAATCTTGCTCCGGAATGTCTGAAAGTGCGGTTTGAGGTTCAGTTGCATAAACAGCCAGGGAATGGGCGCGTCGTTGAGCCGGTAAAACACATTGTCGCGGTCGCGGGGAATGGCTTTGTACGTGTATGCCTTTGGGGCATGCGCTTCCTCGGCCCAACGCCAGTTGTCCTCATGGCGGCTCCAGTCACCGATCAGCATGTCGAAGAGGCGGGCTTTGAGGTAAAAGCGGGCATCGAAGTAAGAGTCGTTGTCGGAGAGGCGCTCCGTAATGGCCGACCGGCTGCTTTTGACATGGCTGGCCCTGCCCATGGGGGCATAGTCAGACTGGTCGCCGCTGGGCCTGCGCTCGAGCAGCGCAAGGGTGCCGCCCATCGTCTTCTTGAACTTCCCCAACCGCGCGTCGTGGGGCACATACACCAGCTCCGGCACTACATAGTACATGCCCAGGGCATCTGCCATGGCCGGCAGCACCAGGGCGGCGTATGGGTGCGTGGCCGAGGTGGCGTCGCGGGCAATGTTGGCCAGGTAGCTGCGCTGCCATTTCTCGGGCAGGCTACTGGCGGGCTCTTTGTCTACGGAGCGCAGCACGTACTCCGTTCCGGCGGTATCCTGGAGGTGAAGGCTTATGGACTGCCTGCTGCCCCCCAGCCGAACCGGGGTGAGGCCACCGTGCGCGGTGCCCAGGTCCAGCACAGGTACCGTGACCGGAGTGGTCCATACATCCCGGTAGTGCTTGCCATAGAAGAAGGTGTGCAGTTTGCTGCGCTTGTAATGGGTGCCCGCGGCCACCGTCACGGTACTGTCTTTGTAGCTCACTGGGGCCAGAGAGGTTGTGTCGGCGGGGAAGGGGATTTGCTGCACGCTGTGTTCGAAGCGGTCGCTGCAGCCGCTCGTACCCAGCAGGGCGAACACGAGTAGCGAAAGGAGGTATGGTGGTTTCAAAAGATTCATGCAGATGTCGTACAATTTTTATTTCGGTCAGAGAGTGATCTACGGCAACGCTTGTCGGGTTGCCGGTATACCGGGGGTATAAGACCGGTCAAAAGCCCTCCCTGTCGAACGCGTGAACGCGCACGTCGCTAGTGCGCTTGTCTTTGGTTTCCGGGCCTGCCTTCAGCTCGGTGCCGCGCTCGGTGTCGTATACCCAGGTCTTTTTGCCCCAGCCACCTACTTTGGAGGTGTCGGTAATCTCATCCTCGCCGCGGCCTCCCACAATCTTTACCTTAATGCCTTTGCCAGCCTTGCCGGTCACCTTAAAGTCATCATCTCCGGCCAGACCGTGCAGCGTGATCAGCTCGGTTTCGGAACGGAAGAATACACGGTGATAGGTAATGATGTCGTCGGACTTGCGGCGGACGGTTACCTCTGTTTCCTCGTCGTTCAGGCGCTTCACTTCAAACGTGTCTTCCACGTCAGTGCCAACTACCAGCACCTCTTTGGCAAGTATCTTATAAAACTCTTCGGCGGCTTTGGGTAGTGCATCTCTGCGGCTAATTAATTTGCGCTGCGTGGCCGGGCCCACCAGTTCATACACGGAACTGGGGAACTGCTGCACTGCTTCCGCGATCACCTGGTCGGTAATCTGCTTCTGCAGCACGTGCGCCAACGAGTCGAACTGCTGCCGGGTCAGGGCGGAAAGCCCCCGCTCATCGATAAACCTGGAGTTCATGGTCAGGGCGTATACATCGTTAAACTCATCATCAAAAGACTCGAACTTGCGGATAGCCCAGTTACGGCTGAAAATCCAGGGAATGATGCCATCCTGAAAACGGTAGTACATGTTATCGCGGTCTTTGGGGATGGGGCGGTAGATGCGGATGCCGTTCTCGTTGTACTGTGCCCATTCCCACTGGCCCTCGTGCCGGTCCCAGTCATGGATCAGGATGTCGAAGAGGCGTGCTTTGGCAAAGGCTACCTGGTCTATAAACACGTCGTTGTCGCCATAGCGGTTGTTCAGCACCGTGCCCGATCCGTCTATGTCCACGGCCTTGCCCATCTGTGCGGTAATAGTTTTATCGCCGTCAAATTTTTCCTCCAGCAGGTATACCTTATCCCCGAAGCGTTCTTTGTGCTCTCCGAACGCGCTGTCGTTGGGGCGCACATACACCAGCCGGGGGGTAGAATGCATGATGCCAGCGGCGGCAGCCATGGGCGGCGCCGTGAGCGCGGCATAGGGGTTGATGGCAGAAATCTGGTCGCGAAGCACATTGGCCGCAAATGTCTTGCGCCATACCTTCGGCAGTACGCGGATGGGGTCTTTGTCGAGAGAGCGGAGCGCGTAGGTAAACGCGCTGGAGTCGGCCAGGGTCATGCTGGTTGTCTGAAAGCCACCGCCGATCTCTTTCACAGTCAGGCCACCGTGCGCCGTGTTCAGGTCCAGCACAGGCGCTGTTACCGGAGCGTTCCACACGGGGCGGTAGTGCGTCCCCCACAAGATGCGGTGAAGGAAGCCGCGGCTGTAGTGCTTACCGGCTTTCACGGTAACGCTGTCTACCGCCTCAGGTGACTGCTGCAGTTGCGTGCGCACGGCGGCATCGACGAGCGGGGTGCTGGCAAAGAAATTCTTTCGGGCGCAGCCAGCAGACAGGGTTAGGAGGAGCACAAGTAAACCTTGCACAGGGTGCATTCTCATACAAGAGTCTTCATATTTTGTGACTCTATATAACGTAATTCAGCTATAATGTTTTCACTCATTTTTAGGATGAAATTTTAAGTGAACAGGCGTCTGGTGTAAGGCAACGGTAGCTTTTTGAAAGGGGATGGATGCTGGAATATATTCTTTGGCTATAAGGGTATTTTGTTCCTCTGCCCTCTTCTGCTTTATTAGCGCGAGGAGCCATACAATTCGTGGCCAATGAAACACGGTGACATGAGTATAATACGAAATCGTAAACGACAACCTTAGCCTCGTTGCCCCGGATGTGCGGAAGTATGGCGTGGAGGTATACGGGCAAGTTAAGCTGTAGCGAGGGCCGATTTCAGGCATTGGGCAGAAAAGAAGCGCGCCCGCTACAACTGTGGCGGGCGCGCTTTGTTTTATATCGGGCCGGGTTACGGAATCCAGGGGATGTCTTTGAAGTTTGGCTTGCGCTTCTCCAGAAAGGCGTTTCGGCCTTCTTTGGCCTCGTCCGTCATGTAAGCTAGGCGCGTGGCTTCCCCGGCGAACACCTGCTGGCCTACCATACCATCGTCTGTGGCGTTGAAGGCAAATTTCAGCATTTTGATGGATGTCGGTGATTTCTGCAGGATCTCCTGCGCCCAGGCGTAAGCGGTGTCCTCCAGCTCCTCGTGCGGCACCACGGCATTCACCATACCCATGTCGTAGGCCTCTTGCGCGGAGTAGTTGCGGCCCAGGAAGAAGATTTCGCGGGCGCGTTTCTGGCCCACCATTTTGGCCAGGTACGCAGAGCCATACCCCCCATCGAAGCTGGTTACGTCGGCATCGGTTTGCTTGAAGATCGCGTGTTCTTTGCTGGCCAGCGTCAGGTCGCAGACCACGTGCAGGGAATGGCCGCCGCCCACGCACCAGCCCGGCACCACGGCAATCACCACCTTCGGCATAAAGCGCATCAGGCGCTGCACTTCCAGTATGTTCAGGCGCGGCATACCGGCCTCGTCCACATACCCCTGGTGCCCACGCGCGTTCTGGTCGCCGCCGCTGCAGAAGGAGTAGATGCCGTCTTTGGTAGAAGGGCCCTCAGCAGAGAGCAGCACCACACCAATAGACGTGTCCTCGCGGGCATCCAAAAACGCCTCGAACAGTTCTGCCACCGTTTTCGGGCGGAACGCGTTGCGCACGTTCGGGCGGTTAAAAGCGATACGGGCCACGCCATCCGCTTTTTTATAGGTTATATCCTCGTATTCCTTTACGGTTTTCCAGTTTATCTTGCTCATAACACAGAATTAAAAGCCAAAGGTAGCCTTTTCTGCGCAGTGGCTCAACTGGTATTTTAGCTGTTGGTTTGGTTGATGTTTGCCTGAATTTTAAAGCTATTTTTGGATTAGGTGGGATGTGTTTGTAACGTTTAATGAAGCCGAAGCACGAAGCGACGCAAGGGTTACGGCTTCACCAAATATCACCAATCATTTTTTTATTAGTCAACGAAGGTTTCTCTTGTCACACTTTTGCAGGCAGCTATTTCTGAAGGGTTCAGGTTACCTAACACTTTAACAATGCGGACTTTGTCAATTGTCCTTATCTGGTCAATCACTACCCAGCCCGCTTGATTATTGTGCTTTACTTTCACACGAGTTGGATAACTCCGGCTCTTGGTCGTAATCGGGGCGATAACCACTGTTCTTAGATTATGATTAATCTCATCCGGGGAAATTATCACACATGGCCTTGTCTTCTGTATTTCACTTCCTATAGTGGGGTCCAGATTCACCAGGACGATTTCATACTGGCTTACTTCCATTCGTCAAAGCTTTCATCACCAAACACATCATCCAGTAAAAGTTGGTCATCGCCGTTCTCATGCATTTTCTTGAACGCTTGGTCCCAGCCTTTTCTTGGATGCTCAACTGGTCTTAAAATAATCTGCCCTTTTTCCAGTATTAGCTCAACTTTATCCTTGATGTTATACCTATCGAGAATGGACTTTGACAGTCGAAGTCCCTTGGAGTTTCCTATTTGAATGATTGATACTTCCATGCACTTATGTCTTATGTAATTACAAAGTTATTACATAAACGCCTGGCTTCAAGACAAAGTTCTGTGAATTTATATGATAGGTAACGGATTTGGCTAAAGCACGTCTTGGTGTGATTTAGCTTGGGCTAGGCAATTTTATTTTAACAATGCATCTACTTCGAGTTCAAGATTTGGTAGTTCTCGGATGACTATTGCCCATATAATATCTTCGGACACGGTGTCATAGCCGTGAATAATTCTATTTCTGGTGTCTACAATTCTGCGGGCATGTGTAATCTGAATGGAAGGGTCAATATTTAATATCCTGTTAATCGCTTCGCCAATTATTTCCAGATTACGCTCAACTGCCCTTATTGTCTTTAAGTCTTTTTGAAAGAGTAGAAAATTCCTCTCGGCGGGTAAAAACTGATATATTTCTGCAATCGCTTTTTTGATATCTGCAAGCCAAATGCGGATTTCACTTTTCATAAACAAGTACCTTCGTCTGGTCAATCTCTTGTTTGAGAAATGGATTTCTGATTGCTTTCTGTTCTAGAAGGTCAATCTCTCTGTGGAGTATTTGTTCTAACTGAAATTTTAATGTGAAGTAATGGTCTGTATACTCTATAGGATCTTCAGAAGAAATGTCCACGACTAGATCAATATCGCTATCAGGCTTAAATTTGTCTGTTGTTACAGAGCCGAACGCAAATAAAGAACGAACACTATGCTCGTCGCATAGATTCTTAATTTGCTGCATATGATCTCTGATAGCTTTCATGGTGCACAATTTACGCTTATTTTATTATACTGTTGTTTATGATTTTTGTCTTGCCCAACGGTTAGTATAAAAAACGTGTAAGGCCGTCGGCCGTAGCATGATTTTTATACAGTGTTAGCCAAAGTTGTTTTTTTCTGCATGTTTTGTGCTTTTATTTATCTGCTGCTTTAGATTTATACAGGTTAAACCACATTATGAACTGTGGAATCACAATCAAGAACCATAACAGGTACTTTATTTTGAATCCGTTTTGTACAGAAGCCATAATAAAAATGCCTATAAAAACCAATACTACAAGCAAGTAGATAACAGCAAGTACTTTTGAATAACTTTTTTTCCTAAATTCTGTCCAACTGTCAGTTGTGGGAATCGGTAGGTTTCTTAAATGCCTTACATGTGCAGTCTCAAGGAAATAAATAAAAGAAATTAAGTCGTCTTTCAGGAATTTGAAGTTCTCAAAATTCCCTAATCTTATTTTTCTGTTCTCTGAGTAAATCGCTAGTTGTGTGGAACTGCCTTGGGGCGTGATGTCAACTTTTATCTTAGATATTTCTTTTATGTCTAGGTCGGGATAGCTTTCAAAATCCAGCAACATTTTTTTCTCCCAATTAAATTTTATTGTTTTCCCGTCAATTCTTATAGTTAAAAGTCCGAACGAGTATAAATAGATAAAGAAGAAAACTGATGCGGTAAAGATGGCCAATGCAAACAATATTCTTGTCAGCGGCTCAAAATGTCCAAATGACTGACCCAACCACACAACAGCAGCCATGAATGAAAAAAGTAAGCCAAAGAATGCTCTGTATTGAGAAAGTACCTTCAGCTTAAATTCTTTCATCTTTATAATTTTGGCTAACGTGGTGGGCTAAAGTACGCTTTAGTGTGCTTTAGCTGTGGTTAGCGGATTTGAGTTTTCACTTCTTTCTTTTACAACATTAAGAATGACCACCTGAAAGTCATCCATGATAAAGTCCGCCCAGAGCTTAGAGTAAAAATTAAAATTAGTTGTAACCCTGTAAGTACAGCTTAAAGTTAACTTGGTCGTGTTCTTATCAATCTCTGTTATCTTATAGCCCCCATTGAGTACATCAAAATACTTTCCACCGACTTTAACATGCTTGTCAATCGCTTCTGGTGGTATATGGTCTACCAGAATATCATATGAAAATAAATCATACAGTTGCCAGGCGGTAATTACTTCTCTGAACCTGATTTCTTTCTCCCACTTGATGTGCCTAACTCCACCAACTCTCTCTTCCGTCAGTTCTGACTGGATAGGCTTAGGGATTCCAATAAAGTGAGCAAAGCTCCACTTAAGCTCTTCATCCTTTATTTCACTAACGCTCTTAATGTTATTCCAAACAGTTTCTTTGTCTGCATTGATAACTATTTCTGTAGCAACGCTATTGGTGGCAGAAGGAGTATCAAAATGTGATTCAATGGGAGCGAACAGAAAAGGTATTACCAAAAAGAGATTCAATGTTTGCTGCTTGCGTTTTAAATGGTCAATAATTTTACCCATTATGACACCACCAATACTGGCTGAAAGCATAAAGGCTGGCAAAAGCATCACCACACAAATAGTAGCTTCCAGTAAGGTAATTATAGTGGTATATAGAAAAGCGAACACGGTTACCCAAGGCATGCACACCCTGAACAATCTTGATGCTTTTTGACTTTCAGTTCCAAAATAGACAGTGATAGCACCTATAACGGCAGGAACTCCAAATAGGAATGAAAGTGTCATTGTCTGAAACTGCTTAGCAGCTTCTGTTTCAATAAGAAGTCGAGCAGCCAACCCGTAGAGAGTGCCTAATACTAATCCTATTATGATTGACCTATACTTCATTATATTCTCTTACCGCTAACTACTGTATAGTAGGAATACCTACTCCTACTATCTGCACTATGTGTGGAGTACAGACAAGTCTTTTTGATATCCTAAACTTTTAACTAAATATAGTAATTTCCCTTTTATAGAGTTTGGTTTTTATAGTCCGATACCTTTAAGTTTTACAAAAACAATAAACACAAAAAAACGCCTGCCACATTGCTGCGGCAGGCGTTTTATATATAGCGAACGCTAGTAAGCTTAGTCGGCTCTTGACATGCGGTTACGCTCGTTCTCGTCGAGGTAGATCTTACGCATGCGGATGCTCTTAGGAGTTACTTCCAGCAATTCATCCTTCTGGATGTATTCCATGGCTTCTTCCAGAGAGAACTGCTTGGCAGGAGCGATCTTCACGTTGTTATCAGAACCGGAAGCACGCATGTTGGTCAGCTTCTTACCTTTCTGAATGTTCACCGTGATATCGTTCTGGCGGCTGTGCTCGCCGATTACCTGGCCCATGTATACCTCTACGCCCGGATCAACGAAGAAGAAACCACGGTCCTGCAGCTTATCGATAGAGTAAGCGGTACCGGCACCAGTTTCCATCGAGATGATAGAACCGTTGTTACGGCCTGGGATAGTTCCTTTAAACGGCTCGTAGCGGCTGAAGCGGTGGTTCATGATCGCCTCACCAGCTGTAGCCGTCAGCACGTTGTTACGCAGACCGATCAGGCCACGCGCCGGAATGTTGAACTCCAGGTGCTGCAGGTCGCCTTTCGGCTCCATGATCGTCAGTTCACCTTTGCGCTGCGTTACCAACTCAATTACCTTACCGGCAGTCTCCTCAGGCACGTCTACTACCATGTGCTCGATCGGCTCCTGGCGTACACCGTCAATTTCCTTGAAGATAACCTGTGGCTGGCCTACCTGAAGCTCATACCCCTCGCGGCGCATGGTCTCGATAAGTACAGACAAGTGAAGGATACCACGTCCGAATACCAGGAAGGTATCCTCACGGTCAGTCTCCTGCACACGCAGGGCAAGGTTTTTCTCCGTTTCTTTGAACAGACGGTCGCGCAGGTGGCGTGATGTCACGAACTTGCCCTCTTTACCGAAGAAAGGAGAGTTGTTGATCGTGAACAGCATGTTCATGGTCGGCTCGTCGATAGAGATACGCGCCAATGGCTCTGGGTTCTCCGCATCCGCGATGGTGTCGCCAATGTCGAAGCCTTCGATACCAGTTACCGCGCAGATCTCGCCTGCAGATACCTCGGCAACGCTCTTGCGGCCAAGGCCTTCAAAAATCTGAAGCTCGTTGATCTTGCCTTTCTTGATAGAGCCGTCGGCTTTGCACAAGTTGATGGGCATACCTTCCTTCAAAGTTCCGCGGTGCACACGGCCAATCGCGATACGTCCTACGAAAGAAGAGTAGTCAAGGGAGGTGATCTGCATCTGCGGCGTTCCTTCACGGTATGGCGCAGGCGGGATCACCTCGATGATGGCATCCAGCAAAGGCGTGATGTTATCCGTTGGCTTTGTCCAGTCGGTGCTCATCCAACCCTGCTTGGAAGAACCGTACAGCGTCACGAAGTCCAGTTGGTCTTCCGAAGCGTCCAGGTTAAACATCAGGTCGAATACCTGCTCGTGCACCTCGTCTGGGCGGCAGTTCTCTTTGTCTACTTTGTTTACCACCACAATCGGCTTCAGGCCAAGCTGGATCGCTTTGCCCAATACGAAACGTGTCTGGGGCATGGCGCCTTCAAAGGCATCCACCAACAGCAGTACGCCGTCGGCCATCTTCAGTACGCGCTCCACTTCCCCGCCGAAGTCGGCGTGACCAGGGGTGTCTATGATGTTGATCTTTACGTCTTTGTAGCGAACCGACACGTTCTTGGAAACGATCGTGATACCACGCTCGCGCTCCAGGTCATTGTTGTCCAGGATGAGGTCGTCGAAATGCTGGTGCTCCGCGAAAAGCTTGGAAGCGTGGATGATTTTGTCCACGAGCGTTGTCTTGCCGTGGTCTACGTGTGCGATGATCGCAATATTCCGAATGTTCTGCATTGAATTGGTTTTTCGAGCCGCGAAATTACTAAAAAGCGTTAACACTTGTAGTATGCTGCTCGAAATAAACAGGTTAGGTGGCCAAATTAATTCCCTTAGGCCACAAATGGGGCTGCAGGGGGCAAACATAAGTGGCTTGGAGTTTGTTGCTTAAGCGTTTGTAAACCATCTTCCACCAAAAGCCAAGCAGGCGTTTGCCTCGTATCTAGTTTTATGAAAGCACTATATTCACTCATGCTGGCAGGTTTGCTTAGTCTGACCGCCTGCGCCGAACAAAATCGCCCCACAAATTTGGAGTACCCGATGGAAACAGCCGGGGAAGACGCCCTCACCCAACAGGAAATCGAAGCCCTGCAGATGCAGCCGCGCCAGGACACCGTGGTAAAAACAGACGCGGAGTGGCGAAAGCTACTGACACCGGAACAATACTATGTGCTGCGCGAGGAGGGCACTGAGCGTCCCTTCAAGAACAAATACAACGACAACCACGAGAAGGGGATCTATGCCTGCGCCGCCTGCGGAAACCCGCTGTTCAGCTCGTCCACTAAGTTTGAGTCGGGTACCGGCTGGCCGAGCTTTTATACCCCTCTTACCCGCAAAAGCATTAAAGTGGTGGAAGACAGGACGCTGGGTATGGTCCGTTCTGAGGTAGAGTGCGCGCGCTGTGGCTCGCACATCGGCCACGTGTTCGACGATGGGCCCAAGCCAACCGGCCTGCGGTATTGCCTCAACTCTGCCGCGCTCAACTTTACAAAGAAGTAAGCCACCCCGATTTAATTTTATCAGCGGTATCTTTGCCGCACAGCGCATTTTATACCCGCGCTGGCACAAACGCTATACCCATACCTCCCCGTTTGTACTTACAGGGGTATGGCTAAGTAACCTCTCATACGCTAAACAAAAACCCATATATGAATAACCGCATAGAGGCGCTGCAGTATGCGCTAAAGGCCCACCGCGAGAAACTGCTCCGGCATAATGTGTACCAGTCGCTGGAGACGCTCGAAGACCTCAGGCTGTTTATGGAGCACCATGTGTTTGCCGTCTGGGACTTTATGAGCCTGCTCAAGGCGCTGCAGCGCGACCTGACCTGCGTGACCTTGCCGTGGATGCCGGTGGGGAGCCCCACCACCCGCCGCCTTGTAAACGAGATTGTGCTGGAGGAGGAAACAGACGTGGACCAGGAAGGCCAGCCGGTGAGCCATTTTGAACTGTACCTGCGGGCCATGGACGAGGCCGGGGCCGACAGAACCCTCATCGAACAGCTTTTGCACCGCATTAGCGAGGGCAAGAGCGTAAACAGCGCCCTGGATAACGTTGGGATTGATGCCAGCGTGAAGTACTTCGTCCGGAACACCTTCAGCATCATCAACTCCGGCAAACCGCATGCGGTGGCCGCCGCCTTTACCTTTGGCCGCGAAGACCTTATTCCGGACATGTTCCGACACCTGATCAACGATTTAAACGCGCGTTTCCCCGGCAAGCTCGACACCTTTATCTACTACCTCGACCGCCACGTGCAGCTTGATGAGGAGGTGCACACCCCGCTTGCCCTGCAGATGGTGTCGGAGCTTTGCGGCGATGACGACGATAAGTGGCAGGAGGCCTTGGAAGTGTCGCAGGCCTGCATTGAACAGCGCATCGAGCTCTGGGACGGTATCCGCAACCTGCTTCCCTCGGAGGCGGGGTGATTGTTGGTTGCTGATTGTTAATTGTTGATTGATGTTTCGGCGCGGCGGCTTGGCAGATCAGTATATAAAGGTTACCTGCACCACGCAAAGGGGTGTTTCACAAGTTGATCTTCTTTCTATAGAACCAGAGGCAATCAACAATCAGCAACTAACAATCAACAATCCTGCTGCGGCTGCCGTACGTTACTTCTAAACCAAAGACGAAAACAATGGTAGAGTTACATTCAGACGCGGATAATATAGAGAATACGGCACAGTGCATCATCGAAGCCTTTAAGGAGATGAAGATTCAGGAAGGAGGCGTTTTACAGTATGATGCTTTGTATCCATACCTACAGGAAAACTACCCCCGGTATAAAGACGTGCAGAAAGAGGCAGAGCAGCACCTGGCCAAGGAAGGTTACATAAACCCGGCCCCGGACGGCCTGATGCTGACGCAGGTGGGCCACAAGCACCTGTATGGCGCCTAGGCCTGAGTGCCCCGTTTCCGAACAACATCAAGCAAAGAAGGCAGGCGTTTTAACGTCTGCCTTTTTCTATGCCTCAGCTCATAAACCCTCTATGGCGCAAGCGTCCGCTTGTGCCTCACAATATCCTACCCTTAGCACACTGCTTAACAAGGAGAGCACTAGCGGACGCTTGCGCTATATTTAGCCATATTAATGGTTTCTGGATTTGAAGAACCTGAAACCAAAGCGTAATGTATTCAAGGGCTGAACTACACCCGAGCAGGGGGTGTAAATTCAAGGATCGAAGGCAAAATTTATTTGTGAGCTTTCCCGCAGTATACTGGATCGACGTGTTCATCCGGGACGAATGCAGGCAAGCGCTGCTTGACAGCCTCAGCTGCTACTTACAAAACACAATGCCCGCGCTCCGGTTGCTGCACATTCTGCGTATACAGGGAGTGTTCCCCGGTATGCGTCGGGGAGGTATAAATTAGCACGAGGAAAGATGAAGAGAATTGATGTATACATAGCCGGTATAACGCTGGCAGGCCTGGTTGGCTGCACGTCGCTGTCGGAGGGGCAGGAGAGCCTGCCCGGCAACGGGAGCGGGAATGAGCGTGTGACGCTTCGGGCAGACCCCTCGGAGAGCCTGCGCGAAAAGATGGACGAGCAGTCCAGCGAGATCAACCGAAAGCGCAATATCGAGGAGTTTAACCAAAACCTCCCGGCCACCACGCCCAATGCGCTCCGTCCGCAGCAACTGCCCCACGCTCCCGTAGATACGGTGCAGCACAATGTTACCCGGCCCGTGCGCCCGACGGTTCCCCCGCCCCCGGCAGATAACTGAGAGAGCCAGAATATAAGACGGCCTGCGATGATTGCAATCATCGCAGGCCGTCTTGTTGGTAAAGCAGGTTACTTCTTCTTTTTGTCTGCCTCGGCTACCTCAGCCACGTCTCCGTCGGCCAGGTGCAGCTCGTCGGGCTCCAGGTCCACGTACACTTCATGGTCGGGCGGGGTGTTTTCAGACTCCTTGTCCACTTTTTTGGGCGCAGACTCCTCAGTCACTTTCTTCTTGTCGTGGTGTTCGCCCAGGCTGTCGCCATCGTCTTTTCGCACTCTGAAATTATCTTCGTTTTTCATCGGAATGTATATATGGGTTGCTGTTTGGTCTTACGGGAAAAAGCCGCTTAGGTCAGGCGTTGGCCCGGATTTGGGCATTTGCGCGGGTATAGCAGCGCAATACGCGCGCTATTTGTATATTTGTGTTTTAGACCAGACATGACAACTACACCAAAACGATATACCGTTACAGCCGCCTTGCCCTACGCTAATGGCCCCGTGCACATTGGCCACCTGGCAGGCGTATACCTCCCCGCCGACATCTATGTCCGCTACCTGCGGGCGCAGGGGCGCGATGTGAAATTTGTGTGCGGCTCTGACGAGCATGGGGTGCCGATCACGATCCGGGCCAAGAAAGAGGGCATCACGCCGCAGCAGGCCGTAGACAAGTACCACGAGCTGATCAGGCAGTCCTTTGCGGATTTCAACGTTTCTTTCGACATCTACCACCGCACCTCCTCCAAAGTGCACGCCGAGACTGCGGCCGACTTCTTCCGGAAGCTGTATGAGGACGGCAAGTTTATCGAGCAGACCTCGCAGCAGTACTATGACGAGAAGGCCCAGCAGTTCCTGGCCGACCGCTACATAGTGGGCACCTGCCCCAAGTGCGGCAACGAGAATGCCTACGGCGACCAGTGCGAGAACTGCGGCACCTCCCTCAACGCTACCGACCTGATCAACCCTAAGAGTACCCTGAGCGGCCTGAAGCCGGTGATGCGCGAGACGAAGCACTGGTACCTGCCCCTGAACGAGTACGAGGCCTGGCTGCGAGAGTGGATCGTGGAAGGGCACAAAGCCGACTGGAAGCCCAACGTGTATGGGCAGTGCAAATCCTGGATAGACCAGGGACTACAGCCGCGCGCCGTTACCCGCGACCTGGATTGGGGCGTGCCGGTGCCGGTGGAAGGAGCCGAGGGCAAAGTGCTGTATGTATGGTTTGATGCCCCGATCGGGTATATATCGGCCACCAAGGCGCTGACGGATGACTGGGAGAAATACTGGAAAGACGAGGAGTCGAAGCTGGTGCACTTTATCGGCAAAGACAATATCGTATTCCATTGCATCATCTTCCCGAGCATGCTCAAGGCCCACGGCGACTACATCCTGCCCGACAACGTGCCTGCCAACGAGTTCCTGAACCTGGAGGGCGACAAGATTTCCACTTCCCGCAACTGGGCGGTATGGCTGCACGAGTACCTGCAGGATTTTGAAGGCAAAGGCGACGTGTTGCGCTACGTGCTGGCCGCCAATGCCCCGGAGACCAAGGACAACGATTTCACGTGGAAAGACTTCCAGGCCCGCAACAACAACGAGTTGCTGGCCATACTGGGCAACTTCATCAACCGCGCCGTGGTGCTTACCCAGAAGTACTACAACGGCGAGGTGCCCGCCCGCAACGAGTTGCAGGAGGTAGACCGCGACACGCTGGAGCAACTTCGTAAGTATCCCGGCATTGTCGCCGACCTGATCGAGCGGTACCGCTTCCGGGAGGCGCTGAGCGAGCTGATGAACCTGGCGCGCCTCGGTAACAAATACCTGGCCGACACAGAGCCCTGGAAGCTGATCAAGACGGATGCCGAGCGGGTGAAGACGATCCTGAATATCGCGCTGCAGATCTCTGCCAGCCTCAATATCCTGATGGAGCCATTCCTGCCGACCACGGCCCAAACGCTGAGCGACATGCTTAACCTGCCGGTGGGCACATGGGCAGCCGCCGGGGCAGCCGACCTATTGCCGGTGGGCCATACCATCGGCACACCCGCCCTGCTGTTCGAGAAGATAGAGGATGCCGCCGTGGAGGCGCAGGTGCAGAAGCTGCTGGATACCAAGCAGGCCAACGTGATTGCAAACGCTGTGGCGGACCCTGCCAAAGAGGACATCACTTTCGAGGATTTCACGAAGATGGACATTCGCATCGGCACTATACTGGAAGCCGAGAAAGTGGCGAAGACCAAGAAGCTCCTGAAACTGAAAATAGACACTGGCCTGGATCAGCGCACCGTGGTGAGCGGTATCGCGGAGTTCTACAACCCGGAGGAGATTGTGGGGCAACAAGTGAGCATTCTGGTGAACCTGGCCCCGCGCGACATCAAAGGCATCACGAGCCAGGGTATGATTCTGATGGCCGAGAATGCGGACGGCTCCCTGGCCTTTGTGCAGCCGAGCAAGCAGATCACGAATGGGGGCGGGGTAAGCTGACAGAGGCAAACACCGATAACTTTAAAACAGCGAAGGCTGCCTGAATCTCTTCAGGCAGCCTTCGCTGTTGATGGGGCAGCCGGAGCTTACTTTCGCTCTCTCAGCTGTTCTTCTATATGGCCAATGAGTTCGCGGGACGCGTCTGCGATATCCATAAACTTCTCGCTTCGTTCGGTGATCGGGATCTGGGCGATTTCCATTGTGGTGTCTTGCAGATGCGACCGCGTTGCCTCCAGCAGCTGGTTCATCTCTCTGGCAGACCGGCGCGCCGACAGCCGAAGCTCAATCTCGTCCATAGCAATACCAGCCAGCTCCTTCAGCGTTTCCTGCTGGGTTTCTGTGAGGTAGCGCGGCTTGCTGTCGATGATCGCGAACGTGCCAATGTTATACCCGTCGGATGTTTTAAGGGGCACAGCGGCGTAAAAACGGAGACCGAACTCAGACACCACCAGGGGGTTGGTCAAAGTCCGCGGGTCTTCGAGCGCATTCTCCACAATGTAGATGTCGTCCGACATGATGGCAGTGGTACAGAGCCCCGGGTCGGTGCCGATCTCCCGGACAGCGAGGCCGTAGTGCGATTTAAACCAGATCCGGTCGGTGTCTACCAGGCTCACAACTGCAATGGGCATATTGAAAAATTTCGCCGCCAGGCGGGTAAGCCTGTCCCAGCTGCCATCCTCTGGCGTATCCAGGATTTCGTAGCGCCTCAATACTTTAATTCTCTCTTCTTCTTTGTAATCTACGGCCATACATTTCAGAGTTTTATAAAGGGATGGGTTATACGATTTAAGCTATACACTACACTATTGCGCTCCGCTTGTACAATTAAGCCGAACGGTAGTACGCTTACTGCTGCGGCAAAGATATAGTTTTGTGAGTTTACAGAGTGTACAGCAGCAAAACATCTATTTCACGCGCCATTTCCCGTCCTATACCCCGCCTTGACGACGCTTGCTGCGTAACCGTCTGATCTGGAGGCAGGGTATAGGCATCAGGAAGATGCGGCAGAATGGCTTTTTACGAAGAAGGCAACGAGGCGGGTTGGCCCGCTGCGGTTTCCTGCATTGGCTGCAATTGCTTTTCCATCCGAAGCACCACCCAGTACAAACCAACTGCCGTGAGCGCGGCCAGAATGCCCGTAACCCACCACAGCGTGGCAAACCCATACGCAGCGATAATGGTGGTGCCTAGAAATGGCGCGATCACGTGGGCAGCGGCGTAAGAGATAGTATAAAGCCCCATGTAGGCGCCTCTGTTCACGTTGTTGGAGCGCTCCACCGTAAGCGTGGCCATAAACGGCATAGCCAGAATCTCGGAGATGCTCAGCAGGAACATCGAAACGTAGAGCACGCTGTGATGTTGCGTCAGGTTTAACAGCACAAACGAGAGGCCCAACAGGAGCAGCCCGAGGGCTATCAACACTTGCTTCCGGATGCGTTCGCCAACCAGGTACACGAAGATCATCTCCAACAGGAATACAATCATCCCGTTTAGGGCCATTAGCAAACCGATACGGCTCTCTGACAGAGCGTATACCTGCCGGTAGTAGAGGGGCAGGGTAGTGAAAAGCTGGAAAAATATAACGGCAAAGCTGCAGCACAGCACTACGAATAAAAGAAACAGCTTGTCGCGGTACGGCGACTGTGTGGTGGGTGGTGCTATGGTGGGCGAGCTTACTTTTGGCGCTGGCCTGTGGCCCTGCTGTTTCCGGAAGTACAGGAAGAAAAAGAGGCCAGCCGCGATGCAGGTTGCGCCATCCGCAATAAAAAGCCAGCGGTAGGAGAGGGCCGCCAGCATACCGCCCACAGCAGGCCCCACCGAGAAGCCCAGGTTGATGGCCATGCGGTTGAGGGAGAAAGCCCGCGTCATGTTCTCTGGCTTGGCGTAGTGCGCAATAGAGGCAGCATTGGCCGGGCGCAGCGAGTCGTTTACCAGGCTGAGTATAAATACCCCGGCAGCCAGATACGCAAACTGATGCAGGTTCAGGAGCAGGAAATACAGGCTGCCGCCCAGTGTGAGACTCACAAACTGCACCCTGAAATGCCCGATCTTATCCGTCAGCCAACCACCCAGATAAGCGCCGCACACCGAGCCCATGCCATAGATACTCAGGATGAGGCCCGCCTCCCGCAGGCTATACCCCAGCATGTCGGTGATGTAGATGCTCAGGAAAGGCGTCACCATGGATCCGCTCCGGTTGATCAGCATCACTACCGACATCATCCAGGCAGGCTTGGACAGTCCGCCAAAGGCATTTTTGTAGAGCAGCAGCACGCGTTTCATAGCTTGATTTGATATATGGCAGATTTGTAGAGACGCAAAATATAGCGTCTTATTCAATGGAGCGGTTTATAATATGAAATACCTTTAGACGCAATATTTTGCGTCTCTACATCAGCAGATTCTCTGGATTATGCTTTTCAGTTTCCCATTTAGCAGGGTTATTAAAGATGTACTGCCTGATGTTCTGCAATTCCTTTTCTGAGCGTATAACCCTGTCATAGTATCTTGGCTGCCAGGCAAAGTCAAGCTGCTGCAGTGTCGCGTGTTTTTTCACAGCAGCTTTATACCCCCTGATAATGGAAGCAAGGTTCTGCGACTGTGGCCCAAATTTATTAGGCTGCCATACATTTTGTTCGGCTTTGTTGATGAAAATTATACCGTGTATGTGGTGCGGCATCACAATGAATTCATCTAGCTCCACAAACGGAAAATGTTTTGGTATTTCCTGCCAATACTGGTTCGCTATTTCCCCAAAAGCCGTGTACCGTAGAAACGCAAAAATTTGCGTCTTATCTGCTCCATGGAAATATTCTGCTGATGGTAGAGACGCAAGATTTTGCGTCTCTACTTGTTCAGGTATGCTCCCAAAGTAATGCATCTTCTCCTTCGTGCATATGGTCACGAAGTATAGGCCATGTGACCATAATCCCAATTGGCCAGCCTCGCAGACGGAATCCGGTATCTGTTTTTGAATTTGTCCATGGAGGCACTACGGAGATTGGTCCTGTAGAGACGCAATATTTTGCGTCACTTATTACTTTGCGTCTCTACTTCGTGTTGAACTGGTTCATGGTGCGTTCCAGGCCGATTGTGCCGAAGGCTAGCGCCGCCTCTGCCGCTTTCTCTATCAGGGTCTGCAGCTCGATCTGCTCATCCTCGCTGAACTTGCTCAGCACATAATCCACCTGTTTGCCCTTAGAGAAGGTGTCGCCTACGCCGAACCGGAGGCGCGGGTAGTTGTTGTGCCCGAGCGTCTGTTCGATGTGCTTAAGGCCGTTGTGGCCGCCGGGGCTGCCCTTGGCGCGTATCCGGATCTTGCCGAAAGGCAGTGCCAGGTCGTCCGTGATCACCAGCATCTGCTCTGGAGGCAGTTTCAGGCTATTAAGGTAGTGGCCTACAGCCTTCCCGCTTAGGTTCATGTAGGTGGTAGGCTTCACCAGCACGTAGGTGCGGCCCTTGGACTTGATCTCCGTGACAAAGGAGTGGCGGCTTACGTCAAAGGTGGCGTCAAATTTCCTGGCCAGGTAGTCGAGCACCATAAAGCCGATGTTGTGGCGCGTGTTAGCATATTCCGGGCCTATGTTGCCAAGGCCCACAATCAGGTATTTCATACTCGTGTCTTCGTGTGGGGCGGCCGGGTGTATGCCCAGCCACTGTTTTATCGTTTGCAGCAAAAATTTACGTGTTGAAGGTTAAATTGCTGAATTGGTGTTTCAGAGAAAAGCGGAGGTATAGCGATGTCCAACCCAGCAACCACCAAATTAACCATGCAGCCATTTCACTATTAATCAACTCAGCACTGAAGCAGAAACAAAAAATCCTGCCCGGCTTGGAGGCAGGACAGGATTTGATACTAAACAGCGCTGTGCGCGTGTTACTTCTTGCCGCCGCGGGCTTCTTCCATTTGCGCACTCTTCAGGGCACGTGGAACAGTTACCGTAGCGATCGGAGAATTCGGGTTTGTCAGGATCTCGTAGTTCTCAGGCGTAACCTTTGACACTTTGATCGACTTACCAAGCTCAAGGTCAGAAATGTTAACTTCTACGTAATCCGGTAGGTTAGCAGGAATCGCCTTCACTTTCAGGGCGCGGAGTTTCACAGACAGCTTACCACCTGCAATCACACCCGGAGACGTTCCAACAAACTTCACAGGGATATCCAGCTTCACTGGCTTGTCGTCCTGCAACTGAAGGAAGTCCACGTGCAACAGCATCTCGTTCACTGGGTGAAACTGAGCATCCTGCAGTACGGCTCTGTAATGCGTGCCTTCAACGTTCAGGTCTACTTCGTATACTTCTGGAGAATAGATCAAGTCTCTGAACAGGATAGCTGGAGAGTAGAAGTGAACTTGCTCACCGTTACCGTACAGCACGCCTGGTACAAAAGACTCATTGCGCAGCTCTTTAGACTGCTGCTTACCGAGATTTGCTCTTTTAAACCCTATAATCTCTAAAGTTTTCATAAAAATGAATTTGTTAAATATATATGCTACAAAAGTATAGCCGAATTTTGTTGATCGTTTATCGTATTTCGTTGTTCGTGCGCTGTGAGCGAAAAACGAGCAACGGATAACGAAAAACGAAGTTAAATAAACAGCGAGCTGATCGACTCGTGGGTAACCACGTTGTTGATGGCCCTGGCAAAGAGATCGGAGAAAGAAAGCACTTTGATCTTTTCCAGCTGTTGTTTCAGTGGGATCGTGTCAGACACCACCAGCTCTTCCAGCACAGAGTTCTGGATACGCTCGTAGGCCGGCCCCGAAAGAATGGGGTGGGTGGCGATGGCGCGTACCGATTTCGCCCCTTTATCTCTGAGCAGCTCGGCTGCCTTTGTGATGGTACCTGCTGTATCCACCATGTCATCCACTAACACCACATCCATACCCTCCACGTCGCCGATCACCTGCATCGAGGCAATCTCGTTGGCGCGTTTGCGGTGCTTGTCGCAGACAACCATCTCTGCCCCGAAGTTCTTGGCAAAGGATCTGGTTCTCACCACACCCCCCACGTCCGGCGATGCGAAGATCAGGTCGCTGCCCAGTTCCAGGCTGCGCAGGTATGGCACAAATATGGCCGACCCGTCCAGGTGGTCTACCGGGATGTCAAAAAATCCCTGTATCTGCCCGGCGTGCAGGTCGCAGGTCATCAGGCGGTCTGCACCCACCGACTGGATGGCGTTGGCCACCACTTTAGAGCCGATAGACACGCGCGGCTTGTCTTTCCTGTCCTGGCGGGCATAGCCGTAATAGGGCATCACCACGATCACCTTGTGGGCAGAGGCGCGCTTGGCGGCATCCACCAGCAGCATCAGTTCCATCAGGTTGTCAGTAGGCGGGAAGGTGGACTGTACAATGAATACCTCGGCCCCACGCACTGATTCGTTGAAGTGAACACCTATCTCCCCGTCGCTGAAACGTGAGATAGTCAGATCGCCAAGCTTCGTGCCGTAAGCGGCAGCTATTTTCTCGGCTAAATATTGGGATGCAGATCCTGAAAAGATTTTAACCTGTGGCATAACGGGGCAAAAGCTAAAGTTTAGTATAACCTATTAAGCCTGCAAAGCTACCAAAATTCCGAACGCCTCACACCAAATATTTCTGATTTTTAATTACTTACGGCTTCTCCGTAAACAAAAAGAACAACACCCGGTGTGGGTGTTGTTCTTTTTAAAGTTGTCCGACCAGGGCTCGAACCTGGACTCTTCTGAACCAAAATCAGACGTGTTGCCAGTTACACCATCGGACAATCTCCCTACTTGAATTCAGAAGCGTCGTTCTGTTTTCGTTTGGTGATGCAAAGATAGAGAGACGATTTTAAACTGCAAACAATTGTCTGAAAAATAATTTAATTATTTTAGTCTAAAATCTGCTCCAGCGCCGTGTCATAGTGCTTTTTGGCTACCGAAATCCCCCCGAAAAGCTCTCCGTCGATGTGGCAGTCGTGGCTGGTTACGGTGCCTAACTTTGTGAAATTCACGCCCTTATTTTGAAGCGATTTCTCGAAGTCGGCCTGCTTGGCTGAAGCCACAGAGACCACCACGCGGCCCTGGCTCTCGCCGAACAAAAAGGCGTCTTTCCGGAAATTCTTATCTGTCTCGATGTCGAAGCCCAACTCTTTCGGCATGGCAGACTCGAGCAAAGCGATGTATAAACCACCGTCTGCCACGTCGTGGGCCGAGTTGATCAGCTTCTGTTCGATCACTTCCTTCACGGCCGCATGCAGTTTCAGTTCCTCCTCCAGGTTAAAGTAAGGGGCAGGGGAGAGCTTTACCTTGTGGTAGGAGTACACATACTCCGAAGAGGCGATGTCATTCTTCGCGTCGCCCATCATATAAATGGTATCACCGGCATTCTGGAAGGCCAGCGTCATTTTGTTGTCCTTGTTCTCCATGATGCCCAGCATGCCGATGGTCGGGGTCGGGAACACCGGGCCCTCGTCGGACGACTGGTTGTAGAAGCTCACGTTTCCGCCGGTTACCGGGGTGCCGAAGGCCTCACAGGCCTTGCTCATACCCTTGATGGCACCCACAAAGTGCCAGTATACCTCCGGCACGTAAGGGTTGCCGAAATTCAGGCAGTTGGTGATGGCCACGGGCTCGGCGCCCGAGCACACGATATTGCGCGCTGCCTCAGCCACCGCAATGGCGGTGCCTTTCTCAGGGTCGGAGTATACGTAGCGGCTGTTGCAGTCCACGGTTACGGCAATCGACTTGTCTGTGCCTTTTACCTTCACGATGGCTGCATCTGATGGGGCGTTGGTCGTTATGGTGGCGGTGCCTACCATCGAGTCGTACTGGCGGTATACCCAGCGCTTGGAGGCGATGTTGGGGTGCGTGGTCAGGAATTCGGCCACGGCCTGGTAATCCTCGGGCTCCTGCACCTGGTCGATGCTGAATTTCTTGGATTCTGCGAAGTACGCTGGCTCACGGTACTCGCGGTGGTATACCGGCGCGCCGCCGCCCAGCACCAGGTCATCGGCAGGCACTTCGGCCACCAACTCGCCGTCCTGGTAGTAGCGCAACTGGCCACCCTCGGTTACCACGCCAATCTGCTCGCAGTAGAGGTCCCACTTGTCGCAAACATCCTTGATGCTCTGCTCAAAGCCTTTCTTCATCACGATCAGCATGCGCTCCTGGCTCTCGGAGAGCAGGATCTCAAACGGCACCATGTTCTTCTGGCGCATCGGCACTTTGTCCAGCCAGATGTCCATACCGTGCTCGCCTTTGGCGCTCATCTCAGAAGTGGAGCAGGTAATGCCGGCAGCGCCCATGTCCTGCATCCCAATCACGTGGCCGGTCTGGATGATCTCCAGCGTAGCCTCCAATAATAATTTTTCCTGGAATGGGTCGCCCACCTGCACCGATGGCAGGTCTTTGGCCGAGTCCTCAGTGATGTCCTTGGATGCGAAGGCGGCACCATGTATACCATCCTTGCCCGTGGCAGAACCCACGATGAACACCGGGTTGCCCACGCCATAAGAAGTAGCGGAGGCTGTTTCGCCCACTTTCACGATGCCCGCCGAGAAGGCGTTTACCAGCGGGTTGATGTTGTAGCACTCGTCAAAAAACAGCTCGCCGCCCACGGTGGGTATACCAAAGGCATTGCCATAATCGCCGATGCCTTTCACTACCCCTCTTAACAGGCGCTGCGTTTTCTCTGATTTTGGGTTGCCGAAGCGGAGCGAGTTGAGCTGCGCAATCGGGCGGGCGCCCATCGTGAAGATGTCGCGGTTTATACCCCCCACACCCGTGGCGGCGCCCTGGTAGGGCTCGATGGCGGAAGGGTGGTTGTGCGATTCTATCTTGAAGCTGCAGGCATAGCCGTCGCCGATGTCCACGAGGCCCGCGTTCTCCTCGCCCGCCTTGGCCAGCATGCGCGGAGAGTCTTTGGGCAGCGTTTTGAGCCACACGATGGAGTTCTTGTAGGAGCAGTGCTCCGACCACATCACCGAGAAGATGCTCAGCTCTGTGAAATTGGGCGTGCGCCCCAAAATCTGCTTTATTTTTTCGAATTCCTCTTCCAGAAGGCCAAGCTTCTGAGCGGTTTCTAGGGTTGTCAGTTGTTCTTCCACGAGTGTATGGCTTTGATAACGATTGACAAAAGTAGCAAGTTCTGCATTAAGAGTACAGCAGAACTTACTGCTTTTTGCGGAAAGCCTGTGCCTGCCGCCCCAGCGAACAGCAATGTATGGCCAAAGAAAGCGCGCAATTGGGGCATTTATTTAAAAAATACTATGTTTTCTTCGTTCCGCGTGACACTAGTGGCAGGTATCGCCGTATAGAAACTCGCTATAACCCTTTTATTCCCTCTCTGCTTATGATGACCATTAACCCTGACATCGTTACGACTACCTGCGGCCGCACCTTAGACTTAAGTAACACGGAGTTGGTGATCGAGCGGTCTAACAGCCTTTTCAGCTACAACATCCACAAACTGCACTCTGGCGAATACATCATTGCCGAGAAATTCTACGCCAATCCCTTCAACAACCGCTACATCCTGCTGAACGACGAGCAGATCGAGCTGCTGAAAAACCTTTAATTTAAAAGGAGAAGCCACAACGCCTTTTCTTTCCAGAATTCATACCTGGGTATGTATGACAGCGTGCCGCCCCAATGCAGGAACGCCGCTTTCCCGTTGCCTCTGTTGCTTGCGCGCGCGTTCGCGGCATACCCTGTTCCGGCTTAATGCCAATAGGACAAGATCAGGCTACAGACGAAGTGCGCTATCGTGCGGTTGGGTATAACCCGGTATAGTTTTGAGCGTGAATGCGCTAGCCAAACAGCCTTTGCTGTGGCGTTTGGCGTGTGTTCGTGTGCCCGCCAGTAGCTGGCCTCTACCGGTTAGGGGTATAGCGCGTGCCCTCCACGGCAAAACGGATAAACGCGTGAGCCAAAAGTTTTTAAAGCCTCGCATGGATATATGCGTTTTATACATTAGTTTTGCACCCTGAAATAACTCCGTAACAATAGTTAATAATTAACAAAGTCAAATGGCGAATATTGGCAGAATTACCCAGGTTATCGGTCCGGTGGTGGACGTTAGCTTTGTGGGTGACAACATTAAGCTACCAAATATTTTGGATGCCCTTCAAGTGACGAAAGAAAATGGCCAGGTAATCGTGCTGGAAGTTCAGAATCACCTCGGCGAAGACCGTGTACGTACCATCGCGATGGACTCCACAGAAGGTCTTTCCCGCGGTATTGAAGTGCTTGACCTGGGTGGCCCTATCAAAATGCCGACAGGCGAGGGTATCAAAGGTCGTCTTTTCAACGTGATCGGCGAAGCCATTGACGGTATACCGCAGCCTGTGAGCACAGGTGGTCTGCCCATCCACAGAGCTGCCCCTCGTTTCGAGGATCTTGCCACTTCCTCCGAAGTGCTTTTCACGGGTATCAAAGTAATCGACCTGATCGAGCCATACGCAAAAGGCGGTAAAATCGGTCTGTTCGGTGGTGCCGGTGTAGGTAAAACGGTATTGATTCAGGAGTTGATCAACAACATCGCGAAAGCGCACGGCGGTCTTTCTGTGTTTGCCGGTGTGGGTGAGCGTACGCGTGAGGGTAACGACTTGCTTCGTGAGATGATCGAGGCAGGTATCGTGCGCTACGGCGAGGCGTTCCTGGAGTCGCTGGAGCACGGCGGCTGGGATATTTCTAAAGTAGACCTGGAAGAACTGAAAGAGTCGAAGGCGACCTTCGTGTTCGGACAGATGAACGAGCCTCCTGGGGCACGTGCCCGTGTGGCCCTCTCTGGACTGACGATGGCGGAGTACTACCGCGATGGTGAGCCAGGCTCAAGCGACGCTGGCCGCGACATCCTTTTCTTCGTGGATAACATTTTCCGTTTCACGCAGGCGGGTTCTGAGGTGTCGGCCCTTTTGGGTCGTATGCCATCAGCGGTAGGCTATCAGCCAACGCTGGCCACCGAGATGGGTGCCATGCAGGAGCGTATCACGTCTACAAAGCGTGGTTCCATTACATCGGTGCAGGCGGTATACGTGCCTGCGGATGACTTGACTGACCCGGCCCCGGCAACAACGTTTGCCCACCTGGACGCAACTACAGTACTTTCCCGTAAAATCTCTGAGCTTGGTATCTACCCTGCCGTAGACCCGCTGGACTCTACGTCCCGTATCCTTTCTCCGGACGTGGTAGGCGAGGAGCACTACAACACCGCGCAGCGTGTAAAAGAGATCCTTCAGCGTTACAAAGAACTTCAGGATATCATTGCCATCCTGGGTATGGACGAGCTTTCTGACGAGGACAAGCTGGCCGTGCACAGAGCGCGCCGCGTGCAGCGTTTCCTGTCGCAGCCTTTCCACGTGGCAGAGCAGTTCACAGGCCTGAAAGGGGTACTGGTTGACATCAAGGACACCATCAAAGGCTTCAACGAGATCATGGACGGTAAGTATGACCACCTTCCGGAGTCTGCCTTTAACCTGGTGGGTACCATCGAAGATGCGGTTGCCAAAGGCGAGCGCATGATGGCCGAAGCAAAATAATTTCGAATTAGTTACGAGTTACGAATTCTGAGTTACGAGTTGGCTTTTGCCACTTATAACTCGGAACTCGGAACTCAAAACTCATAACTAATAAAGATGTATTTAGAGATAATCACGCCTGATAAAAAGGTTTTTGCCGGTGAGGTTGTATCGGCCCAGTTCCCCGGAACCAACGGTTCTTTCGAAGTGCTGGACCTGCACGCCCCGCTCATCAGCACCATGGAGAGCGGCCGGATTCGCATCACAACGTCAGCAGGACAGGAGTTCTACACCGTTGACGGTGGCGTGGTGGAAGTACTGAACAACAAGATTATTGTGCTGGCGGAGTCTGTAATAGCTTAGCAGCCCATTCGATAAAACAACAAGGCCTCCTGCTTTTCGTGAGCAGGAGGCCTTGTTGTTTTTAAAGACCAAATATATACCTTTCCTCGTCAACGTGTATCTGGCATCGCGGAGGGAATTCGGCTACTTTCTGGTTACTTTCCAGATCACCCCGGTGCCAGGCTGGTAGGCGTAGGGTGGCCGTCTGCTCATGTCGATCTTTACTACACCATAATCCACGATGTACATGGCACCGTCCGGACCGAAACGCAGGCCAAACGGACGCTCAATACCTGAGCCCTCTGGTCCCTGCATCGAGGCTGGGCCCGGCTGCATGTTGCGGATAAACGGATGCAACTGGCCAGTGGCAGGATCTATCATCACCACCTGACTTCCGGCAGCGGCTTTGCCTCTGAGGGGGTTGGTGGGCGGCGCAAGGTCTCCCCACTCAGCCACAAACACATGCCCGGCCATGCTGCCCCACGAGTCCGGGGCCACATCCATCATACTCGGCGATGAGTTTACTTCATGTTTTCCGAGTACTACGGAAGGGTCTGGCGGGGTGAGCCCACTGGCTTGATGGTCAATCACGAAGCCCAGGTTTTTCCCCTGCGGCTGTCCGTTTACCACTACCATGGCTTGCAGGCTGTCGGGCACCTCAAACTTAGCGTTTGTCAGCGGCTCGCGCCCAGCCGAGAAATCCGGAATGCCATACCATTTCCCTTTCTCTATGCGCAGGCTGGCATCCACATCGTCGTTCACGGGGCGGGAGCCCCGCACGTCGTAGCCATTCTCGGCGGCATACATGGCCCCGGTCTTCTTATCCCAGGCCAGGCCGATCAGGTTCCGGAAGCCCCAGGCATGCGTCTCTAAGGTGCCCATTGGGTTGTGCGGATCAAAGGAGAGTATGGAACCTCCGCAAAGTGTCATCCCCTTGATCACCTGACCCGGAGTGGAGGGGGTGCCGAAGGGCAGGAACGCACCGGTCAGTACTGTGTCGCCCGGATCTTCTGTTCTGAAGTCAGGTGTTTTGAAGTTGCTGCCCACCAGCACAATGTCCTGGCAGGGAACGGCGTGCACGTCCGGGCTTTTCATGACCCAGGGGGCGACGGACATGTCGATCACACCCGCGTTTCCGGCAGGCCCAACGGCCACGTACATGCGCCCGTCGGGGCCCATCCGAATGTCGTTGATCTGATGTTCAGCCTGACTGTCGATGATGCCTTTGAAGAGTGTCTGCACCTGCCCGTCCTTGGTCACGCGCGACACGGCACCCGTCAGGTCATCGGCCCGGTGCGTGATGTAGAATGCGCCATCATACCAGGTAAGGCCCACCACTGAGTTCTGGATGCCCTTGCCTGCCAAATCCACTACTTCTGTCGTCTTGCCGTGTTTTACCTGCAAAATACGCATCGAGGCTCTTTTCTCTGGCTCAAGCCCTCCTCCTGCCTCTACCACATACATGTTTCCCGCATCATCCCAGGTAACGCTGGTCGGAAGGTTCAGCCCTCTGGCTACTTTCTCCACTTTATACCCATCGGGCACTTGCAAGGTCGAGAACTCCACTTCCCCGTCATCTTTGTCTCTGCACCCCGACAGGGTCACGGCATAGAGCATAAAAAGTAGCGGAAGGTACATCCACCTGCCAAATAGGTTTCTGCCATGTGGCAGTACTTTCGCATCATTCTGTTTTGTACTGTTAGTTTTCATACATTTTAATGAGTTATGAATTAAAGAAATTTGTAAAATCACCCCCTGAGCACTAAGGACACCGCAGAGAACCGGCAGGGAGGGCAAATAAAAGAAGGGCGAAAGCGCCTGAACGGCGATGGAATAGGTAGTTGCGAAGCGCTGAGTGGAGCAGTTAAAAGCCCAAGCAGAGCCGTACTGATTAGCTTTAACGACGTGAGGCATTTCAGGTTATAAGAACCGGTGTTAATTAGACATTTATGTTGTTTGATGAATGGGATGGGCGGCACTGTTTCACAAGTTTTTTTCCAAAGCAAGCAGCACATGGGCTTGCAAGCAGCCTGTTATGACGGTGTGATAATTAGGATGTGCTGTATACTAAGCGCTAGGGGTGCTCTGCTCGCGGTAAATAGAGGGCACATGGCGAATTAGCGCCTATGCAAATATTGCAATTCGTGCGGCTTAAACTAGGCGTTTGGTGCCAGGAGATTCTCCGGCTTAAACTCATGAAAAACTTTTCTTTGTGGTATTTTATGAGGCCAGTTTTTGTTTGCCAGCGTTCCCTTGCCGTTGGTAATAATACCATTGTTGATCAAGTATAACCTATACAAGACTTTCGCATCTAATCGAAACACAGAGCGAAAGCAGTCTGCATCCTGCCGTTGTTGCGTCTTTTGACCAACAACTTGTTGGTCAAAATAAGCCAGGAGACGGGCGTGGACGGCGACAAGAAGGTAAACGGGAGGAAGCAGCACGTGATCACC
>NZ_JAKVIR010000024.1:42952-89972 GCF_022601975.1 Pontibacter sp. E15-1
AACCTAGACAAGACTTTCCAATAAAACCCAAACCCAGAGCGAACGCATTGTGAAACCTGCGTTTGTGGGTTCTTTTGACCAACAACTTGTTGGTCAAAAGACGCAACAACGGCAGCTTTGCGAAAGTCCTGCTATACCTAAACATGGAGTGTGGCTTAGTTATGGAAGAGGGTTTAACATTTTTGGAGGAGCAGGGTCGTAGAGCAGGCAAGGCCATAGTTCGGGACCGCAGCCAGTTTCTTCGCCTGTTTGAGAGCTGCCATCGCCAAGGCCATCGGCTCTGGCAACTTTACCGTCTGGACGAGGGCCAGGCACAGGCTTTTAAAAAACTTTGCTGAACTGAGTCAGGATATCTACTTCGAGGATGAGATGCGGGTGGGCTCCCTAACCTGGCTGGCTGGAGCGCAGGGGGCTGCTGGGGCACTGGCTCACCAGTAGAAACTGCGCAACCCGGAGCTAAATCCGGTGGAGCCCTTTTCCCAACAGCTGCGCCGAAAGCGCGTCTTCAACGTCTTCGACACCATGCAGCAGGCACAAGAGATGATGGAGAAGGAGCTGAAGTGTTTTTTGAAAATCCCCAACTGATAACCTTTATCACAAACTACTGCTTCGCCAAATTAAAAATTAGAAATTAATAATTAGGAAGGGGGCATAAAAGCCGTTTCTATTTATATAAAAACAAACGCTACTTCTGGTAATTAAATTGGTCGAGTACTACCCCTATCTTTCAAACACGTCTTAATCAGTTCAGACTGGTATAATTTATTTTTGATGATTACGCGTTTTTTAGTTTTTCAATATCAAACTTTTTCATTTTCATATAGGCATCCATTACATTTTTCGCTTTGTCGGGATTGCTTAAAAGTTTTGGTAAAACGGTTGGAACAATTTGCCACGAAACTCCAAACCTGTCTTTTAACCAACCACAATTGCCTTCACTTCCGCCATCAGAAGTCAGTTTTTCCCAGAAATGGTCAATTTCTTCCTGAGTTTCGCAGTCAACCACAAATGACACTGCTTCATTAAATTTGAATTCTGGGCCTCCATTTAGTCCCATAAACTTTTTGCCGTTCAGTTCAAACGTGACAACCATTTGATTCTCTGCGGTAATCTTTGAATTCTTAAAGATTGAACAGTAAAATTGTGCTGCTGTTTGGGCTTGTCCATCAAACCATAAACAAGGATAAATCTGATTTTCCATTTTTTATATTATTTTTCACCATTCTTTGAATTTAATAAAGACCAACATAAGAAAAGGCAAGCTATCATTACCGCGTCTTCAATTCCTTTTTTCTTTGCGGCTTCAAAGGCTTTATCTTGGATATTTTCCCAGCCCAACTTTATACTATTTAGTTCTTCGAAACTAACCTGATAATCTAATTTATGAGCGTATTTATTTCTAATTGAATTTAAACTTTTGATTGGAGATATTAACCTTTCTGGAAGGATTCCGAGAGAATGCGCCAGATCAACTTTTAAGTTAAAGGATAGTTGATTTCTAAATAAAGATTCTGGGTTCTCTAGTTTTTCTTTAATCAAAGACTCAATTAGACGTTCAATAAAAAGATGAGCTTTTAGAATTGAACCTAATTCTTTTGTGTCAAAAATTAAATTCTGTACTGCTAGATTGTCTAACTCATCGTAATTTAAATTATTAAAGTTCATTCTTAGCTTTGTCTATTCATGGGAATAATTTTACATTATCAGAACAGTTTTCGTTGTGATGAATATTAGAAAGGCATACAACATTACTTGTTCATCCGAGTAGCGAAGAGGGGGCAAGGGTAAACCCATATTTTGTTGCCCGACGTTATTCTTTCTTTATCAGGGCCACAATTTGGTCAATCAAACTGTCAAAGAGTTCTTTCTCATATTCATTGACTTTTGTATAGTAAACTATGAAGCCGAAGAAGTCTTCTTCTCTCCACAGATAATCAGTTTTCCTTATTTTCCCCTCTCTCTTTTTACCATCTTGCGAAGTAACAACATAATGCTTCCCTTGTAGGGCAGGTGTTCTATACTTAGAGCTACAGATTACTACAAGTTGAGCACCTGTTTCTGAAGTATAAGCCTGTGCAAAGCCTTCTCCAAACCAATAAGTTTTACCTTTCTTAAGGCCACTTGACAGGTGAAACTCTATCGTATTATTTGCTGCAAAGCAAGGAAGTTTAACCGCTTCAACTCCTTCTACTTGTCTATTCTGTCCATACGACAGCACAGGCGTCAGCACAAGCACCATTGAAAATAGAAGAAGGGCTTTTTTCATGATTACAATTACGGCCACCGTGCTCGTGTAGCCGATGGTCGAGGCTAAGCCAAGCATAAAGGCTGAACTGTGTTGGCTTATGTTGTTCTACTAATGCTGTTTACATACTACACTTGAGTCAATTCCTAACGCTTTGATTGACTCTAAAGGAGTATAAGTTCGCCCTTCCATTTTAGATCTTATGGCATAGCTTTCTTCCTTGGTCCACTTCCGGATGTTGTACCTTATGAGAAGGTCTTTAGTCAAGTAGTTGCTAATCTGCTCAAAAGCTGGATTTGTTATCGTGTCAGTTGAGCTAGAAAGCGTAACAACCCAGTAAGGCTGGTATAACTGCCAGTTAGCTCTCATGGTAGAATCAAGGAAAGAAGCTGCGTCTTCAGCTCTAAGCGTCTTAATTTGTTCAGGCGTAAGCTCTATAAAAGGTACTTTGATGTAATCAGATTCACTCCTGCCGAACCCGCAAAGATGCCTGTGGGAAACTGTGTGAAGGTATACTTTGTCGCTGCCAACAAAAATGAAATTGTACTCGCCATAGGTCAGGTCAGTTGGAGGTGGCGGGTTATCTTTATACTTTTCGCTCTTTATGTAGTTTTTACCTTCCTTCACCACATAGTATATCTCTTCTGACTCCCTTGAGTTGTCTCCACAAGAAGCAAAAAAGAAAACTATTAGTAAAGGGCAAAGTCTATTCATTGTTTCAATTATGGCCAACTCGTAGCTAAACGGAACCCAATTCGTCTTATCTGCACAGTATGCGAAGCTCCTCAACCTTGGGGTATAAGCAGCAAGTATAAAATCTCAGCCACCCGCTATGCCTTTACAATATAAGAAAACCTCCTTAACTTGAGGGCAAATTTATACATACCCAATATGCCGCACATCCACCCGAAAACGACCCCCATTTACCAGACCTCTGTGTTTGCCTTCGAAGACCTGAACGAGCTGGAGCAGTACTTTGGGCAGCCGGGCCAAAGCTACATGTATACCCGCTACGGCAACCCCAACACCGACGAACTGGCGCAGGAGGTGAACAAGCTGGAGAGTGGGGCAGGAGGCGTGGTTACCTCCTCGGGTATGTCGGCCATACTGGCGGCGGTGCTGGCCCTTTGCAAAGCCGGAGACCATGTGCTGTGCGCCGAGGAGATCTATGGCGGATCGTCGACGCTGCTCACGCAGGAACTGACCCGTATTGGCATTGAGGTGACGTATGTGCCCAACGAGGCGCTGTATACCCTGGGGGCGCATGTGCAGCCGAATACCCGACTGCTGCTGGCCGAAACCATGAGCAACCCGCTATTGCAGGTGCTGGATGTGGCCAAACTGGCGGAAGAAACCAGGCAGCAGGGTATCAAACTGGTTATCGACAATACTTTTGCCACACCAGTGCTTACCCAGCCTTTGGCCTTGGGGGCGGATGTGGTGATTCATAGTGTGACGAAGTATCTCTCCGGCCACAGCGATGTGACAGCGGGCGTGGTAATTTGCCGCACGACAGAGGATGTACAGCGCGTACAGAAGGTGAAGATGGTATATGGACTGAACCTGAGCCCATTTGAGGCCTGGCTGGCGGCCCGTGGCCTGAAAACACTGCGCCTGCGCATGAAGCAGCACAGCAGCAATGCCCTCGCCATGGCTGCTTACTTACAGCAGCACCCCAAGGTGGAGAAAGTGTGGTACCCGGGGCTGGAGGAGCACCCGCAGCACGAACTCGCGAAGCGGCAGGGCAGGGGGCTGTTCGGGGGGATGCTCAGTTTCCGGATCCGTGACGACAGGGAGGTGGTGAACCGCTTCATGAAAGCACTTCCCACCATTCCGTTTGCGCCCTCTTTGGCCGGTGTCAACACCTCGATCTCTTACCCGCTCGGAACCTCGCACCGCGCCCTCAGCCCCGAGCAGCAACAAAAGCTAGGGATCACGGCCGGCGTTATACGCTTTTCGGTGGGCATAGAAGAGCCGGAGGAACTGTTGAAAGAACTGGAAACAGCGTTAGCAGCGGTGTAATGAATGCGGTTGCCCGCCGGTGTTGCAGCGGTTAAAGGTGTTTTACGGATACCTCCTTCGAGGAATTTATACCTCCTCCAGCAATCGCTTTAGGTGCTTCACCACTTTCTCCAGTTCTTCTTCCGTCAGGCTGCTGCTGCTTGGCAGGCATATTCCCCGCTTAAACAGGTGTTCGCTCAGGCTGTTCCCATAATAAGGATAGGGCGCGAAAAGAGGCTGCAGATGCAGGGGTTTCCAGAGCGGCCGCGATTCAATGTTCTCCTGTTCCAGGGCCAGCCGCACCTCCTCGGGGTGAGTGTTGGCGGGCAGTAGCAGCGTAGTGAGCCAGCGGTTGGAGAAAGCCCCCTTCGGCTCGGCCAGAAAGAACACGCCTTCGATAGACTGCAGTTGGTTTTTGTAGAAGGTATAAATTTCGCGGCGCTGCTTGATGCGTTTCTCCAGCACCTCCATCTGCCCGCGGCCTATACCCGCGCTCACGTTGCTCAGACGGTAGCTGTAGCCCAACTGCGTGTGCTGGAAAAAGGGGGCGGGGTCTTTTGCCTGCGTCGCTAAAAACAGGGCCTGCTCTGCCAGCTGCGGATCTGCGGTAACCAGGGCCCCGCCGCCGGAGGTGGTGATGATCTTGCTGCCATTAAAGGAAAAGGTGCCAAAAAGGCCCATGGTGCCTACCTGGTGGCCACCGTAACGGGAGCCAAGTGCCTCGGCGGCATCCTCCACAACGGGTATCCCAAACTCTTCGGCCACGGCCAGAACCTCCTGAACCTTGGCGGGCATGCCGTATTGGTGCGCCAGCACAAGTGCCGCAGGATGTTTCCCACGGGCCTGCCGCGACACGATCGCCTCGCGCAGCGTGGTGGGGCACATGTTCCAGGTCTCTTCCTCGCTCTCCACGAAAACCGGCACGGCCCCGAGGTATAAAATGGGGCTTGCCGCCGCCACAAACGTAAAGGTAGAACACAGCACCTCGTCGCCGGGCTGAACGCCCACTAACCGCAGTGCCAGGTGCAGGGCCGCCGTGCAGGAAGTAACCGCCACGGCATGGCGCGCGTTGGTGTGCTGGCAGATGTCGTGCTCAAAGCCAGTCAGATTGGGCCCGACCGTAGACACCCAATTGTCCTCGATTGCTTTCTGCGCATAATTTTTCTCATGGCCCCCCATGTGCGGCACCGAGAGGAAAATTCGTCCTGGCTTGTAGGTCATAGTGCTAAAGGTATGTGCTGTGAACCCGGAAACAGGGTAGCGCGCTGTCGCTCTGGGTGAGCGGACAGGCTGGCTGGCCGCTGTGCGAGGCGAGGCGATTTCCCGTTTCAAACGCACCCACAGGAAGAGTGTTGCCTCTGATGTCCAAAAAAATCTTCGTTATGGCCAGTCGGATGCCTTGGGGCTGACAGCAGTCTGAAACAGACCCGTGGCTGTGGTGTTTTGAAATCGTGGCGCACCTGAGCGGATAAGGCACGTACAAAATCCAGAAATGGCCGCTGGCAACTGCCGATTCCGTACTATTTTATAGATTGCACCTTCAAATTAGCCACAAATCGCCTTATGCTCGACTTCCCGAACGCAAAAATCAACCTCGGCTTATACGTTACGGCCAAGCGCCCCGACGGCTTCCATACCCTGGAGTCGTGCTTTTACCCGGTGAGGTGGTGCGACGCGCTAGAGATTTTGCCTGCTGCCGAAGAAACCTTCACCATGACCGGCTTGCCTGTGCCCGGCGACCCGGACACGAACCTGTGCCTGAAAGCCTATAAATTGCTGCAGCAGGACCATCAGCTCCCGCCCGTGCACATGCACCTGCACAAGGTCATACCCATGGGGGCAGGGCTGGGGGGAGGCTCGGCAGACGCGGCCTTCGCGCTGCGCATCCTGGACAAACTCTTTGCCCTTAACCTGAATGCTGAAACGCTGGAAAATTATGCCCGCAAGTTGGGCAGCGACTGCGCTTTTTTTGTGCGCAACAAGCCGGTCATCGCCTCGGGGCGCGGAGACGAGTTCACGCCGGTTACCCTCGACCTGAGCGGCTATACCTGCGTGGTGGTGTACCCGGGCATCCATATCACCACCGCCGAAGCCTATGGTAGCATTACCCCGAAAGAGCCGAACTGCAGCATGGGCCTGCTGCTGAAGCAGGACGTGCATGTATGGAAAGAGGTGCTGAAGAATGACTTTGAGGAAGCCCTGTTCCCGAAATACCCGGAGCTGCCGCAGGTGAAGGCGAAGCTATACGCGGCCGGTGCCTCCTACGCCGCCATGACGGGCTCGGGCTCTGCCCTGTATGGCCTTTTTAAGGGCGAGGCGCCGGCAGACTTAGTCTTTCCCGACCACTACCTTGTCTGGAAAGGGCTGCTTTAGCCTTTTCCGTCGTTCTACGTAGGCATCCAGCACGGGGTATACAAAAACGCTCATCAGAATAACGCCCGCGCCGTAGTAAAAGCCATCCGAGAGCTTATCGCCCTCATCAAAGATAAACCAGGCCAGCACGATGCCATACACCGGCTCCAGGTTCACGGTTAGGTTCATGGAGTAGGCCGAGATGCGCTGCATCAGGCGCACGCCCGCGGTATAGGCATACACGGTGCAGGCCAGCGTCAGGATCAGGAGGTATACCCAGTCCATCGCGGTCAGGCCAAAGTTGAGCGTGCCGCTCTCCACAAAAAAAGCAGTATAGAACGGGAAGAAAAGCACCGTGCCCAGGCAGGCACCGGCCATCTCGTAGCAGGTAATGGTGGTGGAGGGGAATTTCTTGACCAGCCGGGAGTTGATGATGGTGAAAATGGAGGCCAGCAAGGCGGAGCCAACGGCCATGCCGATGCCCAGGATGCTGTTGAACTCGGTTTCGTGCTGGAAGATGATGTATAGCCCCATGATGATGAGCAGGGCCAGCACGATCTCGTGCGGCTTGATTTTGCTTTTAGAGAAGAGCGGCTCCAGGAAGGCGGTCCAGAGGCTGCAGGTAGCCAAACCCACCAGGCTGATAGACACCGACGCCACCCGCGCAGCCGCGAAAAACAGGATCCAGTGCCCGGCGATAACAAAGCCCACGCTCACGATCTTCACAATGTTCATGCTCCCGATCCGGAACGGCGTCCCACGTCTATATATGATTAGGGCAAGCGCCAGCGCCGTGATAAGGGTGCGCAGCGAAACCAGTTCCACGGCCGGTATGCTGATCAGTTTGCCAAGGATGGCCGTGAACCCCCACAGGAAAATAACGAAGTGGAGCTCCAGAAAATCTTTTAAACGCGGCATGCTAACGCGGAACGTAACGGTACAACAAAAATCCTATACCTGAGAAAATAATCGTCGGGATCCAGGCGGCGATCTGCGGGGCAAGATCCCCGACCTGGGCCAGGCTCCGGCTCGCGATCACGAAGATGATGAACACAAACGCCAGCAAAAAGCCCAGCGCCACCTGAAAGCCCACTCCGCCCCGCGCCTTGCGGGCACTCATGATCACCCCGATCACGGTGAGGATGATGATGGCGAAAGGGTAGCTGAAGCGCTCGTACTTCTCGATGAGGTATACCTCGGTGTCGTCGGCGCCCCGGTCAATCTTCTCGTTGATATACGCGCTCAGTTGGGGCAGCGTCAGGGTCTGCTCGAGTTTGTAGGTGCTCTCAAAGTCCTTGGGCCACATGTTGAGGGTGGTATCCAGCGAGGCACCTTTGGTGATCGTTTCCTGCTCGCCGTCGAACGTGCGGAGGGTATAGTTGTCCACGTGCCACTTCTCGTCCTCCTCGTTCCAGGAGATGCTGTTGGAGGAGAGCTTTCGCTTTAGGCTGGTGCCCTCAATGTTCTCCAGCGCGAAGTTATACCCCACGTTTGCCGAGTTGTTGTAGCTCTCCATATACACGTAGGTCTCGGGGGCAATCTTGATGTGGATGTTGCGGCTGTCGTAGGTGAAGGGGCTCTTGATGTACTTGATCTGAAAGGCCACGCTCTCCCGGTTCGCGTTCGGGATCACCCACCCGATCAGCAGGAAAATGGTGGCCGCAATCAGCGAGGACCCCATCAGGTAGGGCACCAGCAGCCTCCTGAAGCTCACGCCGCTGCTCAGGATCGCCACGATCTCGGTATGCGAGGCCAGCTTGGCCGTGACGAACACCGTGGCGATGAACACCGTGATCGGGCTGAGCATGTTGGCGTAAAACGGGATCAGGTTGAGGTAGTAGTCGAAGATGATCTCGCCCACGCTGGGGTTGGTCTTGATAAAGTCGTCGTTCTTCTCCGTGAAATCGATCACGAGAATAACCGCCACCAGTATCAGCACCGTGAAGACGTAAGTTGTCAGGAACTTCTTTACTATATATTTGTCGAGGAGCTTCACAGAGTCTAATTATGAATTAAAAATTAGAAATTAAAAATGGCAGGCCAGTTTACTTTGATGGGGCATGCATGTCATCTTCAGTTCTAATTCATAATTTCTAATTGCTAATTATTACAATCGAGTCATCAGTTTCTTTACCATCACATCTTTCCACTCCCGGAAAGTTCCGTTGATGATCCGCTGACGGGCCTGCTTTACCAGCCACAGGTAAAACGTGAGGTTGTGCACGCTGGCAATCTGGCCGGCAAGGTACTCGGTGCTGTGGATGAGGTGGCGCAGGTAGGCCTTGCTGTAAAAAGTGCTCACATACCCCCCCAGCTCCGCATCGATCGGGCTGAAGTCATCGGCCCATTTCTTGTTTTTGATGTTGATGATCCCCTGCGTGGTAAACAGCATGCCGTTGCGGGCATTGCGCGTCGGCAGCACGCAGTCGAACATGTCCACGCCCAGCGCGATGTTCTCCAGGATGTTAGCGGGTGTGCCCACGCCCATCAGGTAACGCGGCTTGTCCTGTGGCAGTATGTCGCACACCAGTTCGGTCATCTCATACATCATCTCGGCAGGCTCGCCCACCGACAGGCCTCCGATGGCGTTGCCCTCCCGGCCAAAGCCGGCTATCGTCTCTGCCGACCGCACCCGAAGGTCTTTGTAGGTACTGCCCTGCACGATCGGGAAGAGGGTCTGGTTATACCCATACCTGGGCTCGGTGTTGTCGAAGCGGTCAACGCAGCGCTGCAGCCAGCGGTGGGTGCGCTCCATCGAGTGCTTGGCATAGGTATAGTCGCAGGGGTATGGCGTGCACTCGTCGAAGGCCATGATGATGTCGGCTCCGATGATGCGCTGCGTGTCCATCACGTTTTCCGGGGTAAAGTCGAGTGCGGAGCCGTCGATGTGCGAGCGGAACTTCACGCCTTCCTCCTTTATCTTGCGGGTGCCCGCCAGCGAGAACACCTGATAACCGCCGCTGTCCGTCAGGATGGGGCGGTCCCAGCCGTTGAACTTGTGCAGGCCGCCAGCCTGCTCCAGCACATTCAGGCCGGGGCGCAGGTATAAATGGTATGTGTTGCCCAGTATGATTTCGGCCTTTACGTCGTCCTTAAGCTCGCGCTGGTGCACGGCCTTCACGGATCCGGCGGTGCCCACCGGCATAAAGATAGGGGTTTCGATGGGGCCGTGGTCGGTCTGCACAACGCCTGCGCGGGCTTTCGACTGAGGGTCTGTAGCGATGAGGTTAAATTGCATGGTATAGGTATAGCCGGGTCGCGGCCTTGCTCAGGCAAGGCCAGGCGTATTGAGTTGCCGGACAGGCTGCTGCTGCTTTAAGTTCCTGTAATAATATCAACCTACAAAGATAGGAACTGCGGTGGTGCAAACCACAAACATCTAATAAATCCTTGGAGGCTTCGGAAATAGGGCAGGAATAGCTAATTTTGAATGTAGGTTGAGACTTAGGACGCAAGACGCAAGACACAAGACACAAGACGCAAGATTTTAGACACAGGACACAGGACGCAAGACTTAGGACACAAGACACACGATTCAAGACTTAGGACACTGGATTTTTCAAGAATGATTGTGGTGTTTGCTCGCAAGATATTCTTGATAAACCGTCCTCATATGTTTCAGGATTGGCTTGCCCGGTTCACCTACAGCAGGAATCTCAACAATCACCAACTTGATTTCAACGATACTTTTGGTGCTGCTAGCGCTGTGCGTGCTGGTGCAGCTTTACTTCAGCCTGATTTACTTTCTGCCCCTGGCCCGGCACCAGGACCCGACGGATGAGGCCGTGTGGCCGGTGTCGGTGATTGTGGCGGCGCACGACGAGCTGGAGAACCTGATGGAACTGCTCCCGCTGCTGCTCGACCAGGAGTACCCGGAGTTTGAGGTGATCCTGGTGAACGACCGCTCCGAGGACGACACCGAGTTTTACCTGTATGAATTGGAAAAGCAGTTTGGGAATTTTCGGGTCGTGACGGTGAAGAACACCCCGCAGTACCTGAACCCAAAAAAATATGCGCTGTCGCTGGGCATTAAAGCCGCCCGTTTTGAGCACCTGCTGCTCACCGACGCCGACTGTAGGCCCACGAGCCTGAATTGGATCAAAAAAATGCAGTGCGGGTATAAAAACGGCGCTGAGGTAGTGCTGGGCTATTCTCCATATATACAAGTAAAAGGATTTTTAAATGACTTGGTGCGTTATGAAACCTTGCTGACCGGAATTCAGTATTTGTCTCATGCAAACATGGGTAATCCCTATATGGGCGTTGGCCGAAACTTATCTTACACCAAAGGATGTTTCTTTAAAAACAAGGGGTTTGCATCTCATATCAAAACAATAGGCGGCGACGATGATCTCTTTGTGCGAGACGCGGCCAACAATAGTAGCATCAGCATTGTTATAGACAAGGAGGGGCAAACGGTCAGCATTCCTAAGAAGACGTTTCGGGAATGGCTGGTACAAAAGCGCAGGCACATGTCTGTCGGCGGGCGATACAAGGCTGCGGATAGAGCAAGAATCGGATCTTTTGTAGTGGCTAATATACTTTTTTACACTATTTCAGTCGTTCTTCTTGTTCTGAGTAGCCATTTGGCTATCTTGGGCGGGCTTATAGCGGTTCGGTATCTGGCGGTGATTCCGGTGTATGTGCTGGTTGCCCGCAGGCTGGGCGATGCCGTGTCCCCTTTGATGTTGCCGCTGCTCGATGTAGTTTATTTTTTTAACTACGTGTTACTAGGGGTATCTGTAATACTGTATAAAAAATTCAGATGGAAGTAAACAAACAATTCTCTGCGAAAGCAAAGCACGACTTCAAACTTATTCAGGCCGCGGTAGAAGATAACGACGAGAAAGCGTACGCCGAGCTGATGAGTATCTATAAAAAGCCCGTGTACCACGTGGTGCTGAAGATGGTGCGCAACGCCGACGACGCAGAGGACTTAACAATAGAGGCCTTCGCGAAGGCTTTCCGGAACCTGCATAAATTTAACCCGGAGTATGCCTTCAGCACCTGGCTGTTCCGCATCGCCACCAACAACTGCATCGACTTTATCCGCAAGAACAGGATCAAGACGATGTCGATTGACTCGGCGATCAAAATCGACAATGGCGACGAGATCACCATAGACTTTAAGGACAAGAACCTCAACCCGCAGGAGGAGGCGATCAAGAACCAGAAAATCGAGATCATGCAGTATGTGGTGGCCAAGCTGCCAGACAAGTACCAGCGCCTGGTAACGTTGCGCTACTTCAACGAGCTGAGCTACGAGGAGATCGCCACCGAGCTGAACGCGCCGCTCGGCACCGTGAAAGCCCAACTGCACCGCGCCCGCGAGTTGCTCTATGACATGGTAAAGAACAAGAAGCATTTAATTTAATTGTTGAATTGTTCGCTCCTGAGAGATTAGCCGCATTGCGGTATTAAGATATTAAATTAAGGTTGATTATTGATTACGTTTAAAGCCCCTGTTGCCCAAAAGCAGCAGGGGCTTTATACATATAGCCGATTCTGGTTCTTATTTTATACTTTTGCAGCAACAAAGAAGCAAGTAGCAAGACACAGGACACAAGATTTATACTTGTGAAGTATAACTAAGATATGCCAAGAGTAGCTGATACTATACTTGAAGAAATTGGGAAGCGGTATTTGTACTTGCGATGGCGCAGACAGGAGCGTGTAGAACGAGAACTACAGGTAAAGTATGAGGGCAAGTATAAAAATGCTGGTCTTGTGCTGCTCTTCGACCTGCTCATGGCGCTAGCCGTAGCCACTTTTGTGGCGCTACTTGCAGCTGTTTTATACTTTGTTGTCTCCTAAAGGAAATTCGTAATTCATCATTCATAATTAAATAATGACTGCCATCCGCACCTTGCTATCCGGCTATTTCCCGGAGCTTACCGAAGACCAACTGCAGCAGTATGACCACATGGGCGCGCTGTATGCGGAGTGGAACCAGAAGATAAACGTGATCTCGCGGAAGGACATGGATCAGCTGAGCGTGCACCACATCCTGCATTCGCTGGGCATTGCCAAGGTGGTCAGCTTCCCGGCGCATACTGCCGTGCTGGATGTGGGCACCGGGGGCGGCTTGCCGGGCCTGCCGCTGGCCGTAATGTTCCCTGAGGTGAAGTTTCACCTTGTAGACTCCATCGGCAAGAAAATACACGTGGTGGAGGAAATAGCCCGGGAGCTGCACCTGCACAACGTGACGGCAGCGCAGGTGCGGGCCGAGCACGTGCGGGAGAAGTTCGACTTTGTGGTGAGCCGCGCCGTGACACGCCTGGCCAACTTCTACCCGTGGGTGGCAAACAGCTTCAAGAAGCCCGATGTGCCTGCCAAAGGCCTCTACTTCCTGAAAGGCGGCGACCTGACCGAGGAGATTGCTGAGTCTGGCCTCATTGCCAAGGTATATGACCTGAAAGACAGCTTTCAGGAAGATTTTTTCGAAACGAAGAAGGTGGTATATGTGCCTTTTAAGTGAGGTCTATACCTAGCACTCAACCAATTTAATCACTAGAATTAGCGTTTGTTTTATATGAATAGGAACGGCTTTATACCATTATCCAATGGATTTAGCGTATTAAAGTATTTTCGTGCAGTGTTCATTACTTGCTGTTACGACATGCCCTCTTTTGTTCCCCTTTGAAGGGGGTTAGGGGGATGACACACCCTGCGTAGAGTCTACTGTGAAATATTTTATTCTCATCAAGCAAGAGCACGAAAGGTTATTCCGGCCGCCTCTCATCCCCCTTCTTCGTCGAGGGCCCCTACCCCCAAGGGGGACTTTTACGAACTGTGCGACTCTCTTGCGTAACGTCAAATTTGACTGTGCAAATTCTAATTTATAGTAATATTATACTTAATTTCTAATTTCTAATTCGGCGAAGCGCTAGCCGCCATTCTCTCTACGTTGTCTTTTCTCCGAAACCCCTGCCACATCACGCTGCCGAATAACGCGCAACGGCCAACGAAACCCTACGCTTCCTCCAGCAGAAACCGAAGCGCCCTGGACTCGGAGTAGTATATGCCGGCCCAGGAGTCTTCAGCAAAGCCCACGTGGCCACCCTCCGCAGGCATCTCCAGGTAAAAGGAACTGTTTTCCAGCGCCTCCTGCACAGGGTAGCACTCCTCAGACAGGAAAGGGTCATTCATCGCGTTCACCAGCAGCGTCGGAATTTGGATATGCCGGATAAACTGCTTTGAACTGACGCGCGCGTAATAGTCCTCTGCGTCCTTAAAGCCGTGCATGGGCGCGGTATACCTATCATCAAACTCCGGGAACGACCAGTAAATATTGTAGTCCGTCAAGTCTACCTCCGCAGCATACAGGGCTTTTTTGTGTTCCAGCTTTGCCTTCAGCGATTTCAGGAACCGCCGGGTATACAGCATGGGTATCTTCATAGCCGATCCTTTGAGGTCGACGGGCACGGAGAAAACTGCCGCCCGCTTCACCTGCTTGGGCACCTGCTCCGGGGCCTCCCCCAAATACTTCAGGGTTATGTTGCCGCCCGCGCTAAAGCCTGTCAGGTATACCTGCTTGTAGTTGTGCTTTTTCAGGGCATGGCGCACCACAAAGTCCAGGTCGTCGGAGGCGCCGAGGTGGTAGGAGCGGAGCAGGTTGTTGGGCTCCCCGCTGCAGCTCCGGTAGTTCCAGGCCAGCGCATCTATACCCCGCTGGTTAAATGCTTTGACCATACCGGTGATGTAGGGCCTGCTAGAGTCTCCCTCCAGCCCATGCGACAACACAAGCAGGGAGTCTGACCCCACAACTGACCAGTCGATGTCCAGGAAATCCTCATCGGGCGTGACCAGGCGCTCGCGCTGGTAGTGCACGCCCTCCACCTGCCTGAACAGGCTGGGTATGATGGTTTGAAGATGTCCGTTAAAGAGGTAAAAGGGTGCTTTGTGTGAGGAGGGGAGAATGGGCATATGTGGTAGCGTCGAACGCTAATGTGGTTTTTTTAAGGCGTATAGCCCACTTTTAGCCGAAAATACCGGGTCGGATATACCAATATATTTATTATTGCGTAAAGTGGGACTAGAACCAACAAATAAGAACTATGAAAGTTACATCAAAATTAAAGACAATAGGCATCGCTTTCGCAATTGGTGCTTTTACCGTTGCCTGTAACCAGGAAACTGCCCAGGAAACGAACCAGGAAATTGACGAGGCACAAACAGAAATGAGCCATGAGAACATGGACATGAACAACGACATCGACGAGTTTGAGGCCTGGGTACAGACGAATGCCAACCGAACCGAAACCGCTACGAAAGAGGAGTGGCTGGAAACGAGAAGAGAGTATAAGCGCCGCGAGGCCGAGTTGGAAGCCAAAAGCTCCACCTGGGACGAAAAAACCCGGGAAGAGTGGCAAGAGGCTAAAGATGAGTGGAACGAAATGGAAAACAAGGTTCAGAAGCGTTTAGGCGACATCAAGGACATTGATGTGGACGTGGACGTAAAGAAGGAAAATAACTAATTCAAGGGCTTGGCCCGACTACCTATATGAAGGAGGTCGCTGTTCTGGTAACAGCGGCCTCCTTGTTTTTACTGCAGCCATTTGCGGGGCATCCTGCGGAAAGAATCAGGTGGGGATAGTAAATAGCGGTATGTTTTCTTATATTTGCCAAACGCAAAGGGAACTCAATTTTTTCCGGGGAGATTTTGGAAATTAATCCTTAAGAATATACCTTTGCAAACTAATTCAGAGAACAGAATAAAAGATCTAAATACATACAATTCATATGGCTAACCATAAGTCGGCATTAAAAAGAATCAGAGCGAACAACGCCAAACGTCTTCGTAACAGATATCAAGCGAAAACCACTCGTACTTTCATCAAGAAGTTAGAGAAAACAACTGATCAGGCAGAGGCGCAAGAGCTTTACAAGACAGTTTCTTCTATGCTTGACCGTTTGGCTAAGAAAAACATCATCCACAAAAACAAAGCAGCGAACAACAAGTCAAGATTGGCTAAGTTCGTGAACGGCCTGGCCGCAGCTTAATTTTTGCTGGAACGCTTCAGAAAAGCCTTGCGCCAAGTGTGCAAGGCTTTTTGTGTTTATGCCTTTTGCTGCCGTGCCGCCAGCACAATACCATATCACAGGCCGTTTTCATATGGTTCAATAATGAAGCAGCTAGTCTGTGGATGATATACTAGCCACAGGCCAGTGTTAAAAGTTGATACTTCATATACCAATATCAATTGATGAGTGCACACAGCCTTGCCTTTCAAGTAGTACAATTCCCCTCTTGGGAGGGGCAGGGGTGGGTTATTTTGCACTTCCACATGCGCAGAATCTATTTGATATCGGTATTAATAGTCGAGAAGCTTCATTTTTCCTGATCAGTTAAACCCAGAACGAAATACAGGTATAAACAGATCGGCCCCCGAAGGTAACTTCGGGGGCCGATCTGTTTTACTGATAAATTGCTTATGCTTAGGCAATGCTCAGCTTAATCATATTGGTGCGTTTCTGCTCATTTATCGGCATGCTGGCTGTGTTGATGAACACGTCGCCTTTCTCAAGATAGCCGCCGTCTAAAAGCGTCTGCTTGATGTCATTTATCGTAGCGTCTGTCGACTCGAACTTGTCGTAGTGGAAGCCGCGAACGCCCCATACCAGGTTCAGCGTGTTCAGGAGCCCAGGGTTCTCCGTGAAGATGAAGATATCAGCCTTGGGGCGGTATTTAGCCAACTGGAAGGCAGTATAACCTGATTTGGTCATACCGATAACGGCACTGGCCTGGGTGGCGTGCGCAAGGCTACAGGCGCTGGCCACGAGGCTGTCGCTGTAGAACGTGCGCGTTTCCGGGTTCAGGGCATAGCTCTTGTTAAAGATATTGGCGTTGGCCTCCACCGTACGGATGGTAAGGCTCATACTGCGAATCGTCTCGATAGGGTAGGCGCCTACGGCAGTTTCCGCGCTCAGCATCACGGTGTCGGCACCATCGATCACGGCGTTGGCCACGTCGTTTGTCTCGGCGCGGGTAGGGCGCGGGTTCGTGATCATGCTCTCCATCATCTGGGTTGCCACAATCACGGGCTTTCCGGCGCGGTTGCACTTTTCCACCAGCATCTTCTGGATCATCGGCACCTTCTCCATACCCACCTCAACGCCAAGGTCGCCGCGGGCAACCATGATGGCGTCCGTGATCTCGATGATCTCGTCGATGTTGGTGATGGCCTCCGGCTTCTCTATTTTAGCGATCACGCGGGTACCTTTGCCGCGCGAGGCGATAATGCTTTTAATTTCCTCGATGTCGGCGGCTTTGCGCACAAAAGAAAGCGCTACCCACTCCACATCGTTGTCGAGGCCAAAGTGCAGGTCCTCGATGTCTTTTTCTGTCATCGAAGGCGCAGATACCTTAGAGTCTGGCAGGTTGATGCCCTTGCGTGGCTTCACCGTTCCGCCGTAAATTACCTCGGCCTCTACTTCCATGTCCCCGTCGGTGCTGATTACCTTTACTTCCAGCTTGCCGTCGTCGAGCAGTATGGCGTCTCCGGGCTTCACGTCTCTTGCCAGGTTCTTGTAAATCGTCGAGAGCCGGCCCTCAACCGTAAGCGAACCGTCACAAACAAGCTTAATGATCTGTCCTTCCTGAATTTCAATGGCTCCGTTCTTTACATCGCCCAAGCGGATTTTCGGGCCCTGCAAGTCCTGCACCAGGCAAATGTTGAGGCCATGCTGCTCGTTTAGGGCGCGCACATGGTCAATTACTTTCTGGTGCTCAGAATAGGCACCGTGCGAAAAGTTAAGGCGAAAGGCATTCACACCCTCTCTGGTGAGCGCCAGTAGGCGCTCAGGTGTGTTACTGGCTGGCCCAACGGTAGCCAGAATCTTTGTTTTATTGAAGGATATGTCCATATTTAGAATATCAGGTTTTCCTTTAGTTTAAGTGTAAGTGGGTCAAAATGCTTTACGTACTGCACCAGCGGGATGCGCAGGAGCTTGTTTATAAGCTCCTGGGGGTATAGCTGCAGCAGCGGCCCGGTTATCTGCAGCACATAGTCATACTCTTTCAGCTCCGGCAGCAGGAAGGCTTTCATGCCCAATGCTTTGTTTTTGAGAAGGCGCACCACGCTATGGTCGGTAATATACTCATAATTCGATATAATTAGGCGCTCTTGCTGCACAATCTCGTAACAGAGGTCCTCCTGCTTGATGAGCCGAAAACCCAGCAGCTTGTTCAGTGCCCAGGCGAGTTTGTACTCTTTCACGGAGGCGGTCACGCCATACACTTCGAAGTCATAGTCGTACTCTATATCAAGCTGGAGTGTCTGCATAGTTAGGTCGTGGCCCCAAAAATAACAAGGGAACTTGGTAAAACGACATATATGGGCTAAAACTTTTGTAATACAGCGAATAGAGAGATTTTTTTTGACATTGTCTTCCGAAATATATTTCTTTGCACAGTGTTTTAATTAACTATAAGAAAAATGTCAGAAATAGCAGAAAAAGTAAAGGCTATCATTATTGATAAGCTTGGTGTAGAAGAGTCGGAGGTAACACCGGAGGCTAGCTTCACAAATGACCTTGGCGCTGATTCATTAGATACTGTTGAGCTTATCATGGAATTTGAAAAAGAGTTCAACGTATCCATTCCAGATGATCAGGCTGAAAACATTGCCACTGTAGGTCAGGCTGTTAGCTACCTGGAGGAGCACGCGAAGTAATATCACCCCATTTAGATCACTATCAGAACAAATTTTCTACTATCTGTCCTCTACTAGTATCTTATGGAGCTTAAGAGAGTTGTAGTTACTGGGTTAGGCGCACTCACGCCACTTGGGAATTCTGTTTCAGAGTACTGGAACGGTTTGATCAACGGCGTGAGTGGGGCTGCCCCTATCACGCGCTTTGATGCGAGTAAGTTTAAGACACAGTTCGCCTGTGAAGTAAAAGGATACGAAGCAGAGAACTACTTCGATCGAAAGGAGGCCCGCAAAATGGACCTCTTTACCCAGTTTGCCATGGTAGTGGCCGACGAAGCTGTTAAGGATGCCAACATTACCGATGAGAATGCAGACTACGATCGCGTTGGCGTGATCTGGGGGTCTGGCATCGGTGGGTTGCGCACCTTCCAGGAAGAGTGCGTGAACTTCGCCCACGGCGACGGCACACCGCGCTTCAACCCTTTCTTTATCCCGAAGATGATCGTCGACATCAGTGCCGGCCACATCTCCATCAAGCACGGTTTCCGCGGCCCGAACTTCGTGACCGTTTCCGCCTGTGCTTCTGCCACCAACGCCATCATCGACTCTTACAACTACATACGCCTGAACATGGCCGATATAATTGTGACGGGTGGCTCTGAGGCTGCCGTAACAGAGGCTGGCATCGGTGGCTTTAATGCTTTGAAAGCCCTTTCAGAGCGCAATGACTCCCCGGAGACGGCTTCCCGCCCTTTTGATGCAGACCGCGACGGCTTTGTGTTGGGAGAAGGCGCCGGTGCCCTGATCCTGGAGGAGTATGAGCATGCCAAGGCGCGTGGCGCGAAGATATACGCCGAGATCATCGGCGGCGCCATGTCTGCGGACGCATACCATATTACCGCACCGCACCCTGAAGGCCGTGGTGCCCTTATGGTGATGAAGAACGTGCTACAGCAGTCTGGCATCAAGCCAGAGGAGGTAGACTACATCAACGTGCACGGAACCTCTACACCACTGGGTGACCTGAGCGAGGTAAAAGCGATCAAGCAGGTTTTCGGCGACCACGCCTATAAGCTGAACATCAGCTCTACCAAGTCTATGACAGGCCACCTGCTGGGTGCCGCTGGCGCCATAGAGGCGATTGCGTCTATCCTGGCCATCCAAAACAACATCGTGCCCCCTACCATCAACCACTTCACGGACGATGAGAACCTGGACAGCGGGTTGAACCTGACGTTCAACAAGGCGCAGGAGCGTGAGGTGAAGGTTGCCCTGAGTAATACCTTCGGGTTCGGTGGCCATAATACCTCTGTGATATTCCGGGAACTGAAAGATTGATGTGTGTTTGGGCCAATAAAACCAGTTAGACGCGCCTACCATAGGTTATTTAACAGAGACAGAACTTTTGTTCGCGCTATTGCTGGAGTTATTGGCAGTACACCTGACAACCTCCGCCTGTACCGGCTTGCCCTCACGCATACCTCCTTTGCCCGCCAAAACGCATCGGGGAAGCATGAGACGAACGAACGCCTGGAGTTTTTAGGGGATGCCATCCTCGGTTCCGTGGTGGCAGAGCATCTGTTCAACAAATTCCCGTACGAGGACGAGGGCTTTCTTACCGAGATCCGCTCGCGCATCGTAAACCGGGAGTCATTGAATCAAATTGCCGTTAAAATCGGCCTGAACCTGCTGGTGAAGGTGGATACCACAAACCATGGCACCCGCCATCGGTCGGTGAACGGCAATGCCCTGGAGGCCCTGGTGGGGGCCATTTACCTCGACAAGGGGTATGACAAAACCCGCCACTTTATCCTGTCTAAGCTGCTGAAGCCGCACATCGACCTCCACAGCCTGACCACCACCACGTCCAATTTCAAGAGCAAATTGATTGAGTGGGCGCAAAGCCAGAACCTCGACATCCGGTTTGAGATCATCAAGCGCAAGCACCAGGGCAACACCACTGAGTTTACCTCCGAAGTATACATCGACAACAAAGCCATAGCCGTGGGCGTGGGCCTCTCCAAGAAGAAAGCAGATCAGTTCGCCGCCGAAAAAGGCCTGACCGCGCTGAAGATTAGTTGATTATTGGTTGTTAATTGATGATTGCCAATTGGTAATAGTTTAATTGTTAGATGGTTAAATTGTTGAAATAAACTTCTAGCACCAATAATTAACCGGCTGTTTCGGAATTCTTTATCCAAAACTTTTCCTGAAGCGGCTTTCCTAATCCGCAGTAGCTGGATCATGGGGATTAGCAAAACCCCTGCAGATAGCTTTCAGGCAGGGAAGTCCGAAGAAGCTGTTTCTGCGCATCTACTCATAACATCCATCAATCAGCAAGTAGCAATCAGTAATTAACCCCCAACAATCAGCAAACAACGCTTAACTTGCCCACTCAAAGTTGCGTTAAACAACCCCATGGAAGAAACTAGACTGATGCTGGCCGCTGCCGCCCTAAACCAGACGCCGATGGACTGGGAAGGGAACCTGCAGCACATCAAAGACGCTATTACGGAGGCAAAAACCAACCACATCCAACTGTTGCTGTTGCCCGAGCTGTGCATTACAGGGTATGGCTGCGAAGACATGTTCCTGAGCCCGTGGGTGTCGGAAGTGGCGTTTGAGAAGCTGCTCCAGATCCGGGAGTGGTGCGACGGCATCACGGTGGCCGTGGGCTTGCCGGTTTTCCTGGACCGGAAAGTGTATAACACGGCCTGCGTTATCAAGAACAAGCAGATTGTCGGTTTCACGGCAAAGCAGTTTCTGGCTAATGATGGCGTACACTATGAGCCGCGCTGGTTCACGCCCTGGCCTGCCAACGAGGTGCAGGAGTTTGAGCAATTCGGCGAAACCTACCGCATCGGCGACATCATCTACAATGAGCAGGGCGTGAAGTATGCCTTCGAGATATGTGAGGATGCCTGGCGCCCGAACCGACCTGCGGAGCGGCACATGCCCAAAGGCGTGCAACTTATCCTGAACCCGAGCGCGAGCCATTTTGCCCTGAGCAAAACCGACGTGCGCCACCGGCTGGTGGTGGATGCCTCCAAGAAATACCAGTGCGCCTATGTATACGCCAACCTGCTGGGCAACGAGGCGGGCCGCATGATCTACGACGGGGAGGTGCTGATCGCCCAGAATGGAAAGCTTATCCGGCGGAACGAGTTGCTATGCTTCAAGGACGTGGACATGGAGTGCGCGGAGGTATGCTTCTCGGAAAACCCTCGGATTGAGGAGGTGATAGAGTATTTGCCACCGATTGACGAGAACAAGGAGGTAGTCGCGGCCCTGAGCCTTGCCCTCTACGATTACATGCGCAAGAGCCGTAGTCGGGGTTTTGTGCTGTCGCTGAGCGGCGGCGCGGACTCGTCGTTGTGCGCCGTGGCCGTGGCCGAAATGGTACGGCGCGGCATTGAGAGCCTGGGGACGCTTGTGTTTGTAGCCAAGATGCAGCTGTTCCCGATGAAGGACGTCGCCTACTTTGATACACTGCCCAAAGACAGGCTGCAGCGGGAGCTGGTAAACAGGCTGCTGACATGCGCCTATCAGGGCACCGTAAACTCGTCAGATAATACGTTTAACTCTGCCGAAGGGCTTGCCGACTCCATCGGGGCGAAATTTTATAACTGGACCATCGACGACGAGGTAAACGGCTACGTTTCCAAGATTGAGGATGTGCTGGACCGCCCGCTGACCTGGGAGCACGATGACCTGACGCTGCAGAACATACAGGCGCGCGTGCGGGCTCCGGGCATCTGGATGCTGGCCAACGTGAACAACGCGCTGCTGATGGCCACCTCAAACCGTAGCGAAGGCTCCGTTGGTTATACCACCATGGACGGCGACACAGCCGGCGGCATCTCGCCCATTGCCGGCATCGACAAGGCCTTTATCCGGCAGCTGCTGGTATGGATGCAGCTGGAACTGGGCTACGAGGGACTGCAGTATGTGAACAACCTGCAGCCAAGCGCGGAACTGCGCCCCTCAGACGACGAGCAGACTGATGAAAAGGACCTGATGCCCTACGAAGTGCTGAACCAGATCGAGCGCCTTGCCTTCCACGACCGCTTTGCACCCCACGAGGTGTATACCAAACTGCTGGAGCAGGGGGTGGCGGCCCCGGAGTTGTTGCAGGCCTGGGTAACCAAGTTCTACAGCCTCTGGACGCGCAACCAGTGGAAACGCGAGCGGCTTGCCCCGTCTTTCCACCTCGACGACTACAACATCGACCCGCGCAGCTGGCTCCGTTTCCCGATCCTGAGTGGCGGCTTCCGGGAGGAACTCTCCAAAATTCAATCATAAAGCATACCATGAACGCGGGGGCTATATATGGCTCCCGCGTTTTTTCCGTACCTGATTTGTCGTAACTTTGGTACGAACACAACCACCCATATGAGTATATTCCATTCTATCCCCTGGAACGTAGATCCAGAGATTTTTTCCATCGGACCTTTAACTATACGCTGGTATGGTTTGCTGTTTGCCCTGGGCTTCGTAATCGGACAGCGCATCCTGACAAAGATATATGTGGCGGAAGGCCGCACTGAGGAAGACGTAGACGTGATCACGCTGTACATGATTATCGGTACGGTGCTGGGCGCCCGTTTGGGCCACGTGCTGTTTTATGACGCCAAGCACTACCTGAGCAATCCCATCGAGATCCTGAAGATATGGGAAGGCGGCCTGGCTAGTCACGGGGCCACCATCGGCATCCTGTTTGCGCTGTGGCTTTTCAGCCGGCGGCAAAAGTTCGATTACATGTGGGTGCTGGACCGTATCGTGATTGTGGTGGCGCTGGGGGGCGCACTCATTCGACTCGGAAACCTGATGAACTCTGAAATCTTCGGGCATCCGACAAACCTGCCCTGGGGCTTTATATTCTACCGCAGCCACGAGTTCTCGCACGTGCCACGCCACCCCACGCAGCTGTATGAGTCGCTGAGCGTGTTCCTGCTGTTTGTGCTGCTGTTCTGGCTCTGGAAGAAGTATAAATCGGCCTTGCCGCGCGGCCTGCTCTTTGGCTTGTTTGTGACGTTCCTGTTCACGTTCCGCTTTTTGGTAGAGTTCCTGAAAGAGAACCAGGAGGCGTTTGAAGACGATCTTGCCCTGAACATGGGCCAGATTCTTAGTATCCCGCTCATCCTGATCGGCCTTTTCATACTATACCGGGTATGGCGAAACCCAACCCCGGCTACTCCCGGCGGCAGGTTAACAGACTCTAAGGCATAGTTTTTTAGCGAAAGGTATACAAGGTATATATAAAAAGCGGCCACTCCTGATCGGGAGTGGCCGCTTTTTGTTGGTGGAGGTAAGGGGAGTTATCTAACAAGGATGCCCGTCTGATTTACCGGGCGGGCTGGAAGGAGTAATCTAATTCCCCTTCTTAGATGCAGGGCTGGGTTGCCAGCTGATGGCGATATGCCGAAATGACAATGCGAAAGCAGATGTAGGAATTACAGATGGTAGCGGTATAAATTGCCTCCCTCACTGGTGATCACGAGGGTTTCTTCATCCTCGAATGCGATGCCTTCGGTCTGGCCGGCGTCTTTTAGGCGGAGTTCCTGCTTTTTGCCTTTGTAGAATGTGTCGGGTGAGTCGAAACCAGTGAAGAGGTGGATCTTCCCTTCGCTGAGCAGCGCCACCTTTTCTTCGTCCGGGCTGATGTCGGCACCCGTTATCTGGGCGTTTATTTTGCTGCTTCCGATGAGTTTTGCGGTATAGGTGCCTGCCTCGGCCGGTACTTTATACACCTTGGCCGTCGCTTTTTGGCCTCTGTCTTTTGTGACGAGGTATATGCTGCCCTGACTATAGAAAATGGCCTCCACATCAAAATTGCGGTCTTTTTTGGAGGGTGGGTATGCCTTCTGGTCTTCGTAGGTAAAGCTGATTTTCTGTACCTGCTCCGGGTTGTCGAGCTTGAGTTTATACACCATCAACTCGCGGCGATTATTGTTGTTGTTGCCGGTTTCCGCGATGTATACATAGCCGTCGTCGTCCTTTGCCAGGTCTTCCCAATCTACGTTCCGGATGTTTAATTTATACGTTGCCTCAATGCCCCCTTTTTCATCAATCTCATACAGGTATGGCTTGTTGCCGGCGTCGTTGTGCGTCAGGTAAAGGCCTTTCTGAGGTAGCGCAAGCAAGCCTGAGCTTTCCTGCACGGCATCGGGCAAGTGAGCCAGTTTTTCAAAAGAAGCGGCAGCCGACTTCGGCTTCGAGGCAGAAGGGCCTGCACCCAAATCGCGCGTAAAATAGAACAGGGCCATTGCGGCAGCCACTAAAATAGCCGCTACTTTTATCATAAGCTTCATTTATATTGGATTACAATTGCGTTTTGTACTTAACGGCAAGTGCCTCCGTGGTGTTAACTATATTCCTGAAAATTGTTAAATTCGGGAGGTGGGCCAAGTGCTGAGGTAGAAGAGCATGTTTAAAATTCATCTTTTGGGCTACAAAACGTCCATCAAGGAACCTGACTTCACCTTTTTATCGCCCCATAGCGCTGCTATGCGGCTCAAAAAACGCTTCGTCAGAACCCTTCCTGAACATTTTTCGCTTCCAAAAATGAAATTTAAATATACTCTAAACGCGACCAAAAATGGAGATAAAAAAGATAAAGGAAACCTGCTTGTATGTAACCGACCTGGAGGCCAGCAAAGCTTTTTACAATGGCAAACTGGGCTTTGCGGTGATAGGTGAAGTGAAGGACCGGCATGTGTTCTTCCGGGCGGGTGCCTCGGTGCTGCTCTGCTTTATTTCCGAAGCCGCTAAAAAGAGCACTACGCTGCCGCCACACTTTGGCTCAGGGCATCTGCACGTGGCCTTTGAGGTAGCGAAAGACCAGTATGAGCGGTGGAAGCAGCAGGTTAAGGAAGCAGGAATTGCGGAGGAGCAGGAGTTTGACTGGGGTGGCGGCTACCTCTCGTTCTACTTCCGCGACCCGGACCAGCACCTGCTGGAGATTGTGATGGAGGGAATGTGGGAGCGGGGCTGATACATTGCTGCTGAATATCATACACCATTCCAAGTGCAGTGTGCATGCCATAAGCTGGACAACCCGAAACATTGGCGCGCTTCCGGCTAGTTTTACAACTGGCTTACTGTATACCTGTCCCGCCTAGTATTTCGAGTTCTTGTCCTTTTTCCGGCATACCGTCGAGGATTGGCATCGCCTGAGAAATCAACTCTTTTACTCCCTCCACCTTCAACGAATTGTCGTGGTCTTCTTTGCTGTCCCAGATTTCAGTTACCCAAACCGCGTTTTTATCAGTCGTGTCTCTGCTCACCACATACAACTGGCAGCCCTTTGCCGTCGAAACCAGCGCTGATGCCTGAATCAAAATGTCTGCAAGCTGATCAACGGTACCTTCTTTCGCTTTCAGTTTTCCGTGCAATCCATACTTGTTCATAAGCGTTGTTTGGTTTGTTGACTGACTACTATAGTTTTCTGACGGTTGGGGATGATTTTTATATCTTCTAGTAACGGTTTGCAGCTACCCGAAGGTGGCGATTTAGAAGCACTTCACTGTCAACCGAGCACAAACTTAGATAGAAGCACAAAGCTTGATTTAACCACTGAACCGCCACTTTTGGGTAGCTGCTGTTAGGCACAGGTTACTCAAATAATTTACTGATTGCAAGTAGTTTCGGCCCTTCTAGCAATATTGTATTTGATCCCTCTCTTGTATAGCTATTATTGCCTACAAATGATAACCCTTTTTGCTTTGGAATCCTTATTCTCACCACATTTTTTCGTTTATAGTCAATTAAATCAACTGAAGATAAGATTTGAGATTTTAATGGCTCTGTAAGATCTGAACCTCTTATCGAGGTAAGGATTCTGTTAATGTAAGTGTCCATGTCAATTCCTTCAATTGTCAGTTCTCTGTCTATTCCCACGACATACCTATTATTTATTTGGTTTAGCTCAATTCCATCAAGTGAATGCACTCTGTCAGCGTCTTGCTTTTTGTCGGCCACACCTATGAAAATAAAACCATCCGCATCTGGACCACAGTTGGCTATTCCGCACATAGTGTTGATCAAATCAATATATAACTGCGTGTTAAATTTTCTTTGAGCTGATAAATCATAATAGCCTTGTTTGCATTCATATCTACTAGTTTCAACTTTTGATCTTCGAATTGAGTTTTCGAAATCAAGAGAAAGCCCTGAACCATGTCTTAAAACTGGAGGATCTTTCTTTACAAAATAATTCTGAATCAGACCTGTGGTTTGGTTAATATTGTTTATGCGATCTTGAGTAACTGCTGTTTTTGCTGTATATTTCATTTTGGCCTGCAAACCAGACAATGCTGCTACAATTTTATCATCTTGATCAGGTGATTTCTCTTCCTTAACAACTAAATGAAATACTGCCATGAAAATTGAATAAAATGATCCTTTTACAGGATTACGAGAACCAGGATTAACAACATTCTTGACAGTGGTTCCCTGGCTTTCAAAAATCTTTTTAACAATGGAAAATGTAACTTTTATTTCATGCATTAATCTATCGCCTCCGTAATGAGTTAATAAAGTATTCATTTCTTTATTTTCATCTGCATTCTCGTCATACATTGAATTAAAAACTTCTCGGCTAATTGGTAGAGGCTCATTTTTTAGAATACTTGATACGATATCTGCAATCATCTCTTCATCTTCACTATCTCTTAGTTGAGATTTCCAGACTATTCCATGTGAACACCAAAATATATCTTCAGCTATCAAACCATATCCTATGTTTTCACGATTAGAATCAATGCTTATTTGGGGCATCTGAGAAAGTTCTAAAATATCTTTTGATGAATCACCTCTGATTTCTGATGAAAGTCTTCTTACTACATCTGCAAAATAATCGGTAACACCAGCTTGTCTTTTTTCTTGAGGACTAAGTTGTTTTCCTCCTGAATTTATCCTTCCAAATATGTCAGTAGTCTTTTCTTCTTCCGCAGATGGATAGATTGTTACTGCTAATTGATAATCTAAAATATTTGCACATTTTTCAGGTGCTAAAAGTAAAGAGGGATTCATTTGTGCTTCAAAAACACCATTTTCAGATTCCTGCTTAGCTCTTGCAGATTGTTCTATGTCAAAATACAATTCATTTACAGCAAACCTATTTTCTATATAAGAGAAGATAGCATTAAGCCTCTGTAATCCATCAATTATCTCCAATTTGCCTTCCTTTGTCTGAGCAAGAAGGATTAAAGGAATAGGCAAACCATTTAAGATACTGTCAATTAGAAATGCCTTTTCATCAACAGTCCAAACAAGTTTCCTTTGATATTTTCTATTGACCAAAAATATTTCTTCCGTATAATTTCTATACGCTTCTTGTAGGCTCATTCCTCTTGGCGTGATACTCATATATTTCGATTTTTAGTTTTTTAACTTGTGCCTAACTAGCTGCTAAATGGAACCATATTCGGCTTATCTGCACTATATATGGAGTTTGGCTTGACTATCTAAATATAGTAAAATACCCTGAAAGCATAAGAGAGGCATTAGAAATTTACAACTGCTGATGCACAGCCAGTAAAGTCTCTGGATGGAGGGTATGGCCGCTTTCGAAGGTATAAACCTGTGGCTGTATACCTAACTGTGCCATCAATGCTTGTTTCTGTTCCAGTTTCTCGGGGGTGATAAACTGGTCCTGGGTGCCGTATACCAGTGCCACGGGCAGATGCGCAAAGGCGGCTTTGCCAGCCGTGAAGTCAATGTCTTCGGGGAAGGCTGCGGCCCAAAGCACGAGGCGGTGCACTGGAACATTGCCGTTTGCCAGCCAACGCGATACGGCGGCCCCGCCCTGCGAGAAGCCCAACACTGTGACTCTGACGTTTTCGGGGAGTTGTTTCAGTTGTTCGGCCAGGAGCAGGTCGAGGTAGTGGGTCTGGTCGTCTATTTCGGAAAGGCGGTCTTCTTTGGTCATCCAGGTGGCACCCACGCGGCCAGAGAACCCATCGAGGTAAAACCGCGACATCGCCTCGGGAGCAACCACCAGGGTTTTGCCATCATCCAAAACGCTGAAATGGCGCAGGAAGTAGCGGCCCAGCTGCCCATACCCATGGCAAACGATCCAGAGGTCCTGAATGGCATCGGAGGGCGTGCCAAGGGTATAATAGCGGGCAGTGCGGGGTACGGTAAGTTTGTGTTCTTCCACAAGTAGTCTTTACGTAAACATAGGCTAAACCTGGAACGCATATCCCAGCAAGCCCAACTCATCTAAAGGTGTTCTTTGTTGAACTGAAAAGGAAGCAGATCTGCTACATTCTTAAAGCGGTAGAACTTGCCGTCTGCGGCCTGGAGCAACACCGGGATAGTCTCTTTTTGCTTGTGCTCGTACTCAGCCATTACCTGTCGGCAGGCACCGCAGGGCATGGCGGGCAGAAATTGCATTTCTTCTCGGCGACGGGCCGTTACAGCCAGCAACTTTATTTTTTTGTTGGGGTGATGCGCACTCAGGGCAAAAAGCGCGGTACGCTCAGCACAAAGCCCCGACGGGTAAGCAGCGTTCTCCTGGTTGCTTCCTTTAAACATACTGCCGTCTTCTAAAACCAGCGCGGCACCCACCAAAAAGTTAGAGTACGGCGCATAGGCATCGTTCGCGGCTTCCTGGGCCAGTTGCATGGCCTGGCGCTCTGGCGCTGTCAGCTCAGCGGGATCCAGCACATCCACTCGAATATGTATCTCTATTGTACTTGCCATGTCATCATCATTCGGTCAAAAAAAGTGGAGAAGGGCTTTAAATGTAAGCTAATATTCCGACATTCCCATATAGATTACTTGCCTTACTGGCCGTAATAGTTAAATTAAGGCTGAACTTGCCACCTATGCTATGAAACGAATCCTGCTGCTTGGTGCCGGACGCTCGGCCTCTTCCCTCATCCAATACCTACTGCACCACGCTGCCACCGAAGACTGGCACCTCCGGATCGGAGACATTTCGGTGGCGCACCTGCAACCCTTGACCGACGCGCTGACCTATGCCGATCTCCTGGTGTTTGATGTGCACAACGAGCGCCAACGGGCAGAGGAGGTGGCGCAGGCCGACCTCGTGATCTCAATGTTACCGGCAGCGTTTCATGCGGAAGTGGCACGCGAGTGCCTGCAAAAGAGCAAACACCTGATCACGGCCAGTTACGTGTCGCCTGCCATCCGGGAGTTGCACGAAGAGGCGCGGCAAAAGGGCCTGACCTTTATCATGGAGTCCGGCCTCGATCCGGGCATCGACCACATGTCAGCGATGGCGGTGATTGAGCGCATCAAGGCAGCTGGTGGCCAGATCACGTCTTTCAAGTCCTATACCGGCGGACTGGTAGCCCCAGAGTCTGACACCAACCCCTGGCGGTATAAATTCACCTGGAACCCGCGCAACGTGGTGTTGGCTGGGCAGGGCACAGCCAAGTACATCAAAAACGGCACGTATACCTACATTCCATACCACCAACTGTTCCGGCGCACCGATGCCCTGGAGGTAGCGGGGTATGGCGCCTTCGAAGGCTATGTCAACCGCGACTCGCTGAGTTACCGCGAACTCTACGGCCTCCGCGACATCCCGACGATGCTGCGCGGCACCCTGCGTCGCCCTGGTTACTGCACTGCCTGGGACACCTTCGTGCAGCTCGGCCTCACCGACGATAGCTATACCCTCGAAGGCTCCCAGCACATGACGCACCGCAGCTTCATAGCCGCTTTTTTACCACCCGCCACCACAACAAACCAAAGCATACCCGAACGCCTGAGCGCCTACCTGCACCTCCCGGTTGATGGCGAGGTGATCAAGAAACTAGCATGGCTGGGGTTGTTTGATGAGACTCCGGTAGCCCTGCCCGATGCTACCCCCGCACAAGTACTGGAGCAAATCCTGAAAGCAAAATGGACCCTGGCCCCCGGCGACAAGGACATGATCGTGATGCAGCACCTGTTTGAATATGAACTAAGCGGAGAAAAGCACACCGTAACATCCGCGTTGGTAGCAACCGGCGACGATGAAGTGCACACAGCTATGGCCAAAACCGTGGGCCTGCCCGTCGGGATACTGGCCCGGCTGCTGCTACAAGGCAAGATAAAACAGCAAGGCGTGGTAGTGCCGGTATACCCCGACTTGTATGCCCCTGTGCTGGAAGAACTGAAGCAGTATGGGATTGATTTTGTGGAGAAAGACAGTAGGGTGGGGGAGTAGCCGAGAGCTACGGATTTTAACTATTCCTACGATTAACCCACCCCTGCCCCTCCGAGGAGGGGAATTTTAATACTGTGAAAAAAATCTCCTCGGAGCAGGACTGTTTTATTCCACCATTGCCTTCGCTCGCGTCTCGCGAGTGTAAGGTATAATTGGGCCTCTGGCCCAGTCGATTTACAAACTCGACGCTATAGAAAGACACCCCGAAAGCTTTCGGGGCGCCAGTAAAATAGAGAATTTAATTCCCCTCCTCGGAGGGGTAGGGGTGGGTTAATTTTTGAGATGTGTGTCGTCCAGCTTTCTCCTAGTACCGATTTGGCAAAGAGAGCTACAAATGCAGATAATAAGGCTGCAGCAAGGCCACAAACTCCGGGGTATAAGTCGTTTTATCCTGCTGCCGGATATAGAATTGCTTAGTAACAGGAGCCTCTATGGGAACTCTGCCAAAAGTTTGGATATGCCGGATGCATTTGCCGCCCACATAGGTATAAACCGCTATCGTTTCGGACAGGTATAGCTTGTGTTCCGCTGCCGATTTCTCAAAATAGAGCGCTTCGGCGGGAGGGAGCAGCAGGTATAAACAGCCATTGGAAGAAAGATGTGCCTGGGCAAATTGCAGGATATCCTCAAAAAACAGATCGCCGGTATGCTTGGCGGTGTTTTTGGCAGCACTGTCTGATTTAAGCGAAGCCAGGAAAAACGGCGGATTTGAGAGAATCACATCGTATGGCAAATGATGTTGCGCCGCATACTGTTGCAGCGACAGCGGGTGCAGCGTTAGCCTATCGGCCCAGGGGCTGGCCGCAAAATTTTCCGTAGCCTGCAGCTGTGCCTCCGGGTGTATCTCCACGGCATCTATCGTCGCCTCGGTGCGTTGCGCCACCTGTAGCGACAGCAGCCCCGTGCCTGCGCCAATATCCAGTACCCGCTTTGCCCCAGCAACGTTGAGGTAGGCCCCAAACACGCAGGAGTCCGTGCAAACCTTCATCGCGCACCTGTCCTGCTCCACCCGGAACTGCTTAAACTGGAAGTAGGTGTTGGCCATGGGTTTTGAGGAGATTTGAGGAGGTATAGAATTTTGAAAGTCTGGTTCGGAAGTAGAGCCCCATCACTTCAGGTGCAGGGGCTTTTCATGCTAACATTGCCTTCGCTCGCATATTGCGCGTGTAGAATATAGTTGGGCCTCCAGCCCAGTCGAGTTGCAAACTCGACATCATTTTTAGACACCCCGAAAGCTTTCGGGGCGCCAGTAAAAAATAGAATGGAGGGACAGGTTAATCGTAAGAAGAATTCACTCATTCAAAACTCAGTCATTCAATTATTCAAAACTAACTCGGCTGCGAAACGCCGGACTCAAAGCCTTCATCGATCAGGAGATTGGAGGAGAGGGCGCTTTCTACGGCCAGTTCGTCGCAGCGCTCGTTCTCGGGGTGGCCAGCGTGGCCTTTCACCCAGACAAACTTTACCTGGTGCTTGGGGTAGATGCGCAAAAATCGGGCCCAGAGGTCGGAGTTGGCTTTGCCTTTATACCCCTTTTTTTGCCAGCCAAACACCCAGCGCTTCTCCACCGCATCCACCACGTACTTTGAGTCGGAGTAAACGGTGACGGGCATGCCGGGCTTGGTAATGGACTCCAGGCCCTTGATCACGGCGAGCAACTCCATGCGGTTGTTGGTGGTTTTACGGAAGCCCTCGCTTATTTCCTTTACATGGTGCTTCCAGCGTAAAATCACGCCATACCCGCCGGGGCCGGGGTTGCCGCGCGAAGAGCCGTCTGTGTAAAGTTCGATCATAGGTTAATTTTGAATAATTGAATGACTGTATCTTGAATGAGTGGTTATATTAATTTTGAAATTATGCTTAGGCGTCTTTTCCATTCGATCATTCAAAAATCAGTCATTCAAAATTACAAGTTGGTCTTAAAGAGTTTAATCGCGATGGCCAGCAGGATGATGCCGAAGATCTTGCGGAGGATGTTGGCTCCGTCTTTTCCGAGTTTGCGCTCGATGGTAGCCGAGCCTTTCAGGACGATGTAGACGAAGGCCAGGTTCAGCACAATGCCCACCAGCACGTTGGGCAGCGAGTAGGCCGCCCGCAACGACAGCAGCGTGGTCATGGTGCCGGCGCCCACAATAAGGGGGAAAGCCAGCGGCACGATGGAGCCCGACTTCGTTTCCGGGTCAGAGTGAAAGAAGTCCTTGCCCAGAATCATCTCCAGCCCGATCAGGAAGATGATGATGGCACCGGCCATGGCAAAAGACTGATAGTCGATGCCGAAAAGCTGCAGGATGGACTGCCCCAGAAAAAGAAAGACGATCATCAGGACACCCGACACAATAGTGGCCTTGGCCGACTCGATCTTGCCTTCCCGTTTGCGCAGGTCGATGATAATGGGAATAGAGCCGATGATATCGATCACGGCAAAAAGCGTGAGCGTAACAGAAGCTATCTCTTTGAAATTGAAGATCGAGTTGATGTCCACTGCGTTGCGTTAGTCAAGTGCTGTTCGGGTGTTGGCTCCTCTCGGGTTACCAGGCCGCAAAGGTAGCAGACTTATGCGTAATAGTGCAGGAAAAAGCGCTTCAGTTCCTCGTACTCCTCATCCAGGATGGCCGGGAAATTGGCGATGCGGAACGTGTTGCGCGCCCAGGGGCCATAGCCGTTGCCCAGGCGCATGTCGTGGTGCAGGGCGCGCTTTTTCAGTTCATCCACCAGCTTTTCGCTGCCCTGCAGGGCCAGCACCGTTTTAGAGCGCACGTCCTCGTTCTCGACCAGCAACTTAAAATCCGTGAACTGCGCAAAGAAGGCATACAGCTCCTGCGCGCGGGTGGTCAGCTCCAGGTCGATGGTTTTGATGAAGGGGCGGTCTTCGAGCACGCGCTTCATCAGGTATAGGTTCAGCACATTGGGCGTGTGCGTGGTCTGGTAGTTGAGCATCTTCTCATACATCGACACCAGGCTGTTGTAGTGCCCGCGCTCGCCCATCTGCTTCGCCCGGAAAATGGCGCGCGGCGAGCAGGCCATCACCGCCAGACCGGCTGGCAGGCCAAAGCATTTCTGCACCGAGGCATACCAGATATCGGCCTTGATCATCTTCAGGTTCAGTCCCGCCATCGAGGAGGTGGCATCCACGGCAATCAGCGTGTCGCGGTACTTGTTGTGTAGGTTCAGGATGCAGTTGGGCGTTACCTGCGTGCCGTTGGAGGTCTCGTTCTGTGTAAAACAGATCAGCTCCGTGTCGGGGCTCACCTCCAGTTCCGGCACCGGCATGGGGCTGTTCAGGTCAAAGGCATGGCCCTCCGATTTTGGGCGCATCTTTTGGGCATACTGAAACCACTTCTCCCCGAAAGAGCCATTGTAGATATGGAAACTCTTGTGCTGGGTGAGGCTCTGGGTCAGGATTTCCCAGCACTCCGTGGCCGATGAGGTGAAAAAGATATAGTAATCCTGCGGGATGTTGAGCCGGCGCTTGACCAGGCTAACCAACTCGCGCGACATCTGCACAAACTGCTCCCCTCTATGCGGCGTACTCAGCATGCCCTCATCATACGCATCTACAAGGTAGTTGCGCACCTCAGGGTATACTTTGGAGGGGCCGGGATAGAAATTGAGCATAGCAGTGGTAGCGTTATACCTCTAGCGCTGCGGCTACAGGCAGGTGAAAAATAGTTCGGTAAGTATAGAACGGTGTTTGGGGCTAATTCTTTGCGCCGAAGCCAATTTGTTTCGGTTTCATACGCTCAAAGTACTGCAGGGCAAGGCGGTAGCTTTCCAGGCCGAAGCCGCTGATACTGCCGGTGCAGAACGGGGCCATCATGCTTTTGTGGCGGATCGCGTCGCGGGCAAACACATTGGAAATATGCACTTCCACCACCGGCGTCTCAATGGCTTTGATGGCATCCGAAATGGCCAGGGAGGTATGGGTATAGGCACCAGCGTTAAACACAATGCCCTTGTAATTGCTAAAGCCCACCTCATGCAGCTTGTCGATCAGGACGCCCTCTGTGTTCGACTGGAAATACGAAAGCTCCAGCGCTGGGAAGGCCTCTTTGAGCTCGTCATAGTAATCTTCAAAAGAGCGGCTGCCATAGATCGCTTTTTCGCGGGTGCCTAACAGGTTGAGGTTCGGTCCGTTCAGGATGAGGATTTTCATGGGGTAGCGTTTTAGCGTGCTTGCAAATTTCCGAGGTACAAAGGTACGGATTAAGTATCTTTGGCTTATAATATTTATGGGTGATTGTTTAGAAGAACTTTGCAAGATGCAGGAGTATAAAAGATACACGGTTTTAACCTTGCAAAATATTTAAGGTATGTATCTAGCTTAGATCAAAGGTGTAAAGCCTTTTCAATGCGAATTTACCCACCCCTGCCCCTCCGAGGAGGGGAATTCTGCTAGAGTAAAAATTCCCCTCTTGGGAGGGACAGGGGTGGGTTTTCCATACCAACGTGCTCGTAACCAATCAACCGCATACGTCTTGAAACCATTAATTCGTAATTCGGAACTCGTAATTCGTAATTAATCATAATTCGTAATTAATAAAAAGTGTGAACTGGCCCCTCTGCATAAAGCAATTCGAAGAATACCTGAAGCTGGAGAAGTCGCTGTCGCGCCACTCAGTGGAAGCATACCAGCGCGATATCCGGAAGCTGACGGAGTTTCTGGACCTGAAAAAGCTGCAGGTCGCGCCCGAACACATAAGCCCGATGATTCTCCGCGATTTCCTGGAGTGGATCGGGGAACTGGGCATGACGGCGCACTCGCAGGCCCGCACGCTGTCTGGCATCCGGGCGTTCTACAAGTTCCTCATCATGGAGGACATGCTGCAAAACGACCCGACGGACACCATCGAAGCCCCCAAGCTAAGCCGCAAACTGCCCGATACGCTGCACTTCCACGAGATCGAGCAGATGCTGGCCGTGATCGACCTATCCACACCCGAGGGTACCCGTAACCGTGCCATGGTGGAGACACTTTATGCCTCCGGGCTGCGCGTGTCCGAGCTGCTGGACCTGAAGATCAGCTACCTGTATGAAGACATGGGGTTTCTGAAAGTGGCAGGTAAAGGCGACAAGGAGCGTTTGGTGCCGATCGGGCGCGATGCCCTGAAGCACATCAAGCTATACCGCGAGGGCGTGCGCTGCCACCTGACCATCAAAAAAGGGCATGAGGATATCCTGTTCCTGAACCGGCGCGGGGCCAAAATGTCGCGGGTCATGGTGTTCACCATCATCAAAGACCTGGCAGCCAAAGCCAACATCCAGAAAACAGTGAGCCCGCATACTTTCCGCCACTCTTTCGCCACGCACCTGATTGAAGGCGGCGCCGATTTACGCGCCGTCCAGGAAATGCTGGGCCACGAGTCCATCACCACCACCGAGATTTATACCCACCTCGACCGGGATTACCTGAAGCAGGTGATCAAGGATTACCACCCGAGGAGTTAAAGACCTCACAGCGTGCGCAGCACCTGTGAGTGTCTGGATGTTACAAGCCCGCAAGCCTGACACTCACAGGAGCTGCGCACGCTGTGAGGTCAGGCTGATGATTGATTGGTGGGTAATTTTCTTTAAGCGCCCTGCAAATCAATATCGTCGGTTTCAAGCATCTCTACGCGCTTGCCCATCTTTTTCTGGATGATCTTGAAATGATGGCGGTCGTCGGGGCAGATGAGGGAGATGGCTTCGCCCACGGCTTCGGCTCGGCCCGTGCGGCCAATGCGGTGCACGTAATCTTTCGGGGAGCGCGGCAGGTCGTAGTTGATCACGTACGGCAGCAATTGGATGTCGATGCCCCGCGATACCAGGTCGGTGGCGACCAGCACGGGCAGCTTACCGGACTTGAACTTGCTCAGGGCCTCGGTGCGGGCACCCTGGCTTTTCTTGCTGTGCATGGCTGCCGCCACGATGCCGTTTTTGTTCAGCTTGTCCACCAGGTTGTCGGCGGTGCGGGTAGAGGATACAAAGATCAGCACCTGTTGCATGTTGCCCTGCCGGATGAGGTAACGCAGGAACGGGCCTTTGCGCTCGGGAGCCACATTATACGCGACTTGCTTGATCTGCTCCAAAGACTCTGCTTCTTCCTCAATCCGGATCTCTACAGGGTTGTGCAGCAGTTTTTCTACCACCGCGGCAACCTCACTGCCCATCGTGGCCGAGAACAGGATGTTCTGCCGCCTGGCTGGCATCAGCGCCAGTATCTTGTTCATCTCCTCCTCAAAACCCAGGTGCAACATTTTGTCTGCCTCGTCCAGCACCAGCGTCTCCACCTCCGACAAATGCACGGCCTTCGACGAGATCAGGTCGAGGAGCCTGCCAGGGGTTGCCACCAGAATCTCGGCACCAGACAGCGCCATCATCTGCGGGTTCACCGACACACCGCCATACACTGCCAGCGTTTTAACCCGGTGCGTAAGGTGGGCGCTGAGCGTCTTGAAGACCTCTGCCGCCTGCACCGCCAGCTCGCGGGTGGGCACCAGCACCAACGTATTCACATGCCTGTTCCGGGAGGCTGGTTTGCTTTTAAGCCTTTCCAGGATGGGCAGCACAAAGCCCGCCGTTTTGCCAGAGCCGGTCCGGGCTACACCCAGCACATCCTTGCCCTGCAGAATGGCAGGTATGGCCTGAAGCTGAATAGGGTAGGGCTGGGTATAATTTAGTTCGGCTACGGCCTTTAAAAGAGGGGCTGACAAGCCCAGAGCGGAAAACGACATACGGTAAGTTTGATGAGGCAGCCACATACCTGTCGCTGCGCCCCAAAGATACGACAATTGCAGGCAGGAAATGCAGGAGGGAGTTTTTCAGTTGAACTGCCTATTCATTGTAGGATATATGGTATATTCGGTGGTGCATTCCGTTTCGCCAACGGATATTGATGTATAAACCGAATAGTGTTCCGATTATGCAGTAGTTGGGCGGGATGTAAAAAAACTGGGAAAGTAAAAAAGCGTATTTTTGATTACGAGGCTAGGAATAAAAAAATGGCAACACCAATCCAATTTATAATCGACAATGAGGGACACAAGAAATCAGTAATTGTGCCTTTCGAGCAGTGGGAGGAGTTAAACAAGAAATATGAAAAGCTCAGCAATAAGGTCCAAATACTGACTGGGATCCAAGACGCATTGAAGGAAGTCGAGCAGGCCCGTAAATCAGGTAAGAAGCTGCAAACCCTGACCGATTTTTTGGATGAAAGTAGAGATTAGGATTACCAAGACGTTCGGCAAGCACGCTAAACCTCTATTAAAGAAATTCCCATCCCTGGTACTTGAACTGAAAGAACTAAATAAAGTACTCACCCAAAATCTTCATTAAGGGCAATCGTTAGGCAACAACGCCTACAAAATTAGGATCTCAATTAAAAGCAAGCAAAAAGGGAAAAGCGGCGGAGCAAGGGTAATTACTCACGTTGACAGCGAAATATTGGGGGCTGTCAGGAAAGAAGAAGACGGAGGAATCACCGTTTACCTTCTTACAATCTATGATAAATCAGAGACAGAATCCATATCTAACAAAGAACTGAAAGAGCTCATAAAGAACAAAGACTGAATAAAGGAATGATCACCCCGCTTGACATAGTTCAGCAATTTTGTATTCGGCGATACCTTAAACACCTCATGCACGTGGCCTTGAGCCTTTATCTATCAACTCATCTTAAACTACCCCACACCTATGAGCAGCAGAAAACTGGTTTTATACATCAGCATGAGCCTAGATGGATTTATAGCGACTAAGGATGATGACCTGTCCTGGCTTTCGGTGGTGGAGAAAGAAGGGGAGGACTATGGGTATGCCGTATTTACTGAAACCGTTGACACCTATATTGTGGGCAGGGTTACTTATGACATCGTGCTCAAACTAACGGGTGGGATTTTTCCGCAAGCCGAGAAGTATAGATGCTATGTGATTACCCGGCAGGAAAGGGCCGCTGAAAATGGCGTGACCTTTTACAACGGAGATCTTGAGGAATTAATCAGGAAGCTTAAAAGCGAGAAGGGAAAAAATATCTATTGTGATGGCGGTGGGCAGATCGTAAAACTCCTGATGGAGAATAACCTAATCGACGAATATATCATTTCCGTGATTCCGATACTGCTTGGCGACGGTAAACGCCTGTTTCTGGGCGGCACCGACAGGATCGCCTTGAAAGCAATGCCAAGTAAAGACTTCGCGACAGGCCTGGTGCAGCTGCGGTATGTAAAAGCGTAATGCCGTATATGCCAGGCACTAAAGCATTTACCTTACAACAGGTTGATTTAGCACAATCAACCTGTTGTAAGGTAAATGCTTATGCGTTGGTTCTCGTACCCATAAAGGTATAAAAAACCAAAACTATGGCAGAAGCACACGAAACCGGGAAGCTCCTCTTTATCAGCAAGGATTTCCTGCCGGAGTTTGTCTACGGCAGCATCGATGGCACCATCACCACCTTTGCCGTGGTGGCGGGTGCCACCGGCGCGCACCTCGATATCCCGGTGGTGATTATCCTGGGCTTCGCCAACCTGATCGCCGACGGCTTTTCCATGTCAGTCGGCAACTTCTTCTCCACCAAAGCCAGCATCGCCAACTTCGACAAGCACCAGGCGATAGAGGATTGGGAAATCAGCAACGACGAAGCCACCGAGGTAGAGGAAATCCGGGAGATATACCGGAACAAAGGCTTTAAAGGTGACTTGCTGGAGCAGGTGGTGGCCGTGATCACGTCGGACCGGGAGGTATGGATCGACACCATGATGAAGGAGGAGTTGAACATGACCCGCGACAATAAATCGCCTTTTCATACGGCGGGTATGACCTTTTTCTCGTTTCTCCTGATCGGATTTATACCCCTGGCCGCCTATGTATACGCCCTCGTGTTTGAGGCTGACAGAACCAACCTGTTTCTTTACGCCTGCCTGCTCACCGGCCTTGCCCTCACCATCATCGGCACGCTGAAGAGCACCGTGACAGGTAAAAACGTGTTTGCAGGCATTACCGAAACGCTTTTCATGGGGGGCATTGCGGCCATACTGGCCTATGTCGCCGGCGATTTCCTGGAGAGCCTGCTTCGGATGCAGTCCTGGATGTAGGGTATAGGTATGGCACGCGCCTTAACAAATCTCTAAAAAAGCCAGTTTGGCCTTACATCCTACGCGCAGCATCTTATCTTTGCAGGCATTGTATAACCAAAGCCCAAACCTGTGTACAAAAGCCTGCTGCGCCCGCTTCTTTTTAAACTCGACCCCGAGAAAGTCCATTACCTGACCACCGATTTGCTGCGTGCCTCCCTCAAGGTGCCGTATGCCAAAAACATGAGCCAGCGCATGTTCCGGGTAGAAGACCCGCGGCTGGAACGCGAGCTGTTCGGCCTGAAGTTCCCGAACCCGGTAGGATTAGCCGCCGGTTTTGATAAGGATGCCATGCTGGTGGATGAGATGGCCGAGTTGGGCTTCGGATTCGTGGAAATCGGCACCTTAACTCCCAGGCCGCAGGCTGGCAACGACAAGCCGCGCCTGTTCCGTCTGCCGCAGGACCAGGCCATCATCAACCGCATGGGCTTCAACAACAAAGGCGTGGATGCCGCCGTGGAACGCCTCCGCAACCGCAAAAGCAAGGTCATCGTGGGCGGCAACATCGGCAAAAACAAGGTAACGCCCAACGAGGAGGCCCTCAACGACTACCTTTACTGCTTCAATGCGCTGTACGACGTTGTGGATTATTTTGTGGTGAACGTGAGCTCGCCCAACACCCCGGACCTGCGCGCGCTACAGGACAAAGAACCGCTGAAACGACTGCTGTTGGCGGTGCAGGAGCAGAACAGCAAGATGCCGAAGCCCAAGCCACTGCTGCTCAAAATCGCCCCGGACCTGAACATGGCCCAGCTCAACGACATCATCGAAATAGCCATAGAAACCAAGCTGAGCGGCCTCATTGCCACTAACACCACCGTGGCGCGGGCAGGGCTGCAAACGGATGCCAGCCGCATCTCCGACATCGGGATGGGCGGCCTGAGCGGAAAGCCCCTGACGCAGCATTCCACTCAGATTATTCGGCACCTGCGCACCTTTCTGCCCCCCGAGATCCGCATTATCGGGGTAGGCGGCATCATGACGGCCGACGACGCTGTGGAGAAATTGCAGGCGGGCGCCGACCTGGTGCAGCTTTATACCGGATTTATATATGAAGGCCCGGCGCTGATCAGCCAAATCAACAGGAAGCTTTTGAATGGATAAATTGTTTGATTGTTAAATGGTTTGATTGTTAAATTGTTGGGGAGAGCATATCCTGTCCGGCAGCCCAGGAATGAGACGCATTGCGCGCTTGGCTATATATGTTAAATTAATTAATGACTGCTGTTACGCAACGCCCTCTTTTGTCCCCCTTTGAAGATAGGGCCGTTAAGTTCTAACGAAAATTGTCCCCTTGAGGGGACCTCAGGGGTGTAAAGCCAGCGAAAATAACCTTTCACAAAGAGCAAACACCCCTCTAACTCCCCTCAAGGGGACAATCGTTTTTCTGCTATATTAAATCTTTACGTGAGGACATGGTGCAAATTCTTAGAACTTAACGGCCCTACCCTTTGAAGGGGGTTAGGGGGATGACACTCCCTGCGGGCAATAATTGGTGAGATATTTTAGAAGCTGTATCTCATTAAGCAAGAGCAGGAAAGTTCTTCCGGCCGCTTCTCATCCCGCTACCCCCTTCGTCGTCAAGGGCCCCTACCCACAAGCGGGACTTTTACGTACTGCGCTGCTCTTTGCATAACGTCAGTTAATTAATGATACTAGAAGCTTCATTTATAAAGCAGCTCTATATAATAATTCAACCATTGACTCATTTAACCATTCAGCAATTTAACCATCCAACAATTCACCCATCCAGCCATCAAACAATTCATCCATTGCCGCCGATTCTACCCAAAAAAATGTAAATTTGGATCTTAACTTTTAGTCAGGGTATGGCCAAGAACACTTACAGAGAGGAAACGCTGCACGCAGCGCGGAAGAACGAGGTGCGGGGTAAGAATGAGCCACGCAAAACGAACGTGCCGAAGGGGGAGAAGCCGAAGAAGGCGAAGCGGGACTGGTCGCTCAAGCTGCCGTCGCTGCCCAGCTTTCGGATCGGCTTTCTGCATGACCGTCGCTTCAAGCTCGGGATTGGCTTTACACTGCTGCTGATCTCCTTTTTCCTGACTATCGCGTTTGTATCCTATTTATTTACCGGAAACGCCGACCAGAGCGTGGTGGAAACGGTGAGCGGCACCGGACTGAAAGAGTCGGGGCAGGAGGCCGAGAACTGGCTGGGCCTGTTTGGTGCCTGGGTTTCGCACCTCTTTATATATGATTGGGTGGGCATCGGGGCCTTTTTCCTGATCCCGGTGCTCTTCTTCGCCGGCCTTCGCATTGTCTTCAAGCAGGTGACGGTATCCATGACCTACATCACCGGGCTCTGTAGCTTTTCGATGCTATGGACAAGCTTAACCATGGGCTATATCGTTTTCGCTTCGGCCACCATCGAACGGCTCGGGTTTCTGGGCGGCGGCATTGGCATCGAAACGGCGATATGGCTCAACAGCCTGATCGGCTGGGGCTCATGGCTGCTGCTGGGTTTCCTGCTGCTGATTTTCCTGGTGGGCTTCTTTAACATCACCAGCCTCAATTGGGGTTTCAAAAATGCCCTTTCCGACGCTGAGACCGATGCGGATACTGTTCCCGCCAATAGACACGCCGACTCATTGGGCGATGTGATGGGCTCCGCAGCCCGGGGCATCAACCATAACGCAGACCCTACCGCCTCGCTGGAGGTGGAGGAGCCTGAGGAAGAGGAGGAAGCCTATGTAGATGAAGACGACGACGAAATTAACCGGGCCCTGGAAATGGAGCTGAGCTCTATCCCGCCAAAGCCCGAGGTGCCGCCTACGCTAGCCAAACCCGCCACGCCAACCCTGGAACTGGACATCGAATTAAACGACGAGGTAGAGCTGGAGGATAGCTTCGAGCCGGAAGAGGAAGTAGAAGAAATGGCGCTCCAGATCGAGGAGATACCGGAAGAAACAGAAGTGATCTCCGGCGAAAACTACGACCCGACCCTGGATCTGGCCCGCTACCAGTACCCGCACATCGACCTGCTCACGGATTATGGCGTGAACAAGATCCAAGTAAGCAAGGAGGAACTGGAGGCAAACAAAGTAAAGATCGTCGAGACGCTCGGCCACTACAACATCAGCATCGCCAGCATCAAAGCCACCATCGGGCCAACGGTTACGCTGTATGAGATTGTGCCGGATGCCGGTGTGCGTATCTCCAAAATCAAGAACCTGGAGGATGACATTGCCCTTAGCTTAGCCGCTTTGGGTATCCGTATCATCGCCCCGATTCCGGGCAAGGGTACCATCGGTATCGAGGTGCCGAACACCAAGAAAGAGATGGTGTCCATTAAGTCGATTCTGGCAACCGAGAAGTTCATGAAGAGCGATATGGACCTGCCGATCGCTTTCGGAAAGACGATCACTAACGAGGTGTTTATCACCGATTTGGCCAAAATGCCGCACTTGCTGATGGCGGGTGCCACAGGCCAGGGGAAGTCAGTTGGCCTCAACGCCATCCTGACCTCGCTGCTGTATAAGCGCCATCCATCGCAGCTTAAGTTTGTGCTCGTCGATCCGAAGAAAGTGGAATTATCCCTCTTTAACAAGATCGAGCGCCACTTCCTGGCCAAGCTGCCGGACAGCGAGGAAGCCATCATCACCGACACAAAGAAGGTGGTGAACACGCTGAACTCGCTCTGTATGGAAATGGACATGCGCTACGACCTGCTGAAAGACGCCGGATGCCGCAACCTGAAGGAGTATAACCGCAAGTTTGTGGAGCGCAAGCTGAACCCGAAGAAAGGGCACCGCTTCATGCCGTTCATCGTGCTGGTGATTGACGAGTTGGCCGACCTGATGATGACCGCAGGCAAGGAGGTGGAAACACCGATTGCACGCCTCGCGCAGCTGGCCCGCGCCATTGGTATACACCTGGTGGTGGCCACGCAGCGCCCGTCGGTAAACGTGATCACGGGTATCATCAAAGCCAACTTCCCGGCGCGTATCTCCTTTAAGGTAACGTCTAAAATCGACTCCCGCACCATTCTGGATGCCGGCGGCGCCGACCAGCTGATCGGACAGGGGGATATGCTGTTCTCCATCGGCTCGGATATGATCCGGATCCAGTGCGCGTTTGTGGACACGCCGGAGGTAGACCGCATCTGTGAGTTTATCGGCAACCAGCAGGGGTATGACGATGCCTACCTGCTGCCGGAGTTTGTGGGCGACGAGAGTGGCAACGAGAAAGCCGACTTCGACCCGAGTAACCGCGACCCTTTGTTTGAGGAGGCCGCCCGCATTATTGTGCAGCACCAGCAGGGTAGTACCTCGCTGCTGCAGCGCCGCCTGAAGCTGGGATATAACCGCGCTGGCCGCCTGATCGACCAGCTTGAGTCGGCGGGTGTGGTAGGCTCTTTTGAAGGCAGCAAGGCCCGCGAAGTTTTAATTCCGGACGAGTACAGTTTGGAACAGTTATTGAACACGCTGGGATAAACATATAAACAAGTACCGATTAGCATGAAAAAAATATTCTCCCTCCTGTTTGTGACGCTGTTATTTGTAAACCTGGCGCAGGCGCAGCAAGACCCAAAGGCAGGCAAAATTCTGGATGCCATGAGCCAGCGTTACCGCACCATGAAAGCCTTTAAAGCCGATTTCGCCCAGACGCTGGAAAACCCTTCCGCCAAAGTGAAGGAAACCATGGCGGGCAATATTCTGGTGAGCGGCGAGAAATACCGCCTCGGCGTGAGTGGCCAGGAAATTGTTAGTGACGGCAAGCTGATGTGGACCTTTCTGAAAGATGCCAACGAGGTAACGATCACGGAAAGCGACGACGAGGCCGAGGCTATGGCCCCAAGCAAGATTTTCGATATGTATAAAAAGGGGTATAAATACTCTTTCGCTGGAACAGAGACTGTAGACGGCGGCAAATTTGATGTGATTGAGCTGGCCCCCGAAGACCGCAAAAACCCGATTTACAAAGTGCGTTTATACATCAGCCAGAAAGACAAGACCCTGAAGAGCTGGGAGATGTTCCGCAACAACGGCAATCGCTATACCTATACCATCAAGAACTTTCAGGCAAACCCAACCCTCGCCTCCGATGCGTTCACTTTCAATAAGTCGAAGTACAAAGGCGTAACCGTGGTGGATCTGCGTTAAGTTTATACAGTAACCAAACAGCGAAGGCTGCTCCATAAGGGGCAGCCTTCGCTGTTTTTAGTGCTGTATAATGATAATTTTTTACTGGACCACAATCGTCTCGGAGATATAATCATTTTCGCCAGCCCAGAATTTCAGGGTATACGTGCCCTTGGTTTTGGGCGTGAAGGTATAGGTGGTTTCCCTTGTTTCGAGGGCCTGGGTGCAGAAACCCTCCCTATAATGCGGAATCACTCTGACCGTGAGCGTCTGGCCGTCTGAGTTCGTATCGAAGCTGCCGAATTCTCCGCAGCCGTTTCTTACCTCGAAAAACACGGTTAGTGTGGCGCTTTCGCCAACCGTGAGCACTTTGTCTGCCACAACAACCTGCACCACAGGCGCGGCGTCAGCCGTACGCAAGCGCAGCTCATCTGCTTCCTTTGTGCAGCCGAAGCAGGCGAAAGTTAAAAGCGTAAAACACAGGAGAAGGGCTTTCATAGGGCTAGTCTTTACCTACAAGACCCACATGCGGCAGATTTAGTTGCAAACCGAGCGGCACGAAACCCGGAATATCTTTTCGTGCGCAGTTGCAAATGTATATTTTTGTACGAACCTAAGCCCAAGCCCATGACACGAGAGCAGCTTTTCGAACAGATCCTTCAGAAGAAATCATACCTGTGCGTGGGGCTCGACACCGACCCCCGCAAATTGCCACAGCACCTGCTGGATACCGAGGACCCGGTGTTTGAGTTCAACCGCCAGATTATAGAGGCTACCGCCGATCTGTGCGTGGCCTACAAGCCGAACATCGCGTTTTATGAGGCGCAGGGACCACAGGGCTGGAACAGCCTTGCCAAAACGCTGCAGGTGATACCGGACAATATCTTCACGATTGCCGATGCCAAGCGCGGCGATATCGGGAACACCTCGGAGCTGTATGCCCGCGCTTTTTTCGAGACCATGCGCTTCGACTCGATCACGGTGGCACCCTACATGGGCGAAGATTCGGTGAAGCCCTTTCTGGGGCAGGAGGGTAATTGGGTGATTCTACTGGCGCTTACCTCAAACACCGGCAGCCAGGATTTCCAGATGCTGCGATTGGAGGATGGCAACGAGGAGTACCTGTATGAGCAAGTGCTGCGCACCAGTGCCACCTGGGCCACCGAAGACCAGATGATGTATGTGGTAGGCGCGACGCAGGCAGCGCATGTGCAGCGGGTACGCCAGATCGTGCCGAACCACTTTCTGCTCGTGCCGGGCGTGGGCGCTCAGGGCGGCAGCCTGCAGGACATCTCCCGCCAGGGTATGAACCAGCAATGCGGTCTGCTGGTCAACTCAACCCGTGGCATCATCTACACCTCCTCCGGCACCGATTTCGCCGAGAAAGCCAGAGCAGAAACCTTAGCCATACAGCAGGAAATGGAGGCGCTGCTGGAAGAACTTATTGTGAAGTAATTCGGGGTAAATACGCATACTATACGCACATAGAGCAGATAGTAGGAGTAGGTACTCCTGCTATACAGTAGTTGTGGTGCATTTTAAGAACAGAAATATGCCGATAAATATTTACATCCAAGAATCATTTGAGAAGGTGGATTGGCTGTGTGATGATATTTGGGACTTGCCGACTCAAATTGATATGCTCCAAACTTGGATGGATATAAAAGGAAAGAATTTAGAGCCAAGTAAATATGTTGCTGACATTGGTTTCGACATAAGAAAAGATGCATCTGGTGGGGGCGGTGTTCTAAGCTCCAAATCAATGGCCATAATGGGAGCAATTGGAATGGACGTATACTTCTCAGAATATCCATCAGCGGAATAATTATTTATGGCAATGTCTATAGGGGAAATTAGTATCGAGCTGACAAATGAAGAGGCAATCGTATTTTATGAATTTCTCAGCAAATACAACAAGATTGATGATTTGAGCAGATTTCAAGACCTAGCTGAACAGCGAGTTCTATGGGACATTGAGTGTAAACTAGAAAAAGAAATGAGCGAACCATTTCAGGCAGACTACCAAGAAATTGTAAAGAAAGCGAGAAATAAAGTTCGTGACGGAAAAGAATAAAAAACGACACCACAACATTGTGTAAAAGTCATACTTCGGCCGACGGCCTCGCACGTCTTTTACACGAGTCCGTTGAATGTAAACAAGAATAATCCCTTATGTAATGAAAAAGAAAGTTTATCTATCTAGGTTACTTGTTTACTCTGTAGCAGTACTTTCTTTTAATTGTAGTACACAAGAAAAAGAAGATAAATCTAATATGATACCTCGATTGAGTTAGACCACGAAGTGCACTTTGTTAGTTGAATTAAGCTGCCATCTGATACAGGTTAGCTGGCTTATTTCGGTTAATGCCCTGGTGGGGCTT
>NZ_JAKVIR010000025.1 GCF_022601975.1 Pontibacter sp. E15-1
CTTAAGATAGCCTTTTTCTAATGCTTAAAAAAATAAGAAAAGCACCAATCTTCGAATAGCACCGTGCAACGGTCTCGAATGTGTTGGAATTGATCAAGCAGGTTGAAAGGGTACCAGTAAAGTTCCTTGCCCCGATGAGCGGGTACGAAGGACTTTACGAAGTTAAGGTGGAGTATCAGTCGAACATTTATAGAATTTTCTGCTGCTTCGACGAAGGAAGGCTGGTAGTGCTTTTCAACGGCTTCCAAAAGAAGACACAGAAAACGCCCAAGGAACAAGTAGAGAAGGCAATGCGACTAAAGATTGAGTATTTTAGACTTAAAAAGAACAGCCATGACTGATTATAAAGGAATCAAAACATTTGACGAGCTGATTGAAAGGGAGCATGGTAAAATTGGGACAGAAACCCGCAATAAATATGAATGAAGTGCCCATATGTTTATCGTGAGCGAGATGTTGAAAGATGCCAGGAAAGAGGCAAAAATGACCCAAGAGCAACTGGCTGAAAAAGCAGGCACCAAGAAGAGCTATATCTCGAGGATCGAAAACGCGAGAGGCGACATCCAACTATCCACGTTGATCAGAATATTTGAAAAGGGGCTGAATAAGAAAATCGGCCTGACCTTCCTTTAAAATTACATTTACCAACGCGGCAATGAGGACAAAGCCTGAGCAAATGAAAAAACAGGTCCGCCAACAAGGCGCTTAAGTCATACGCAGCCGACGACCTTTTTACTCCATAAAATAGACCACGGCATAGTTTTCCCCCAATTTTTACCCGACGCTATCCCCTAGCTTCGGCCATAGCTACAGCGTTACCGCCAAGTTTATATCGTCTTTATTCGAGCGTTTGGTCTTGATCCAGAGCAGCTTGCTCGGCGCATCGAAATACCAGCCCGCCCCGTTTTCTAAATCTGCCGCGTTGGCCGCCGCTTTCACTTTCTTGCCGTTTTCGGTGATGGTGGCCGGCGCTGCGGCATCGCCCCAATGCACTTTAGCGAGGTAGTCGTGTGGGGGCACGCGATACTTGCCCTCCGGCTTCCGGATCTTTAGGTCGAAACCTTTCCCGGACAGGCTTGACTGGATTTCGGTGATGGCAAATTGCCCCTCCTGGTACTGCAGGCTTTTCCCATCATCCTCATACAGCTTAAACGTGGAGGTGCCCTCCGGAAAAACGTCCAGCGTGATCGTGCTCACCGGTTTCTCGCCGTAATACTTCATTTCCGGCTGCATCGGTATAATCGCTCCGCCCTTGGCAAAGATGGGGATGGTATCGAGCGGGGTGAGCACGTGCACATACTGCTTTCCGTCATACTTCCTGCCCGTCCAGTAATCGAACCAGGTGCCCTCCGGCAGATAGACAGTGCGGGTCTTCGCTCCCTTCGTCGTGACGGGGTTGATGAGCAGGTTGTTGCCGAACAGGTACTGATCGGTAATGTCGTACACGTTCGGGTCGTTCTGGTATTCCAGCACCAGCGCGCGCATCAGCGGCACCCCGGTGGTATGGTTGGTATAGGCGTTGCTGTACATATAAGGGATCAGGCGGTAGCGCAGCAAGTCGTAGTTTTTGAAGTTGCGGAGCGCATCCTCTCCGTAGTTCCAGGGCTCTTTGTAGCTTGGGTGCTCCATCCCCAGGAAGTGCGCAATGGGGCTGAACATACCGAACTGCACCCACCGGATGTATAGCTCCGGGTCTGCTACGTGCTCGAAGCCGCCCATGTTGTGCGACCAGTAGCTGACGCCCGACAGCCCGATGTTCAGCCCGGCCTTGATAACCGGGGCAAAGTACTGCCACTCGCTCGGCCAGTCGCCAGCCCAGATAAAGGGGTAGCGCTGGATGCCGGCATACCCTTCGCGGGTATGGGCCATACCGCGCATGCCGTTGTGCTCCTGAAACTTCTCAAAGGAAGCCTTTGTGTAGATGAGCGGGAAAATGTTGTGTTTCCATTTGATGTCCGCGCCAGTGGGGCCCGTTTTCTCACTCTCGTTGGCCAGCGCCCCGAAGGCGCTACCTTCGTCGGTTTTCAGGAACATGGCTCCCTGGTCGGCGATGCGCTTCACGCCGTGCTCCCACCACCAGTCCACGGCCCGCTGGTCGAAGAAATTGACGAACTCGCCCGGGTTGTTCTCCTCCGGGTACACAAAGCCTTTTTCCTGGGCCATGGCCAGCAGGTTCAGTTCATTGCCATTGTCGAAGCGCGGCCGAAGGTGCAGCCCCACCATCTTAAAATTCATCGCATACAGGCTGTCGAACATGCCTTTCGGGTCCTTGAACGTTGGCCGCCACTCAAAAGACGTCGCGCCCTTTCCGCCCTGTTTGCCAAAAATCCGCCAGGTAGAGTCGAGGTGCAGCAGGTCGGCGGGGATGCCGTAGGTCCTGAACTTTCGCCCCAGCGCAATCACGTATTGGTCGGAGGTTTCGGCCTCGTGCCCCCAGGTGCCGCCGCTGTAGGTGCCCACGTGCAAGCCAAGGGCAAAGGCAGGCAACAGCGGCGATTTGCCGGTGAGGGAGGTATACCTGTCAAGCAGCGCCGGGAAGCCCGGGCCATACATAAAATAGTAGTCCAACTCGCCGCCCTCCGCCTTAAAGCTGTAGCTGTCGGGGTGGCTCATACCCATGTCCCACTCGGTGGGGTAGGCCGTGTGGAAGAAGATGCCGTAGCCGCGGGTGCTCATAAAGAAAGGCACAGGGGCATAATTGGCCTCCAGCACGTTGTAGGCCCCCACATGGTGGGGCAGCCCTTTGCCGCGGCCCACGTTCATGCTGAGTTTCTTGTTGCGCTGGTCCAGGAAATCCATGCGCTCGCCAAAGCCGAAGAAATGCTCATCGGGCTCCATTTTCTTGGTCACCGAGACGCTCTCCCCTGTTTTTACGAGGCCGCCTTCGAGGGCGTCTGTGGTCAGCAGCATGCCTGCCTTGGTATACACGGCCACCCCGAAAGGGGCCTTGCTCACCACCACATCGAGCTGCTGGGTTTGCAGCAGAAAGCGGTCTCCCTGCTCCGACACCTGCACCGCCACCTTGGGCCAGTCATACCGCACCACCATGTAGGGCTCGTTTTCCGGAAACTGCCTGTCCCAGCTTGCCCGCACCCGGAACATGTCGGGGGTGCTGAACTCCAGCCGGACATCGGCCTCGGTGTTAGAGAAAAACACGGTGTTGCCCTCCTGCCGGAAGCCCGTCTGGTAGTTGCCTACGGTTTTTTGCTCCCCGTACGCGGGCAGGCACAGCGCCTGCAGCAAAACCATAACTGCCACTAGCTGCTTGATGTGTTGTATCATCTTGTCTCTTTTTAGTGTTCGGTGGCCATACCCGCTGCCGCCGATGTGCCTGTGCGGCAACGGTATAGGGTATGGCTCATGCCCTTGTTCGGTAACATGATCTGACGAAAAATAGGCATTTGCTGCCGGAAGGCTATCCTGTACTGTCCGGTGCGCATACCCCCGTCAACCCGCCTTTTGCTGTGCGGCATGACACGCTGGCTGCGGTATGGCCATACCTCTGGGGCTGTGCGCCATGCATAAAAAGGAGCAGCACCTGGGGGATGCTGCTCCTTTCGGAAATAAGCGTTCCAATGCGTTCGCTTAGTACCCTGGGTTTTGCTGGTACAGCCCGTCTTTCACTGTCAGTTGTGTAAAGGGTATCGGGTAGATCACGTTGAAAGGCTCGATGGATTCTGGCATGCGGTTGAGCTCGTCTTCCTGTGGCAGCCAGTCATTCATCTTCTGAATAACCGTACCCGTCCGCACCAGGTCATGCCAACGCAGCCCTTCCCCGGCAAACTCCAGTCTCCTTTCCTGCAGCAGCATGTCCAGCGTCACGTTCGAAACCGGGTCCAGCCCTGCCCGTGCGCGCACCATGTTCACGATGTCATCCACCTCCTGCTGCGTGCCTGGGGCGCCCTGCAGAATAGCCTCGGCTTTCATCAGCAGCACATCGGTATAGCGAATGAGCGGGAAGTTGATCGGCCAGTCGAAACGGTCGGCCCCAGGGCTGGTCTCATCCAGAAACTTACGGTAGAAGGACCGAGTCTCGGCAAAACCGTTCGCGTCGGTGAAGCCCTGCTGAATCGTCACTGCCTTCCGCGCGTCATCAGCCTCGTACGCGTTCAGCAGATCGTCTGAAATCTCCCGCATCTCCACGCTCGACTGTGGCAGCGGTATGCCGGGCGTGGCATTGAAGTACGCCGGTGTGCCCATATATCCCGGCAAGGTGGTGCCCAGCCCGTTTCCGCTCTGGAACTGCACATCGAAGATGATGTCGTTGTTATTCTCGTTCTTGTAAGAGAAAATGCTGGCATAATTGCTCACCCAGGCATAGGGGCTGCCGTTGATGATCCCGTTAAGCAAGGTAAGCGCCTGCGCATACTCACTCACCCCTAGCCCGGGGCCATCGGTGTTGTAGTTGGGGCCGGAGCGGGTAAGGTGCACGCGGGCCAGCAAGGCCTGGGCGGCCCAGGAGTTGGCCCGGCCTATGTTTGTGCCGCCATACCGGGTGTCGGGCAACAGCCCGATCGCCTTGGTCAGGTCATCCATGATGAGCGCATACACATCCGGCACGGGGCTACGGGGTATGTCCAGGGCCTCGGCCGGCGACACTACCTTGTCCATGATCGGCAGTTTCCCGAACCAGCGCACCAGGTCGAAGTAGTAGAGCGCCCGCAGGAACCTGGCCTCTCCCTCAAGGCGGCCCCGCAGCACCGGGTCGGGCACCAGGCTGGCGTTCAGTTTGTCCAGCACGGTGTTGGCCCGCATAATGCCGTTGAAGTTGTTGTTCCAAGCCTCGGCCACCAGCGCGTTGTTCGCCAGCGTGATCGCAAAGTCGTTCACCGGGTCCCAGTCGCGCACCCCTGTGGAGGAGGAGCCGTACACGTTGTCCGACCGGGTTTCAGAAAGGTCGTAGTAGCGGTCGGGGAAAGGGCGCAACTGGGCGTATACCCCGTTCACTGCCTGTATAAAATCGTCGGTGTTGCGGTAAAAGTTGGCAGCACTGGCATCAGACAAGGGGGCCTGGTCCAGTTTATCCTGGCAGGAGCCCAGGCTAAGCGCCAGCAGCGCGCATATATATATGGATTTCTTTTTCATCACGATAGGTTTAGCTTGAAATTAAAAGGTGACGTTTAGCCCGGCGGTCATGGATTTGGATAGCGGGAAAGCGCCGTAGTCATCGCCCCCGGTGTTCACTGCCTCCGGGTTAAAGCCGCCGTCATACTTGTCAGACCCAAACCAGTTCTCTGCGCTTACATAGATGCGGGCGCCTTTCACTAGCTTCGCCTTGCTGATCAGGCTGCCCAGGTCATACCCCAGGGTAATGTTCCGGACGCGCACATAGTCAGAGGGGTATAGCCAGGCGTCGCTCTTGAGGAAGCCAAAGCTGGAGTTGGCTTTTCCGCGCAGCCCGGCACCAGGGTCCTCCGGCGATCTCCAACGGTCGCGGTGCAGGCCCAGGGTGTTCTCCACCAGCCCCTGCCCCGGTCGGTCCATCGCGCGGCCAAAGAGCGAGTAAATTTCCCCGCCCCACTGGCCCTGCAGCAGCACGCGCAGGTCGAAGCCTTTGAAGTTGAAGGTGTTGGTAAGCCCCCATACATAATCCGGGTTCGGCTTGCCCACAATCACCCGGTCGTTCTCGTTGATCACCCCGTCTCCGTTGGCGTCCTTATAGCGTGGGTCGCCGACTTGCTGGTTGCCGTAAAGGGCTGCCCCGGCGTCGATGTCCTGCTGAGAGAGGATGCCATCCTGCTCTACCACATATATGCTCCACAGCGGCTGCCCGATGCGCAGCAGCCGATGCCCTACGCCAAACTCGCCGCCTTCTACCGGGGTGTTGTTCGGCCCCAGTTGTCTTACCTCGTTGGTGTTGTGGCTCAAATTTGCCGAAGTAGTCCAGCCGAAGGCACCTGTGGTGTTGTGTGTCGTCAGCTCCAGTTCCCATCCCTTGTTATATACCTCGCCAATGTTGGTGAGTGCGTTGGAGAAGCCGGTGGCCGTTGGCACCGGGATATTGAGCAACAGGTCGGAGTTAAGCTTGGTGTAGTAGTCCGCCGACACGAAGATCCGGTTTCCCAGAAGGCCCATATCTACCCCTACGTCAACTGTTCTGGACTCTTCCCAACCCAGGCCCGGGTTCGGTGCGTTAGCAGGCACCTGGCCGGTTGCCAGGCTGCCGCCCAGGGAGTAACCGGCAGAGTTGAGCAGCGCAATGTGCTCGTAGTTTCCGATGGCGTTGTTTCCGGAGATGCCCCAGCTGGCGCGCAGCTTCAGGTCAGTCACAAAGCCGACATCGGACATGAAGTTCTCCTCAGACACTCTCCAACCCACTGACGCCGAGGGGAAGGTACCCCACTTGGTGGCGTCGCCGAACCGTGAAGAGCCGTCGCGGCGCACTGTGGCGCTAAACAGGTAGCGGTCCAGGAGACTGTACTGCACTCTTCCGAAATATGAGAGAAGGGTGTTTCTGCTTTCGGTGGTGAAGGACCTGTTGGTGCGGTTGTCTATACTTTGGGCCCCGTTGAGGGTGGTGATGTCGTCGGTCACAAAGCCGCCGGAGCTTGCCAGGCGTGAGTTGTTAAAGCTGCCCATGTTATAGGATGCGCCCAGCAAGGCCGACACATTGTGTTTCCCGTCAAACACCTTGTCGTAAGACAGGGTGTTCTCGTTCACGAAGGTTTGCCTGCGGTAGGTGCTGAACGTGCCGCCCGCCTGTCGGTTGCCGCGCTGTCCGCTCACAAAAGATGGCCGGAAGAATTTGTTTGTGGCGTCTGTATGGTCCAGGTTAACCGTTGTCCGGAAGCGGAGATTGCTCAGGATGCTGTATTCGCCATACATGGTGGCAAGCGTCCTGAAAATCTCATTCTCGCCGATAGAGTTCTCGATTACCCGTACCGGGCTGTTTCGGGATACGCCCCACTGGTATGGCAGGAAGTTGCCAGTGTTCACGTCTAACCCCACGGTGTCTTCCACCACCGGGTTAAAGCCCACGGCAATGTGCATCTGCTGGTCTTTGCCTTCCACACCGGGGTCTTTGGCGATGGAGTAGGAAGGGTTCAGGTTGAGGCCGAACTTCAGCTTTTCGCTGGCATTCACCTCCACGTTGGCGCGGCCGGAGTATCGCTCGTAGCCGACGCCCAGGGCAATACCCTCCTGGTTCAGGTAATCCGTCGAGACGAAGTACTTCACGTTGTCGGTGCCGCCCGAAGCCGTCACCTGGTAATTTTGCACCTTGCCTTTCCGGAACATCTCATCCTGCCAGTCCACGATGCGGAGGCCGGGGTAGCCTGGCTGTAGCCAGCGCTCGTCCAGCATCAGGCTGCTGCTGAAGCGCCCGAGTATGGCTTGCCGCTCGGCACTAGTCTGGCTAGCGGTCCTGCCCTCGCCGGAGTTCACCCAGTTGTAGTTGATCATCTCAACCGCTCGGTCGATCCACTCCTCCCCACTGAGCACGTCCAGCTTTTTGGCCGTCTCGTTCCAGCCGGCGTAGGTGTTAAAGCTGATCTGGGGCTTGCCCGACTTGCCGGATTTGGTGGTGATGAGCACCACCCCGTTTGCGCCCCTGGAGCCGTAAATGGCCGCCGCCGAGGCGTCTTTCAGCACCTGGATCGACTCGATGTCGTTGGGGTTGATATTATCCAGCGGGTTGCCCTGTGAGAAGCCCCCGCCTGAGTTTTGCGAGGACACATCCAGCGGAAAGCCGTCGATCACATAGAGCGGCTCAGTGCCCGCACTGATGGAGCCGGAGCCCCGCACCTGTATGCTGAACCCCTGGCCGGGCAAGCCGCTTGTCTGCTGCACCCGCACACCGGCGATCTGCCCCACCAGGGCCTGATCTACCCGCGCAATGGGCCTTTCCTCGATCGCCTTTGCATCCAGTGTGGCTACAGCCCCTGTTATGTCGGCCTTTTTCTGCGTGCCATACCCAATCACCACCACCTCTTCCAGGGCTTCAGTGTCTTCAGACAGGGTGACGTTAATCGATTGCTGCCCGGTGAACTGCCGCTCCACGGACGTAAAGCCGATAAAGCTAAAAGCAAGGGTGCCCGGTGTTTCCGGCACCGACAGTGTAAACCTGCCGTCGGCTCCTGTGGCGGTGGCGTTGGTTGTGCCTTTCAGCAACACCGTGACGCCCGGCAGCGGAGAGCCAGACGCGGAGACCACCCTGCCAGTTACCGTCCATTGAAAGGCAGCGGCAGAGACAACAGAAGCGCTCGCTACAGCCTCCTGCGGAAGGGCGGTTCCCACAAGAGCCAGGGGTATAAGGGCCATACAGCTTCGAAGCTGCCACAGCGTATTTTTACTTCTCATATGTCGGTGATTTAGTAGTTAAATTCGTCATAAAATTTTGGTATATGGAGTCTCCATTTCACTTGTTAAGGCTGCGCTGGCATGTCTCATCCTAATCGCGTTTTAAAACATTGCCATCCCTTCCCTCAAATGCGCTTTTACTCGCTTGTGGCGCTGTGTAGGGCATGCTCGGTTGCCAGAGGGGAATAACTTTAGGTAATGGAGCGGCGTTCTTTCGCCTATATGCAGCGCCACAGCTTTAGTGGTTTTTGATAAAGTTAACTACTGCCTTCCTGAATTCTATCCTGCTCTATCCTGCTTCACTCCTATATTTTTTATTAGCCGACATCATATGTTATGCATGCAGACACATTGTTCTCTGATCTGCCGCAGAGCCTGTATAGCCTTAGGTTTCGCAAAGCAAGAAGGAATAAAGGACTCCGGTAAGCACTGTTCGCACAAGGCATGTTTTAGTTGAGGGCCTGGCTGCGCCTCTATTAAATGCATACTGCCAATTGCTGCTACCCCTTGCCTGAGTTGAGGTAGCAGGCAATACACAGGTTTTTTGCCAACGGGCGCAGGTGCAGGACACTACCGGATAGTTGCAAGAAGAGAATTGCCTACTTTTAGAAAGTCCATTCCTCCAGTTCCAAAGCCTACAGCCAAGGCTGGCACAGGAGAGGGTCATGCACCACAGCAGTCTATCGTGCAGTTTGCGCTGCCCGCTGCGGATGCACCAACAGGAATTTTATCAGCTAAAAAACAGAAAATGAAGCAGACCCTTGCCAAGCAGTTAGACGCCATCAATGAGTATGAAAGAGAGCCAGTGCCGCAGAGCAAGCTGAAAGGCTTGAAGAGCTTCATTGGCATGTATGCCGGAGAGCATACCGCCGGAACGGAGTTTGTCATCGGTCCGTTGTTTGTCGTGCACGGCGTCACCGCGCCCGACCTGTTCCTTGGGCTGCTGGTGGGCAACCTGCTGGCCGTCCTGAGTTGGGCCTTCCTATGTGCCCCTATCGCAGTGAAAACCCGCCTCACGCTCTATTTCCAACTGGAGAAGATATGCGGCAAATACCTCGTTTCGGGGTATAATATTGTCAATGCGCTGATGTTCTGCTTTCTGGCAGGCTCCATGATTGCGGTGGCGGCCACAGCTGTGGGCATCCCGTTCGACATTGCCATGCCCGGCCTGGAAGACATGTACCCGAACAGCGTGGGTTGGATGGTAACCGTGTTCTTTGTCGGGGCCGTGATTACGGTGGTCGCTATCCTGGGGTATGAGCAGATCTCGCGGTTCGCCAATGTCTGCGCCCCCTGGATGATCCTGGTTTTTATAGCTGCGGCCTTTGCCGTGATGCCTCAGTTGGGCATTACCTCCGTTGGCAGTTTCTGGGAGGTTGCCCAATCCCGCATCTGGACCGGGGTTCCGGTGGAGGGCTTCAGTAAGTTCACCTTCTGGCATGTCGCTTTTTTTGCCTGGTTTGCCAACATGGCCATGCACATCGGCATGGGCGATTTGTCCATCCTCAGATACGCCAAGAAATGGCAGTATGGCTTTGCCTCTACCACCGGTATGTTTCTGGGCCACGTCATCGCCTGGATCGCATCAGGCATACTGGTGGCCGCCGCCAGCGGGGCTATCACGCCGGGCCCTATTGCCTATAACAGCGCCGGCATAGCAGGTGCCATTTGTGTGATGATCGCGGGCTGGACCACGGCCAACCCCACCATATACAGGGCGGGCCTGGCGATACAGTCCATCGTACCCACCGTGAAACGGTGGAAGGTTACGCTGGTCGTGGGACTGGTTACCACAGTGGCAGCCCTTTTCCCGGCCCTGGTGATGCGCCTCCTGGACTTCGTTGCCCTGTACGGTTTGGTGCTGATGCCAATGGGAGCCATCATCTTCATTGACTTCTACATCATCCCGAAACTTGGCCTCCGCAGCAACTACGCGAGTGCGGTGAACTCCCGCTTTAACATAGCGGCGGGCGTCACCTGGATCGCCACCCTGCTGATCTGCCTGTCCCTGAATTATTTCCAGGGGATAGAGATCTTCTTCCTGGGCCTGCCGGGCTGGTTTATCGCCGCCACGCTATACATTATGCTGAGCAAAGTCTATCAGCAAAAGCAGACGGCCCCGCACATAATTCGGGAGGTCTCCTCAAGTTCATTTTAACGAATTCTGTCACGTTTTCCCCATCATACGATGCAAACCATACTTAAAATCCTGTCTTTCCTCGGCCTTGCCCTCACCATCGTGCCATCGCTTTTGGTGTTCTCCGGGGTTATTGAGCTCAGCTTCCACAAAACGCTGATGCTGGCTGGCACCTTGCTCTGGTTTTTCACCGCCCCTTTCTGGCTGAACAAAACGAAGCATCCTGAAGCAGTGTAGCAGAGCCGAAACATTGGAGCGCAGGCGTGCGCACTTCTGACTTTGCGCTACCTGAAGCGGCAAACAGAGCCTGAACAGCCTTGTTCCCACTTCGGTAATGAAGGTAGGGCATCCTTTTCCGGTATGCATCCTCTTGTCTAACCATCACCTCAATTCATTCTATGATCCCGTGTATCGCCATTTTTCACATCGGCAAGAAAAGCAAAAGGCTGCTGCTCTTTAACCAATACTACCAGGTTGTGAAGGAAGAGCACGCCTGTCCGGCAGAGACAGTGGATGAGGATGGAGACAAGGGAGAGGACCTTGCCGCACTGACGCACTGGCTGCGCACTGCGTGGGCTGCATTGGAGGCTGACCAGGGGTATGATGTGCTGGCTGTGAACTTCGTGACGTATGGCGCGAGCATGGTGCACCTCAACGAGGATTTCGCACCGGTAACCCCGCTCTACAGTTATTTAAAAGCATACCCGCAGGAGTTGGAAAAGCAATTTTACGACACGTATGGGCCGAAGCTGCAGCTGGCGGAGCAAACGGCATCGCCGCCACTGGGTATGCTCAACGCTGGTTTGCAACTCTACTGGCTAAAGCACCTGAAGCCCGCCACATTCCAACGCATCAGGTACTCCCTGCACCTGCCGCAGTATGTGGCTTACGTGTTTACAGGTCAACTGACCACAGAGTACACGAGCCTGGGCTGCCATACCATGCTTTGGGACTTTCAGGCCCTGGACTACCACGCATGGGTATACGCCGAGCAACTGGACAAGCTTTTCCCTGCGTTGCGGCAGCATTACCGGCCCCTGCAAACCAATTTCAGGTGCAAGCCCATACCCGCTGGCCTGGGCCTGCACGATAGCTCTTCGGCGCTGATCCCGTATTTAAAGCAGTACCGCACCGGCTTTTTGCTACTCTCTGCCGCTACCTGGGGAATCACCTTAAACCCCTTCGCCAAGGAGCCCTTGAGCCAGGATGATCTGCAGCAGGATTGCCTGCAGTACCTCACGTTTCGGGGCGACAAAGTGAAGGCCTCCAGGCAATTTATCCAGAACGCGCATGAAGTGCAGGTGAACCGCCTGGCAGCATACTATAACAAACCGCTGACCTATTACCAGACCGTGAGGTATGATGCCCACCTGACAGAGGAGGCGGTTTTATACGCAGGTTACGCCGATGCGCGCACGCCGATACCGGTGAAAGAGAAGAGAGCGTTGTCCACCCGCTTCGCCTTAGACTTAGCGTTGCTCAGCACTTACGAGGAAGCGTATCACCGCTTACTGGAGCTGATCGTGCAGCAACAGCTTAACTCGCTGTTTGTGGCAGCAGAGGGAGACTTGAGCGGGTTCAGAAGCCTGATTGTGGATGGTGACTTCAGCCGGAATGAGCTTTTTATGGCCATGCTACGCCGAAAGTTGCCAAATCTGAAAGTAAAGTCCGGGCGCTCGGCGCAGGATTCTGCCTTAGGGGCTGCCCTGGCGCTGAATATATGGCCATATTAACCCCATCTAACTCAGGCTGTAGCCTCAAAAAATAAAATTCCTGCGGCTTTGGTTGCCGTGCGAAACAGGACAACGGGGCGGCAGGAATTTTATACATGCTACTATGCGGTGGCTCCGAGAAGACCGATGCTATTGCCGCCTCCTTTTACAGGGAGCATCTCCGGATCAGGGTGAACGGATTGTGGACCTTCTCTTTTAGATTTTGCCGCATCAGATAGGCAGCAGTCTCGCCCATACACTCATGGTCCGTGGACAGCACGGTGATGCCGTTATCCAATATTTCCTTTATAGGCGTGTCGTTGTAGGAAATAACGCCGATGTCTTTCCCCAAGCGCAACCCCATTTCCCGGCTTTGCTTCACCAGGTCGGCCAGATCAGATTCCTCCAGCACGATAAACCCGGTTCCGGGAGAAAGTGGCTCCTGATGGATACAGTTGACCACGGCATGCTCCATGGAAATATCCCTGCAGAACTGCCGGAATCCCTTTACAATTTCAAAGGGGTAAACAATGTCCTTTGGGTATACCAGAACAAACTTTTTGTAATTGCTGATCAAATCTTTCCCCGAATGGAGGGCATTGCGAATGTCGTGCTCAAAATCCTGGTAGACCGCTGCATAGTTGCCCGCAAAGTTCTCGATGTTCTTGTCTAGCACCACCAGTTTTTCGGCAGGGATGTTCTTGATCGCCTCTCTCCCTGCCTCCACATTGGTGGTAAAGTGTGGCATGATCACATAATACTGGTATTTCCCGGCATTTTCCTGCAGCATTTTCTGGCAGATCTTCCCGTCGAAATGATGGATTTGCAGGTCTACGATGGCATCCTCCCCGAGTGATTTGAGGATCGAGTAGTAAACGGTTTTTTTGTAGGCGCTCAGCTTATTGAACAGCAACAATACCCGGATTTTATCGACAGAGAAGTTTTTGCTGATGTAGCAGCCTTTCCCCTTCACAGAACTAATAACCCCTTTTTTCCGCAGCACTTTATAGGCTTTTTCTATGGTATCGCGCGAGAGGTAGTACATCTCGCTTGTCTCGTTGATAGAGGGAACGCGTTCGCCAATCTTCAAAACGCCGGCCTCTATGTCTGCAATCACGGCATTGACAACCTGCAGGTATTTAGGAGTGGCGGATGTAGCATCAATTCTGTCTAGAAGTTCCATAACGATAGAGCTTAATATGTATAAACCATTATTACCAGTTATCAAAGCACTGCCAAAAGACAGTTACCTGTCAATTATACACTTTTTTTCAGCGCAACTAAGCATTTGTGTCCTCTGGTTTATTCCAGAAGACCAAGGCCTGTGAAAGAGTCGACGCTCAGGGTATGCGCAAACGATTGCGCATACCCTCAAAAAATAATGCCTGCTGGCATCATTCAATGTATAGTTCACAAAAAGTGACTGGTCAATCATTCTTTCGAATCTCAAGATAGTCAATTCTTCCAAGTATCAAAAAAATATTAGGCCTCAGCTTTTACTTGGGAAAGCCTTAAACTGTACAACTACGCGAAGAAAACCGTTTGAGCACGCACTCCAAAACGGTCGAACATATAATTTATACGCTATAAATTTCTGATATTACAGTATAAAAAAGTGAGGCACATGAACTCAGGATAGAGCTGGACTACCAGCACAAGCTATGTATACTCACTTATTGCAAGCGTTAAAGGAGGTTGTTCATTGTTGGAAATGCATCACTGACTATCCATATAGTGCAGAATCCAACTGGTATAACAATAATGAGCCACAGGAGAAATGCAGAATAGGTTATTCATACCTGCTAATCATGCTGTAAGCATTAAAGACTGTAAACGTCCGGGCACCGTGCGCGCCTAGCACCAGCGACTTCCCGATGTCGGCGGTCTTGGAGGGGCCGGTTACATTTCAGAATGGGTAATCTTCTCGCTCGCTTTCCCGGTGGCACCTGTTTTGTAAAGGGGGCAGCGCTTCCCCCCACCATTTATCGATTATTTCCTGAGGATCTATCCAGAAACAGCACAGTACAGGACAGATACTTTTTTCAGGATTTTTACATTGAAATTAATTCATGATATAAATTTTCGGCTTATGCATCAATAAGCAACTTCCTTCCCCTCCGCTAAGCGCAAAGGGGAAGTTCCTGATGGCTTTTTCGATCAGAAAACTTCAATAAATTATTAAAGGCATTAACATAACCAAAACTTCAAAAAATATGTATCGCAAATCCCCTACAATCAGAGCGTTGCTGGCTCTCTCTGTCGCTGTCCTGATCGGTTCTTCCTGCAGTAGGCTAGAAAAAGCGGATACAGTTGACGCCGCACCGGTAGACCCCAGGACCGAGAAACTGAAACTACCCACCGGCTTCAAGGCAGACCATATATACAGCCCTTCCGAAAATAAGCACGGCTCCTGGGTATCCATGACTTTTGATCCCAAAGGAAGGTTGATCGCCTCCGACCAGTATGGGGCCTTGTACCGCCTCGAGTTGCCCCCTATCGGTGCTGACTCCGCACAACCCAAAATTGAGAAACTGATCATCGGCGACGGTGCCGTAATCGACTCTGCCAAAACACACGGTGGTATGGGCTACGCGCAGGGTTTGCTCTGGGCATTTAACAGCCTCTACGTGATGGTAAACCATAACAGTAACGAGGAGTTTACGAAGGGCAGCGGGCTTTACCGGCTTCAGGACACAGACGGGGATGATCAGTTTGACAAGGTAACCTTACTGAAGTCTTTGGTAGGTGAGGGAGAGCACGGGCCGCACAGCGTAGTACTGGCACCCGACAAGAAATCGCTTTATGTAGTGGCCGGAAACCATACCGATTTACCGGAGATGGACGCCTACCGGCTCCCCCCGGTATGGAAAGACGATAACCTGTTTCCGCAGATAAAAGACCCGCGCGGGCACGCCAACGACCGCGGCGCACCCGGCGGCTGGATCGCACAGGTTGACTCGTTGGGTGAGCACTGGGAATTGATAAGCGCCGGCTACCGGAACCCTTTCGACATCGCCTTTAATGAGGCAGGCGATTTGTTTACCTATGATTCTGATATGGAGTGGGATTTCGGCATGCCGTGGTACCGCCCCACCCGGATCTGCCATGTTACCAGCGGCAGCGAGTACGGTTGGCGCACAGGCAACGGGAAGTGGTCTCCGGCTTATCCGGATAACCTGCCGCCCGTGTTGAATATCGGCCAGGGGTCTCCTACCAACCTGGTGTATGGGGGGAAAGCAAAATTCCCTGACAAGTACCGCAACGCTTTGTTTGGCTTCGACTGGAGCTTCGGAATCATATATGCGATTCATCTACAGCCGGAGGGTTCTTCTTACAAAGCAACAGCCGAGGAGTTTGTCTCGGGCTCGCCGCTCCCACTCACAGATGGCGTGATTGGCCCGGATGGCGCGCTGTACTTCCTTACCGGCGGACGCAGGCTTGAGTCTGACCTGTACCGGGTATACTACGACGACCATGAAAAGACTGACTCCAAGCTCGCCTCCAATAAGAAAGCGCCTAAGGAAACAGAGGCTCACAAACTCCGAAAGCAGCTGGAGCAATACCATGGCGATGCCAAGGCCGGGGCCGTTGATGTCGCATGGCCTCACCTGAAGCACAGTGACCGATTCGTTCGCTATGCCGCACGCATAGCCGTGGAGCACCAGCCGGTGAGCCAGTGGCAGCAACGGGCCCTGAACGAGACGGATCCGCTGATCAAGACACAGGCTATGATCGCGCTGGCCCGGCACGGCAACAAGTCCCAGAGCAGCCAGATGCTGGAGTCGCTCATGGCAATTGATTATGCAAAACTCCCCGAGCCAAAGCAGGTAGACCTGCTGCGCGCCTTTGAACTGGTTCTGTTCAGACATGGCACGCCGAGCTCTGCGCTGAAGCAAAAGGTAATCGCGTACCTGGACCCCCAATACCCCGCTAAAGCGAACGAACTGAACCGTTCGCTCAGCAAGGTGCTCATCGCGTTGGGCGCACCCCAGGCAGTACCCAAGACACTTGCGCTGCTCGAAACCGCAAAAGACGACCAGTCGCAGACGGCTACCGCGTCATCTGACTTGATTCTTCGGAATCCACAATACGGAATGGACATAGCCGGCATGCTGGCGAGTGTGCCTCCTGCCCAGCAAACGTATTACGCCACCGCGTTGAGCGCAGCCGAAACCGGATGGACGCCTGAGCTCCGGGAAAAATATTTCAAGTGGATGTACGATGCCTTTAAGTACAAGGGGGGCAGAAGCTACGTTGGCTTTGTTGACAAAGCAAGACAAGCAGCCCTGAGCCATGTCCCTAAAAGCCAGTATGAGCATTACAATACCATTTCCGGGGACTCGCTGCTGAGTGGCGGTGGTCTGGAGTTAGCGACCAGCACATCCTACAGACCGAAAGGCCCCGGAAGAACATGGACAGTTGAGGAGGCTTTGCCTCTGGTAGAAAGCGGGCTTACGAACCGGGATCTTGAACAGGGGAAAGCCATCTATGCGGCTACGCTGTGTAAGTCGTGCCATACCATGGGAGGCGAAGGAGGAATCGTGGGGCCAGACCTGACACAGTTAGGAAGCCGGTTCACGCCCAAGGATATTTTAGAGGCCATCATTCACCCGGATAGCGTAATATCAGACCAGTATGCGGCTTCCATTTTTTATCTGAAAGACGGCAGTTCTGTTGTGGGAAGGCTTACAAACGAGGATGAAAACACGTACTACGTTTCGCAGAACCCCTTTGCACCTCAAACCCTTCGGGAAATCCCTAAGAGCAACGTTACGAGAACCAAAACGTCTGACGTCTCGCCGATGGTACCACACCTGATCGACCGCCTGAACCCGGAGGAGCTGAAAGACTTGATGGCATACCTCATATCTGCTGGCAGAAAGGGCCACAAGGTATACACCGCATCAGCCACGGCGGAAGGCAATCCACAGTAAGCAGGCAGTGTTGCTGAAGCACGACAAATCAGATTAAAGTAAACTTTTTTATACAATGTTGTTTATTTGACCTCCACTGCATCTGCAGTGGAGGTCTTTTTTTCGCCGCACAAACAGTACCCATATAGCAGGCCAGGCAAAGAAGGAAAAGGTGGCCTGTGTTCCCTTATGATCGAAAGCAATTACATATGCCGCCGGTAGACTCCTCCTCTTGGTTAATCAGGCGGCGCGGATACAGGCCAGGCAGCAAAACTTTCGCAGTAGATGATCAGCAGCTATCTCATATATACAAACCACAACAACACTGAAAGGTAGTTAGCCCGCCATGATGGCTTCATTCATAACATCAACACCTTCTAATAAAACTTGCACAATGCCTGATTTATACCACTATCAATTATATTTTGCACAGTCAAATTTGACGTTATGCAAGAGAGCCGCGCAGTTCGTAAAAGTCCCCCTTTGAAGGGGGCAGGGGGATGAGAGGCGGCCGAAACAGCCTTTCCTGCTCTTGCTTGATAAGAAACAGCTTCTAAATATCTCACAGGTGATTGCCCGCAGGGAGTGTCATCCCCCAACCCCCTTCAAAGGGGGACAAAAGTAGGTATTGCGTAACAGCAGGTACAAACAATTCACGAAAATACTTCAATACGCAAAATCCATTCGATAATGGTATTATTTATAAAACGGTCTTCAGGCAACGCGACACAATCTTTTGCCGGAAGGGGTGCCGACCCTCTGCTGCCTAACTCAAAGCTATACATACCCGGTAGCCAGCTATGGCTGCGATCGGTAATACTATGCAGGCATCACCTATTGGACTTTCCGAAACTGCCATGAAACCGGAGATCATACCTATATCAATTGGTGAGTGCACACAGCCTTGCCTTTCAAGTAGTGCAATTCCCCTCCCAAGAGGTAGGGCCGTTAAGTTCTAACGAAAATTGTCCCCTTGAGGGGACCGCAGGGGTGTAAAGCCAGCGAAAATAACCTTCCGCAAAGAGCAAACACCCCTCTAACTCCCCTCAAGGGGAGAATCGTTTTTCTGCTATATTAAATCTTTACGTGAAGACATGGTGCAAATTCTTAGAACTTAACGGCCCTACCTCTTGGGAGGAGTTGGGGTGGGTTATTTTGCACTTCCACATGCGCAGAATCTATTTGATATCGGTATCAGATTCAGCAATCGAGCGTTTAAATGAGGGAAAAAAATAAGCCACCCTGATAGAGGCGGCTTATTTTTTTTGAATGAATGCTTATCAGTTTTAATTTCTGCCTTTATAAGGCCCGATGGCATCTGCAAAGGCATACGTAGCGTTTCTTCAAAACGGGCTGTATTGAATCCCGCCCGTTTTGGCTATTAATAGTCTCCGGCTAACTCTGCCGTTCCCGCTTTTTCTGCTTCCGACGTACGCGCTGTCTTCGCATTCTTCTGCCAGAAAAACAAGATGGTAAACAGCACAATCAAGATAACAGGGAACGCTACCATTTTCTGTAACGTGTCCTGGCCAGCGGCCAATTGCAGGGCACTGCCTGTTAGTCCCTGTGCCGTGTACTCTGTCATGGAGCTATCAATCCAGCTTCCTATGAAAGGCTGAAAGATGGAGGAAGAAAACATGCCTACCGCGCCAATAATGGACATACCCAGGGCGCTGCTCAACGGAACCCGCTGTGCCACTGACCCAACCATGACCGGCCAGAAATAGCCATACCCCAGGGCAAAAACAATAGCAGCTACATAGGCCATAGACCCGGTTACGGTACTGAACATATAAATGCCTATGGCTGCAAAGACGGCCCCTCCGAGCAATACACCCGTCTGGCCCAATGTTGCGACCACTGGGCCGGCAAAAAACCTTAACACAGCCACTAACCCAGCGGTCAGGGCAAGGATCAGCATCGGATCTGCTCCGCTGCTACCCAGGATAATCTCTACCCACTGGCCAGGCCCAAACTCGGTGATCGCCGTTAGGGCCATGCAAACAATCAGGAAGATATATAAAGGGCTTATCATTGCTTTCAGGTTTGCTCCAAGCGAGGTAGCTCCTTCCACTTGTGGTCTTGGAAAGGTTTTCCCGAAAAACAAAAAGGCATAGGCAATGGCCGGCACCAGGATGAGCCACATCTGTGCTTGCCACGAAAAACCTAAATCAGTCATGAATTTGGAGATAAGGGCACCCAAAAGAATCCCGCCAGGAAACCACATATGGAATCTGTTCAGCATTTTGTTCATTTTGGTGCCTGAATACATATCTGCAATCATAGGGTTACAGGCAGCTTCGGTACATCCGTTCGCTATACCTATCAAGAGCGTGGAGATAAGCAACGTGGTGTATCCCCCCGCATATATAGTTAGCAGTATTCCCAAAGCGTGGCATATGAAGGCCACTGTCATGATAATCTTAGGGCCAACCGTATGGTAAACCAATCCCCCAATGACCATAGAAATGGGGAAACCCAAAAACCACATGGAGTTAATAAACCCTAGTTGCTCGGCGGACAGACCAAATTGTGCACCAAGCTGGGGGAGAATTCCTGCTCTGATAGAAAAGGTAAAGCCTGTGGTGATGAGTGCAAGGCAACTCCCGTAAAACAAGGCGCTTTTATTAACATTTTCGTTCATTGAATTTAGGTTTAGAGGTTTTAAATGTAGAAGTATGGGTCCAATTCTGTTGAAAGATGCATATAAATTCTTAATGCATCGCTCTCCTGGTTTATGGTTTCATGCTGTTTTTGAGGAGGTCGCGTCAGTCGGTCAATAAAAACCTGCGGAAAGTTGCCGGTGCTGGCAAACCCATCGCCCCGGAAAACCCTTTGCTTCAAAGCTTTATCAGCTTAGCTGCATTCACTGTTTCCTTCTTGTCACTAAGGCCTCACTCATCGCAGTTTAATTTAGGTAAACAGCATGTTAGAAGCAAATAATATGATTCTATTTATCAAACTGAATATATGCTTTTAAAACCAATAGGGCCAAACTTTGCAAAACTTAAAGGCATAACCACCGGCATATATCCGGTATTCCCTTATAGATATCGGCGGGGTTTTCATCCTGAAAAGGCTACTACAGCAGCAACCTCTATCAACTGTCACCGCGCCCTGCCCTAGTGCGCTAAGAGCCAGTCCCTGACACGGGGATTGAAATCCGTCATATTCTCCCAGTGAAAGGCATGCCCGGACCGCTCATACAGATGGAGTTCGGCGTTAGGCATTGCTCCGGCCACTTCCTCGGCCATCCATACCGGTGTAAAAGTGTCGTCCCTGCCGCCTATCACCAAAGCAGGCGCGGCAACCTCCCGAAGCTTCTCCAGCGCATCATGTGTGACACAGGCAGCCGCCTGCCCCTCTAAGCCATGTAGCGGCTGCGGGTGCGACTCCATGGCTGCCTGCCTTCGGCCCTCCTCCAACTCTGAAAACATTTGCTGATCGTCCCAGGAGGATTTGGCGTAGATGAGCAACTGGATATATAAACTGAACTCCTCGGGCCTGAGCCTGGCTTTGCAGTGCATCATGTGCTGAAAAACTCCCCTTGCGGTGTTATCGCACCGGGCCCAGGTGCACATCAGCACCAGTGACGTTACTTTTTCAGGATGACGAATCGCTAGCTGCTGTGCAATGATGCTTCCCATCGAACAACCGACCACCCTTGCCTGCGGTATCTGTAACGCATCCAGTAACCCCGCGTAATCATCAGCCATCTGCGCGGTGGTATAGGGCGCAGCGGGCTTGTCTGAGCGCCCCACCCCACGGTTATCTGCCAGGATGCACCTGAAGTCCTTTTCCCAGTACGCCGCATGCTGCTCCCAGACTGACCCGGGGGCGGTGATGCCCATGATCAGCAACAGCGGGGCTCCAGAGCCGTGCTCTTCGTAGTACAGGTTTATTCCGTTGCTATGTATATGCGGCATGCCCTTGGGTTATTTTACTTGTGGTAACAGCACTTCCCTTATCCACTGCCCGTCATGCAGCGTGACGGCGTCCGGGTCTTCCAGCGCCTCCTTTCCCTCGTCTTCACAAACGATCCAGCCTTTGTAGTCCCTGTCTTTCAGCCACTGGGTGATCGTCGGCAGGTCAACCTTCCCCTTCCCCATCAGGGCAAACTCCGGCGCTCCGTCCCAGTCTTTGTAATGCACATGGTTGATCAGATGGGCATATTGTTTCATCTTTTCCAGCGGGTCCATGCCTCCGTTGATGATATGGCCCACATCGGGTGTCCAGCCGGTAGCCTCGCTGTCCAATGTTTCTAATATGATGCTATAGTCTTCCTCTGTTCGCGTGATAGACGTGTGGGGCGAGTTGGGATGGAAGCTGCACGGCACGCCCCGTTCCATCGCCCTTCTCGATACGCTGTTGACAATGCGCACCAGGCTTTGGCGGCGGGAGGCCAGTTCATGCCTCCCGCTCGGCTTTTGCACGGTGCAGAGGATAGCGCCCGGGAAACGCTGCAACAGACTGATGGCCTGGTCTGCTTCCTCGCGTTCCTTTTCCGACTCCTCCGTTCCGTTCCAGTCCATTGCCAGAGAGAGCGCAGCCAGTTCTATACCCTCTTCCTGCAACTTATTCTCTAAACGGCCAGCGTCCTTCATATCCCCCATCCAGGAATAAATCGGTTGAATGCCGGTAAATCCGGCTTTGGCAATCACTTCAATCATATGCCCTAACTGGCCTTCATACGTTTGCCCATTGTTGTTCATAAACCAGGTATATACCTCAGACCCAAAGCGAAAGGAAAGATGTTGTGTCATGTCAGGAATCTTCTTTAAACTATGTATGAAAAAATATCAAAGCGCGTGCTTGAGGGTTTTCTGCTTATCAAGCCCATGCTTTTGGCACATTTGCCTGATAAGTTTCAAACCGCCTACCGCTATATCCCAGGGATCCGAATATTCTCGCCATACCCCTATGGAATTGGCAAAGTCTGGGTCATTCCTCGAAAAAGCCTCGATCGTGAGCCAGCCAGGGTAGTTTATTTGGGCTAATGCGGAGAAGACCTCGTCGAAATCCACATGTCCGTCTCCGGGTGTGCCGCGGTCGTTCTCGCTGATGTGGACGTGCGCCAGCAGGGGTGCGATGGTTTGAATGGCCGTCGTGAATTTCTTCTCTTCGATGTTGGCGTGATGGGTGTCGAACATCGCCTTTACGTGGGGATGACCGACCGTTTTCACCAACCGGGTAAGTTGCTCCATGGTGTTGCATAAATAGCACTCAAAGCGGTTAAGCGCCTCCAACCCCAGCGTGATATCGGCTTGTGCCGCATACTCCCCGGCGGCATGCAGCACCTCGGCGCTCCAGCCATACTCCCGGTCTTCAGGGGCATGCTGCGCGAAGATGGCGTGCGCCGAATGAAAGGGCCCGCAAATTACCCTGGCCTGCATATCGTGCGCACGGTCTATCGCCCACTTCATGCGGTCCAAGGCCTTTGCCCTTACTGCGGCTATTTCACTGATCGGGTTTTCATCCTTCCCTACCACAAAAACACAGGTTGTTTCCATGCCAATGCTCCGGACATGCTCGCCCACGCGTTTATAGGCAGCTTCATCCGGTGACCCTATCAAGCATTCGATGCCATCGTAACCGATGGCCTTTAATCTGTCGGTGATAGGCATTAGTTCATCCGACACTACTGCCGACCAAGCCAGCACATTGAATCCAATCTTATTCATTGCTTTTCTTTTTCTATAGAATGGAGTTAAAGAAAATTAAAGTACTGCAGCTCCGTTGATGGCATGAAAATACGCGAGCCTTTTTCTCCCCAAGAAGCTGATCCCTATATGCTCACCCTATATTTCAATTATTAGGGGTTCTGTAAGGCACGTTCATTTCTATTGCCCCGTTCCACTTCTTCGGAACAGGCATACCGGCTGCCCAATGAATTGCGTTGATTACCAGGCGCTGAAAAGGCTCCTCATTAAAGTCCTCCGGGTGCCCCAGCGTGGTCATGAACACTTTTCCGCCATAGGAATTCTCGCCCGTCCAGGCTACCGGATGATCGATGGCATCAGCCTTATTCGGATTGACCGAGTGCCCCATCAGCAACAAGTCGGAGCCTCTGGAAGGATAGTCCGGCAGGGTGGTGTATAGCCATGATGTTGCATGAAACTTCTGATCGACCCCGATCAGGATGGGGTTGTTGCTCGCCTCCGGGATCACGGACACATCTGTGCTGGACTCATGGCCATAGTGGGTATGGTTCGCTTTGCCGCCCCAGCCCGGAGGAGAATTGAAGGCCATTTCTCCAAACGCGTTCCACTTTTCCAGTGCATGGCCTTTCGGATAATTGAAGGCATGGGTCGTGGTCCGGAAGCCCACCACGGGTTTGCCGGTCTTCAGATAGTCCTCAATATGCTTCACCTGGTCTGCGGGCAGTCGGCGCCAACGCAGAAAGAACACGGCCAGGTCAGCATCTTTCAATGCCTCCAACCCCGGAATATTCTCTTCTGCGTTATGATCAGGGGAAGATTTCAGTACGATTGTGCGGAACCCGTAATTCTTCTCTAACTCCGCTGCAATGAGCGGCATGGTTGCCTCGCTGCTATACTCATGGTCGCCGGTCACAAAGACCACCAAAGGCTTTTCGGCACTTAACTTTGCTTCGGATTGGGCGCAGGAAGAAAGCGTGCACGTGAGTATAAGGCACACTAAAACCAGGTAGCTCATGCTTTTCAAATATTTCATAGACAGCTCTGTATGTTTATGGTTGATCGATACGATTGTACAAGCTAAGGAAGAAGGGCCTCAGCCGGGTGTTGTTCGAGGAGCTCCTGAGGCGAATAGAACCCGGTTTTGCCTTTTGTGGCCTCCCGTACTTCCTTAACCTTCTGCGGCGTGACAGCGGAAGCTTTATTCCCGAAGGAGTTCCGCACGTAGGTCAACACGGCGGCTACTTCCTCGTCTTTCAGCATCCCTCCGAATGGGGTCATCGGCACTTGCCCGGGGTACTCCTTGCCAAGCACTTCAATCGGGCCATGAAGCCCTTTCAGCACAAGCTTGATGAAGCGTTCATCGCTGCCTACTACCCATTTGGTCCCGGTAAGGGGCGGAAAGCCAGAGTTAGTCAGGCCTTTCCCGTCTGGCTGATGGCAGGTGCCACAAAATCCTTCCCGGGCATATATGGCTTTCCCTTTCACAAACAGGTCTTGTTCCGCCCCCTTCAGATCGGTTTTGGCGATTGCCTGCTCCTGCTTTTCCACTGCTCTGCCATTGAGATGTGCCAGCGCTGTTTCATGGGCATGCACCATCCATTCATCAAGTGGCTTCTTACCGGCCTCATTCACAATGGCCAAGCCCTCTTCCTTGTCCAGCCAGGAGGCAGCGACAATCGCTTCCAGGCGCACACGCCCGTGCTCATCCCTTGCCGCCTGCAGCAGTAGGTCTGCCTGATCGGCCACCTGATGCCCTGTATAGCGCAGCACGCGCACGGCCGCAGCCCGGGTCCGGTAATCTTTCGCCTGCAGTAGCCGACGCAGCAGGCCTTCGTCTACCTGGTTTAAACCCCAACTCACCCACAGGCCTTCCAGCAAGTGGTGCTCATACCGGACATCGTTCTTATCCAGGTTTGCAACCCAGGTCGTAAGCGCTGGCAGCACCTCAGCCTTGTCGCGGCCCCGCAGCTCGCGGCGGGTACGGTAGCGGGTCCTGAACTCCGGCAGCTTCAGGTTATCGAGGAGTTGGGGGACAGTCGCCCCGGCCACTTTGGCTGGTTTAACCAATGGGCGGGAAGGGTAAGTGATGCGGTAAATGCGTCCGTGCACGTGGTCGCGGAGCGGGTCGCGGGCGTTGTGCTGCATGTGGCCGATCAGCACGTTGTGCCAGTCAACGAGGTAAAGCGAGCCATCGGGTGCAAACTCCATGTCCACCGGGCGGAAGTTACGGTCTTCTGCCTGCACAAGGTCCTGGCGGTGCCGGCTCTTATAGCCCGTGCCGTCGTCTACCAGCGTGTGTTGCTTCGTACCCAAAAAGCCGATGGTGTTGTTGATCAGGAAGTCGCCCTGCACCTCGTCCGGAAAGTGCCGGCTCGAAACGAACTCCAGGCCGGAAGTAGGGCGCACCCGGTGCTTCTCTTCAACAAGCTGATTTGATTTGTGGGTGGCAACGCCATATCTTGGCTTCACCGTTCCAGGCATCATCCAGCGCACATCCGGGCTGGAGGTCTCCGCGAAAAAGTTCTGGCCCCATTCATCGAAGGCTATGCCCCACGGGTTCGGGATGGAGAGTTGGGCTGTTCTTTCCAGGTGATGCCGTTGCGGGCTATACCGGTAAAAGCCGCCATTGGTAGCCCGGACCGGACCGTAAGGGGTTTCCACGTTGGTATGCAGAAAAACGCCCTCGCCCATATAGATGGCCCCGGATGGGTCGGCGGTATAGGCGCTGTGTGCGTGGTGCGTGTCGTGGTCATCAAACCCGCTCAAGAGGATTTGCTTCGTATCGGCCTTGTCGTCGCCGTTTGTGTCGGTGTAGAGCATCAGGTTCGTGCCCTGCGATATATATACCCCTTCCGGTGCGAGCTCAAACCCTACCGGCAGGTGCAGGCCATCCGCAAAGGTCGTCTGCTTGTCAGCTTTACCGTCACTGTTGGTGTCTTCCAGTATGATGATCTTATCGTTCGGCTTTTGATCCCCCGGTTTGTAATGCGGGTAGCTTGGCATGGTGGCCACCCAAAGGCGCCCTTTGTTATCGAAGGACAACTGCACGGGGTTGGCTAAATCGGCGAATTCTTTCTCCGAGGCAAAAAGCTCGATCTTATATCCCGGGGCCACTTTAATTTTATCAAGCGCCTCCTGCCCGTACAGGTATTCCGTGCTCCCGTTTTCCTCAGGGTCGTAGTTGGTTTTTACCTCCGGCAGCGGCGTGGTGTTTTTATCGGCGGCAGCCACATCCATTTTCTCGCCTTTCACCGCACGCCAGATCGCCTCGTCCCGGATGGCGGTCATCTCACGGATCTTGGCAATTTCAGCAGGATAGTTGTCGGGCCCAAAGGGATTGTAACGCCGGCCGTAGGCATGCACGCCGTTCGGGATTTTGAAGTCATTGTGCCACATCCAGTTCTTCTCGCGTACGGCGGCGCGGACCAGTTCGCGGTGTGCCTCGGCTTTCGCGTCAGCCTTCCCGAACACCTTATCAGCGAGCAGTGTCGAGAATCTCTTATAGCCATCCTCATTCAGCTGGAAACCATCGATTGTGAGAGGCTCGAGATCCATATCAAACCACGCTTTTGTAGGTGCGTATGCATCTACAAAGTGGACGTTGTTTCTGGCAGCGACCTCTTCCATGGCTTTGGCATACAAGATTAAGTTGGCATTCTCCTGCTTGCCATCCGGCAGGTCATATTTCCCGGAAAGATCTTCGAAGGCGATGGGCGATACAATTGCCAGCTGAGGAGGCGACTCCCCGTTGTACTGCTGGCTTAAGGTGTGCTTGATGAAGGCCTCAAGCTCTGCTTTGTAATTCTCCAGGCCTTCTTCTCCCTGAAAAGACTCGTTGTACCCGAAGAACGCGATGATTATATCTGCCTTCAGTTGCGTGAGCCATTCGTCCGGTGTCGGGAAATGGCCTTCGCTCCCCGAGTTGGTGGCAAGCTCGGTCTGGAACTTTTCAGCCCCCGGAAAGGCCCACGGCGACACACGGCTGGCATGCGGCCTGAACCCGGGTGTGTTACCACCGTCACTCATGTTCCGGATGTACAACAGGCTGTCCGGGTAGCGAAGGTGCATTTCGGTCTCAAAATGACCAAAGTTCATCATCCTGGAGCCCAAGTTATTCCCTATCAGGACGATGTGAGAACCTTTTTCAAGCTCTAAAGCAGCTTCTTCCGATTCGAAGCTTGTCCCCGGCACGTTACAGCCTGTCAGGGACAAGATGCACAAAGAGAGATAAATTATATAACGCATATGATTGACAATTAAGAAGGCAAATGGATATACCCTATCATGGATTTTCTGTTTGAGACAAAGTTAGCTGCCCGGCACATATTCGGCCCTTGCAGCCAGTGCTTTGCGCGGCTAATCATTTTCATGGTTAATCTCATCCCTGAACGGTCAAGCAAAAGCAAACCATAATGTACATAATTAAACCCTATTAATTTAATACATTTCTGCTATTCTTAGCACCTGGAATGAATAAGCGACTCCAGCCTTATTTAGTATCAGCAACACCAATGCAGCTTTATCTTGATACCAGCTTAATAGCCTGGATTTTGAGTGAGCTTCTCGTTATTCCTGATCTCTGCCGTCGGAATTGGGAAGAGTAATTCTCTCTCTTGCAATGTCGGGCCATACGAAAATTGATGGCCTACGAAATCCTCAAAGTTTCCGCTAGTTACATTGAATGCTTTCCGAAGCCGGGCCATGTCGAACCAGGTTTTGTTCTCATAGCTCAGTTCATGCCATTTTTCTCTCCAAACGGCTTCTCTGAATTGTTGCTGGCTTAGGCCTGCTAACTCAGGGAGTTCGGCCCTTCTCCTGATCTTATTGACAGCTTCATATGCTTCCGGAGTTGGACCAGACACTTCATTTATAGCCTCCGCGTAAATCAACAGAACCTCTGCATAACGCATCAGAGTCCAGTTAAGTCCGCTACTTGTAGTCTGGAGGTGAGCCAAAGGATCAAAGTGCTTGTATATAAAATGGCCTCCCAGTTTCACAGTCTTAGTGCGGTCGCTACTCAAAGAATATTCCGTATAGTAAAACTCCTTTTCCTTTGTCCGCTTGTCCCCAGGCTCATAAGATTCTACAAAGTCCGTGTTGGCATATATGGCCCCCGTCTCGTCAGAATATTCAGAGATGCCCTTGTTATAAGGTATGATCGACGTTTGCCAATTAGAGGGCATGATAAATGGCTCGAATTGCACCATCAGAATATTTTCCCCTATGTTCTCTTTGGCCTCGCTGTGCAGGTCATCATAAGAAGTAAACAACTCATATTCGCCTGACTCAATCACCTCTTCCGCCTTGTCTGCCGCCTTCTGATAATAGGCAGTACCTTTTTGCAAAGGATACCCCGCCATGGTGAGGTAAACGCTGGACAACAAAGATTTTACCGCACCCAAAGAAACCCGTCCCGTCTCGTCTGTAAAAGGAAGTCCTGATGCCTCCGCCATAGTCAGATCTTCTACAATCACGCTATAAATATCTTCCTCGGAAGCTTCTGACGGATAAAGTTCAGGAGAATTCAGATCTACAGGTTCGGTGAGCAAGGGAATCTCTCCGAAGATTCTGACCAGGTTATAATAGTAATAAGCCCGTAGGAATCTTGCCTCACCCAGCAACCTCATTTTCCGGCTTTCATTCATTGTAATACCCGGTATTTTAGCAATCGCGAGGTTCGCATTTGCTATCCCGCGGTAGCTGCTCGTCCAGTAGGCACTGCCATAGTCATTGTCTGAGTTGTTTACAAGATTGCGGATGTTAATGCTGTTTTGGGCTTGGCCCAAATCAGTGTTCGCAAGCCCGGTAGCGAACTCAAGCATCATCCAGGGAGCACCACCAAAACCACCTCCCGTGGTCGACCTTAAATTCTCATAAATAGCATTCACGACGCTTTCAGCGTGCTCTGGCTTTGTGAAATAATTTTCTAAGGTGAAGTTAGATCGATCCGGCTCCACCAGGAAATCATCACATCCTGATCCTACAAGCACAAGTGCAACCCAAACCAGTGCGTGGCGGACGGCTTTTTTTATATTTATTTTCATAATAGCTGTTTTTAGACTTGAGAAATTAAAAACCAACATTCAGGCCTACCATAAACACCCTTGGCTTTGGATAGTCGTATAACGCCACTCCCTGGTCGAACGGAGAACCGGAGGTAGACACTTCAGGGTCATAGCCTTCGTATGCTGTAAGCAGGAAGAAATTCTGCATGGAGGCATAAAGCCTTAATCTGTTTAAGTGCAGCGATTCTGTGATTCCTGAAGAAAAGGTATATCCCAGCAGCAGGTTTCTTCCCCTGATGAAATCTGCATCCTTCACCCGATGGCTATCATTGAAGGTGTCATACCCCGCTGGTATCGGCCTCCATTGCGCGATGGAGGTGTTCTGGTTTTCCGGGGTCCAGGCATTCAGGACGGTCGCAAAACTATTGGCGATTCCCTGGCGGTCTTCAGCAGAGTGCATACTCCTGAACAACACGTCATTGCCGTACATGAATTGCATATCGAAGGTCAGGTCAAAGTTTTTGTAGTTGAAGGTGTTGATCAGGGATCCAAATCCATCTGGTATACCTTTCCCGATAATAACCCGGTCCCGATCGTTGATCTGCCCGTCATTGTTTACATCCTTATACTTGATGTCGCCCGGGAGCCTTAAGTACTTTACTGCTTCATCTGCTTCATCAGTGTTCCAGGTTCCGAGATGAACATATCCAAAAAAGGAACCCACAGGCTCTCCCTCCCGAATCACAGTTGACCCAGAAAATATGTCAGCCCCTCCTGTTAATGACTTGACTTTGTTTTTATTGACTGAGATATTAAAGTTAGTGCTCCATTTAAAATCACCTGAGCCGATGTTCACCGTGTTCAGCGCAAACTCAACACCGCGGTTCTCCATGCTGCCAACGTTTCTGGTAACAGTTGTGTAACCGCTGCTGGAGGGCACAGGAGCGCTCAGCAGCATGTCGGTCGTTAATTTTCGATAAACGTCCACCTCCATGGAAACCCTGTTATTATACAGCCCTACTTCAAGGCCAGCATCTATCTGGTGCGTCTTTTCCCATCGCAAATCCGGGTTGGCCAGCCTGCTGATACCCACACCAATCGTTCTTGCCCCGTCAAAAATAACCGAGTAGTTCCCTAGCCCGGCCAGGGCCTGGTAGGCAGTAATTTCAGAGTTGCCGGTTGCACCATAGCTGGTGCGCACTTTCAGATTAGAAATAACGGGGATGTTTTTAATAAAGTCTTCTTCTGACATCCTCCATGCCAAGGCAGCAGAAGGGAAAAACGCGTATCTGTTCTCCGATCCGAATTTGGATGAGCCATCGGCCCGACCCGTGAGCGTTAATAAATACTTCTCTTGTAAGTTGTAGTTTATTCTGCCGAAGTAAGAGTTAAGCCCATAAGCACTGGTGCCGGAAGACGGTGCCACCGGGTTAGCCCCGGCACCCAGGTTGTTGAACTGGAAATAATCATCCTGGAACCGCTGAGCCCTCGCCAGGGCACTAAAACGGTCTACATGCTGCCATGACAGACCTAACAAGCCTGTAAAAGAATGATCATCAGATATCTTTTTATTATAGGTAAGGTAATTCTCAAACTGCCAGGAGTTATGCCGCTGGTTCTCAACTGACGCGTCCCCACCCTGGTTTCGGGATATATAGTTTAGCGTACGGCCACCATAGTAGTCGATCCGCTGGTTGATGATATTCGTTCCAAGGGTTGTTCTTAATTCTAACCCCTCGGCAAACCTGATGCTGGAATACAGATTGCCGAGCATTGTCTGGGTCCTTAACAGGTAAAGGCGATCCGTTGCAACATTCACAGGGTTGCCGCCCCCTTCCATACCTGGGTAATCCTCATTACCGGCCCAACTTCCATCCTCATATTTTACTGGTATAATCGGCAGCGCTTCCAGAACCTGCCGCATGGTAGTTATTCCGCCGGCACCTAATGGATCTATCTGCTTCTCGTTCTGGTCGTTATAACTAAGCGTGCCGCCTACCTTCAACCAACTTTTGATCTCACTGTCGAATACAAAACGGCCAGAATAACGCTTCAGCCATGATTCTTTGATCAAGCCTTCTTCGTTCCGATACCCTAGATAAGCCCCGTAGCTATCCTTTGCATTTCCACCGGTAAAAGATAGTTGATGGCTTTGGGTGATCGCATTTTGAGTCGCTTCCTCCTGCCAGTCGGTATCATATAAAGGATTGCCGTTCGCATCGAAAAGCAAGGGGTTCGTTCTTTTCGTTCTGGGGTCCACGTATTTTCCTGCAGCCCAACCCTCCGGGTCATATTTCTCAGCATTCTGATAGGCAACTTCCTCCACGTGCAAAAACTCCTCGGAATTTAACAGATCAATCTTCCTGGCAAGGGTCCCTACGCTAACATATGTGTCATAATTAACGCGCCCTCCATCCTGGCTGCCGCGCTTGGTCGTCACCAGGATCACACCGTTTGCCCCCCTTGCTCCATATATGGCAGTGGCAGAAGCGTCTTTCAGGACTTCGATCGAAGCGATATCATTCGGGTTGAGATAATCTATTGGGGTGCTGCCATTGGCCAAATCCGTGACATTCAGGATAACCCCATCAATTACGTAAAGCGGGTTATTCGTCACGCTTACAGACGTATTGCCCCGTATTCTGATGTTAGCCCTTCCTCCCGGCCTGCCAGAGTTCACGGACACGTTAGCTCCGGGTACTCTTCCTGCCAAAGCCTGCGTCAGAGAAGCTGCAGGGCGCTCCTGTAGTTCTTCGGATTTTACAGATGTAACAGCGCCAGTCAGGTCAGACTTCTTCTGTGTACCATACCCTACCACAACCACTTCATCTAAAGCCTTCGTGTCTGTAGCTAATGTTATATTGATAGAACTCCTGTTTTCGATAGGTACATCCTGTGTTTTGAAGCCTATGTAAGACAAGGTTAATGTCCCGTTTCCATCCGGTACATTCAAAGAATAATTACCGGATACGTCAGTAGCAGTACCATTAGTTGTGCCTTTCAACAGTACAGTTACGCCGGGCAAACCTACCCCATTCTCATCCGTAACTTTTCCCGTAACTGAAGTACCCTGGCCCCGTGCTCCCACAGCGGAGATTAAAATGAGATGCAGTATAAGGATATACCTCATCTTCTGAATTAAATAGTTCTTCATGTTTTTTTAATTTGAGTGGAAAACTGAATGAAATCAAGCTGCGCGACTTGCTGTAATAGTGATTAACTGACCACCATTAATCCAATCTACTACATCTAAACCAGTTCACTCTCCTGCACTGTACTGAATTATAGTGAGATAATTCAATAAAAAACGGGTAGTGGATTTGCTTAACTTAGCAAATTAAGATGGAAGAGAAACCAGTAACTGTTGGTCGTCGCAAGTACGATGCGGCTTGCAAGGAGGAGGTGCTGCAGATGGTGCTCAACGGCCGCCCGGAAAGCGAGGTGATCCGCCCCCATCAACATCCCAGTTGCGCAAGGTCCCTATAATTGCCGGCTTTGGATATGGATTGCGCCATCCAAGGCTCATCTGATCCCGGGTGTTCGTGACAGCGACTCGCCTTAGTGAACCAGCCGACTGACGCAAAGCTTTCGGCAGCGACAAACTGCTTTCTTTATTCAACAGATCCCGTTTTCACTGGCTGAATGATAGACTCTGGGAAAAGGGAAAACAGCAGAAGCTAAAAAGCGGAGTGAAAAAATATTATAGCCAAACAAGGGGTATAAACTGGAAGCGACGGCTAAAAATAAAAGCTGTTGAGATATGGATTATCCTGAGAGGATAATCCATATCTCAACAGCTTCATGACACTGGGCATATGTTTACCTACGCTTCCCCTAACACGGGCACTTTTCCATTCTCTTGCTTTTCAACCCACTGCACCTCTGTATTCTTCCAGCTCCTTGAAGCAGCGGAGTCAAGCACTGCCTCGCAAACCTTCTGCGTTTCCAGCGCTTCCCTGAACGTAGGGAAGCACGGTTCCCCTGTCTCCAGGCTCTTCAGGAAGTCAGCGACATGGTGCAGGAAAGTGTGTTCGTAGCCAATGCTTGTGCCGGGTATCCACCACCTGTTCATATAGGGCTGATCGCTGTCGGAGACATGGATGGAGCGCCAGCCGCGCACAATGGACTCATCCGAATGGTCAAAATACTCAAGGCGGTTCATGTCATGCAGGTCCCAGCGAATGGAAGCGTGCTCGCCGTTGATCTCAAAGGTATATAACGCCTTGTGGCCGCGGGCGTAGCGCGTAGCCTCAAAGAGGCCCAAAGCCCCGTTATCAAAATGGCAGTGGAAAATGCAGGCGTCGTCGATGCCCACTTTCTGTACCTTGCCTGTTTCCTGATGCATACGCTCTTTGATGAAGGTCTCTGTTACCGCCGACACATCCTTTATACCCCCGTTCATCCACATGGCCGTGTCGATACAATGGGCAAGCAGGTCGCCGGTCACACCGGAGCCTGCTGCGGCTGCGTCCAAACGCCAGGTTGCGGTACCGCCTTGCGGCACATTGGCGTTGATTGTCCAGTCCTGTAAGAAATTTGCCCGGTAGTGGAAGATACGCCCGAGTTTGCCCGAGTCAATTATCTGTTTCGCCAACGTTACAGCCGGCACGCGTCGGTAGTTATACCATACCGTGTTGTGAACCCCTGCCTTTTCAATGGCAGCCACCATCTGCTGCGCCTCGCCCAGTGTTCGGGCTAGCGGCTTCTCGCAGAGAATCATTTTGCCGGCGGCGGCAGCTGCGATGGCAATCTCCGCATGCATGTTGTTCGGGGTGCAAATGTCCACTGCGTCAATATCCTCACGGGCGATGATCGCTTTCCAATCCGTCTCTATTGACTCATACCCCCACTGCTCGGCAAACGCCTTTACCGTTTCCTCGCTGCGGGCGCAAACCGCTTTCAGCACCGGGCGGTACTCCAACTCAGGAAAGAAGTCATTCGCGCGCTTGTAGCCATTGGTATGGATGCGGCCCATCAGGCCACATCCGATTAACCCAATTCTCAGTTCTTTGCTTTTTCTCATTTTTTCTGCTGGTTAAGAGATTATTGAACAGTATCGCCTACAAGCTTTTTCTCAGGCTCGTACCAACCGTGCTGCTGGCGCACTTTTACCATGGTGGCCAGGATGTCGTTCCAGGTCTGCTGCTTCATCATCACCTCGTTGGAGAACATGCATCCGTCCCAGCATATATGCTTGAAAGCCTTCGTAAGCTCCCCGTCTTCGTCGCGCAGCCAGTAACCGGCATCGTGGGCCACATCCAGTTTACCGTTAGGGTCCGTAGCCAGGCAGTGGCGCCCTGTTTTATCATGTGAGCCTGTTCCGTGCACGGTGCCGTCGTTCTGCGCCACATGGAAATCTATTGTCCAGGGGCGGAGGGCGTTGGTTAAGGTTATAAGCCCCTGATGCAGCGTTTCGCGGTCATTCCAGTCGAAGTCTTTGGGCAGGATGCGGTCTTCCGGACTGTTATAGCCCAGCAGGTACAGCAAGGTGTGCGACATATCGGCCTGGAAACCGATGTTAGGTCGGTCTACAGCCTCTAATGTCTCGAGCATGGTGCGCCAGCTATGCATGCCGCCCCAGCAGATCTCGCCTTCTGCGGCCAGCTTCTCGCCGTAGTCGGCAGCTACATCGCAGGCCTCCCGGAAAGTCTGGGCGATCAGTTTTGTGTTATTCGCCGGGTCCTTTGCCCAGCTTTCAGGCGTACTGGCAGAGTCGATGCGAATGACGCCGTGGGGACGCACGCCAAGCTCGCGCAGCTTGCTGCCATATATGCAGGATTTGCGCACCTGCTCTATAAACTGGGCGCGCTCCTCTTTACTGCCCATGGCGGGGCCGCCCCAGATCGGCGCGACCAGCGATCCAATCTCAAGGTTAAGGGAAGACACTTTATCCACCAGCCTTTTGATTCCATCTCCCGTGTCATCGATGGTAATGTGCGGCTCTAAAAGACCGATGTCGACCCCGTCGAATCTCACCCCGTCCACTTCTGCGGCAGCGGTCATCTCCAGCATCGTGTCAAACGGGATCGTTGGTTCCGAGTCAGGGCCTTTTCCCACGATACCGGGCCATGTTGCATTATGTAGTTTTGGAAAGTTGTTCTCGTTCATAAGCCAATAGTTTTATCAGGATTAAAAACAGGTTATATATCGGGTTCTATACTATCAGCTGACCATATGCCGGTGAACGCCATATGGTCAGCTGACTTGTGTATGGATTATCTGTCACGACAGCACCAGGTCAGGATTGCCGGGGCCAAAGTGCTTCAGCATCACGATGGGGTCGGTGGTTGAATGATTGACGATCGTAACCCCTTCCATGGCGGCTTTCTCACTCACGAAGAATTCGTCGTTGGTTAACTGGCCGTAACGGATCAAAGCAGGCGTTTCTATGGCCCACTCACCCATTTTGCCATGTCCCTGCATCATGATCAAGCCATAGGCAGCACTGTCTTTGATGGTTACTGTTGCGCCCGGGAATACCGTGAGCTCTTTTGCGCTGAACGCGTCTGATTTATAGCACACCCAATTCTCTACATATCCTTCGGCCTCCATTTCGGTTACAGCTTTTACAGGCTTGGGTGCCATAAACCTGTTTTCCATCATGTTAGGGTCAACGTTCAGTTCCCAGTCCAGCACCTCCAGCAACTGGTCATAGTCTCCCATTCTGTCCTCCGGCGTGCCGTTCCAGAGCAGTTCCTCCGGTATGATGGCTTCGTTCACCAGCGACTGGTACATCGCAAAAACATCAGAGGCTTTCTGAGGCTCGTAGGTGCACATGCTTCCCGGGGCATGGAGCAGCCCCGGCGGAACATCCCAGCCGGTGCCCGGCTCCAGGTGGAAGGCCTGCGAGTAGTTCGTGATTTTGTTGTCGCCTTTGGTGAAGTTTTCGAGGCATTCGCGGATCTTCTCTTTTGGCGTTCCCGGCGAAATGCCGAAGAAGGTATAGGGGAAATCGCCCCCGTGGTTATTTAGCTGCGGCGGGAAATAATATGCTTCCGGCTTACCCATCTGCCCAATCAACCTGGCGTGCTCGTCGTTGTGATGCACGTGGTGAGGCAAAGGGCCCATGTTATCGAAAAACTTAGAGTACATGGGCCAGCTGCCGTGCTCGTCCCACAGACGGTCGCCGATCAACGCGCCCTTCAGTTCTTCAACGGCATCCTTCAGCAAGACTTTCTCCTCCTTATCGCCATCCTTAAAAACGATAGCGCTCAGGCCCTCGTTTTCTCCGGTTAGCGGACCATTTTGGGCTGGTGTGGTGGAAGAAAGCCAGCGTTCGTCGATGCCGCCGCGCTGCCCCCCCAGTACATAGTAGTCATCAGGATGTAACTTTATTCTTCTGCCCGGCACACAAAACGAGCGTGGCACCCAGGTTGGAGCCAAACGCAGAATGCCTTTCCCTTGCGCTAAAGCCTTTGCAGCTAAACTTACTTTTTCAACTGTTTCCATTCTTCTTTTCTGTTACTGTTAGCTTAATTTACTTTTAATAATGTTCTGATCCTTGCTTCATCGCTTAAAACTTCAAGCTCCAGGCGGTATGCTCTGCTTTCTGCCGGCTGCAGGAATATGAGCTCATCCTGCGCCCGCGCCTTCCCCTGCCCGATGGGTAGGTTCGTGCCCGGCTCCAGCCCCATTACATACTCGCCTTTCCCCCAATGCTGCCAGTTGGTGAGCCAGGGCAGCTGTTCTTTTTGGAAACGTACTGCTACGGCCACACCGATATTCGGATTATATACCCCACAGGTACATTGCCCCGAGCGATCTGGTGTCGGGTTGATGAAAGCAGCCTCCTCCCCTCCTCCGCTGTGCTCGTATAAAGGGGCGAGGCACTTGCGGAAGTTGTTGCCTTCCCGGAAAATCTTGTTGTCAGGCGCTCCATCGCGCGGTTGCCACGAACCGTCCCATAGAATATCGGCACCTTCATCTACCAGCGGCCAGCCAAAATTCAGATGATACAGCAGCATGTGCGGCGCGGCAGTGTTGCCCCGGTTGATTACCTCATCCTGAATCCTGATGGCAGCCTGTCCGATCGTTCCGGATATAGTGCGCCTCAGCTCCAGGTTAGGCCCGAAAACCTGTGTCTGCCTGATTCTCCCCGTGATGCTCATCTCCATTTTACCGGCCATGGGGTCTGGCTGAATAATGGATTCGATTTCAGCGGGCGTGTTGCTGATCTGCCCGTGCAGGCCGCGCTCACCATATGTGTCTGCCTCGGGTCCACCCACATGGGTTAAGCCACACGTGGTCAGCAAGCCGCCGCCAAATGTCCGGAGCCACGCGATGCCTCTGTCTGAAAACGGTTCGGGAGAGGTAATGCCGGAGTGGCTCAGCCAGGCAAGGCTGTGCTGGTTGTAAAACGCATCCGCAATGTCCATGGCCCGGTCAATGACGACCTTATAGCGCAGGCCCGTGCCGGTATTGATCCAGGCAATACGGGTTCCGCGACCAAGGCCATTGTCTAGTACAGCGGTTTCTATACCACCTAACTGTGCGGGGTTGCAGATTTTATTTTCCCAGGTTGAGTGCGCCAATGTGTTTGTGTATGATGATTATACAATGCTTTCAGAAATATGCTCTTTTAAACTACCCAAACACCAACGGATAGAGTCTTTGCCCTTTTCTGTTGGTGCGTATACAATCAGTCGCCTTTATGACGACCCGGCAGTTCTTTTCCTGAAGTATTAAAAATAAGGGCTCAAAGCAGCCTCGTCAGCCGGAAGTGCATAGTATAAGCTTATGTTGCTGAACACATGGCTACGCGGGGCTGAGCCCTCAGGATAATAATACGCCTGTGGATTTGCTTTTACTCTTTCCCCGTATGCAGTAATTACATCTATGGCCCTGCCTGTTCTTACCAAATCGAACCAGCGCTTATTCTCGAAGGCTAATTCTACTCTTCTTTCGTGATATATAGCTTCCAGTAAATCTCCTCCTGAATAATCGTCCAGGCTGGCACGGTTGCGCACCATGTCCAGGTAGTCTGCTGCTTCGCCTTCTTTGCCTTGCTCGGCCAATGCTTCTGCCAGAAACAACAGGACTTCCGAGTAGCGGTATATAGGCCAGTTCATTCCGTGGTTGTTGTGCAAGGCATGGGGCTTGGCATATTTCTTTATATATGGATACACTTTATCTTCCCGGGCACTTCCGCTCAAAGTGATATACCCTATGGAAGCCGCTTCTCTTTCGTCCCCTTCTTCGTAGGCGGCAATGATATCGGGCGTAGGAATATTATTTCCCTCCCCATCAATCGGCTGCGGATTGGAGGTGCCGGTGATGGTCACAAGTTCCCCAGGGCTAATAGGGCGGGGCATAAACTGGTATAGAAAGTTTCCGTTAAGCCCTGCGGAGCCTTCCAGGAACTGCACCTCAAACACCGACTCGATGTTGTTCTTGTTTCCGGTGGAATTCGAGAAGGCTTCGGCATATTCAGGTATCAGGGCATATTCGCCGCTGTTCACAACTTCCCTCAGCAGCGTTTCGGCCTCTGCCCACTTTTTCTGCACGATATACACGTTGGCCAGTAAGGTTCTTGCCGCACCCGATGTGGCCCTTCCTTCTTCCTGTTTCGATTTCGGTGGCAACAAAGAGGCGGCCTCTCTGGCGTCTGCAATAATCTGGGTATAAAGCCCTTCTTCCGACGTCAGGGGCAAAGCGGCTTCCTCCCGGTTGGGCACAGGAGTTAAGTGCAAGGGCACACTCCCAAAGTAACGCACCAGCTCGAAATAGGCGTAGGCCCTGAGGAACTTGGCTTGTCCGATTATATTGTCTTTCATCGCCTTATCACTAAATTCCACCTGATCGATGGACGCCAGTATCTGGTTAGTGCGGGCGATGATCTGATAATCCAGCCGGTACTGGTTAAGCACATGCGTATTGGACGTGACGCCATTGGCAGTCGGGATAGCGAAATCGGCTATGTCCTCCTGTTGTTCCGTAGCCCCAAAAAGCGGGTTTCTGGCATAGTAGGTATTATCGGAGTGCATTTCCCCTAAAAGCCAGGCCCGGTCGTTTACAATGCTCCGGAGCGGCACATACGCCGCATTGACGGCCTGTTGGAAATCGGCCGGCTTTTTAAAAAAGGTCGCCGAACTCAACGATGTTTCCGGCACAACCTCCAGAAAGTTATCCTTACAGCCTGTCAGCGTGGCGCCCACAAGCAAGATTAGTATGATTCCTTTTTTCATTATATATAGAAATAACGATGTCAGAATAAATTTTAAATACAGGTATCTGCTAGAAGTTCAGATTTACACCGAGGGTATAGGTGCGCGGTACCGGGTAGTTGGAAAGGTCAATTCCCTGGCTCAGGTTACCGCCGTCGCCATTACCTGCCCTATTACCGCTTGTCTCCGGGTTAGGGCCGCCCGTATAGTTGGTGAACACATAGGCCTGCTGAACAGACGCGTAGAGTCTGGCTGACTTGATAAACTTGGTGATCGCGCCGACATCGTACCCGAGTGTGATGTTTTTGATCGTAAAATAAGACGCATCCTGAATAAAGTGGCTGCTCATCCAGTCTCTTTCAATACCTGTCACGTTACCCCCGCCCACTGTTGTACCAAAAACGCCGTCGCCCGGGTTGTCCACTGACCTGAAGCGGTTTTTAACACCTTCCACCATATTGAAAACACCGTCCAGGTTGGCTGTGCTATACAGGTGGCGAACCAGGAGCTGGTTGCCATACGAGCCGGAGCCTACGATGCTGAGATCAAACTTGCCGTATTGGAAGTTGTTGGTGATGCCGTAAATAAAATCGGGGAAAGGGTTGCCGATAATGGTTCGGTCGTCGTTGTCTCCTCCGTTGGTGATTATCCCGTCACCGTTTAAATCCCTCAGCTTAATACTACCCACCGTTGAGCGGCCCGGGACCTGCGGGGAACTGTTGAGGTCTTCTTCATTCATATACAGACCTTCCTTTACCAGACCATAAAACTGGCCAAAGGGCTGCCCCACCTGGGTTATATGGAAGGTACCGTAAACCCTGTCTATCCCTTCGGCCAGGGCAACCACCTTGTTCCGGTTGAATGAAATGTTGGCATTGGTTGTCCAGTTAAACTTGCCTTCGGTATTCCGGGTAATGAGCGCAAACTCATGCCCCCAGAAGTCGATCTCGCCAATGTTGTCGTTGAAGTTAGTGAAGCCAGACTCCTGCGGTACCTGCACGCTATAAAGCAGGTTGGTGGTTGTCTTTTTATAGAAATCATATATAAACTGTACCCTGTCGTTGAACAGGCCCAGGTCCAAACCAACATCGAATTGCTTGGTGGTCTCCCATCCCAGGTTGTTGTTGGCCAGAGAGGTCACTACCGCCCCAGGGGCAACCGTATTACCAAAAGCCGCATTCACCGTATTGTTCACCAGGGCGTACTGGGTATAGTTACCAATGTTGTTGTTGCCTGTAACGCCGTAGCTGGCCCGCACTTTTGCAAACGATACCTGGCTGACATCCTGCAGGAAGGGCTCATCAGACATGATCCAGCCGACGGAAGCAGAGGGGAAAACGCCCCACCGGTTCTCCTCTCCGAAGCGGGAAGAACCGTCGCTGCGAACAGCGGCGCTAAACAGGTATTTGCCCTTGTAATTGTAAGTGAGCCTTGACAGGAAAGAGGTCAGACTCCACTCTTCCACACCGCTGTAGGTACCGCTCCTGTTTATGTTAAGTCCTGCCTGCACAGTAGGCAGCCGGTCGTCGGCATACGTGTCGGCCTGAATGCGGGCTCTGTCATACCGGAACCGCTGGTTTGTAAAACCACCCAACAGCTCAAAATTATGATCGTTGAATCTCTTGCTATAGGTAGCCAGGTTCTCGTTCAGCCAGGTAAGGGACTTGGAGTTATCTCTGATGGAAACTGCTGTGGTTGGAATAGGTGTGTTGATGCTACTCGTAGCTGTGGAAGGGTTGAAAAAGAAGAACTCCGAGTTCGCCGTCTCCACATTGAATGTAGACTTCAGCACCAGTCCTTCAATCGGCTCATACTGCACATATGCGTTCGAAATCAGGCTTATCGTCTCGGTTTCGTTTACCAGTTCTTCCGCTGCCCGCACCCAGTTGGGATAGGCGAAAATATTACCGGTTTCTGCAGGGAACCTGTTGAACAAGGTCAATTCCCCGTTTTCGTCATATATAGGCATGACCGGCCAGGTGTGCAGCGCGTTGAAAAGAATACCTGTTCCCCTGTCTCCGTCTGTTCTTGGCGTGTTGTCAAAGATATAGGAAGGGGCCAGGTTCAAACCTATTGTCACCTTATCAGACACCTCGTAATTGGAGTTGAGACGTGCCGAGTATCTTTTGTACTCGTTATTCAGAACAACCCCTTCCTGATCAAAGACGCCGAGTACTAAGGCCGTGTTTAACTTGTCTTTGTTGGAGGTGATGGATAAATCGTAACTCTGGATAGGGGCCGTTCGCAGCAAAGCACCATACCAGTCGTTGTTTTTGCCTTCATACCGCGAAGGATCCTGAAAAACCTCCGGCACAGGCTTCCCTGCATCCTCATAGTATTCTTTTTTGAACTGGGCAAATTCAACGGCATCCAGCATTTTTATTCTACCCCGCTCGGGCACTTTCTGTATACCGCGGTAGGCGCTGAAACTAACGTTTGTCTGGCCTGCCGTTCCCTTTTTAGTCGTAATCAGCACGACTCCGTTCGCTGCCCTAGAGCCATATAAAGAGGTGGAAGCCGCATCCTTCAGTATCGTGATGTCCTGAATCTCGTTCGGGTTGATCGCACCTATACCGCCTGTGATAGGGAAACCATCCACCACGTACAACGGGTCGCTCCCGCCTGTTACAGACAACTGCCCCCGAATCCTGACTGACATACCCTGCCCGGGCTTGCCGGTGGCCTGGTTTATCTGGACGCCGGCTAACTTGCCCTGCAGCTTTTGCGTTACCTGCGAAACCGGGATGTCTTTTATCTCCTTGGTACTGATGGTCTGTACAGACCCTGTCACCTCCTCCTTCAGCTGGCTGCCGTACCCTACCACCACTACTTCCTGCAATGCTTTTGTGTCGTCTCCCAGTTGCACGTTTACAGTGGAGCGGTTATTTATCGCCACTTCCTTATTCTCGAATCCTATGTAAGAAAAGACCAGGGTGCCCCTTCCATCGGACACATTAATAGAGTAAGTACCGTCTGCACCAGTGGGGGCAGCGGTAGAGGTTCCCTTCAGAACAACCGTCACGCCAGGCAAGGCAACACCGCTTTTGTCCGTGACTTTACCCGTCACTGCGGTGCCCTGCCCAAGCACGTTCGTCATAGAAAAAATCAGAAGATAAAGCACCAACACGTACCGCCTCTCTTTTAGTAAATAATTCTTCATCGCTTCTTAATTATGGTTAAACCTTCATTTTTAGAGATTATCAGGACTTTCGCATCTAATCGCAACACGGAGCGAATGCAGCCTGCCGTTATTATGTGTTCTCACCAACAACTTGTTGGGCAAAAGACGCAACAAGGGCAGCTTTGCGAAAGTCCTGATTATAAGACCATCGCATGGTATCGGAATAGCAACTATTTTTAACTATAATATTATATTTTATTAAAATATAAAGCAGCCTTCGGCCTGACTTGTGTAACAGAAATATCTGTAACAGAAGCATATAGGTACTATATATAAATTAATATATTATATATAAATAATGATTGCCAGATTGCATTTTCCCCATAAACAGAAAAGGAAAGGTATTGCTGCAGTAGTGTATAAACGCTCATTTTTACAGCTGATAGATGAGCGTGCTATACTGACTTTATCTAATGTTAATTTAGCGATTATTACTTGTCCAGCTGTCCTGAACTGTGCTGTACTGGGGTTGATTTTGTATGTAGCACAGTTGGGCCTTTATTCAGCTACAGTTGCTTTAACCGCAGGTTCCGGTACTCTACCTTCATGGGCGGGCCAACATGCACCTGCACCCCCAGGGCCCCTTTTAGTTGCCGGTTTAAAGTATCGTTATCTGTCACATCGCTCATCAACACCCCATTAACGTAGTGCTGCAACCTGTTGCCCTTCACTACCAAATGAAAATCATTCCAGTCCTCGCTCTTGATCAAAGCCAGTAATGAATCCGGCTCCCCTAACGAACCGGTGATGTTTCTCCCGAGCCAGGCATTATTCTTAATGTTATCCCTCAGCGTGCCCGTTGGGTTCTCCTGCGGGTTTATCAAAACTTCCTCGCCGCGGTAGGCCAAAGTAGTTCTCCCACGCTCTTCGTAATTTTGCCCGGTATAGCGTTTTTTCCCATCTATATCGGCCTGGTAGCCCTTCAGGGCGAAAGGAATACTGTCTAACTCAATGCTTCGGTAGTTAACCCCCGTGTTCCCGTCTGCAGTAATCCGGAATTCTCCTTTCAGCTCAAAATCAGCGGGTTGGCCGCCTTGCCAGATCAGAAAAGTATTGCGCTTCAGCAGCTTGTCGGGCGTAACCTCCCCTACCAGGTTCCCGTTTTCTATCCTCCAATAGGCCGTGTCTCCCTTCCATCCCTCCAAAGTCTCCCCGTTGAGTAACTGCACGTAGCCAGCCTCTTCCCCTGCTGTGTTCTCTTCGAGTGCGGTCCCTCCTTCTTCCGGATTATCCATACCAGGCGAATTGCAACCGCTTATCATAACTGCGGCGAGCATTATTCCCACCTGAACTGGTTTGAAACGGAGTAGCATCTTTCTCATGCGTTATATAGTATATGACAGACCTTAGTTAGCAAGGAGCTAGGGCAGCTCTAGTACTTTTTAGCCTAGCTCATATCCCCTTGTTTAGTTAAATCTAATGTGTTTCCCTTAGACAACTGTCATGTACTGTGCTGAGGACAGGCATTCTCTATTGGTTTTGGAGAGAAGCCGGATAGAAATTTTCCGAAAAGAAATCTCCTTTTATGTAGCCGGGGTGGCTACAATTATGAGCAAGTTTACATTTCGTTTTTTGGAAGCGAAATGTAAACTTGCTTTAACTTACGCACAGACCTGCGCTACAACAAGCCGCACTTTTTATATACCTACTGGCAAAATAGGTATGGGCAAGACAAGGCACAAAGTAAGATACCGGTGAGGTAAAGTGCTACAGGGAGCCGCGCCGGATCACCTGAAAGGGATTCTTCACTTTCAGGTGCTTGCGCTCCAGCAGTAAAGTGGCTGCCATAAACCCCATCATCTCAAAATCAGTAGTGACAACAGTAATGTCCAGAAGCTCTTTGGAGGTGGTTTCGTTGAAAGATATAATCCCGATGTCCTGCCCTAAGGTCAGGTCCAGCCCCCGGCTCTTTTTGATGATATCCGCCAGGCCCGTTTCTTCCACAATCAGATACGCTGTACCCGGGGCCGGAACTTCATCGAAGGTGTTTTCCAGGATACCGAAATCCTTGTTATAGCAGTTGCAGAACAGCCGGAATCCCTGCATGATCTCCATAGGGTAATGCTCGCCAAAGGGAAATATCAAAACGAGCTTCTGGTATTTAGCCAATAAGTCTACGACTGACTCAAGTGCTTTGAATATATCCTTGCTGAAATCCTGGTATACGGACAGGTATTTGCCTTCCAGCCCGGGCAGGTCTTTATCCAGGATAACCAGTTCTTCCTTTGGGATGCGCTTTATGGTGGGCATGTATTCCCCTTTATCAGCACTATGGAAGAAATGCGGCATGATCACATAATGGTTGTATTTGCCTAAGTTCTTGTTGATGATCTCTTCGAACAGGTGCGCATCGTAGTGGTGAATTTGTAAATCAACTGTCGCTTTTTCGCCCAAGCCCTTCAGGAAGGCATAGTAAATAATCTTCTTATAAGAGCTCAGCTTGTTGAAGACTAAAAGAACTTTGATCTTTTTTATATCATTAGAAGCAACAAAATACCCTTTCCCGTGCACAGAGATAATGTATCCCTGCTCCTTGAGCTCCCGGTAAGCTCTTTCCACGGTGTCACGCGCAAGCAGGTGCTCCTCACTTAGCTCATTGATCGAAGGCAGCTGCTCATCTACTTTTAGTATTCCTCTTTCTATATCATTTATAATCGACTGTATAATCTGCTTGTATTTGGGGGTCTTACAGGAGGGGCTAAGCTTGGTCTGGTACATTATCTTTTGCATTTAGTTTGTAAGAAAAAATAAAAGTGGCACCCCCAGCAATAAGAGGTTTTGAGCTATGAAGATCCCGGGTGTTCTTTCTACAGCTTATGAAGAAAACCATAGCGTATGGTTGGCCAAACAGGCGATTCCTTTCTGTAGCTATAAAAGAAGTATCGGTTCTATGAAAGCTGGAACACGCCCCTCAGGCTGCACGCTTGTTAGTGCAGTTTATAGGAGTGTGTTAACGAACACAAAGATTCCACGATAAGAAATGAGCATTGTCTGTAGCCTCTACAATTGTAAAGATAATTTCATGAGTGACCAAACACTTTTACTTAAATTTTAGTAGCAGATGCTATAAAACACGCTGAAGAACAGAGAGATGAGATATGGCGGAAACAACACCTTAGGTTAAACATCAAGATACTTCGCCGTACCAGCAGAAATCGGCACTGCATGAACGAGCAGCATGTAGATATTCATGGCAGAATCCCCCCTTGCCTGCGAAAGCACACCGATCCAATATAACCTATTCTATATAGTTTATACCAATATCAATTGATAAGCACGCATCACACGCACGCTTAAGCAAGTGTAATTCCTCTTCTATGGCGCAAGCGTCCGCTTGTGCCTTACAATGAATCCTAACAATAGCGGCACAAGCGGACGCTTGCGCCAGAGTTTGTAGATCCAAATTCACGAACTTCCTGAACACTGCGGTATACCCTTGCTTTTCTGGCAGAGCAGTCAGGAGAAAGGAAGCTGTTGGTGGAGTAGATTGGGGAGAACCTGATGGGGCGGGCAGGCTTTGAGGTATACAGGACTTTCGCATCTAATCGAAACACGGAGCGAAAGCAGTCTGCAGCCTGCCGTTGTTGTGTTCTCACCAACAACTTGTTGGTCAAAAGACGCAACAACGGCAATTTTTATTGTAATATTGTTTAATGCACAAGGTTTTATTATCTGGAATCAATGATCACCACAGGGTATAATTCTTTTGCTCCACTCAACATGGCCGCATGTATTTCCTGTGCCAGCGCTACAGCGCGCGTTGGAGAAACTAAACCCCGCATGCCAACCTGTTTGCTACCCTCGCCGCCTGATAAAAAGATACCCGCGCAGGGGCTAAAACACTTTACTGAAACATGCTAAAACCGGCCTCTGACATTAAAATCAATACTCTTGCTGGCTGAAGTAGGCCTCAGGCTATTCCTCCTCTAAAATAAACACAGACAGCGTTCTCGCCCCGTGCGCGCCCAGCACCAGCGACTGCTCGATGTCGGCGGTTTTGGAGGGGCCGGCGATGAAGGTGCCGAAGCCGTACGCCTGCCCTCCTATGGCCGCGTAGGCCTGGTGCATGAGCGGCACAATGTTTTGCTGCGGAATCACCAGCGCCAGGTGCTGGCAGATAAAGGGCAGCACACGCACCGGCAGTTGCGCATCCGTTACCCACAGGGCACTGTTCTCCGCCACGCCGAACTGGGCGGGCAGAATGGCCAGGTCCACGTCCGCCAGGGTATGCGGGTCTGCATCCGCCGCCACGGAAACCTCGCCCAGGTCCTTTAACTCCGGAAAGGCAGTGATGACTCTTTTCGCGATGCTGTGCTCCTGCAACAGGATCCGCTTCACCTCGTCCATACCCTTTACCGGAAAAACCCTGCTTCCGATGCTCACGGCCACGTTTGTGAACTTCTCTACCAGGTCTGCATCCGCTGAAACAAAGGCAGGAACCTCCGGCATAGGCAAACGGTCCGGTTGGTTTCTGGCCACGGCCGCCAGTATAGTGTCTCTGCTAGGCATGTTTTTCTCTGTTTTTGTGGTACCACTCCCCAAAAGACTCTTTCGGGGGTATGGGCATTTCGCGCTGCTTGTACCAGGGGTTCATCTGATTGCTCACCACAAACGGTACATGCCGCATAAACCAGCGTCCCGCCTTGCCCGCCAGCCGGAAAGCGGTCGGTGAGGCAAATGCCTGCGTCATGGCCTTCATGCCGAGGGTTTTCTTTCTGTCCGCGTAGCCTTCCTTCACAATCACCTGCCGCCATTTGTAGAGCTGCTCGTGGATGTCGATCTTCACGGGGCACACGTTGGAGCAGGAGCCGCACAGGGTAGAGGCAAAGGGCAGGTCGGCGTGCTTCTTCATGTCAAGGTTCGGGGCCAGGATGGAGCCGATCGGGCCGGCCACGGCCGTGTGGTAGCTGTGGCCGCCACTACGCCGGTATACCGGGCAGGTGTTCATGCAGGCGCCGCAGCGAATGCACTTCAGCGAGTTGCGGAAATCCTCGCGGCCCAGCTGCACGCTCCGCCCGTTGTCCACCAGCACCAGGTGCAGCTCGTGGCCCGGCCTCGGCTCTCTGAAGTGGCTGGAGTACGTGGTGATCGGCTGCCCCGTGGCGCTCCGGGCAAGCAGCCGCAGGAACACGCCCAGGTGCTCCCTTTTCGGGATCAGCTTCTCGATGCCCATGCTGGCGATGTGCACATCGGCCAGGTGCGCACCCATGTCGGCGTTGCCCTCGTTGGTGCAGATCACGAACTCACCTGTCTCGGCCACCGCGAAGTTCACGCCCGTTAGGGCGGCGCGGCGCGTCAGGAAGGTTTCCCGCAGGTGCTGCCGTGCTGCCTCTGTCAGCACCTGCGGGTCGGCCATACCGGCGGGTGTGCCGAGGTGCTCATGGAAAAGCTCCCCGATCTCCTCTTTCTTCTTGTGAATGCAGGGTAGCACGATGTGGCTTGGCGGCTCCTTGGCCAGCTGCACAATGCGCTCGCCCAGATCCGAGTCAATCACCTCGATGCCCTGCTCGGCCAGGTACTCGTTCAGGTGGCACTCCTCCGTCAGCATCGACTTGCTTTTCACCATGCGGTCTATCTGGTGCTGCAGCAGGATGCCGTGCACGATGCGGTTGTGCTCGGCGGCATCCGCGGCCCAATGAACGATGATGCCGTTGGCTTTGGCGTTGGCCTCAAACTGCTGCAGGTAATCGCTCAGGTTCGACAGCACGTGCTGTTTTATCTGGGAGGCTGTCTCGCGGAGCAGTTCCCAATCGGGTATGGTATGGGCTGCCTTGTCCCGCTTCTGCCGGATGAACCACAGCGTTTCGTCGTGCCAGTCTACCCGTGGCTCATCGGCGTTGAACACCTCGGCAAGTGCGGCGTGGTCTTTTGTCTGGCTCATAGCGCTTGGGAGTTAAGGATTTCGGCGATGTGCAGCACCTTTACGTTGCTTTTCTGCCTTCGGAGAATGCCCTCCATGTGCATCAGGCAGCTCATGTCAGCCGCCGTGATATACTCGGCCCCGTGCTGCAGGTGGTCTGCCACGCGGTCCTTGCCCATCTTCACCGACACAGCCTCCTCCGCCACGCAGAAAGTACCCCCGAAACCGCAGCATTCGTCTTTCCGGGCAAGCTCGACCAGCTCCAGCCCCTCCACCATATTCAGCAACTGTTCCGGTTTGGAGAAAGGCGGCGCGACGAGCTCAGACATCTGGGCCAGCTTCAGGCCCCGCTGCCCGTGGCAGCTCTGGTGCAGGCCCACCCGGTATGGGAAGCGCGCCTGCAGATTGTCCACTTGCAGCACATCCGTCAGGAACTCGATCAGTTCATATATCCTTCCCCGGATGGCCGCAGCCTCGGCCGGGTGCTTGTCGGAGTGCAGGTGGTCTTTCAGGTGCAGCACGCAACTGCCGGATGGGGCCACGATGTAGTCAAAACCGCTGAAGTTTTGGATAAACAGGTCGTTGCTGCCTTTGGTCAGGTGCTCGAAGCCGGAGTTGGCCATGGGCTGTCCGCAGCATGTTTGCCTGGGTGGGTATACCACCTGCACGCCCTGCTTTTCGAGCAGTTCGAGGGTGGCGACGGCGGCATTGGGGTAAAACTGGTCAACGTAACAAGGGATGAAAAGGCCTACTGTCATAATTTGGCGTCGTGCGTTACCGCATAGTATTTTAACTCGATGATGTCGTTGGGGAGCGGTTTGGTGTTCCAGTGCCGGTGGATGGCCAGGGCAGTGCCGATGGCCGTGGCCTGTGCCATGGAGGCCGCGAAGACCTCTTTGTCCGGATAGGCGGCGGCCAGTAGGTTCATATAGATAGCATTTTTGCTAAAGCCCCCATCCACAAAAATCCGCTTCACATCCGAGCCCTCCAAAACAAGTTGCGTGGAGGCAACCTGCTGTGTCACCAGGTCCAGGATAAACTGGTGGTAAGCCTCCGTGTCGGAAGCGAAAGAGGCCAGATCCCGCTGCGCAAAAACAGACTCCTGTAGCCGGCTTTTAGGGGCCGTAGTGCCCGACACCAGCGCTTGCTCCCGCTGTAGCCTGTTGATGATCTCGGGGTCGAACGCGACTGTTTTATAGTGGGCGGCATTTTGGTTAAAATGCGCCGCGATACGCTTTACCTGCTGTTCGTGCTCATACCCCCCAAAGAACCTGGATGCCTTTACCGGCTTGCCTTTATACTGCATAAACCTCAGGCAATCCTTCTGCAGGTCCTCCTTTGTGAGCGGTGTTGCATTGAAGGGGTTCAGGCTGATGCACCAGGTTCCGGTGGAGAGCAGCACAAAGGGCTCCTGAAAGTTCACCAGGTATGGAATCAGGGCCGCTGAGCTGTCGTGCAGGCCAACCCCGACCACATAGCTGCTACCCGGAAACGTCGCGGGCACCACGCTATCTGACGGCACCAAAGGCGCCAGCTTCTCCAGCAGCCCCTCCTGCTTTACCCACGCATGGTAGTTTCCTTTCTGGAAATCCCACAGATTGGTATGGCAGCCGATACTCGTGATATCGGAATACGCTTCCCCCGAGATAAGATAGCTCAAATACTGGGGCAGGTGGAGGGCATACTTGACCTGTTTGAAAAGGTCTGGCTTCTCGTGTTTCATGCGGTAAAGCTGCATGCCGGAGTTCAGGCTCCCGAGCACCGGCGAGGCTGTCACTTTCGTGAACTCTTCCTCGCCCCCGTAGGTGTCGTAAAACTGCCTTTGCAGTTCCTCGGGGTATGGCTTCAGGTAACTGTACAAAGGGCAAACCGGCTTGCCCTCCTCATCGATGCAAACAAAGCTTGCCCCGTATGCGGAGAAGTTGATGGCCTTCACCTCGAACTCCTGCCGTCGGAACACGTCCCGCAGCGAGTTGTAAACCGACAGCTGCAGGCTCTCCAGGTTTTCGCACGGGAAGCCATCCTCATCCACGATCTCAGTAAAGCGCGCCGACTTCTCGTACACGATTTTATAGTGCTCGTCGAAGAGAAACAGTTTCTTGTTTGTCTTCCCTACATCAAAAATGGCGACTACAGGTATCTTTTGCATGCTTACAGGCCAGTTGCGACAGTCTTCCGTCCACGTTCTTTCACAAGGTTCTCCCGCACTTTCACCTCGCGGAACAGCTGCAGCGGGCGCAGCGCAGCGCCAGCGCGAAGCCGCGCCTCCGCCACCACTGGGCGCACGTCGGTGCGGTAAGCCTCCTGCAGGATCTCCTGGCAGCGCGCCACGTCGTTTTCCTGCTGGGCCTCCCGCAGCGCCTGCTGGTCTACCAGCAGCGCCTGGGTATACGCGATCATGATGGCCTCCACCGACTGCAGCAAATCCTCCAGCGGGTCTTTCACGTTGTGCGAGGCGTCGATCATCCAGGCCAGGCTCGTGGCGTGGTCCATGCTGCGGGCATCCATCCCGTCAATCAGGCTGCTGAAGATCAGGAACAGCTGGTAAGGCTTGATGCTGCCCGTGGTCAGGTCGTCGTCGCCGTACTTGGAGTCGTTGAAGTGGAAGCCGCCCAGCTTGCCCTCCATCAGCAGCAGCGACACGATCTGTTCGATGTTGGCGTTGGGCAGGTGATGCCCCAGGTCCACGAGGGTATAGGCTTTCGGGCCGAGCTTGTTGGCCAGCAGCAGCGACTGCCCCCAGTCGCCCACCGTCATGGAGTAAAAGTTCGGTTCGAAGGCCTTGTACTCCACAAACACTTTCCAGTCGTCGGGCAGGGCCGCGTATACCTCCTGCAGGCTCTCCAGCGTGTTTTCGAAGGCCTTGCGGAAGCTGAGCTGCCCCGGAAAGCTGGACCCGTCCGAGAGCCATACCGTCAGTGCGTCAGAGCCCAGTTCCATCCCGTGCCGGATCACCTCGATGTTGTGCTCCACCGCCTGCCGGCGCACCGCCTTGTCTACGTGCTGCATGGAGCCAAACTTGTAGCTCAGCGACTGGTCCGCCTGGTCCTGAAAGGTGTTGGAGTTCACGGCATCGAACCTGAGCCCGTGCTGGGCCGCCAGGGCTTTGATGGCTTTGTAGTCGCTGGGGATGTCCCAGGGGATGTGGAGCGAGATGGACCCGCTGGACTGGTTCAGGGCGTGCAGCAGGCCCACGTCCTCGATCTTCTCTTCCAGGCTGCGCGGCTCGCCGCCGCCCGGGAAGCGGCCGAAGCGGGTCCCGCCCGTGCCCAGCGCCCAGCTCGGGATTCCGATCTGGAAATCAACCAGCCGCTGCAGCACGTCGTCCACATTGGCAAGGGAGGAAGCCGCAAACTCATACCTGCGGGTGTGCTCCTGCGCATGCCGCTGGTTGAACTCGTCTATCTTATATTGTTCTATTTGCATACGTTCGTGTTCTTTAATGAAAAGCGTCCAGTGAATTGAAACAACCCATATGGTTTCATCTATACTGTCGTTTTATGTTGTGTCCCCCTTCGATGGGGGTTGGGGGATGATTACACCTGCGGACAATTTTGTTCAGAATATAGTCTGCAGCTACTTACAATTAAGTCAAAGCTTTTAAATGCTCCTATCGTTTCTCATCCCCCTACCCCCTTCTTTGTCGAGGGCCCCTACCCCCAAGGGGGACTTGTCCATATGGTGTACTTTTTGAAAGCTTTACTTTTATAGTTACCGCACAAAGGCCATGGCCACGCCGCCGTCCACGTTCAGCACGTTGCCGGTGGACTTGCTGAGCAGCCCGCCCACGAAGGCGAAGCAGGCGTTGGCAATATCCTCGGGCAGGATAATCTCGTTGAGCAGCGTGCGCTTGGCATAGTATGCAGGCAGCTCCTCCACTTTCACACCATATGCTTTGGCGCGGCCCTCGGCCCAGCCACCGGCCCAGATGTTGCTGTCGCTGATCACGGCGTCGGGGTTCACCACGTTCACGCGGATGCTGTCCCCGCCGAGCTCTGCTGCATTCAAGCGGCTCAGGTGCAACTGCGCGGCTTTGGCTGAGCCATAGCCCGCGTTGTTCGGGCCCGACACCAGCGCGTTCTTGCTCACGATGTTGAGCACGTCGCCGCCGATGTCCTGCTTGCGCATTACCTCCACGCCCGCTTGCGTCACCAGAAACTGCCCCTTCACCAGCACGTCGTAGAGCAGGTCCCAGTCTTTTTCGGAGTGGTCCTCAATGGACTTGGAGATGGAAAGGCCGGCGTTGTTCACCACGATGTCCACTCCCCCGAAGGCGAGGGCGGCCGCTTCAAATGCCTCTTGTATCTGGCCACCCCTGGTCACGTCCAGTTCGGCAGTGGCATAGCTGTCTTTGCCGTATTGCGCTCTAAACTCCTCGCTGGCATGCTGGAGGCGCTCCTGGTTCATGTCGTTGAGCACCACCACGGCGCCTTCCTCCACAAACCTTTTGGCGATGGCCTTTCCGATGCCACCGGCACTGCCCGTGATGAGCGCGATTCTGCCGGATAGGGCTTTGGGCTTGGGCATGCGCTGCAGCTTTGCTTCCTCCAGCAGCCAATACTCAATGTCAAAGGCCTCCTGGCGCGGCAGCGAGGTATACTCCGAAATCGCCTCGGCCCCTTTCATCACGTTGATGGCGTTGGTATAAAACTCGGAGGCCACCCGTGTCGTCTGCTTGTCTTTGGAGAAGGAGAACATGCCCACACCCGGATACAGTATAATCACGGGGTTTTTGTCTCGAACAGCCGGGCTGTTGGGGTGCTTGTGGTTCTCGTAGTAGTCGGCGTATAGCTGGCGGTATGCCGCGAAGGCAGGGGCCAGTCGCTCTTTCAGCGCCTGCACATCCGACAGGTCCTCGTCCGGCTTCAGGTCGAGCACCAGCGGGCTGATCTTCGTGCGCAGGAAGTGGTCGGGGCAGCTGGTGCCCATCGGGGCCAGCCTGTCCAGGTCGTTGGAGTTGATGAACTCGAGCACGCGGTCATCGTCGGTGAAGTGGCCGACCATGTGGCGCTCGCTGGAGCAGAAGCCGCGCAGCACCGGGGCCAGCGCGGCAGCCTGCTTTTTGCGAGCCGCCTCGTCCAGGCTCTGTATCCGGGCACCGCCGAAAACAGGGCCTTTCTTGCCGTAGTGTTGCTCCAGGTACTCGGCGCAGCGCTCGATCACCTCCAGGGTATTGATATAGCTTTCGTAGGCCGTGTCGCCCCAGGTGAACAGGCCGTGCGAGCCCAGCATGATGCCCCGGATGCCCGGGTTCTCGTCGAGGCACTGGCGCAGCTGCAGCCCCAGGTCGAAGCCCGGGCGCTGCCAGTCTACCCACCCGATGGTTCCGTCAAAGAGCTCCTCGGTTATCTTCTTGCCGTCTTTGGCGGCGGCAATGGCGATGGCCGCGTCCGGGTGCAGGTGGTCGATGTGCCTGAAGGGCAGGAAACCGTGCAGCGGCGTGTCGATGGAGGGTGCCTTGGAGCTCAGGTCAAAGATGCTGTGGTTGAAGAGTTCCACCATCTCATCCTCGTGCGCTATGCCCCGGTACACGTTCTTCAGGCTCCGCAGCCGGTCCACGTACAAAGCGGCCAGACCGCTGCGCTTGAGCGTTCCTAAGTCGCCGCCCGAGCCCTTCACCCACATCACCTCCGTCTCCTGGCCGGTGAGCGGGTCTTTGGCCATGGCCTTGCAGGAGGTGTTGCCCCCGCCGTAGTTAGTCAGCCGCAGGTCGGCCCCCAGCAGGTTCGATCGGTAGATCAGCAGCCCCACCTCATCGCCGGCAAACTTTGCGGCTTCTTCTTCCTCCCACAAATAGCTTACATGCTTGAATTCTGTTTTCGTCGTCGATTCTAACATATGTTCAGAAATTATAATTGCTTTTTTTAATGGATGAAATTTACAACGCGCTATAGCCAAGCGCTAAAGACTGTATGTTGGGGCTTGCCATACCCCTCAGCAGCACCGGGCATATACTATCGGCCTGTCTTTCTGTGAGCACTTCTAATTATTTTCTTTGACTCCACGAAAGCCTGCAAAAACGCAGGCCACGTACTCCATTGCAGCCACACCGCCTATCCGGAGAAAATGCCAGCGCGTATGCTCAGCTTTATCCGGTGGTGTGATTGATAGCCCTAAATTAAGAAGGAGAAAGCCAAATACTGTCCTGCACTGTCATGCTCAGCCAGGCATCGCTTCGCCGCTTAAAGCATGCTTGCATTTGATGTGTTGGGCTGCAAATTGTCCGTAATGGGACCTGACTCCGCATATTCCGCTTCTAAAAACGAAATTAACCATACGCCTCGGTGGGCAGGGGTATGGATGGCCCAACAAAAGTATTTTGTCGCCGCCCTGCCCTAAAAGCTTGCATATATTCTGCGCGGGGCTTAATTTGCCGTCAGTTTCGGGGTGTAGCGTAGCCTGGTATCGCGCCAGCATGGGGTGCTGGAGGTCGCAGGTTCGAATCCTGCCACTCCGACAACAGCAAAGGCCTTTCGCAGTTAGCGGAAGGCCTTTTTGTTTGAATTGGCTGGACGTGTTGCCATACCCTGGTGTATCTGTTGTTATATTCATCCTGGAGAATTTCTTCAAGAAGATTTTCTGGTTTTTTTATACAGCACCCGCTATAGCCTCTTTTACGACCTTGCCATTTCTTAACGCAGCGCATCTGAATTTTTAAAAGGAAACAGGCGAATCACCGCTGACGCAGCTTTAAGATCAAACTGCCACTTCAGGAACTCCCCTACGTTCTGACTTGGATGATGAAAGGGGTATGGACAGGAAGAAGTCCTCGGAGCTTACTGCCCTCTTCCTGTGCTTATACATGCTCCATAGCACCTGTTTACTACTTAACAAGCTTAAAGCCCGCCACATCGCTGTATTAGGCTTTTTTTATAGGCATCATAACCTTTTAGAGGATTTAGCATACAAGTAATATACGCTAACAAAATGCAGCAACACGCAATAAAATCCTCTGCTACAACCAAATAAAAAACGCACCAAACGGTATAACAAAGGATTGAAAGCTGCTGCTTTGGTATGGCTGAAAACGATAATACAGACAGCTAACTATAAACGCTAAAGCAATGATAAACCCCGTATTGACTTACCTGCACCAGTACTACGGCGACGATAAGTTTCATGCCCTGACTCCTCTGATGAAACAGAACCCGTCAGTGATCACGGAAACCTATATACAGAACCTCCACCTTGAGGGATTCATAGAACTGAAGGAGAAAACGGCTTTCGACAAGCCCAAGAACCAGGAGGGCATTCAGCCGATTTCGGGCAGAATGACCAAAAAGGGCATGTATTATATGGAGGGCAACCGAAAGATCGCCACCATCATCGAAGCCATCGAGAACCAGACGATCCTGAACCTGCTGCTCAACGATGGAAAAGGCCATGAGGAGCAGGTGGCGCTAGCGCCCTACGTGTATGGCAAAGACTCTGATGAGCAGTCCTGGGTGTGGGGCACCGTGCGCGACGGAGAGCACAAGCACCGCCGCTTCCTGCTGGATGATATCACGATCACAGAAACCGCAGGCGGCACGTTTGAGGTGGACCACGAAATGAAACTAAGTCAGCCGCGCGACATTGAGGTGGTGGCCCAGGTAAACTACTAAACCCTGCTGCGGCAACCAGAAAGCATGGCGCTGGCCGATTCCTGTTGCTTTGGCATACGCCAGCAAAACCTCCCTGCCGGTATACCTATCGGCAGGGAGGTTTTTTTGTGCCGGTTTATACCTCCTGCTGGCCTGAGGCACCCTGGCAGTCCCCTGCCAGCGCCTCTCTCCCCTATTCCCCGCTTTGAGATTAACGATTCGCTGCTTACCTTCGGGAAAAGAAACTTTAACAATTAGGCAACGCTTCGGCCCTTTTGCCTGCAATGCTGCTAAAAAACAGCCAAAACCATTGCTAAAGCTTTTATGCAACGTTCTACATTCGTCTTGTTACCCGCAGGAACTGCTTTATACCCCCTGTTCTCCGCAGGTACAGCGCTCTTTTATATATGAATCCAGAAAAACTAAAGCATCTTTCCGGGCAGCTGGAGGGGGAGTTTTATTTCGATAGCACCATGCGTACCCTGTACGCCACCGATGCCTCGGCCTACCGCGAGATGCCCCAGGCGGTCGCGTTTCCAAAATCCGTGGCCGACATCAAAAAGCTGATTGCCTTTGCAAGGCAGGAAGGCACCTCACTGATTCCGCGCACGGCCGGCACCTCGCTTGCCGGGCAGGTAGTGGGCCATGGCATTGTGGTGGATGTGTCGCGCACCTTTACAGAAATACTGGAAGTGAACCCGGCCGAAAGCTGGGTGCGGGTGCAGCCGGGCGTGATCCGCGACGAGCTCAACCTGTTCCTGAAGCCCTACGGACTTTACTTCGGCCCCGAAACCTCCACCGCCAACCGCGCTATGATCGGGGGTATGGTGGGCAACAACTCCTGCGGCTCCAACTCGGTGGTATACGGCAGCACCCGCGAGCATACCATCTCGGTAAAAGCCATTCTGAGCGATGGCACGGAGGCCGAGTTCGGTGAGTTGAGCCAGGAGGAATTTAATGCCAGGTGCCAGGGTATAAACACTTCCAGCGAGCTGGAAACGCGCATTTACCAGGCCACCCGGGCCATGCTCTCGCATACCCAAACGCAGGAGAATATCCGAAGGGAGTTTCCGAAGCCCAGCATCCAGCGCCGCAACACCGGCTACGCCATCGACTTGCTGCTGGAGTCGGAGCCTTTTACGGAGGGGAAAGAACCGTTTAACTTTTGCAAGCTGATGGCCGGATCGGAGGGCACGCTGGCGTTCCTGACCGAGATCAAGCTGCACCTAAACCCGCTTCCGCCTAAGGAAACGGGCTTGCTGTGCATCCATTGCCACAGCATCGACGAGTCGTTGCGCGCAAACTTGGTGGCCCTGCATTACAAACCAAGCGCCAGCGAGTTGATGGACCACTACATCCTGGAGTGCACCAAAACCAACATCGAGCAGAGCCAGAACCGCTTCTTCGTGAAAGGCGACCCCGGCGCGATCCTGGTGGTAGAGCTTAGTGACGATACGCCGGAGAAAGTCAGCGAACGGGCCGCGGCGCTCGTGCGTGACCTGGAGAAGAACAAACTGGGCTACCACTACCCGCTCGTAACCGGCCCTGACACCAAGAAGGTATGGACGTTGCGCAAGGCGGGCCTCGGGCTGCTCTCCAACATACCGGGCGATGCCAAGCCGGTGGCCGTGATCGAGGACACCGCCGTGGACGTGGCCGACCTGCCGGAGTTTATCCGCGAGTTTAACCTCACGCTGGAGCAGTACAACCTGTTTTGCGTGCACTATGCCCACGCGGGCAGCGGCGAGCTGCACCTGCGCCCCATCATCGACCTGAAAACCGAGGAAGGCAACAAGCTTTTCCGCGACATCGCCACCGAGATCGCGCACCTCGTGAAAAAGTACCGCGGCTCCCTCAGCGGCGAGCACGGCGACGGCCGCCTGCGGGGCGAGTTTATACCCTTTATGATCGGGGAGGAGAACTACAAGCTGGTGGAGGAAGTGAAGCGGGTATGGGATCCGGGCAACATCTTCAACCCGGGAAAGATCGTGAACACGCCCTCCATGAATACCTTTCTGCGCTACGAGCCTGGTCAGGAAACGCCGGTGTTCGACACCGTTTTCCGCTTTAGCCAGGTAGGTGGCGTGCTGCGGGCGGCAGAGCTTTGCAACGGCTCCGGCGACTGCCGCAAAACGCACCTGACGGGTGGCACCATGTGCCCCAGCTATATGGTAACCCGCAACGAGCGCGACACTACGCGTGGCCGTGCCAACATGCTCCGCGAGTTCCTGACCCGCTCGCCGAAAGCCAATCGCTTCGATCACGAGGAGATAAAGGAGACTATGGACCTGTGCCTTTCGTGCAAAGGCTGTAAGTCAGAATGCCCCTCCAACGTGGACGTGGCCAAGCTGAAGGCGGAGTTTTTGCAGCATTACTACGATGCCAACGGCGTGCCGTTCCGGACGCGCATGGTGGGTAACTTTACCAAGGCCAACAAGCTGGCGGCCTTGGCCCCGGGCATCTACAATTTCCTGTTTAAAAACGATGCCACCGCTGCCGTAGCCAAGAAAATGATGGGCTTCGCCCCGAAGCGCACTATTCCGCTGCTGCAGGAAACCACCCTGCAAAGCTGGTTCAAGCAGCATAAGCGCAAATCGGGGTATGGCAACGGACAGCAGGCCAAAAAGAAGGTATACCTGTTCTGCGACGAGTTCACCAATTACAACGACACCCACATCGGCAAAACCACCGTGCTGCTGCTCGAGAAATTAGGGTATGAAGTGGAGATTCCGAAGCACGAGGAAAGCGGCCGCACCTATATGTCGAAGGGCCTGCTGCGCGAGGCCAAGAAACTGGCACAAAAGAACGTGGCCATGCTCAAAGACATCGTCACGAGCGATACGCCACTGGTAGGTATAGAGCCGTCCTGCATCCTCTCTTTCCGGGATGAGTACATTGATTTGGTGGACGCCGATCAGGAAGAGGACGCCAAAAGCCTGTCGATCCACTGCCTGCAGTTCGACGAGTTTATCGCCCGCGAAATCCTGAACGGGAACATCGACAAAGGCCTGTTTAAAGAGGAGCCGCGCCTGATCAAACTGCACGGGCACTGCCACCAAAAGGCGCTATCGTCGGTGCTGTATACCCAGCAGATGCTCACGCTACCGCCCAATTATAAAGTAGAGGTGATTCCGTCGGGGTGCTGCGGTATGGCCGGTTCTTTTGGGTATGAGGCGGAGCATTATGATGTGTCGATGCAGGTGGGTGAGTTGGTGCTGTTCCCGACGGTGCGGCAGCAGCCGGAAGAGGTGATCATCGCGGCCCCCGGCACGAGCTGCCGCCATCAGATCCACGACGGCACCGGCCGCAAAGCCCTCCACCCGATTGAGGTGCTGTATGAAGCGCTGCGATAAGGTATAACCTGATACAGGCATTATCTGCCCCGCCAAGGAGCAGGGCCTAAGCTTGCTTTCGCTCGCGTCCCGCGAGTGTAAGGTATAGTTGGGCCTCTGGCCCAGCCGGGTTACAAACCCGACATCATTTAAAGACACCCCGAAAGCATTCGGGGCGCCAGTGTAAAAGAGAATAAACGCTCATGCAAACAAACATCCTCCTCATCAACTGCCCCGACCAGAGCGGGCTTGTCTTCAAGGTCACGAATATCCTGTACAACAAGTATGACCTGAACATCATCAGCAACGGGGAGTTTGTGGAGCGCAACTTTAACCACTTCTTTATGCGGACGGAGTTTTCGGGCGCGTTTGACCGGGAGCAGCTGTTGAAGGAACTGTATGCCGTGTTGCCAGCCAACGTGGAGATCAGCCTGACGGACCAGAAGAAGAAAGACATTGTGCTGCTGGCCACCAAAGAGCACCACTGCCTCAGCGATTTGCTGATCCGGCACGCCTTTAACGAGCTGAACGCAAACGTGCGCTGCGTGATCAGTAACTACAACGTGCTGGAAGACCTGACGCAGAAGTTCGGGATCCCCTTCCATCACATCAGCCACGAGGGCATGAACAGGGAGGCGCACGAGGCTGCAGTGCTGGAAACCGTGCAACGGTATACCCCCGACTTTGTGGTGCTGGCCAAGTACATGCGCATCCTGTCCGGTGAGTTTGTCTCGCACTTCTCAAACCGCATCGTCAACATTCACCACTCGTTCCTGCCTGCCTTTGTGGGGGCCAACCCCTATGCGCAGGCCTATGAGCGGGGCGTGAAAATCATCGGGGCCACGGCCCACTTCGTCAACAACGACCTCGACCAGGGCCCGATCATCGCGCAGAACGTGATTCCGGTCGACCATACGCACAGCGCGCGCGAAATGGCGCAGGCTGGGCGGGACGTGGAAAAGAACGTGCTGGCAAAATCGCTGCGGCTCGTGCTCAACGAGCGGGTGTTCGTGTACCGCAACAAGACGATTATTTTCGAATAGAATCGGCCTTAAAATAAAAGACCCTGACAGGGCTCATCACCTGCAGGGGCTTTTACCCATGGAAGCACCGCTATGTCAACTCCCACGGAAATCTTTGAACTTGCAGCCTTATCCTGCTTTTAAAAGCACAAGCCTACAAAACTGTGAATGTCCGCGCTCCAAACTCATCCCATTGGAAGCAGTCAGCACGGGGATTAGGAAATCCCCGGCAGGTGGCTTTCGGACAAAGAAGTCCGAAAGAGCAGTGAGCATTAGTCAGGCAGCGAACAGTGAGCAGTAGTAGCACTGATGTTTAATCTTAGCAGTGCAGTTTTGCGCGTAGCCGTTTATACCTCGGTGCGTCATGCATTCTCCACTGGGGCCATCTCCACGCGCGCGAAATCCGCTTTCGGGGCTTCGCAGGTGGGGCAGCTGTAGACGGGGATACTGTCGAACGGGGTGCCCGGCGCTACCTCGTTCAGCGCGTCGCCATACACTTCGTCATATAGGGTATAGCAGTGGCTGCACTGGTATACTATATGCGCCGCCTGCTCCTCCGCCCCGGTTCCATGCTCTTCCTCCTGGTATACCATGCCAGCCATCCGCTCCGGCGTACTCTGCAGTTCATAATAATAGTTACACAGCTCCACCAGGGCCGGGCTCAGCTCCGCTCTGCTCACATTGTTCCGAAAGCTGATGAAATCCTTGGAGTTGGGGTTAAACTCGCGGGTATACAGTATCTCGAAACATTCGCTGCTGAGGTCGGGGCACGGCACCTCTTTTTGCTGCGCCCGAATAATAATGGAGCCGAACAGGCCCGTCTTGGGCTGTGTTTTGATGGCGAAGCACAGCCGGTAGGTCCGCACATCCTCCTCGTTAAACTTGCGGACGAGGTGCTTTTTCAGTTCCAGCCCGTAATCGCAGAGGTCCTCTACCTGCCAGTTGAGCTCGTTGGAAGCATGCCGTACATTTACCCGGTGCTTGCACAGCGCCACCTCCCAAAAGTCACGGTCGGTGAGTTCGATGCCTTTGATGATGATCGATTTCCAGGGAGTGGTATACAGCTGGCCCACCCGTGTCTTCAGGCAAATCTTGCAGACGTCCTTCAGAAAAGTCACCGGGAACAGCTCGTCGCGGCGGTAGATGCCCAGCCACAGCTTACTGTCATACCGGTTGAACCCCTCGTAGTAGGGCAGCTTGAAATCGGGCAGCTTGAGCGCCTTCGTAACGGGTTGCACCACAAAGTTACCGGACGCGGTCACCATGCCGTGAAGCACGTTTCCCTCAATGGCTGGCTGGTCGTAAAACTGCTCTCTGTTCCCGAACACGATGCTCTCGATGGTGCTGCTCAGGCGGGGTATATCCTCGGAGTACACCAGCGAGGGCCAGGCGTACAAGATATTGGTTTTTGGGAAGCGTATGTATAAATACCAGTAGTTGCTGGTGTCGGAGGCGATGAAGTTGAGGTTACCGGTAAAAAACGGAAAGAAGGTCTGGTTGTTGTCCACGAGGCTTATCTTCAGCTGGGGCCTGTAGTCGAACAGGTCCAGGATATCCTTGTATACCCCCTCGCGCAGCCAGTCGGCATGGTATAAAATGTCCTCGGTGGCGTAAGAACTGATGATGTTGGGATGTATGTCGGCGTCCAGCTCAAACATGATGTCGGCCGCCAGCAGGTCCTGCTGCAGCACCTCCAGCCGCGTTTGCTCCACATAAAACATAACCTGCTGCCGGTTGCCGAAGCGCACGTGCGCTACTCCCGCTTTCTCGGCCGCCTCCAGTATGGCATACATATCGCCGGCAGACACCATCCCGCCCGGCAGGTTAATCTTCACTAAGTTCTGTTTCAGCGTCATGTCTTCTTTCGTTTTAGCGCAGGTATAATTTTCGTTTTCAATACCTGCTGTTACGCCATGTCGTTTTTGTCCCCCTTGGGGGTAGGGGCCCTCTACGAAGAAGGGGGGTTGGGGATGAGAGGCGGCCGGAAGTAGCTTTCCTGCTTCTGCTTGATGAGAAACAGCCTCTAAAATATCTCACATATGATTGTCCGCACGGAGTGTCATCCCCCTACCCCCTTCAAAGGGGGACTTTTACGAACTGCGCCGCTCTTTTGCGGAACGTCAGTCAATCAGATAAAATCAACCATGTGTTTCGCTTACCGCCTCCTGCATGCTGGCACGGAGCGCCGCTTCCAGCAGTTGTTTCACCTCCGGCCTGCAGGAGCCGCAGCCCGTTCCGGCCCCGGTGCTGCTGCACAGCGCCTTCAGGTCCGTGCAGCCTGCTGCCACCTTCTGGCTAATGTTGCCGCTTCCCACGTTGTTGCAACTGCACACCAGCCTGCCCAGTACCGGCTCCGCTTTTTTGCCGCTCCGCAGCAGCTGCAGACGCTTCTCACTCAGCTCTATTTTATTTGCTATCAGCTCTTTATACTCCTGAAACTCGGTCTTGTCCCCGATCAGGATCGTGCCCACCAATCTGTCCTGATGAATGATGCACTTTTTGTAGTAGCGCTTCGACTTGTCGATAAACACCACCTCCTCATACTGCTCCTCGTCCGGGCTCTCGGCCAACCCGATGCTGCACAGGTCGAAGCCGTGTATCTTGATGATGTTCATGAAGGTGCTGCCCTCGTAGTAGCTCGCGATGTTGCCGTTCAGGTGCTGCGCCACCACCTCGGCCTGCTGCTCTGCCGCCGCCGTGATGCCATACAGCACGCCCTCAAACTCCGCGATCTCACCGATGGCGTAAATGCTTGGGTCGTTGGTCTGCAGCTTCTCGTTTACCAGCACCCCGCGCTTGCAGTCGAGGCCGCAGGCACGGGCCAGTTCCAGGTTGGGCACGGTGCCGATGGCGATGATCATGGCGTCGCAGTCTATCCGGTGGCCACTCTTGAGCCCGATTCCGGTCAGCTTCGACCGCCCATAATAGAGCTGCACCTCATCGTTGTAATAGATGTCGCAGCCCTGGTCCACCATTTCCTCGTGCAGCAGCTGACTGCCCAGCGGGTCGAGCTGCCGGTTGAGGAAGCGCGACACCCGTTGAATGATGGTAATTTTTATACCGATCTCGCGCAGCGATGCGGCCATTTCCAGCCCCAGTAAGCCCCCGCCCACAATCACCACATGCCCGTTTTCCGGCACATGGCTCTTAAAACCGTCGGCATCCAGGCGGTTGCGCATCGTAAAGATGCCCGGCAAGGACGGCATGTGCTTGGGCACGGCGGCACGGCTGCCCGTGGCCATCACCAGCACATCATAAGGCGTTTCGATGCCCCTGGAGTCCGTCACGATTTTGTTTTCCCGGTCAATCTTCTCCACGCTCACGCCCCGGAGCAGCTCAATGTTATAAGCCGGTTCCTCCGAGTCGGGCATCTTCACGAGCTGCTGCCAGCTTTGCTGCCCGCTGATATAGTCCGGGAGCATCACGCGGTTGTAGAACGGGAAGTCCTCCTTGCTGAAAATCGTGATCGCATCATCAGGGTTCACTTCCCGGTAAGACTTGACGAACCCGTAGGCACCCGCCCCGGCGCCTATCACAACAATGCGCTCAAACGGCTTGCTGTATTTCTGCACCTGCACGGCGCAGAACTTGAAGTCCGGCTCCTTCGAGATCGGGTCCAGCTGGTCGTTGGTCACATTGTTGGCGCGGTGCAGGTCGCTGCCCAGAATCTTGCCCCAGTGCATCGGCAGGAATACCACGCCCTGCTTTATATTGGCCGACAGCTTCGCCTTTACGCGCACCTCTCCCCGCCGCGAGGTCACTTCCACAATATCGCCCCCGGCAATGTGCAGGCACTCCGCGTCGGCAGGGTGAATCTCCAGAAAAGCCTGGCCGATGTGCTTCTTCAGCTTGTTCACTTTGCCGGTCTTGGTCATAGTGTGCCACTGGTCGCGGATACGGCCCGTGGTCAGGATGAGCGGGAAATCCGCGTCGGGCTGCTCGCTGGTCTGCGCATCAGACGGGGCATGGATGATGGCCTTGCGGGAGGGGGTATAAAACACCTTGTCCGTGAAGAGCCGTGCGGTGCCGTTGCCTGTATCGCCGGTCTTAAAAGGCCACTGCAGGCTCCGGTTTGTCTGCAGCATCTCGTAGCTCAGGCCGGTCGCGTCGATGTTGGTGCCGGCGGTGAGCTGCGTGTGCTCTTTGTAGATGTCGGCAAAGCTAACATAGTCGAACCCGCGGTAGCCCATCTTGCGGGCGAATCGGCAGATGATCTCGGCATCGGGCAGGGCCTCCCCCGGCGCATCAATCACTTTGTCGAGGTAGGTTACGCGTCGCTCCGAGTTGGTCATGGTTCCCTCCTTCTCGGCCCAGGCGGCGGCAGGCAGCACCACGTCTGCGTAAGCCAGCGTCTCGGGTTTGTTGCTGATCTCCTGCACCACCACAAACTTCGCCTTCTTCAGGCCCTCCTCGGCCATGCGCGCATTGGGCAGGCTGGTGAGGGGGTTGGTGCACAGAATCCAGATCGCTTTCAGGCGGCCGTCGTTCAGGGCCTCGAACATCTCGGTGGCCGTGAGGCCCGGCTTCCCGGAGATAACTCCGCCGCCCCAGAACTGCTGCACCTCCGCGCGGTGCGCCGGGTCGTTCAGGTTGCGGTGCGCCGCCAGCAGGTTGCTCAGGCCGCCCACTTCCCGGCCGCCCATGGCGTTGGGCTGGCCCGTCAGGGAAAAAGGCCCAGAGCCCGGCTTTCCTATTTGCCCCGTAATCAGACTCAGGTTCAGCAGGCTCAGGTTTTTGTTCACGCCCACGGCGCTTTGGTTCAGCCCCATGGTCCACATCGAGATAAAGCCGGTGGCATTGCCGATGTAGGACGCCGCCAGCCGGATGGCCTCCTCGGTCAGTCCGCAGATCTGGGCAGACCTGGCCAGGGTTTTCTGGAACACCACCTCGCGGTACTGCTCAAAGCCCTGTGCGTGGTTCCGGATAAAGTCAAGGTCAATGTCGCCGTTCTCAATCAGCACCCTGCCAATAGCGTGGTTCAGGGTCACGTCGGTGCCGGGGTTTAGCTGTAGGTGTAGGTCCGCGATGGCGCAGGTGTCGGTTACCCGCGGGTCCACCACGATGATTTTCACATCCGGGTTCTCGGCCTTGTGCGCCTCCACCCTGCGCCACAGAATGGGGTGGCACCAAGCGGGGTTGGCCCCGGTCACGTAGAAGCAGTCGGCCAGCTCGATGTCGTCGTAGCAGATGGGCACGCTGTCCTCGCCGAGCGCCATTTTATACCCTGCCACCGCGCTGCTCATGCACAGCCGCGAGTTCGTGTCGATGTTGTTGCTGCCGATAAAGCCTTTCATCAGCTTGTTGAGCACGTAGTACTCTTCCGTCAGGCATTGCCCCGAGGCGTAAAACGCTACCGACTCCGGCCCATACTTCTCAATAAAAGTCCGGAATACGGCGGCCGTACGTTCCAGTGCCGCATCCCAGCTCACGCGCTGCCGTGGCATGCTCTTGCTGTAGCGCATCTCGGGGTATAGCAGCCGGTCGCTCTTGTCGTTCACGGTATACTGCAGGTTCATGCCTTTGCTGCAGAGCATGCCCTTGTTCACGGGGTGGGATTTGTCGCCCTCTACGGCAACAGTTCCGTTTTTCTCCCGGCGCACCACCACACCGCAGCCCACGCCACAGTAGCAGCACGTGCTTTTGAAAGAATCCTTTTGTTGCGTATCCACGGGCATTGTTGTTTGTTTCTATGTTGATGATGAAGCTGCGATGGAAGCTCTGTTTAGGCATCCGCCTTCAAGGAGCGGGCCGTTTCGTTCTCCCATTTTGTCATCCTGAAAGGATCTTGGTGGCCAGTAGCATCAGCTTAACTTCCCGGGGGAAGGGGGCCTCTATTTCTACCAAGTTTCTTTACAGAATGACACGCAGGTTTGACTCTGGTATAGTTTGAATGAAATGACTCTGCTCCGGGAAAGAGGACGCTTGCGCCATCGATATAGTATGGGCCTGTGGCCCAGTCGAGTCACAGACTCGACGCTATTGTAAGACACCCCGAAAGCTTTCGGGGCGCCATAGATAGAATAGAATTGAAGCTTTCTCACCGCACCGTACGCATACCCCTGAAGGCAGCGTTATACCTCCTCGGCCTGAAGCTCAGGCTCGGCTACGCGCATGGTTTGTTTCTCGGCCAGCAGCAGTTCCATTTCGGTTTGCGCCTCGTGCTCCATTTCCGGAGAAAAGCGTATCAGCAGCGTCAGGACGGAGGTACTGGCCACTACCAACCCGATGATAAACAGCGCCTCGGGGTACGACATATCGTCTACCTTAAATAGGAAGCCTGCCGCCACGGCACCGGCGTTACCCCCGGCACCCACGATGCCCGCCACCGCGCCCATCCCCTTTTTGTTGATGAACGGCACCACCGAGAAGGTAGCCCCCTCTGACATCTGCACGAAAAGACTGAAGACAACCATCGCGATAATAGACAGCGGCAGCACCGTCATCTGGGAGAAAAGCAGCAGCGCCAGTCCCTCCACCAGTATCACGGCTCCCAGGAACCATACCCTGCCCGAGAGACCCCAGCGGATACCGGCCTTGTCGCCGAAGTAGCCGCCCAGCGTACGGGCGAAAATGTTCATCAACCCGAACAAACCTGCAATCAAACCGGCCGTCGCCAGGTCGAGGGAGAAGTAGTCATGGTAATAGATGGCGGCAATGTTGTTGATGGTCAGCTCGATACCGAAGCAGGCGCCGTACAGTACGAACAGCGCCCATACCCGGTAATCTGCCGCAGCCTTCCAGAAGGGAACGGTGTCTTTCTTCTTCTTCGCGGCCGCCGCGTCAGACAGTTCCGAGATGTTGCCCTGCGGCGTGTCTTTGGTATACTTGTAATAGGCTATGCCGCACAGGATCATGGCGATACCCGGCACCACCATGGCGTAGCGCCACGCCTCGGCCTGTATAAAGCCAGCCCCCACAAAGGCGGCGAACACCAGCGGCATCACCATCTGCGTGATTCCCCCGCCCAGGTTACCCCAGCCGGCGGTGGTGGCATTGGCCGTGCCCACCACGTTGGGCGCGAACATGACGGTGGTATGGTACTGCGTGATCACAAACGAGGCCCCGATCACACCGATGGCCAGCCTGAAGAGCAGGAACGACTCGTAGCTGTTGCTCAGGCCGATAAACATGACCGGGAGTGCGCCGATGATCAGCAGGCCGGTATAGGCGATGCGCGGCCCGATCTTGTCGCAGAGCCAGCCAATGGCCAGGCGGGCCACCACCGTGATGGCCACCGAGGAGATAATGATGTTGCCGATCTGGTCTTTGGTGAGGTTCAGCTCGTCCCGCACCACGGCCATCAGCGGCGCAATGCCGAACCAGCCAAAGAAGCACAGGAAGAAGGCGAGCCACGAAAGGTGGAACGTGCGCATAGGAATCGTCTTCAGGCTGAAGAGATTGATAGAGGATGCTTTTCCTTTTGATGCGTTCATACTGTCAGAATTAAAATTGTGATTGATTGAGGTATGGAAAATCTGGTTTTTGCCTAAAAAATATTACTGCTTAAACAGGACCGGCTTGAAGGTGAGCATAAGCCAGCCCCACTGGTTAACGCCGCTCCCGGACTTGCCTTTCAGCGCCTCCATCGACTCGGTGGCATAGAGCTGCGAGTAGCCCGCCTTCAGGTTGAATTCGGGGCTCACGTTCAGGCTATATACCAGGTCGATCTCCTCCCCGAGCCGCGACGACAGCTTGCCGCCAGCCTCCGGGTCATACACCGTGGCCGCCGATTCGAAGTGGTGGACCTGCGCGAGCAGGTTGCTCTTCTCAGTAAGCTTAAAGCTTGTCTTGAGGTATACATCTGCTAGCCCGGCGGTGCGCCCGGCCTGCCCGTGGTTGTTGCCCACGTAGAAGTAGTCCATCAGGCCGTAGAAGGCGTGGTTGGTGCCATACAGGGGCACAAAGGCTTTGTTGCGCGTGTCGTTGGCATCGGAGCCGGACAGGTAGTCTACCCCCACCGTGAGCGGGGTGAGGCGGGTGGCGAAGGTGGCTTTCAGGGCCGCCAGGTAGGCGCTCACGGTTTTGCCCGATGGGTCTTTGCCGCCCTGGTAGTATAGCTCGCCTCCCAGCAGCACCGGCCCCGCTTTCCGCTCGCCCACCAGCCCGTAGGTTTGCCGGAAGAACACGGTGGAGTCTGCTGCCCGCTGGCGGCCGTCGTTAAAGAGCAGGCCCGACAGTTTCGCATCGCCCCAGGTTTTGTGCAGCCATACATACTGCATGGTTTTGTAGTTGTCGGTGCTTGTGTAGTAGGTGTCGGCCAGCTTGGCGGGCTCAAACCCGGCGTTCTGGTTAAAGGCCCCGCCCACGTGCACGGCAAAGCCCGTCGTGTCGGCATACATCAGCCGGACGGCGTCGTGGCTGCGGCCCTGCTGCGCCCAGTCCAGGTTGCCCAGAAAGCGCGCGTTGTCGTAGTCCAGCTCCTGCCGCCCCACCCGCACCGCCAGCCGTGGCGTGAGGCTATACTCGCCGTATGCCTCGTAGAGATTGAGGAGGCTGGGGTCTGTTTTATAGATTTGGTTGGTGCTGCCCCAGATGCGCACATCCTGCAGCGACATGCGCAGACGCAGCCTGTCGGCGCGGTAATCGGCGTTGAGCCGCGACCGCTGCTCAACGAAAAAGGCCGGGGAGCTGCTCTCTGCCAGCACAGTCTTGAAGCCGTCGCGGTACTCCGCCCGCGGCCGTATCTCCGCCGACAAAGAGAACTGCGCAAAGGAATCCTCTGCGCACAGCAGCAACAGACCAATTGCAAAAAGGGTGATTCGGGTACAGATTCCTTTCATGGTATCTTCGCTAAAGTTGATTTTTTTGGGTTGATTTTATCTGTGGATGAAAGGCTTGCCGCCTCCGGGCCTCAGCGTGTTGCGAGGCCATGATGATGCCGTATGGGATAACTTAGCCCGAGCGATGCACGCACCTGTTCTGCGGTGGCCGTGTGCTTCAGAGCCAATGTCTTGTCAAATGCCTGATCGGCTGGTATACTGTATGCGTTGTGCCCCGCTGGATTGACTGTGCTAAACCTAACTGCTGCGCCGCATCATCCTGCGGGCGTGAAACACGGCGGGAAGGAGCGCTTCCAGTGCCTCGCGGGCTCCGCTGGTGCTGCCCGGCAGCGTCACGACCAGGGTATTGCCGATGGTTCCTGCCACGCCCCGGCTCAGCATGGCCAGCGGGGTTCGCTGCTGGCCGTGGCAGCGCATGGCCTCCACGATGCCCTCTGCGCGTTTTTCCAACAACTCTTCCACAGCCGTCACGGCATCGCCCTGTGTTCCCAGCCCTGTGCCGCCCGTCGTGAAGATGAAGGGCACATCAGCTGCCACCCAGGCCCGCAGTTGCTCCTGTATCTGGGCTGTGGCGGCCGGCACCACCGCGAAGTGCGGCACGCTGGCCCCCGCCTCCTCCAGCATGCGCCGGATGAGCTGGCCGCTGTTGTCGTTGCGCTTGCCGCTGGCTTTCGCATCCGAGCAAACCAGCACGGCACAGGTGGGGGAAGTTGCTACGGACTTGCCCTTTTTGGTGTTTGCCTCCAGCAGTCTGATGCTCCCGATCTCGAGTTGCGCGTCTCTTGGTCTGAGTTTGTCGAGCATCTCCAGCGCGGCTACCGTTACGGCAGTGAGCACCTGCATCTCCACCCCGGCGCGGCCAATGGATTTCGCCTCGCCCAGTATCACGATGCCCGTCCGCTGCAGCACCTCCTCCGGAAAGTGGGCCGCGTGCTGCTCGCCGTCCAGAAACTCAAAAGAGAGCTCCATACTGTCGAGCGTTGCCGCATGGCAGCCCGGAAGAAGCTGCGGCGTTGCCTTGGCACCCAGAAACCCTGCCGCCCGCGCCACCTCAAACAGACACTCCGCCGAGAACAGGTGTGCCCTGAACGTCTCTACTGTCTGCTTTGAGCAGAACAGCACCCCGACTGCGCGGGCGCTGCGGAGCATGGTGGTATGGTGGGTGAGGTCGTGCATAGGCGCGGGCAGGTATGGGGCCGGACAAGTAGATGGCGGCGAGCGCCTTACTCGATGCCGATGTATACCTGGTCGCCCTCCACTTTCACGGGGTAGGTTTTCAGCTCGTAGTCGTCTCCGGTGAGGCACTCGCCTGAAAGGAGCGAAAAGGTCTTTTTATGAAACGGGCAGGCCACTTTCGGCTCGCAGGTGTCGCCGGTGCTCCCGATCATACCCCGCGAGAGCACCATCTGCTGCTTGTGCGGGCACAGGTTCTGGGTGGCATACCACTCACCCCGGCGGCTGAAGTTGAACACCGCGATCTGCTCGTCGCCCACCTTCACGCAACCACCTCCATTTTGCGGAATGTCGCTTGTCGTGCAAACGAAAACCCACTCTACTGCTGCAGCTACTATCGTATCCATATCTTGCTTTGTCTAATTGCTTAAAAATAAATCTATACCCCCTACCACTCCTTGGCCTTCACCTGCTCGCGCATGGTGTCGAACTGCACGTTGGGGTCTTTCTCTTTCGGGGCGTTCACGAAGTGCGAGAACTGCTTGCGCAGCTCCGGGTTGTCCACCACCTCTTTCCACTCGCAGTGGTAACTGTTCACCAGCGCCGCCATCTCGGCTTCCAGCTGCGCGTTTATACCCAGGCTGTCGTTGATGATCACGTTTTTGAGATAGCTTATACCCCCCTCCATCTTGTTGAGCCAGGTGGCGGTGCGGGTCAGGGAGTCGGCAGTTTTGATGTAGAACATCAGGTAGCGGTCGAGGTACTTCACGCAGGTTTCCTTGTCGATGTCGGTGGCCAGCAGCTGAGCGTGCTGCGGCTTGGAGCCGCCGTTTCCGCCCACAAACAGGTTCCACCCCTTCTCGGTGGCGATGATGCCAAAGTCTTTCGACTGTGCCTCGGCGCACTCGCGCACGCAGCCGCTCACGCCGCCCTTGATTTTGTGCGGTGCCCGGATGCCGCGGTAGCGCTCTTCCACCTCAATGGCAAACGACACGCTGTCGTGCAGGCCGAAGCGGCACCAGGTGCTGCCCACGCAGCTTTTCACGGTGCGCAGCGCCTTGCCGTACGCGTGCCCGCTCTCAAACCCGGCGTCGATGAGCTCCTCCCATATATCCGGCAGGTCGTTCAGGTGCGCCCCGAACAGGTCGATGCGCTGGCCGCCCGTGATCTTGGTATAGAGGCCGTACTTCTTGGCCACCTGCCCGATCACGATCAGTTTATCCGGTGTTATCTCCCCTCCGGGGATGCGCGGCACCACCGAGTAAGAGCCGCCTTTCTGGATGTTGGCCAGGTAGCGGTCGTTGCTGTCCTGAATGGTGTGCTGCTTCACGATCACGTCGTTCCAGAGGCTGGCCAGGATGCTGGCCACCACAGGCTTGCAGGTTTCGCAGCCGTCACCTTTGCCCAGCTGGTCAAGGGTATCGTCGTAGGTTCTGATGTTGTGCATCTTCACCAGGTCAAACAGCTCCTGGCGGGCATAGTCGAAGTGCTCGCACACCACGTTTTTGATGTAGGTGCCGTTGGCCTTCAGGGTCTCGTTGATCAGGTCCTTCACCAGCGGCACGCAGCCGCCGCAGCCCGTTCCGGCCTTGTTGCACTTCTTCATCCCCTCCACGTTCATCACGCTCAGGTCTGTCACGGCGCTGCAGATGTCCCCTTTGGATACCGCCTCGCACGAGCAGATCAGCGCCTCGTCGGGCAGGCTGGCCACCCCTGCCCCCGCGCTGGCCTCGCCGCCCCGTGCGCCTAAAATCAGGTCTTCGGGGTTTGGCGGCAGCACGATGTTGTTGTTCACGGTTTGCAGCAGGAGGTTGTAGGCGTCTGCGTCGCCGATCAGCACGCCGCCAAGCAGGTACTTGCCGTCGTTGCTGATGTTGATGCGCTTGTATATGCCTTTGTGGGAGTCTTCGAAAACGATGGAGCGGCTGTCGGGCTCGGTCACGAACGGGTCGCCGAAGCTGGCCACGTCCACCCCGATCAGCTTCAGTTTGGTGCTCATGTCGTAGCCCGTGAAGGCTCTCTGACCGGCGCACAACTGCGCGGCCACCACCTCGGCCATCTCGTAGCCCGGGGCCACCAGGCCGTAAATCATCCCGTCGTAGAGGGCGCACTCGCCGATGGCGAAAATGCTGGCGTCGCTGGTCTGCATCTGCTCATTCACCACGATGCCGCCGCGCGTGCCCGTCTCCAGGCCCGCCAGTTTGGCCAGCTCGTCGCGGGGGCGTATGCCCGCCGAGATCACCAGGATGTCTACCTCCAGCGAGGTGTCGTCGGCAAAAGCAAGCCCTTTGATGGTATCGCCCCCCGCAATGCTGCTGGTGCTCTTGTTCAAGTGCACGTGCAGGCCCAGCGACTCAAGTTTAGACTGGAGCATGGCGCTTCCGGCGGAGTCTATCTGCCGGGGCATCAGCCGCGGGGCAAACTCAATGACGTGCGTTTCCTCCATGCCCAGGTCGATGAGCGCTTTGGCCGCCTCCAGCCCGAGCAGGCCACCGCCCAGCACAGCACCTACCCGGGCTGCTTTGGCATAGTGCTGTATCAGGTCCAGGTCCTCGATGGTGCGGTACACAAACACGCCGTCTTTTTCCACGCCCGGTATGTCGGGCACGAAGGCCGACGAGCCGGTGGCCAGCACGAGGTAATCATACGCCAGCGAGACGCCTTTCTGGGAGTGTATTGTCTTTTCGGTGCGGTTAATCTCCATGATGGGGTCGCCCAGGTGCAGGTCGATGTTGTGCTCGCGGTACCAGCCCAGGTGCGACATCGACAGGTCATCGGCTGACTTGCCGTTGAAGTACTCACTCAGGTGTACCCGGTCGTAGGCGTGCCGGGGCTCTTCGCCAAACACCACCACACGAAAGGCTTTGGTTTTCGCGAGCAGCTTCTCGCAGAACTTATACCCTACCATTCCATTCCCTACTACCACTACTGTCTGGAAATCTTGCGGAGACATATCCATACTTTCTGATTTCTGATAAAATTTATGTTAATGCTATATGGGGTATCCCTCTATAACCTATAGGAGTTGCTTAACTACTATGCGGTCTAAAACCCCATCATTTTAACAACCTTACAATCAAACTTATAAAATAATTACCAATATCTCATTATATAGGATTTGTGTTGACATTTTTATAATAGGGTTTGACTTGGTTGAAAATTTAACAATTCTCACACAATCACTTACCAAGGCCCTCTATTTTTAAACTTTTCTAAGTTTGAAAAAATTTTAAAAAACTTTAAATTTTTTCCATGACCCTATAAATAATAGGGGAGGTTTTAAAATTATTATTAAATATCTTAAACTTGCCTATTATAAAATAGGGGTTGCAACTGTATAATATATGATATACACATAGATACCCCCTATTTTATAATAGTGTTTCTAAAACAATATACTTTAGTTATTAAATTTGATTATACATATAAACACGACTGCTTAAACATGAGTGAGTAACTAATCATCGATGCTTCGCTAACTAATTTAACTATACCTGGAAAAGTGCAGCGGCTCCATTTGTGTCGTCACGGCATCTGGTATGGTTTTCAGGTCCAACGGACGGTCGACTCCCCCTGCCTGGCAACAGGGTATGGCTCGGGAGAAGCCAGTGGCGAGAACAGCCGGAGCCGACAAAACTTTAGTACATTTAAATGCGCAACACTTCCTGGCGCGCTCTTTTACACAACTGCGGCTATACCGTCGTATAAAATAGCAGCGCACATACCTGTTTAATAACACCAAGTAACATGCCTGACCAAGAAATAACCCCTGAACTTTATGTGGTGGGTGCCGGCCCCGGCGATCCGGAGCTGATTACAGTGAAAGCGTACAAAATTTTGCAGAAAGCAGACGTGGTGCTCTATGACAACCTGGCCAACAGCGAGTTGCTGGACATCACCAAGCCCGACTGCGAAAAGATCTATGTCGGGAAAAGGCCCTACGGCAGCTATACCCCACAGGAGCGCATCCATGAGCTGATTAAAGAGAAGGCGCTCGAGAAAGGGCTGGTGGTGCGGCTGAAGGGCGGCGACCCCTATATCTTCGGGAGAGGGTTTGAGGAGGTGCTGTTTGCCCGGGAGCACGGCATTCCGGCGCACTACATTCCGGGCATCACGAGCATGCAGGCCAGCGGCTTCGACGACATTCCGCTCACGCACCGGGCCGTGAGCGAGGGCATCTGGGCCATCACCGGCACAAAGAAAGACGGCTCCCTGTCTGATGACCTGCGGCTGTCGATGCATAGCAACGCGACCGTCATTATCTATATGGGCATGAAAAAAGCGGCGGAGATTGCCGCCACCTATGTGCAGGAAGGGAAAGGGGACATGCCGGTGGCTGTGATCCAGCATGCCTCGCTGCCGCACAAGAAATCGGCGGTGGGCAAAGTAAAGGACCTGGTGGAGCTGATCGACACGCACAAGCTGACCTACCCCGCCCTCATCGTGATCGGGTGGGTAATCGGGGTGCGGGAGGGAACGCAGCAGCGCCCCAACCAACACTAACGGACAGCGCCTTTACTGCGGCAGCTCCCGAAACAGCTTGGCCATACCCCGCTGCAGCTGCTCCTTCAACTTGACGGGCTTGCGCTCCAGTATGGCTTCGGCGGTGCCCTGCCACACCAGCTCGTTGCGGGCGCTGTTCACCAGGTGCACCGACACGCTGCCTTCCTTGTAGCGACCTACCTCCACCTCGCGGCTGCGCCAGGTATAGCGTCGCTGCCCGATGTACTGCGGCGGATCCGTCAGGATGCTCGTTTGGCGGGTCTGCACCTGCTCCTGCACCACAACGCCCAGGTTTACGAGCAGGTCGGGGGAGGTGGCGGCGCGTGTCATGCCGCGGGCCTCCAGCTGCTGCGCAACGGCTTCCTGCAGGCGCTGCACCTGCGGCTGGTAAACGGGCCCCAGCCCGTCACCGGAGGCATCCACCTCAAAAAAAGCGAATGTTTTGTATTGGCTGAGCTGGAAGTCCGGGGCTGCTTCCGTGTCCACGTGTATGGCCGGTGCGCAGCCCGCCAGAAACAGCAGCAAGGGCATCAGCAGCAGGATTGGCAGTGTTTTCATATAGCTTTTGGGTTGATGTCAGGGTATAGTATACGCAAATGCTGTGCATGGCACTGAACCAGCTATGCACCGGGCGGGAAACGCACTCCAGCTAAAGCTCCAGATAAATGAGGCCCCTACCCTAGGCGTGGCGCGGAAAGCAAGCTACAAACGAAGCACTCCTATAGTATATAACGTGAACTTAGGGATATACCGGTTCTTTCAAAACTTGAATAGCCTTGTTTCCATAGCTTGCTTTGCGCTCCACGCCTAGGGTAGGGGCCCTACTTAAGCTGGGGCGCGTTTTCCCGCTCGGCACCTTGTAGTTGAAGCTGCCTTCGCTCTGCTCAGGCTGCCTCACTGCGTTCGGCACCGCAACAACTACAAGTAGAGGGCCCCTACCCCCGGTGCCTCCCGGAAAAACTGGGAATCATTTTGCCCTGATCTAGCTAAACTATAGTTTTCCAAAGCAGAAAAACTTATTTGAGAGCAAGTTAACCTGCAGCTATTCCCGAATTCACGTTATATAGCTAACTTCCGCCACAAGGCCTTGTAAAACTACCTATCCCTACTAATCGGGTTCATGTTATGGTTGCCTAAAAGCTCCCTGTGGGGCGAAGTTCTGGCACATCCTTTTTTGCGGAACATAAGTATGTAGGTAAGAAGCACGCCTGACAAGCGCACGTTTAAAACCACTTTATACTACATATGGACAACTACCCTCTTAAACCGGAACATATGAAAGCACCTGCCCACCTGACGCGTGAGGAGATACAAATGAGCCTCGACGAGTTGGACAGCAAGATCAAGGTCCTGAAAGGGCGCGTGAACGCCACTGCCTCAGACTCGCACCATACCTACCACGAGCACATTGCCGGGCTGGAGCGAAAGCGGGAGCTGATTATGACCAGATTTGCCGACGCTGGAGAAAACCAGAGTGCCTGGCAGGAGCTGCGCGACGGACTGGACCAGTTGAGAAACGACCTGAGCAAACTCTTTAAATAAAAAAATCCCCTGCAAAACGAATTGCAGGGGATTTTTGCGTTTTACGCATGGCTTATCTGGCCGCTGGCTCCCGGAAGCCAACCCAGGTAAAGCGCTTGATCACAAACTCAGGGTTTGTGAAAGAGGCATTGCCCGCCGGGTTGCCGCCCGTTACGTGGAAGTCGGAGAAGCTGGCGTTCTGGTTCACGTAAATGCCGCCTGTCAGGTTAAACGACACCGGCGTGCCCGCCAGCCCCATCTCATCCATGATCTGCTCTTTCACGGCAGGGTCAGTGGTATACGCCCCGCACGAAATGGCCCCGTACTGCTGCGCCAACTCTTTGGCAATGGCAATCGACTGGTTGGTGTCTTTGGTTTTGATCACCAGCACAATTGGCCCGAACAGTTCGCGGCTGTAGCTCTCCTTCTCACTGGCATCCACCTCATAAATCACCGGGGTGCAGGTACGGGCATTGGCGAATACCGGGTGGGTGAAATCGCCGGTTCCCAGCACTTGCTTTCCCTTCAGGCTGGCGGCTTCCTGCACGCGCCCCGTCGTGGCCGGGTTCTGGATCGCACCCAGGATGTGCGGCCCCGCCTTCGGGTTGTTCACCAGAGCGGTCACCGCTTCGGAAATTTTCTGCACCACCTGCTCGTAGGGCACCGTCCCGCCGCCTGCCTTCACGCCACCTTCCGGTATAAAGAAGTTCTGCGGGGCGGTGCACATCTGGCCGGAGTACAGGGTAACGGAAAAGGCAAGGTTCTGCGCTACCTTGTCCAGGTCGTCCATCGAGTCCAGAATAATGGAGTTCACGCCCGTCTTTTCGGTGAAGGTAACCTTGCCCGGAAGGCGCTCTATATAATTGCCGAACTCGGAGCCTCCGGTATAGTCGATCAGTTTCACGCTGGGATTCTCGGCGAGTTCCTTCGCGATCAGGCGTTCATCGGCATCCACTGCCAGCTGGCAGATGTTGGGGTTCAGTCCGTTTTCCTGCAGCACTTTCTGCACTTCCGCCACCACGATGGCGATGGGCAGCACGGCTTTCGGGTGTGGCTTCACAATAACGGGGTTGCCCGTAACCAGGCTGGCAAACATGCCGGGCACCGTGTTCCAGGTCGGGAAGGTAGCGCAGCCGATCACCAGGGCAACGCCCTTCGGCACGGCTTTCCAGGTTTTGTTCAGCTTCAGGTTATACTTGCCCATCGGCTTCTCCCACTCCACAGATTCCGGGAAGCGGGTCTGCTCCTCGTAGCCAGCGGCAACTGCCTCCAGCGCCCGATCCGCAGCGTGCGGCCCCGATGCCTGAAACGACATCATGTAGGCCTGGCCGGTAGTGTGCATCGTGGCATAGGCAATCTCAAAAAAACGCGCCCGCAACCGCTCCAGCGACTCAACCAGCAGCGCGGCCCTGTCGGCGGGCTTTAGTTTGCGCCATTGGTGGTAAGCCTCTTCGGCACGCGCCACCAGCACCTCGGGTGCGAAGTATGGATACTGTACCCCCAGGGCCTGCTGCTCGTACGGCGACTCCTCCTGCCCTACCCATTGCTCCGGGTCCTGCTGCAGCAACTCTTCAAACTTGTTGTGCAGCAGTGCTTTATACCGCTCACGGCCTTCCTTGTCTGCGTGCTCCCCATACACGTCCGGCGACGGGTTTTCAGGAAAATGTGCAAAAAAGGCACGGCTGTGCAAGGCGCTCACCGCTGTGTTGATAGTAGATTGATGCTTATCCACTAAATTTAATTTCATAGTAACTTGGTTATATAATAAAACATGAATACTTTAACCTTACCGACGGTTATTACTTACCATATAGCAATATTTTATAGTATATTTATGCTATAGTCTTTCCCGCCGGTTTAGCTCAGGTAGGGAAAGATACATAAAAAAATCCGGAAGGCTGAGGGACCCTGGCAAATTCAAAGCTTCCTCAAAACCCTTTACCTGGCTATCAGCGACACAACGATGCGCTGATGCCTACCCAAACCTGGCTTGTATGAAAGTATGTTCCCGAAACTAAATCTGCAGCAGCGCTTCGCTGTTCCTTTGCTGCTTACGCTTCTATCTGTTACCCTGGGGTTTGCCCAGCGTCCGGGCGGCACCGGCGACCGAACAGAGCCCCATAAAGTAGTGTATAAGCTTAAGCCCGTAGCTGGCCCGCTGGCCCGCACAACCCAACCAGGCAGCGAAAAACTGAGCCAGGCCCTGCAGCGAATCGGGGCCCGGGAGATGCGGCAGCGGTTTCCGGAGCGGCGGCAGGCGTATACCCAGGCACGCAAGGCAAGCCCCACCGTAGACCTCTCGCTGATTTATGAGTTGCAATACGCGGACGCCTATACCCTGGAGCAGGTGCAGAGAGTGCTGCTTGGCACCGGTATGGTGGCCTATGTGGAACCCCTCTACCTGCGGGAGCCGCTCACGCAGCCCAACGATCCCTCCGCCGACTCGCTTAAAACCAGCCAGTACTATCTGAAACTGGTGCAGGCCTACGAAGGCTGGGCCGTGGAAAAAGGCGACACTAACGTGGTGATCGGGGTGCTGGACACCGGATTCCGGCTCACCCACGATGAACTCAAAACAAAGGTAAAGCACAACTACAGCGACCCGGTGGATGGCGTGGATAACGACGGCGACGGGTACGTGGACAACTTCACGGGCTGGGACTTTGCCGACAACGACAACAACGTGGCCGACGACACCCCTTTTACCGGGCATGGCACCGCTGTGGCAGGCGTGGCCGCCGGGGCAACCAACAACGGCAAAGGAATCGCAAGCCTGGGCTATAACGCCTTTTTTATGCCGCTCAAAGTATTTTCTGCTGTCGAAAACGGTCATTTCGGGGGGTATGAGGCCATTGTGTATGCCGCAGACAAAGGGTGCAAGGTCATTAACATTTCCTGGGGCGGAACAGGCAAATCGGAGTATGAGCAGGATATCATCAACTATGCCGTGCTCGACAAGGACGTGCTGATTGTGGCTGCGGGCGGAAACACGAACAAACTACTCGACGTCTACCCGGCATCCTATGAAAATGTGCTGTCTGTCGGCGGCACCACCGACAAAGACGTCAAGTACCGGGACTTTACCTACAGCTACCGCATCGACATGGTGGCCCCCGGCACGAACATCCTGACCTCCACCATCTCCAGCGACAACGCCTATGGAGGCGTGTATGGCACGTCCTTCTCCTCCCCGATTGTGGCCGGAAGCGCGGCTCTGGTCAGATCAAAATACCCACAATTGTCTGCACTGCAGGCAGCAGAGCGCCTGCGCGTCACGACGGACAACATTTACAACCTGCCCGGAAATGCCCAATACACTGAGTTACTGGGCAGCGGACGCCTGAACCTGAAACGGGCCCTGAAGGCAACAAACCTGAAGTCGGTGCGGTGCACTGCGCACGGTTTGGCGCAGCGCACGCAAACTCCCTTTGCCGGCAGCAAAGTGAGTTTTGAGACCAGCTATAGAAACCACCTTTCCCCCACTTCGGCCCTGGAAGTAACGCTAACGTGTTCGTCGCCGTTTGTGACGGTGGAGCGCGGCACGCTGGACCTGGGCAGCCTGGCCACCAATGCCACGGCTTCGTCCGGGTCGCGGCCCTTTATCCTGAACATTGCCGAAGACGCCCCCATGAATGAGCTCGTGTACCTGCGCCTGGGCTATCAGGACGGGAGCTATACCGATTTCGAATATGTCTCACTCGTCATCAACCCAAGCTATGTCACCCTCACGGCCAACAGCCTGCACGTTACCCTGAACAACGTCGGAAACCTGGGCTACAATGGGCTTAACTTTACCCAGGGCGTCGGTGTGAAGTATAAAGGCAGCCCTTCGCTGCTGTTTGAGGGTGGGTTGATGGTGGCGACCGATGCGGGCATGGTATCGGAAAACCTCCACAACGAGCAGTGGCAGAACAACGCCGGTTTCCAGTCGGCCAGTTCGTTGCGCCTGCGCCACGACACGCCTCTTGCCACACAGGAGGCCCGCACCCTGATGGCGGCCACTGGCCCGAGCCAGGCCGGTGTGCAGGTAAAGCAGGTAAGCTCTGCCTGGATGGACGCCCCGAATCAGGATTACGTCATTCTGGAGTACCAGGTCACCAACGTCACGGAGGAGACCATAGGCCAGGTGCACGTCGGGGTTTTTGCCGACTGGGACATTGGCAACTACCTGCAGAATGCGGCCTCCTGGGACAATGCCCTGAAACTGGGATATGTGTATAACACGCAAGTGCCTATGCCCTACGCCGGTTTGAAGCTGCTCACCAACGGCGCGCCCATCCATCACGCCATCGACAACATTGGCGGGAACGACTCCACCGTAACCGTGGATGACGGCTTCTCCACTGCCGAGAAGTTCAAGGTGATCTCACGGGGTATGAGCCGAAAAAGTGCTGGCGGCAAACAAGGCAACAGCGTGTCGCATGTGGTGGGAGCCACGCTGAACGGCCTCGTCCCCGGCGAAACCCGGACCGTTGCCCTTGCCCTGCTGGCGGCGGATAACCTCAGCCAGCTGAAAACCCATGCGGCGGCTGCACAGGCAAAATACATCACCATTAAATCCGGGCCGAAGCCTTCAGGCACACGGCTCGCGCTCTGCGCCGGGTCGCCGGTTCTGATTACCCCTGACAAGGGCAGTTCCTTCCGGTTTTACGCCGATCAGGAAAAAGCTGCGCTGTTGGGCGCGGGCAGTTCATTTGCCATTAGCGCGCTGCAAGCCAGCAGAACGGTTTACGCCACCAACGCCGATTCTTTGTTCGAAAGCCAGCCGGTCCCCTACGCTTACAGTATCCCCGCCGAAGCGGAGGCTGACTTTACCCTGGGCCAGGGTTTCGGCAATGCCGGAAGCGCGGTGCCCCTGACCAACACAAGCAGGCAGGCGTCTTCCTTCCATTGGGCATTTGGCGACGGCACCACTTCCTCTGAGGCGAATCCAACCCATACCTACCCGCTGTCAGGCGTTTATACCATCACCCTGACCGCAACGGACAGCCTCGGGTGCGCGCAGAGCATGACGAGCAAGCAGCTGCAGGTATATGCCGACAAGCTGACGCTCTACCCAAACCCAGTCAGCGGCTCACTTGTCCTCAACCTGCCGGGGCCGGTGCAGCAGGGCAACAGCGCCACTGTGCCAGTGCTTACCCTCACCGATATTATGGGCAAGGTAATGACGCCGCCATACTATACAGAAGGCACCATGCTGCACTACGATGTCAGCAGGCTGGCGGCAGGGGTATACATCGCCCGCATCAGGTATAGCGAAAGCAGCCTCACAGAGCGGGTGCTGGTACAGAACAGGTAATCCCACTTGTTCAAGAACTGCGCTTTTACTTTTCAACAATAAAAAGCCATATAAAAAGAGAGGGCCTCCCATTTGGGAGGCCCTCTCTTTTTATACTAGCGAAGCAGTTACTATGCCTTCGCGCCTTTTTCCTTCAGTCGGATCAGGTTGAGGGCAGAACCTGCCTTGAACCACTCGATCTGACCCTGGTTATAGGTATGGTTTACCGTGAAGCTGTCCTGGCTGCCGTCTTTGTGCGTAAGCACCACTTTCAACGGCGTGCCTTCCTGGAAGTTTTCAAGGCCAAGGATATCAAACGTATCCGTTTCCTCGATCAAATCATAGTCCGCTTTGTTGGCGAACGTAAGTCCCAGCATACCCTGCTTTTTCAGGTTTGTTTCGTGGATACGCGCGAATGACTTCACGATAACCGCACGAACGCCCAGGTGGCGTGGCTCCATGGCCGCGTGCTCACGCGAAGAACCTTCACCGTAGTTTTCGTCGCCTACAACCACTGTACCGATTCCGGCAGCCTTGTACGTACGCGCAGTGGCTGGCACCGCCTCATACCCACGGGTCATGTCGTTGTATACGCTGTTGGCCTCGCCGTTGAATGCGTTGATCGCACCGATCAGCATGTTGTTCGAGATATTGTCCAGGTGGCCACGGTACTTCAACCATGGGCCAGCCATCGAGATATGGTCTGTGGTACACTTGCCTTGCGCCTTGATCAGGAGCTTCAACCCTTTCAGGTCTGTGCCTTCCCATGGCTTAAAGCCTTCCAGCAATTGCAGACGGTCAGATGCAGGATCAACCGCTACCTCTACCTGGCTTCCGTCTTCGGCAGGGGCTGTATACCCGGCATCTTCCACAGCAAAGCCCTGTGTCGGCAACTCAATTCCCTGCGGCTCGTCCAGCATTACCTGCTCGCCGTTCTTGTTGGTCAGGGTATCTGTGAGCGGGTTAAACGTCAGGTCGCCGGCAATAGCGAAGGCTGTAACGATCTCTGGTGATGCCACGAACGCGTGTGTGTTCGGGTTACCGTCGTTACGCTTCGCGAAGTTACGGTTGAATGACGTGATGATAGAGTTCTTGCGCTTCGGGTCGTCGGTATGGCGCGCCCACTGGCCGATACACGGACCGCAAGCGTTTGCCAACACCACACCGCCCATCTCCGCAAAGGTATCCAACAAGCCGTCGCGGGCTGTGGTATAACGCACCATCTCAGAACCTGGCGTGATGGTGAACTCAGCCTGGGCTACAAGTCCCTTTTCGATTGCCTGCGAGGCGATAGAGGCAGAGCGTGTTAAGTCTTCGTAAGAAGAGTTGGTGCACGAGCCGATCAAACCTACCTCCAGTTTCGCTGGCCAGTTGTGCTCTTTCACTACTGCTGCAAACTGAGAGATTGGCCAGGCCGCATCCGGTGTGAATGGTCCGTTTACGTGTGGCTCCAGCTCAGAAAGATTAATCTCGATCAGTTGGTCGTAGTAAGCTGCCGGGTCAGCCAACACCTCGTCGTCAGCGCGCAGGTGCTCTGCCACGCCATCGGCCATGTCAGCGATCTCCTCACGGTTGGTGGCCATCAGGTACTCACGCATCTTCGGGTCGTAGGCAAACACTGAGGTAGTTGCGCCAATCTCAGCACCCATGTTACAGATCGTGCCTTTACCGGTACAGGACAAAGACTCGGCGCCATCACCAAAATACTCTACAATCGCTCCCGTACCGCCTTTTACTGTCAGGATACCGGCAACTTTCAGAATCACGTCTTTGGCAGACGTCCAGCCGCTCAGTCTTCCTGTTAATTTAATACCGATCACTTTCGGAAACTTCAGCTCCCAGGGCATACCGGCCATCACGTCTACGGCATCAGCGCCGCCTACACCAATGGCCACCATACCCAAACCACCTGCGTTTGGCGTGTGTGAGTCTGTACCGATCATCATACCGCCCGGGAAGGCGTAGTTCTCGAGCACTACCTGGTGGATGATACCCGCACCCGGCTTCCAGAAGCCAAGGCCGTACTTATTTGAAACGGAGGCCAGGAAATCATATACCTCTTTGTTCTCGGTATAGGCATCCTGCAAGTCAGCGTCGGCACCGGTTCTCGCCTGAATCAGGTGGTCGCAATGCACGGTAGAAGGAACAGCCACTGTAGGCTTGCCCGCCTGCATGAACTGTAGCAAGGCCATCTGGGCCGTTGCATCCTGCATCGCTACTCTGTCCGGTGCGAAGTCTACGTAAGACTGGCCGCGCTGGTGTGCTCCTGTTGCCGGCCCCTCGTAAAGGTGCGCGTACAGGATTTTCTCTGTCAGTGTAAGCGGCTTGCCCACTTTAGTGCGACCAGCGGAGATGCGCTCGCCCATGCCGGCATATACTGCCTTGATCATTCCTAAATCAAATGCCATAGTTTTGCTATTGTTAATTATTGATTGCTTTCTGATGAAGTTTACAAATGTACAAAAACAAAGTATCTTGAAAAACATTAGTCCCCACGAATATAGGTACCTAGCGAAGCAAGGACGCCCTGGCTGGCGCACGAGGTTTTTAAGACGACAAGCTGTATGTTTGCACTCCTGTATTTCTTAAACGTTAAACGTTTATCACATGAAACATTACTTTAATCATACCTATACCAGCCTGATTTTGTTATTGGCAATCGCCGCCGCGCTGTTTCTAACTGGCTGTTCTTCCGATAAAACCACAAAACACATGATACAAACCGGTATGTGGCGCGTGGCGCTGCAGGCCCAGGGCCAGGAAATCCCGTTTCTGATGGAAGCGGAGGAGAAAGACGGAAAAACTGTGCTGTACCTGATAAACGGCGAAGAGCGCATTCTGCTCGACGACATCCAGCCGCAGGGCGACTCGGTGAAGATTAAGCTGCACATTTTTGATGCCGACCTGATTGCGAAGGTGAACGAGGGCAACATGCAGGGCCGCTTCGTGAAGAACGACACCCCAATGCCTTACTCCGTGCCCTTCACGGCGGAGCACGGGAAACAAAACCGCTTCGAAGCAAACCCAGCCCCGGCCGCCTATGATTTTGGAGGGAAATGGGAAGTGGTTTTCACCGACAAAGAAGGCAACAGCTACAACGCCATCGGTGTGTTCGAGCAAAACAACAACACCGTGACCGGCACTTTCCTGACAGAGACCGGCGATTACCGCTACCTGGAGGGCCAGGCAGAAGGCAAAACCCTACGCCTTTCGACCTTCGACGGCAACCATGCTTACCTGTTCACGGCCAAGCCGAGCGGCGACAGCACCCTGCTGGGCGAGTTCTACTCGGGTATGAGCGGCTACGAAAGCTGGACTGCCAAGCGCAACGCCAATGCCAAGCTCGCCAGCGCCGACACGCTCACCTACCTGAAAGAGGGGTATGAAACGCTTTCCTTCACCTTCCCGAACCTGGAGGGAAAGCCGGTTTCGCTGTCGGATGAGAAGTATAGGGGTAAGGTGGTGCTGGTGCAGTTGCTTGGCTCGTGGTGCCCTAACTGCCTCGACGAAACGCAATTCCTGATACCGTATTACAACCAGCACAAAGACCGCGGTATGGAGATCATCGGCCTCGGGTTTGAGCGCAGCCCGGAGTTCGGCAAAGCCGCCGCCCGCCTGCAGAAAATGAAATCCCGCCTCGACATTAACTACGACCTGCTGGTGGCGGGTATCTCAGACAAGGAGGCAGCCGCCAAGGCGCTCCCGGCACTTAACCACGTGCTCTCCTTCCCGACCACCATCTTCATTGGCCGCGACGGTAAAGTGCGCAAGATCCATACAGGTTTTTCAGGCCCCGGCACCGGTGCGTATTACGACGAGTGGGTAGCCGATTTTAACAAGACGATGGAAACCCTGCTGGAGGAGAAGTAGTAAGTTTAAAATTCGTATTTACACAAGCAAAAAAGCCACCTATTGTAGCAGTACAATAGGTGGCTTTTTTATTTATGGCTGAGAGTTTATACCTCTAATGCCATTGAAGTGGGGGTCTCTGATTTAAGATCTTACCTGTTTTTTCAATCCATTTAGGCATTTCAGCTACTCTTGAGGCAATAACCGAAGAGAGCCAGCGTAAGTGTGAGAAAACTGGACTATATAGCCTCAGTTAAGATCTACAAGCGTTGGATTAATTATAATACTGATTAACCCACCCCTGCCCCTCCGAGGAGGGGAATCTAATGCGCTATTTCACTGGCGCCCCGAAAGCTTTCGGGGTGATTTTAAATGATGCCGGGTTTGTGACTCGACTGGGCCAGAGGCCCAATTACACGATACACGCGCGAGACGCGAGCGAAGTCAAACTTAGAATAAAACAGTCCTGCTGCTAAAAAGGGTAACCCCGCACCATGTTACTGTTCCAGCTTGAATTTGACCTCAACTGCGCTGGCTACTTTTATCTTTTCAAATTCAATGTCCGCCGGTTTAAATTCCTCGTTTTTCTTTGGGGTATATCCTCGGATTATAACCCCCGCAACCCGCCCTTGCAGCGTGTTATTTACAGAGGTATGGGATTGATCTGAAATGTAGATGGCTGGGCCGATCTTTTGGTTTAGCGGCGCTGCCATATACACTGCCTGTTGCTTCGCTTTAGAGATTGCCCTGGATTTCAGGTCTAGCTGAAGCTGCTCGATCTTTGCGTATTCTGTTCTATCCAGAACCACGTTGGAGATATCGATTTCTTCGAGCGCGAGTATAACGCGACCGGCAGTAAGCGCGTCGGTAACCATGAGGGTATACTCTTTTCTTTTCAGAATATCCTGTTGCTTCAAAAAGTGCTTTCTGAAATTACTGGCCAGGTCATTCAGCATCAGATTCTGCCTGGTGTTAATACCTATTTGCTTCAAAGTGGCCTCCATCCGGGCCTCTAACTCTTCAACAGACGACTTTCCTTTGTTATCTTTCTCGGTTAGCACAATGTTCAGAAAAATCCGATCTGGCGTTACCAGGGTATCCACCTGGGCAGCGGTTTCGATAAAAGGTTGGTCGATAAAACTCTTGGTTTGCGAGAGCCCATCAAACGACTGAAGCAGTAAAATGGCGATGAGGTAAATTCCTTTGTTCATAGATGGGGCAGGAGTTTAATGGAATTGGCTTTGTGGTGGTGTTGCTACCGGTTAGCACAGGCAACGTGAAGCTTGTACTTTGTTACATGAATTAATTTTTTACTTTATCCCGTAATTTAATCGCAGCATTATTGATTTCTCTCCATTCTAGAGTATACACAAAATGTTCGATGTTAGGCACATGATAAGGAGTAACTCTAGTAGTCTCTCGGTCTAAAACATCTTGGAAATCAGCTAACATCTTTAATTCTGATTCATTAAATGCCATTCTAAATAATTTGTCATCAGGGTTGTAAATTGTTTCCCAATGCCCAAATAACTCAGATGACACATCTACAAATGGAACATTTTTTTGATATTCCAGTTGCTCTTCTTTCGAAGACCACAATTCAATGACTTCAAGAACCAATTTTCTAATTCTTGAAGCCATTTCTTCTTCGGAGATTATTTCTTTATCCATAAATATGGCAGGTAACGGATTGGCCTAAACTGTGGCATAGCTAAAGTTTAGGCGTGGTTAGGGTTCTGTTGTTTTTTCTTTTCAGCCATGACAGAAGAAGGTAATAGAATTCCCAAAGCATAACTGTCGTCCATAGACTGTAAAGGAAGTAGTTGAATATTCTTTCTCTTTCTGGTATTAGAGGGTGTCCACCAAATGGATTTGATTCATTCACGTAGATTTTCAAGGTCATAAGAGCCGTAGCTAAAGCAATTATCGGGAGCGTTACCACAACTCTTTTTCTTAAGTCGCTTTCAACAAACGCAGCATCGATACTAATGTGTAGTCGGTAAAAGAGAAACACCCAAAATAAAAGCGCAAAGAGAACATCAAAACCTGCATTGTAAAACATGATAAAATAGCCAATCACGCACGCAATCCCAACTCCCAAGGTATAGTACCCTAAGCTTTTTAGGTATTGCTTGAGTCTGTTAGCTCATTCAACTTCTTTCATGATTCCTATTGACCCTAACTTGTAGATATACATTACCAACTACGCATAACATACCCTAGCATCAGATAACCGTAACTGAGCTACCGAATATACTATATATAAAAAATTTAAAACAAACAAGACGGTATAAATCTCTCAACTCCAGAATGGGAATACCACATGCCGAGTTTCCATACCCCACTACCCTGCTTCAATAGCAGTTCAAGCAAAAAAGGCTACCCATCTTGCGATGAGTAGCCTTTTCTTTTCCCGATAGGGGCGCTTACTTTTTATAAACTTTCCCGTCCTTCATCACGAATTTAACATCCTCCAGGGTCTTGATGTTCTGGGTCGGGTCTTCCTTCACGGCGATGATGTCTGCGAAGAAGCCCGGGGCAAGCTGGCCGGATTCGTTTTCCATGTTCAGGATTTTGGCCGGAGTAATGGTCGCGCTCTGGATGGCTTCCATGGCAGGCATGCCCGCCTCTACCATATAGCCAAATTCCTTGGCGTTTTTCCCGTGCTCAAACACACCCGCATCTGTTCCGAAAGCAATCAGCACCCCCTTCTTGTACGCTCTCCCGAACGTATCCTGAATCTTAGGGCCAATTTCTAGGGCTTTGGGCACAACAAGCTCCGGGTAGTAATTCTTGACCTTTGCTTTTTCGCTCACTTCCTTGCCAGCCGTCAGGGTGGGCACCAGGTAAGTCTTGTGCTTTTTCATCAGGTCCATGGTCTCCTCGCTCATCAGGGTGCCATGCTCAATCGTTAACACTCCCCCTTTGATAGCCCGTTGCATGCCCTCGTCGCCGTGTGCGTGCGCCGCCACATGGAACCCGTAATCTTTTGCCGTCTGGGTAATCATCTTGATCTCCTCTAGCGTAAACTGCGGGTTAGAGCTGCTTTTGGCAACACTCAACACCCCGCCAGTAGCCGTGATCTTGATTAGGTCGGCACCGGTTTTATACCGTTCCCGCACCGCTTTCCGGGCATCGTCCACACTGTTCACCACGCCTTCCTTCGGCCCTGGGTTTCCGGTAAAAGCGGCGTTCATACCGTTGCTTGGGTCGGCGTGACCGCCGGTGGTGGCGATAGACTTGCCTGCCGTAAAAATTCGTGGCCCGGCTATTTTCCCTTTATTGATCGCGTCGCGCAACGAGATGTTCACGCCTGTTCCACCCAGATCGCGCACTGTGGTAAAACCTGCCAGCAAAGTGCTTTGCGCAAAGCCAACCGAGTTGAAGGCATCATCTGCGGGGTCGTTGGTGAAGCGCTCCAGGTACTTGCTCGGGTTCGTCTCGCTCTCCAGGTGCACGTGCATATCTGTCAGGCCCGGTAGCACCGTCATATCCCGAAGGTCGATGAGGCTGTCCGTCGCATTTTTGGGCTGCACATACCCATTCTCGATCCGCGTGATCTTGTTGCCGGAAACTATGATGGTCTTTTCCTGCAGCACCTTTCCGTTTCGGGTATCCACCAGTTTGCCGCTTTGGATGTATATATCCTGGGCGTAGAGGGTGTTACATGCGAGTAAAACCCCGAGGAAGGTCAGTAATCGTTTTTTCATGAGCGGGTAGTTTTTTGTTAGAGATAACGGTTATACATGTTGGTCGATCAAGATAGCATTTCCATCCGGATCGAGCACAACAAAACTTGCTGGCCCGGTGGTATTCTCATCGGCCTCATTCTCTAACTTTATTCCCTTTCCTTTCAGCTGCCGCTGTATTTCCCTCACGTCATCAAATGCCTCAACGCGGTTAGCGTTCTCGTCCCAACCCGGGTTAAAGGTCAGGATGTTGTTTTCGAACATACCTTGGAACAACCCGATCAGGGTATGCTCATTTTTCATGATGAGGTAATTCTGCGCGAGGTCGCCTGCAAACATCCTGAACCCGAGGGTTTCATAAAACTCCTTTGATGTGTTGATGTCCTTGACAGCAAGACTCACTGAAAATGCGCCTAATTTCATAGTGGTTGTTTTAAATTTATTGAGTGAGGCCTGTTTATACATCCTCCACGATGAAAATAGCATTTTTATTCAAATCAAAAAACCCGAACTCATTAGTTCCCCAGGGAGTGGAGAGGCGCAGTTTGTCTGGCCTTACCGCTTTTCGCGCCACAAGCTCTTCAAAAATCGGCCGGATGTTTTTCACCACTATCCTGATCACCGAGCCGCCAAGCAACGGGTCGTCTGCGGTATCTGCGTGCCACTGCAGGTGCAGGCACAAGTGGTCTCTTTTCAGCACGGCATACATCGTGTCTTTCTGCACCAGGCCAAACCCCACTTTTTCGTTATACCACACCACATCCCGTTCAATGTCCTGACTCGGTAACACAGGCGCGATTTCTAAGAGCGTGGTTTTCATAGCGGTAGCTTTAGCAGTAGGGTCGTTTCATTCTCTGTTTTACTGGTGCCCCGAAAGCTTTCGGGGTGTCTGAAAATGATGTCGAGTTTGAAACTCGACTGGGCCAGAGGCCCAATTATTACTTATACTCGCAAGACGCAAGCGAAAGCTATGCTTGAATGAAACGGCCCTTGCTTTAGAGCTAATCTTGTATTAGCGTATTTATCTGTTGGGTCAGCATGTTTACAAGCCCCGCTCTCTTGTTGGAAGCTTCTGCTACTCGACTCCCATACCTATCAGATAGTCAGGTTCGGGCGCTATCCAGTAAATGGCGATTCGTTCGATATCTTCAAATTGGATTTCTCTTACTGATAAGGGTATATCCATTTTAACTATTTGCAGCGCAGATTGCAGCGCAGAGTGCTATATTAAATGATATTACGATAAATTTCTATGCGTTTCTCTCAGGTTGTGCATTCCACAAGCAATGAGCATGACCGCATC
>NZ_JAKVIR010000026.1 GCF_022601975.1 Pontibacter sp. E15-1
ATGGGGTGATAAAAAGGCGAAGTCAGGTTCCTTTATGAACAATTTGCAGCCCAAAAGATGAATTTTAAACATGCTCTCAGGAGAAAAAGACCGACGTTTGTTCTGAACAAGCTATATTTTTTCGCAAATGTTTTCGATTCATTCTTTGCGCCGCCAAAGTGCGCTTCCAAAACGAATAATTAAACAAGCCCTGCTGCGGCGTATACCTGCTTTCGCTGGGGCTACCTTTCTGTTTTTCACTTCATGCCTCACAAACATGCCTGCCACCTTACCTGCCTTCGATACCCAGGGCCATCGCGGGGCCCGCGGGCTGATGCCTGAAAACACTATTCCGGCAATGCTGACCGCGTTAGACCTCGGCGTTACCACGCTTGAAATGGACGCGCACATCAGCAAAGACGGTCAGGTCTTGCTCTCCCACGACCCTCTTCTGAATCCAGAGCACGAGCTGCTGCCCGACGGCGGCGAGATTCCGGCCGCTGAGGCCCGGGAGCATGTGCTGTATGCCATGGATTACACGGAAATCAAGGGGTATGATGTGGGCTCAAAACGGTATAGCCGCTTCCCGCAACAGCAACTGCTGCCCGCCTACAAACCGCTGCTCTCGGAGGTGATGGATACGGTACAGTCCTATATAAAACAGCACCAAGCGCCACAGGTGTTCTACAACATCGAAACAAAGTCCTCGCCCGAGACAGACAATGTATTCCATCCCACGCCAGAGATTTTCGTGCAACGCCTGATGGAGGTAGTGGAACGCAAAGCGCTGATCCCCTGGGTCATTATCCAGTCGTTTGACGTGCGTACGTTGCAGGTAGTGCACCGGCTGTACCCACAGGTGAAAACGGCCCTGCTCGTTGAAAACGCTGACAGCTTTGCGCAGAACCTGCAACGGCTGGGCTTTACCCCAACGATCTACAGCCCTGCGCATACCCTGGTTACCTCAGACATGGTTGCGGAGGCCCACAAACGTAACATCAAAGTTATACCCTGGACGGTAAATGAGCTGGCAGAAATGCGCCGTCTCAGGCAACTTGGCGTCGATGGCATCATCTCGGACTATCCGAATTTATTCCGAAAACTATGATTTAAAATATATATTTTTGATATTTATTCCGGTTAGGCGGTATAAGCGCGCTTTCTAAGTCCCCTGAAATCGCCCCAGCGCTGAAAGATTCTGTATCGAAAGGCATTTTAAATGAGCTACTAACCGTGACTATCAGGAATATAAAGATAAAGCCACTACCTATCATGACACAACAAGAAGCAGATATCGAAAAGACATACCATACATTTGTTGCACGCATCGTGGAGACCAATGCTGTGTGGGGACTGACAAAAGACGAAACATGGGCCACCTCCAGCTCCGCCGCTTTCGAAGACACCGAAGTTATCCTCTTCTGGTCGCAACGGGAGGGTGCCGCCGCCTGCGCCGCCGATGAGTGGGAATCATATCTGCCCGAGAGCATTACGCTGGTGGAGTTTCTGGAAAACTGGTGTGTGGGCATGTATGGCGACGCCCTCTTGCTTGGGGCCGACTGGGACACCGACCTAAGCGGCAAAGAAGCAGAGCCACTGGCTGTGGCCCTGGATGTGCTGAATGCGCTGAAAGCCAAAGGCACCACGCTTGATTTTACCCAATACGACAGCCAGGAGGAGTTTGAAGAGCAAGTGATAGAAGCCCTGGGAGGTGACGAGAACGCGGCGCAAGCCTGATTTCAGGATAGCCAAAAACCTGGTTCTTAGTACTCGACCAATTTAATTACCAGATGTAGCGTTTGTTTTTATAGGATTAGAAACGGCTTTTATGCCTCATTTCTAATACTTAATTTCTAATTTTTAATTTGGCGAAGAACTAACATTATATATCACTGAAGGGCGGCAGCGCTCTGCTTTTTTATACCTATATACCACGTGACACAAAAATCAATTTTACTGATTGCCACCGCTTTTGGGGCTTTAACGGTTGCCATCGGTGCATTCGGGGCGCATGCCCTCGGCCCCATGCTTCGGGAAACAAACCGGGTCGATACGTTTGAGACGGCCGTGAAATACCAGATGTACCACACGCTTGCTTTGCTGGCTGTGGGCCTGCTGCTGTTCCGTGTGGAGCAGCCCGCGCTTCAGGTGGCCGCCTGGTGCTTTTTCATTGGCATCCTTATATTCTCAGGCTCGCTCTACACGCTTTGCCTGACCGGTATCACCTGGCTTGGAGCCATCACGCCGCTTGGTGGAGCCGCTTTTATCGTGGGTTGGGGGGCGCTGTTTTACGCGGTCCTCAAAGCACTGTAACTTCCAGCGCTGCCGGTTACAGTATATCTTCTGGCGATTGTAAAGATTCTCGATATATACTTGCTCATACGCAATGCTCTCTTTTGTTCCTCTTTTTAGTTTGTCCCCCTTGAGGGTAGGGGCCCTCGAAGAAGAAGGGGGTTAGGGGGATGACACACCCTGCGGACAATCATCTGTGAGTTATTTTAGAAGCTGTATCTTATCAAGTAAGAGCTGGATAGATTCTTCCGGCCGCCTCTCATCCCCCAACTCTCAAGGGAAACTTTTACGAACGGCGTTGCGCTTTTGCGTTACGTCATATATAAAAGAAAAGGCCCGCTCTGCAGAGCGGGCCTTTTCTTTTATATATCGAGTGCGCCTTATTTACTACTGCTTGGCGGCACTAGCCGTAGACTTCTCTTTAATGTTCGTCAGGATGTATACATACTTCGCGCCATCGGCGGCGTTAGAATGGATCGTGATGGCTTTCTTTTGCTGGCCCATCTTACCGGCGCTGTTAAACTTCGCGGTTACAAAACCGGTTTTACCGGGCATTACCGGCTCTTTCGTCCAGTTCGGGGTAGTACAGCCGCAGGTAACGTCTACACGCTCAATCACGAGCGGCTGGGTACCTGTGTTGGTAAACTTGAAGGTGTGCTCCACCACATCCCCTTGCGTGATATCCCCGAAGCTGTGCTCAGTTTCTTCCAAAGTGAGGGCCGGGCCGTTTTTTGCCTGCTCCTGCGGAGCTGTCGCCTTTGCCTTGGGTTGTTCCTGCGCCATGGCGCCGCCAGCTACTAAAGCCGCAAAAGCGAAAGAGAGAAGTACTTTTTTCATCTTTATTGAGAGTTAAGGTTAATGCGAAAGCTTAGTGACTGACTTTCACCTAAAACGATGCAAAATAATATTTTATTTTGTTAGTTAACTAATAACTGCTGGTTAAAGTTCAGCAGAAAAAGTTCTTCGGAAGACCGGGTTAGGGCCGTATAGAGCCAGCGGGCAAACTCCTCGTTCACCATGTCCTCTTTCAGAAAACCCTGGTCCACGAACACCGCCTTCCACTGGCCACCCTGTGCCTTGTGGCATGTAAGCGCGTAGGCGAACTTCACCTGCAGGGCATTGAGGTATGGGTTCTTCTTCAGCTCTTTGGTGCGTTCGCGCTTGGTCTTGATGTCCATGTAATCCCCCAGCACGCTTTCATACAGCTTGCGGTTCTGGTCGGCGGGCAGGGCCGGTGTGTCGGTGTAGAGAGTGTCGAGCATGATCTTCACCTCTTCCTCCTGCGCATCCGGATAGTCCACGAAGCGGATGCGCACATCGGCAAAGCGGAAGCCATACATATCGTCGTAACGGATAATCTTGGTTACCTCCACAAAATCGCCGTTGGCCATGAAGCCGATCTCGGACTCTTTGGGAAGCCAGAAGTAGTTGTTGCGCACCACCATCAGGTAATCGCCCACGCCCAGCTCGTCTTCAGCAAAGAAGAGGCGCCGCCGCACGTGCTGGTTATACAGGTTGGCCGACTTGTTGGAGCGGCAGATGATGATGGTGTTCTCCACCCCGAACTTGTCGTAGGCGTAGCGCAGGCCGTCCTCCAGTTTCTCGCCCGTCATCCGGAAGATGTCGCGCCATCCCTTGGTCACGAGCTTAATGTCGAGGGGCACCTGCTTCATCTGGTCCCGGAGCCGCGTGGCGTTCATCAGGATGCCCGAAGCCTCCGCCTGGCGCATCACCTGGCGCAGTTCCATCTCCTGCACGTTGCACCAGAAGTTCTGCTTCAGGTAGTCTGCGTTCAGCGAGGGGCTGAGCGCCTGCCCTACCGGCGGCAGCTGCGCAGTGTCCCCGATCAGCAACAGCTTGTTGTTTTTCTTATCAAACACAAAACTCAGCAGATCCTCCAGCAGCCCCTTGTCGCCAAAGCCGCTCTCGTCAGAGATCATCGAGGACTCATCAATGATGTACAGGGTGTTGTCGGCTTTGTTTGGCTGGCGCGTGAAAGACAAGCCTTCGGAAAAGGGATTGGCCGTGGGGCGGTATATCTTTTTATGGATGGTATGCGCCGGCTTGCCGCTGTAACTGGCCATCACCTTGGCCGCCCGTCCGGTGGGCGCGAGCTGCACATACTTGTAGCCAAACGTGTTCAGGATCTTGACGAGGGAGGACACCACGGTGGTTTTGCCCGTTCCGGCATAGCCTTTCAACAAAAACACCTGCCGCTCCTCCTTCTTATCCAGTATAAACTCCTCGAGCTTGGTGAAAAGCTTGGCCTGGTCGTCGGTAGGTTCAAAAGGAAAGTTGTTTCGGAGGGCTTCTAAGGGACGCATAATCGTTTAACCTGAAATAATCGCGCGGCCCGGACAGGGGCCTGTCGCCATACCACCCGCTACACCGGTATAAGGCGGTTCTGGGCTTCCGGCAACCTGCGCATAAGGCCGCTTGGGCATTAGGTAAAGGTACTGCGGCAAAAACTGACGCGCAAAAAAAAGCCTTACACTTTGGTAAGGCTTTTCGCTTTTTTAACAACTGTATATGGTATAAGAACTAAGCTCTTTTAACATTAACAGCGTTTAGTCCTTTTCTTCCTTCCTGAAGTTCGTACGTAACTTCGTCGTTTTCTCTGATCTCGTCAACAAGACCGCTCACGTGTACGAAATACTCTTGTCCTGAATTTTCATCTTTAATGAAACCAAATCCCTTCGTCTCATTAAAGAACTTTACTACTCCTTTGTTCATGATTAATTTTTATTTTCCCTAAAAGTACACAAAAACATAATACGTTGCTCAACAATTTTAAATTATATATCAAATTAGCCAAAATAAATCAGATTTAACCGATAAAAGCTTCAAGATGCATAATTTATTATTGGTTTTATACACTACGCTGAATATCCATTGGGGTTATGGTAGCCATCGTAGTTGAGGCTTTGGCAATCAGCAAAGGTGGGTTATCGCCCTTCAGGGCGTATATTTCGGCTTCACAAAAATTTAATTTCCGGCCGGGCTTGATCACGTAGCCTTTCGCAAGCAGCTTCTCCCCCACCCCCGGGTGAAAGTAAGACACCTTGAGCTCCGCCGTCACGACATGGTGGTCTTTGGGCACCAGGCTCACGGCGGCAAAGCCCGCCACGATGTCGGCCAGCGTCGCGATGACGCCGCCATGGGTGAAGCCCTTGTGCTGTAGGTGCAGCGCACCCAAGTTTAATTCGCCTTCTATCCTGCCAACTTCTATCTTTGTTATCTCAAAGCCGATGAGTTTCATAAACCCCTGGTGCTCCAGCTTCTCGCGTATGTCCTGCTCAAAGTCAGGATTTAAAGTTTTGATCATGCGGTAAATGTACCGCCTTAAACACATTTCGCAAAATATGCCACATGTAAACCCTAATGCCGCTGCCTATTCCAATCAAATGCGTGTCCGCGTGTGCGGCATCTGTGTGCAAAACGACAAACTGCTGCTGGTGCGCCACGGTCAGACAGTGGGCAATACAGCGTTTTGGGCACCACCCGGCGGCGGGCTGCACTACGGCGAAACCCTGCAGGAGTGCCTGAAGCGGGAGATGCTGGAAGAGACCGGGCTAGAAGTGCAGGTGGAGCGCTTCCTGTTCGTCAATGAGTTTCTGGAGCCGCCGTTCCACGCGGTGGAGTTCTTCTTTGAGGTGCGCGCAACCGGCGGCACCCTGCAAACCGGCACCGACCCCGAGGCTACTGCCGACGGGCAGCTACTGGAGCATGTTAAGTGGATGACGGTAAAGGAACTGCAGGCCGTCCCCAACAACGACAAGCACCGTTGCCTGCAGTTGCTGCTGTCTTTCGACGACCTGCTGGGCCTGAAGCATTATTTTATAGGGTAGCAGCTGCTTTGCGGCCATCTGGCATATTTTTTTTATACTTGCATGGCTGCGCCTACGGCTAATAGCGGCATTCCTTAAAACGTACATCAGCTTGAACACCATCAACACGCATTACCGGCTTTCCTATAAAATAGAGGACGAGGCTTTCGCCCTGTCGCAGGCGTCTTACTGTAACCTATACATCTCGCTCACGCAGCGGTCTATTCGGTTCGCAGTGGCCGACACCGTTCGGAACAAGTTTGTCGTGCTGGAGGATTACGAGCTGATCACGGTCTTCACGCCCCTCCAGATGGCAGAACAGCTCCGGCTGATCGCGGCGGAGAACCCGCTGCTGCAGGAGCAGCAGTGGAACGTGGTTCGGGTGGCGTTCAGCAACCAGCACTTTACCCTGGTGCCCTCCACCCTATATGACCCCGCGCACCAGCAAGACTACCTGCGCCTGCACAGCGAGCTGCATGAGCTAAAGGACGTGGTGCGCTCCTACCGCCACAGCGAGTTGGAGGCCGTTAATATTTTTGCCGTGGATGCGCACGCATACCAGGCCCTGGAGGATATCTTTGGGCGGCGACAGCTGCAGGTGGTGCACCAGACAAGTGCCCTCATCAGCAGCATCCTGCACCACACCGACCGCGGCCCCGCCCGGCAGATGAGTATTTTTGTGGAGCGCAGCTATGTTACGATACTGGTGGTGAACCAGAGCGGGCTGGAGTTCTGCAACGTTTTCCAGTACCAGAGCCCGGAGGATTTCATATACTTCGTGATATTTGTGATGCAGGAGCAGAAGCTGAACCCGGAACAGGAAACGCTGTCGGTATGGGGCGACATCACGCACGATTCTTCCCTGTTCCATATCCTGAAAAAGTATGTGCGGCACATCAAGCTGGGCAAAAAACCCGCAGACGTGGAGTACAGCTACAAGTTTCACGACCTGTTTGAGCATCGCTACTTCGAACTCTACAGCCTGCACCTGTGTGCGTAATTTTAATTTTGATTGAATGAATAATTGAATCGCTGAATAATTTAACCTTCTATACTTATTATGGCCTTAAACACGCAGTCATTCAAATTCTAACTTCACGCACTCTGTTATTCAAAATCTAGTTATTCAAAAATAAATATGAAAAAAATCGCCTTGTTTCCCGGCTCCTTCGACCCTTTCACAAACGGACACTATGATGTCGTTTTGCGCGGAGCCAAGCTCTTCGACGAGGTGATTATCGGAATCGGGAACAACAGCAGCAAGCAGCGCTACATCCCCATTGATCGGATGTTTGAAGTCATGACGCGCCTGTTTGAAAACGAGCCCACCATACATGTTCAGACGTTTAAGGGGCTTACGGCGGAGTTTGCCCGTCAGGTTGGGGCACAGTACCTCCTGCGCGGACTGCGCAACACCACTGACTTTGAGTACGAGAACACGATCGCACAGGCCAACCGGCAGGTGAACAACGACCTGGAAAGCGTTTTCCTGATCACCTCACCGCAGCTGGCTGCCATCAGCTCCTCCATCATTCGCGAGATTCACCGCTTTGGGGGCAACGTGGACCAGTTTATACCTTTCCAGTTTTCAGAGATTGCAGATAGTGCCGGACAATAAAGGAGATGGAGGTATAGGCCTTGGGCAGCACCCCGCTCACCTCTTCGGGCGTCATCCAGCGCACCTCCTCGATAAACTCCTCGGCCTGCGGCTTGATCAGGCTGTCGTCGGTGCAGTTCATCACATACCAACTCGTCTTTTTCAGGATCTTCTTGCCTTTGTAGGCATAGGAGTGCCAGGTCTTGGGTAGCTTCTCCACCACCTCCACCTGAATATTGCACTCCTCCTCTACCTCGCGCAGGGCTCCCTGCTGGGTTTTCTCTTTTCTGTTCAGCTTGCCTTTGGGCAGGTCCCACACGCCAAGCCGGTAGATCATCAGGATTTTTCCGTCCTTCAGCACAAGCCCGCCGGCGGCCTTCACAATTTTAAACTGGTCTTTGAGGTGCGCGATCAGCTTTTTCTTTTTGTTGGTCACCAGCGTAAGCGAGCGGAGCTTTTTCAGCTTCTTCACCTCCATCAGCCGGACGATCCGGTCGATGAGCAGGGCGTCTGCGTCCTTGATCAGCACGTCGCCCACCAGGTCTTTGGAAGTGAAGTGATCAGAGGCCTTCAGGATGAGATCGTGCTCATGCTTGTACACCTTTTCTGAGGCTTTTTTCAGAATAAGGGGAATATCGTTGATAAAAACATTCATGCGCTTAGGGGCTCCTGATAAAACAGAAATTTTACAAATCAATAAATAAATCGCCTGAAACAAAATAAGCTGCCTGAAAAAGGAAGAATATTTATGTAAATTCGGCCATGGATTCAACAAACATTGCACACCAGGTAGCCTCTTTCCTACTGGAAACGGAGGCCGTGAAACTAAGGCCAAAACAGCCCTTTAAATGGAGCAGCGGCTGGAATTCGCCCATTTACTGCGACAACCGCGTGACGCTGTCATTCCCATACATACGCAGTTATATCAAACAACAGTTGGCCGAAATGATAAAGCGCCAGTACCCGGACGCGGACGCCATTGCGGGAGTAGCCACGGCGGGCATCGCGCAGGGCGCCCTGGTGGCCGACCTGCTGGAGATGCCCTTCCTGTATGTGCGCCCCGAGCCAAAGAAGCACGGCATGGGAAACCAGATTGAAGGCAGGCTGCTGGAGGGCCAGAAAGTGGTGCTCGTGGAAGACCTTGTCTCGACGGGGGGCAGCTCGCTGAAGGCAGCCGAGGCGGTGAAAGCCGCGGGCGCCGAGGTGATCGGAATGGCCGCCATCTTTACCTATGGCTTCGCCGTGGCCGACCAAAACTTCGCCGATGCCGGTATCGCCCTGCATTGCCTTAGCGACTACAGTGCCTTGCTGGATGCCGCACTTGCCAATGGGTATATATCCGCCGAAGCGGTGGAAGCGCTTGCCCAATGGCGGGAGTCGCCGGCAACGTGGGGGGTATAAATTAAATTATTCCGATATAAATTATTTATCTTTTACTGAAGTGGTGGCTTCATAAAATTATATTTGGCGAAGGTGCGGCCAATTGAAAACAATGTGTAGCTTTGTTCTGTATCACACAGGCACTTGCAATGGATTTAAGTTCTTCTACCCTCTTCTGGACAGCTTATTCAACTTGTAACATTTTGGCTATGGTAGGGCTTATCGCCTGCCTCGAGAAGCCATTGTTTGCACGATTATTATACTCCCTGTGTTTTGGCGCAGGCTGTATGCTGCAAGTGTACGTGGCTTTCTTCAGACCGGAAATCTACCAGAACTTCGCTGAATATTCGCTAATCCCGATTTACAAAACGTTTATACTTGAGTGGATGCCCCGGCATACCCCTGAATTTATACTTGCAGTAGCCACACTGCAGTTGTGGGTGGGCCTGAGCATTTGGGGAAAGGGCTGGTTTTTCAAGGGTGGCGTGCTGGCGGGCATCGTGCTGCTGGTGCTGCTGCTGCCCCTGGGGCTGGGTGGTGCGTTCCCGGCCACGCTCAACATGGCCCTCGGCTTGCGGATACTGATGAAACGGGAGGCAGGCAGTTACCTCTGGCCCGTTATCTCGAAAGAGTATAGCAAAACAAAAAGCTACGCAATGCGGTAAAACAGCTGAAGCATCCTGAAGATGCCTTTTCTTTGAATTTAATAAACCACTACACCTGCCACAGGCCATGCATACGTATGGCCTGTGGCTTTTCCATACCTATATATAGCCAGCCATGAAGATAGGCCTTCTCTCCGACACCCACGCATACCTCGACGATCAGATCCTGCGCCTGCTTTCGGACAGGGACGAGATATGGCATGCCGGCGATTTCGGCACCGCCGCAGTATCGGAGCGGCTGCAAGAGGTGGCGCCGCTGCGGGGCGTGTACGGCAACATCGACGGGCAGGACGTGCGGCAGCTGCACCCCAAGGTGCTCCGCTTCGACGCGAACGGACTGGACGTGCTGATGACGCACATCGGCGGCTACCCCGGCAAGTACCACCCCGACGTGCGCGACATTATCAAGGCCAACCCGCCGCGCCTCTTCATCACGGGCCACTCGCATATACTCAAGGTGATGACAGACAAAAAGCTCCATAACCTGCTGCACATCAACCCAGGGGCGGCGGGCAAGCACGGCTTTCATAAAGTGCGGACAATGGTGCGCTTTGCCGTGGAGGAGGGTCGGGTGCGCGACCTTCAGGTGATCGAGCTTGGCAAGCGGGCATAAAAAAAGTGTGCCTGCCGCAGCAAACACACTTTGAAGTCTTTTCAGTAAGCCGCCGCCATTTGCTGGAATAGCAGCGGCAGGCAGATGGGCTTACATACCCCTAAAAAGAACTACTCGGCAGAAGCCTCCTCTGGCTGGGCAGCAGTTTCAGCTGGCTTGTTTTTCGGTGCTTCGCCAAACTGAGCTCTCAACTCATCCATGTCAACGTTCTTAATAACAGGCGTTAACAGCAGTTGCTTAATACGCGCTACTCTGTTATTTGCTCTTGCCTTATTCTTACGGTCTTTTCTTTTTAATCTAGTAACTCCCATCGTTGCAATATTTAATTTGAACGGCAAAAGTAAGTTTTTAATTTTACAAAGTAAAGTATTTCGGAAATCTAATTGATATGCAACTAACAGACCTGCGCTCTGACACCGTTACCAAACCAACCCCGGCCATGCGCCAGGCCATGTTCAGTGCCGAAGTGGGCGACGACGTGTATGGCGAAGACGCCAGCGTAAACGCCCTGGAGGCAAAAACCGCCGCCATGTTCGGGATGGAGGCGGGCCTCTTCTGCCCGTCCGGCACCATGACCAACCAGATCGCCATCAAGGTGCACACGCAGCCCCTCACCGAGGTCATCTGCGACATCACGGCGCATATCTACCAGTATGAGGGCGGCGGCATCCCGTTCAACTCGGGGGCCTCGATGGCGCTGGTGTATGGTGAGCGCGGCAAGATGACGCCGCAGCAGGTAGAGGCTCACATCCGCCCGCTCGACAACGTGCACTTCCCGGAGACGAGCCTGGTGGCCCTGGAGAACACCTGCAACAAGGGAGGCGGCACCTATTATACCATAGCCGAGATTGCGGCCATCGCGGAGGTGTGCCAGCGGCACGGCCTAGTGCTGCACCTCGACGGGGCCCGCGTGTTTAATGCCCTGGCCGCCTCCGGCGACAGTGCCCTGGACTACGGCTCATATTTCGACAGTATCTCCGTGTGTCTCTCCAAAGGCCTGGGGGCTCCCGTGGGCTCGGTGCTGCTGGGTAGTGCTGCCTTTATTAAAAGAGCGCGGCGGGTGCGCAAAGTGCTCGGCGGGGGCATGCGGCAGGCGGGCTATCTCGCGGCGGCCTGCAGCTACGCCCTCGACCATCATGTGGCCCGATTGCCGGAGGACCACCGCAAGGCGAAGGCCATCGAAGCCAGTCTGCTGCAACGCGATTATATAGCAAGTGTGTTGCCCGTTGAGACGAATATCGTCATCTTCAAGCTCAACGACAGGTATACCGACAAAGCCTTTGTGGACGCACTGGCTGGCAAAGGGATACTCGCCTCGAGCTTTGGCCCGCAAATGATTCGTTTTGTAACGCACCTGGATATAACGGATACCATGCTGGATCATCTCCTGCAAACCCTGCAGGCCCTGGACCATACGCCGGTCCTTTCGGCCTAAATAACAAATAAGTTCAAGTTCTGGCGCGGGCGCTCCACCCGCGCTATTTTTTTGCCCCTCCCTTTTTCATACCCCATTCCCGATCATTTTTACTCTATTTTATCTTACCACCCCCTTCATTTTAATACCCATCCAATAAAATTCTAAAAATATTTTTTAGGATAGACATATTTTTTTCAACGCAGCCATATCCACTAAATCTGCAGCTGCTCTGCAGCATAATAATAAAAGAGCGGTATAAAATCAGCGTCTGGCAGAGAAGCTTCCGCTATACCTCCTCTATCCATAAAAGGGCCTTCCCTGCTATTTTTCGGCGATTGACAGGCTTTTCCGTCTGTATAGCCTTCTCAGATCTTCAAAAATCCCAATGAATAATCATTTGGCAACAAAAACTATTTTAAGCAGCCATACTCACAATACTAGAGGCTATACTTTGATAATATTATAAAATTTAAGTTATACCCCCTTGACACGAAGGGGTATATTCCATACTTTAGATAAAAATTAGCAAACACCCCTAGTAAAAACATACCCTAACCTAACTATTAATTGTATGAAGAAAATTGAAGCCATCATCAGAACATCCAAATTTGAGGATGTGTATGAAGCCCTCACCGAGATCGGGATTGCTTTTATGACCACCTACGATGTGAAAGGGTTCGGTTTAGAGCATAGCTCCTCGCAAGTATACCGGGGCGCCACCTATAATGTCGGGTTTATACCCCGGACAAAAATTGAGATGACCGTGACCGAAGACCATGTGGATGCCGTGGTTGAAACCATCCTGAAAGTAGCCAACACGGGCAAAGTGGGAGACGGCAAAATATTCATCATGGATGTAGAGTCCGTTATCCGCATCCGCACCGGGGACGTTGGCGAACTCGCCCTGTAGCACCCCGACCACATTTACTCAGTCAAATCAAAAAACACAAACAATTTCAACCTTAACATTAAAGCCATGTCACAAGAATTATTTGTCACGAACAACGTCTGGATGATGGTCTCCATCTTCCTGGTTTTCGTCATGCACCTCGGGTTTGCCACTCTCGAGTCAGGTCTGGCCAGATCCAAGAACACGGTAAACGTGCTTTTCAAGAACAGTATGATCCCGGCCATCGGCCTGATCACCTACGCGCTCTGGGGGTTCTCGATGATGTACCCGGGCGAGAGCTTTGCCGGCGGATTTTTCGGCTTCTCCAACTTTGGCATTCCCTTGCCAGAGGGCGGCGAGACCTCCGCTTACAACGAGGGCTATACCTTCTGGACCGATTTCCTGTTCCAGGGCATGTTTGCCGCCACTGCCGCCACCATCGTGTCGGGTGCCGTGGCCGAGCGCATCAAGCTGTCGTCGTTCATTATCTTCTCCATCCTGTTTGTAGGTATCTGCTACCCTATCGTGGGCATGTGGAAATGGGGGGGTGGCTTCCTGAACACGCTTTCAGTACCGTTCTATGACTTTGCGGGCTCTACCATTGTACACTCTGTGGGCGGCTGGGGAGCGCTGGCGGGCATCATGCTGCTGGGGCCACGAATCGGCAAGTACATGGACGGCAAGATCAAGCCAATCCCGGGGCACAGCATTCCGCTGGCTACGATAGGGGTGTTTATTCTATGGTTAGGCTGGTTCGGCTTTAATGGCGGCTCCGTGCTGTCAGCCGATCCGGGAGCTGTGTCACGGGTATTGGTCATGACGAGCCTTGCAGCCGCTGCGGGTGCCATCGGCGGATGCCTCTTGTCGCTGGTTATGTTTAAGGCAAGCGATATCACGATGGTGCTGAACGGTATACTGGCGGGCCTGGTGGGTATAACTGCCGGTGCTGACCAGATGGGCGTGACGGATTCGATCATCATCGGGTTTATCGCCGGCGCGCTGGTGGTGATGGCTGTCGCCTTCTTCGACCGTATTCGCCTCGACGACCCGGTGGGTGCACTGTCGGTACACCTGGTGTGCGGCCTTTGGGGCACGCTGGCCGTGGGCCTCTTCGGGAGCCTGGCCGGTTTAGACCAGCTCGTGAGCCAGCTGATCGGCATTGTGGCCATCGGCGTGTTCAGCTTCTCCTTCGCCTTTGTGGTATGGTATGTCCTGAAGCTTACGACGGGAATCCGGGTGAGTGCCAGAGAGGAAATCGAAGGCCTTGACATCCACGAACACAAGATGCACGCCTACCCAGACTTTAACGGAACAGGCTTTGAGATGAGCCTGGATGAGAAAGAAATGATACTGGCTGCCCATGCGCGCAGCCAGAAAGGGGCCGCAAAACCAGTGGCGGCGGAATAACAATCCATCCCTTAACCTTGATGACATGGCTGTGAAACAGGTGGTAATGCGGTCAGGCATTACCACCGTTTTACAAGCGCAAAGCAAGCCGGCGGCGAACTGTCTCTCTGCTTCTGTGTCCTTCGTCAAAACCCCACCTAACCCTATATAATCAGCCACCGCTTCGCAAACGGCAATTTGAGAAGCAGCTTGGTGGCGGGTATGGGTGGATACACTACTTCTTCAAAATAGTATCAACGAAAAAAACCACAATCATGAAAAGACTTTTATCACTCGCCGCAGCAATGCTCTTCGCAGGAGCAAATATAGCCAATGCCCAGGAAATGGCAACCGTGGAAGAGACCAAAGGCTCGCTGTCCATCAGCGGCTACGTGGATGCCTATTACCAGTATAACCTGAACAAGCCAGAGTCGGGCCTGAACCAGGGGCGCATCTTCGACACCAAGCACAACAACTTCTCGCTTGGCCTGGTGCAAACCATGTTCACCTATACCAAGGGCCGCGCCACAGTGGTGGCCGACCTGACCTTCGGCCCGAACGCCGAGTTGGGCAACTTCGGAAACGAGGGAACGGCACGTGTGATCAAGCAGGCATTTCTGTCATACGCGCTCACCCCGAAGCTGAACTTCACCATCGGGCAGTACGGCACGCACATCGGGTATGAGTTGATCGACGCCCCCCTGAACTACAACTACAGCCTGTCGTACCTCTTCGGCAACGGCCCCTTTTACCACACCGGTGCCAAGCTGGATTACGCGGTGAACGACAAGCTGGGCCTGATGCTGGGCGTGGTGAACGGCTGGGACGGCCTCAGCGACTTCAACGACAAGAAGTCTGTAACGGCGCAGGCGCACTTAGCCCCAGTGCCCGGCTTTGACCTGTTCCTGAACTGGATTGGCGGCGATGAGTACAACACCCTGTCTAATTTCGGAGACAACAAGGGCTCTTATACCAGCCTGTACGACCTGACGACCTCCTACGCGTTGAACGATGCCCTGAAAGTGGGTATAAACGCCGCTTACGGAGCCTTTTACACCGGGTATGCTGAAACGGACGCTTCCAACCCCTGGTCTGATGACGCGAAATGGGGCGGTGCGGCTCTCTATCTGAACTACGCCGTTACCCCAACGGTTGGCCTGGGGATGCGCACCGAGTACTTCTCAGACCCGGAGGGCGTGCGTTACTTCGGCCCACTGCAAGTTGCCTCGCTCACGCTTACCGGCGACGTGAAAATGGCCAGCGGCAACCTGAACGTTAAACCTGAGATCCGCTTCGACAAATCGCAGGACGGGTTCTTCGAGAACTCCAGCGGTTCTTTCTCCAAAAAGAGCCAGACAACCATTGGGGCTGCCTTTATCTACTCTTTCAGCACAGAGTAATCCAGCATATATAACTACTTCCTCCTTTCTTTCTGTGCATACAAGCAGCCCCTTTAGTGAGCAGCCAGTCGCCCGGTTTACCGGGTACTGTGCTGCTCACTTCCTTTTTATACCCTCCCCACGCGCAGCCATGGGCCCGGAATGATGCGGCAAACCGGCTTCCCGCTTTCATTCCGTCGCAAACCCTGTTGCCTTCTTCCAAAAAAATCAGCTATTTGGCCTAAACTAACGCAAGGCCATGTTTCCTGATTTCATTTCTCCAGAAGTAGCCGCCGTACTGGGCAAAGACCCTATCCTGACGAGCATCATCCGGCAGGGCCAGCCCCTTCCCTCCTCCAAATCCGAAGACCTGTATTATAAGCTGCTGAGCGCGATCGTGTCGCAGCAGCTGAGCACCAAGGTAGCGGCCGTAATCTTTGCCCGTTTCAAGGCCCTGTTCCCCGATGAGTACCCGCACCCGCACCTGGTGCTGGAAACGCCTGACGAGGTGCTGCGCAGCGCGGGGCTGTCGTTTCAGAAGATAGGCTATGTGCGGAACGTGGCGGCTTTTGCCACGGAGGGCCAGATGTTGCACGCCACGATCGACGCCATGGAAAGCGAGGCCCTGATCCTGCACCTGACGCAAATCAAGGGCGTTGGCCGCTGGACCGTGGAGATGCTGCTGATGTTTGCACTGGAGCGGCCCGATGTGTTTCCGGTGGATGACCTGGGGATACAAAACGCCATGAAGCGCCACTATGGCTTAGAAACCGCCGGCAAGGCCCTGAAACTGCAGATGCAGGATATAGCCGAGAGCTGGCGTCCCTTCCGCACCATCGCCAGCAAGTACCTCTGGCAATCGCTGAATAATGTGCCAACGTGATGCTGCCGTATCAAGATTTATACTATATTTTGTTTTTAACACGCTTTCTAACGACTCCAGTAAATTGCCACACGCTTATACCCTGAATAATTACTTGTGTGTGTTTTGCAACCCATACAAGGTAATGACAAAGTATTGAAATGAAATTTGTAGTCCAAAACAATAAGGTAAGCTAAACTATAAATCAGTCACTTTCGGGCATCTGATTTTCTCATAAAGTGAATTATACCAAATACTGTAAATGCCAATATCTACCTGATATATGAAAACTGAGAAAGAAAAAATGCTCGCCGGGGAGTTGTACAACCCGCTCGACACACAGCTTGTAGACGAAAGGCTGCAAACACGGCTCCTGACCAAGCAACTGAACGACACCAGCGAGGACCAGGTAGAAGAAATTGCCCGCATTTTGCAAAAGCTAATCCCGAACGCAGGAGCCGGTTTATGGCTGCAGCCTCCTTTTTACTGCGACTATGGCACGAACATGCATGTGGGCGAGAAGGTGTTTTTCAACTTTAACTGCGTGGTGCTGGATGTGGCCCCGGTCACTATTGGCAGCCGAACGATGTTTGGGCCCAACGTGCAGGTTTATACCGCCACGCATCCGCTGAATCATATAGAGCGGAGCTCGGGGGTGGAGTACGCAAAACCGATCGCCATCGGCAAGGATGTATGGGTGGGCGGCAGCGTGGTGGTTTGCCCCGGCGTAACCATTGGCGACCGCAGTGTGATCGGCGCGGGCAGCGTCGTGACGAAAGACATTCCGGCCGACGTGTTTGCCGCCGGAAACCCCTGTAAAGTCATTCGGAGCTTGAAACAGGAAGAGTCAGCGTAAACCGGTATAGGTATGACCGCAGGCTTCGGCACGTTCCATACCCTGATTATACCTTACCGCACTTTGCCACGCTTCACCAGGTAGGCGTACAGCACTTTATCGAAGGGCTCATGGATATCCACGGGCACGAAGTCTATTTTATACTGGCCGCATTTCAGTTCCAGCTCGCGTTTATACCCCTCCACGGCGGCGCGATAATGTTCACGCACTTGCGAGGGTTGCAGCTTCAGCTCCTGCCCTGTCTCCACGTCCACGAACACGTATGGCCGCTCCGCAAAATCAAACTCCTCCTCTGTCTTGCGGTCCATCACATGAAAAAGCAGCACCTCGTGGTTCTGGTGCTTTAGGTGTTGCAGCGACGCAAAAACGCTTTCCAGGTCATCCTGCCTGCTCAGCATATCGCTGAAGATGATAACGAGCGAGCGCTTGGGTATCTGCTGGGCAATCTGGTGTATCACGCCCGCCACGTTCGTGTCCTGGGCAGTGGGCTTTTGCTCCAGTTGCTTTTGCAGCAGCAGCAGCAGGGTATGGAGGTGCGAGGCCGTGGAGCGAACCGGGGTCTGCAGTTCTATCTTATCGGAGAAGGTGACGAGCCCCACCGCGTCGCGCTGCTTGCGGAGCAGGGTAGCCAGGGCAGCCGCGCAAAGCGCCGAAAAAACCAGCTTCCCGTTTGTCTCGGTGGGGTAATACATTGAGGGCGACACGTCGAGCAGCATGTGGCAGCGCAGGTTCGTCTCCTCCTCATACCGCTTCACAAAAAGCTTGTCGGTGCGGGCAAACACTTTCCAGTCGATGTGGCGGGTGCTCTCGCCGCTGTTGTAGAGCCGGTGCTCCGAAAACTCCACCGAAAACCCGTGGTATGGCGACTGGTGCAACCCCGTGATGAACCCCTCTACGAGCTGCTTTGCCAGAAACTCCATGTTCTCAAACTTCTGGACGTCGGCGAGGGAAAGGGGCGTTTTCATGGGGCGGAGGGCTATTTGCGGGGAACCTTTGCTTCTGAAACGGCGGCAGGCTGCGCTTGTTGCCCCGTCTGCTCGTTTTTCACCTCCTTTAGCCGCACTGCCGCGCTCCCGCTCCGGATCATGCCGATCTCCTGGGCAGCTGCCCGCGACAGGTCGATGACGTTGTGGCGGTGGCGAGCCTTGCGGTCGTTGATGCGCACCACCACGCTCTTGCCGTTGTTGAGGTTGGTTACCAGCACTTTCGTGTCGAAAGGCAGGGTGGCGTGTGCTGCCGTATACAGCTTTTTGTCGTAGCGCTCGCCGCTGGCGGTGGCGTGCCCCTGCATGCGGTCTGCGTAAAAAGAGGCTCTCCCCTGGGCCGTGTAGGTGGCGCTGTTATGAAATAACGACAGGAGAAACAAGAGTACTATCGAACATATATTCACAGTGTTCAATTTGGTCCAACTGCAAATATAACGGGAAAAAATTTACTTAAATTTTAAATTCAGGGATTTTTATATATCAGATATATATGTTACTTTTAGATTCAGTAAGTTGAATTTAACGTTTATTACGGTGGAAGAGAACAACGAAAAAGCAGAAATTTATTCCCAGCGAGTAAGAGCCGGGAAAAGAACGTATTTCTTTGATGTGAAATCGACTCGCTCAAACGACTTTTACGTGACCATTACGGAAAGCAAGAGAAAGTTTAACGAGGATAATTTTTCTTACGAGAAACACAAGATTTTCCTGTACAAAGAAGACTTCGCGAAATTCATGGATGCGCTTCAGGGAACGATTGACCACGTTAAATCCGAGCTTTTGACAGAAGAGGCGCTGGCCTCGCTGGATACGCCTTACGAGGCCCCCGTTGCCGCCGAAACGGTTGAGGCAGCCCCAACTTACGACAACGAGCTGAAGTGGGAATAACACTCCCCTTCGCTTCCTGCAGTATACCCCAACCCATGGCCGCGCCATGGGTTTCTTCATTTTAGCCCTTCCCCCTCTCGCAGGGTCTGCACGGCAGCCAAATAATTCGTATATTTGCGCCCTGATTTAAAACACTATTCAACATGGGACTCAGATGCGGAATTGTCGGACTGCCGAATGTAGGCAAGTCTACGTTATTCAACGCTATTTCTAATGCCAAGGCAGAATCTGCCAACTATCCATTCTGTACGATTGAGCCAAACGTGGGCGTGATCACGGTGCCGGACGAGCGCCTGCAGATACTGGAGGAACTGGTGCACCCCGAGCGCGTGCTGCCCACCGTTATCGAGTTTGTGGACATTGCCGGGCTGGTGAAAGGGGCCAGCAAGGGCGAAGGGCTGGGCAACAAGTTCCTGGCCAACATCCGCGAGGTAGACGCCATCATCCATGTGGTGCGCTGTTTCGAGGACCCCAACATCGTGCACGTGGACGGCAAGGTGGACCCTGTAGCCGACAAAGAGATCATCGACACCGAGCTGCAGCTGAAAGACCTGGAGTCTGTGGACAAGAAAATCCAGAAGGTGATGCGCTCGGCTAAGTCCGGCGACGCGAAGGCCAAGAAAGAACTGGCGAGCCTGGAGAAGTACAAGGCCCATTTTGAGGCTGGCCTCAGCGCCCGCTCCCTGGACGCCACCGAAGAGGACAAAGAGGCCGTAGAGGACCTGAAGCTGCTCACAGACAAACCCGTGATTTATGCCGCCAACGTGGATGAGAACTCCATGAATGACGGCAACCAGTTTTCGGAGGCCCTCCGCGAGAACGTCAAGAACGAGAACGCCCAGGTGGTGCTCATCTCCGCTTCCATCGAGGCCCAGATTGCAGAGCTGACCGACCCCGAAGAGAAAGAGATGTTCCTGTCGGAGTACGGCCTGACCGAGTCTGGCCTGAACAAGCTGATTAAAGCCTCCTACAGCCTCCTGGACCTGATCACCTACTTCACCGCTGGCGTGAAAGAAGTGCGCGCCTGGACGATCGGGAAAGGCTGGAAAGCCCCTGCCGCCGCCGGTGTCATCCACTCTGACTTCGAGAAGGGTTTTATCCGCGCCGAGGTCATCAAACTGCCCGACTATCAGGAGTATAAGTCAGAGGCGAAGATAAAAGAAGCCGGCAAGATGTCGGTGGAAGGGAAAGACTACGTGGTGAAGGACGGCGACATCATGCACTTCCGTTTTAACGTGTAATCGCGACAGATTCTAGTGCTTCGCCAAATTAAGAATTAGAAATCAAGAATTAGAAATGAGGTATAAAAGCCGTTGCTATAGATATAAATACAAACGCTGCTTCTGGTAATTAAATTGGTAGAGGACTAAGTAATCATACCTCGCACAACATAAAAAAAGAGGCCGGTTTATACCGGCCTCTTTTTGTTAAGAGCATGTTTAAATTTAACTTCCAAAAGATGGCTATTAAACATGCTTAAAGGGGCAATTTGCCCGCTGCATACCAATGCCTTTTATTTCAGTGAGTAGATTACGGCCTGGTATGGGCTGAGTGAAAAACGGGTGCTTTTGTGCTCTGCCGTGCTCAGGTTGTTGATGACCACGTCATCGACCTTAACAGCGGCAGGAAGTTCTATGTCTGCTTTTTCTGAGGAGAAGTTCAGGAGCACCAGCATCTTCTGATCGCCGAGCGTGCGGGTATAGGCATATACCTGCTTGTGGTCGGGCAGCAGCAGTTTGTAGTCGCCGTATACCAAAACAGGGTTTTCCTGACGCACCTGGGTCATTTTCCGGAAGTGGTTCAGCACTGAGTTCGGGTCTTTGTCCTTAGCGGCCACGTTCACCTGCTTGTAGTTCTGGTTTACCGGCAGCCACGGGTTTCCGTTGGTGAAGCCGGCATGCTGCGACGCGTCCCATTGCATCGGGGTTCTGCCGTTGTCGCGTGATGCGAACTTTAAGTCTTTCAGATACGCGTTCACGTCTCCGCCCTCGTGCAGCACTTTCTTGTACCCGTTGATTGCCGCGATGTCCTGATACTGAGAAATGGAGTCAAAGCCGATGTTCGTCATCCCGAGTTCATCGCCATAATACACATAGGGCGTGCCGCGCATACTCAGGATAAAGGTGTTGAGCATTTTGGTGGACGGAGCCCTGAACTCAGGGGCATCGTTCCCATACCTGTTCACCAGGCGCGCCTGATCGTGGTTCGACAGGAAGATAGACAGCCAGCCATTTTCGGCAAAAGCGCTGTCCCACTTCGAGAAGACGGTTTTAAAGTGCGTGAGGCTATACCCCTCCCGTTTGGCAATATCCACGCCGTCGAAGGCATAGGCCATGTTCAGTTCGTTGCGGTCTTCGTCCACCAGTTTGTGGGCATCCTCAAAGTTGCGCCCCGCGCCTTCGGCCACGCTCATCACATCGTATTTGCTGAACACCTCCTCGTTCATCTCCTGGAGGTACTGGTGCAAATTGCCCTGCATGGCGTAATACTGGACAAAGTTTTTCTCGAAGCCCTTCGGGAAGGCGGGGAAAGTAGTGTCTTTGGCGGCAAACTGAAACGCGTCCAGCCTGAAGCCATCCACCCCTTTCTCGGCCCAGAACTTCATGATATCATACACTTCCTGCCGCACTTTGGGGTTTTCCCAGTTCAGGTCCGGCTGTTTCTGCGAAAAATAGTGCAGGTAGTAGGCATTGGTGAGGGAGTCATACTTCCAGGCATCGCCCTTCTCGTCGAAGAGGCTGTAGCGGTAGTTTGGCTTGCCTTTTTCGGCGGGCCACCAATGGTAATAGTCGCGGTATGGGCTCGTTCTTGAGCTTCTGGACTGCTTAAACCACGCGTGCTCGTCGCTGCTGTGGTTCACCACCATGTCCATCACCAGCTTAATATCGCGCTTGTGCATCTCCTCCAGCATCCTGTCGAAGTCCTGCATGGTGCCGAACTCCGGCATGATCGCCCGGTAATCGCTGATGTCGTAGCCGTTGTCGTCGTTTGGGGAAGCGTAAATTGGGTTGAGCCACACGGCAGTCACCCCCAGGCTTTTGATATAATCCAGCCGGGATATGATGCCTTCCAGGTCGCCGACGCCGTTTCCGTCGCTGTCCTGGAAGCTGCGCGGGTAAATCTGGTAAACAATAGCCTCCTTCCACCACTTCTTATCCGGCTGACCGGTCATATCGCTAATGGTTTCGGGCTGCTTTACGCTACAGCTTATGGCAAGCCACAGCAACACCAAAATTGGCAGTCTCTTCATACACGGGTCCAATGGTTCGCAAACAATTTTACGCCTTACAGGGCTCCTGCAAGTTAAACCACCGAGGCAGTGTATAAAAAACCATCCGGCAAAAAGTAAACGGTTTTTGTGGCAAACATCCCTCCAGCGCAAATTTAAAGGGCCTGGAGGCCTTGCTGTAGTAAACCGCTTTTACTGCTTTAGCTTAACTGTTTTGCCTGTTCTGGCGCTTTCTTTAGCCGCCTCCAGTATTTCCATCACCACCATGTTGTTCTCCAGGGCGGAGAGATCGTGTGGGGCCAGGGTAATCTTGTGCCTGACAACGGCTGCCAGCAACGCGAACGGATCGTCGTAGGGGGCGGGGCGCTCCGCCAGTTTCTCATGCTGCTCACTTTGCTTCTCGCTCAGCCGATAGCGGAGGTCGGTGCGGTTGTCGCTATAGACATAGCCCGTCCTGCCGTATACCTCCATGTCTTTTCTCGCGAAGGGCCAGTTCCAGGAGGCCTGAATGATGCCCTGCATTTTGGGATATTGCAACAGGATGGTGGCCTCGTCATCCACCTTCGGGTATAGCTCCGGCTTGTTGGTCTGCGTCACGGCCGTGACCGCAGTTGGCCGCTCCCCCTTTTTTAGCCACGTGATCAGGTTGGCACCGTAGCACCCAAAGTCCGTGAGGGCACCCGCGCCGTTTGCCACCGGGTCGGTCAGCCACGACAGGAACTCCTGATTCACGCCAATCTCAGCGGGGCCCTGGTGGCCATCATGCACCACGATTTTGCGCAGGTCGCCGATGGCTCCCTCCTGCACCATGGCATATGCCTTGTGGTTGGTGGCGTACCAGGTGGTTTCGTAATTGGTGAGCAGGAAGATGTTGTGCTTTTTCGCAAGCGCCTGCATCTTCCGGGCATGCTCGAGGCTCACGGCCAGCGGCTTTTCCACCATCACGTGGATGCCGCGCGGCGCACAAACCTGCACCACCTTCAGATGCTCGTAAATGGTGCCAAAGGCGGTCACCGCTTCCGGCTTGGCGGCAGCTATCATCTCCTCCATCGTGTCATATACCAGCGCCATCGAAAAGCCGTGCTGTGTGGCGTAGCGCTGAGCCAGTTCGCGGTTCGGCTCCACAATCCCCACAATTTTTATATCGCCTCTGTCGGGCCTGCCCAGTATCCAGTGCACGTGCGTGTGCGTGAGGCCCACCACGCCAACGCGAAGCGGCGCGTCCTGTGCGTAACTGTGCGCAGCCGGCATGAGCAGGAGGAGAAATGAAAGGAGGAGAAGGCTGAGGTATCTGGTCATGCGCTAATTGTTTTTGCTGCTATACACTAAATTGCGGGAAACCGCCGCTGCTATTTTCTGTTAAAGTACAGTTGCTCATACCCGATCAGGAGGTCGGCGCGGGTGCCGGGCGGGCGATAATACACCAGGATGTCATATATGTTGTCGGTTTCAAAGTGGCTGCCTTCAAAATAACTGGCATCCGGCGCGGCCGAAGTGCCAGTTATCAGGGCATAATAGTAGTTGTAGTAGCCTTGCTTCAGGAGCAGCCTGCCGGTATAGGCGCCCAGCTCCGGGTTATATGCCATGCGCGCGTTGGCGGGTTCCGACCAACCGGTCAGCTCGCCCTGCAGGTATACCTCCCCCGGCACTTTAACGTCGGCCTTCAGCTGAAAGTCTACCCAGGTATAATCCCCGTTCACGGCGCTGTTTCCATACTGTTTGTTGCCAAAAATGCGCATGCCGTTGATGTCCGGGGTTTGGGTATAGGCCTCTCCCTGACGGCTTTTGTCTGGGGCCAGGATCACCTCCACCGGGTTTGGCTGCAGGTTGATGCTTTGCACCCCGATGCCACGGTAGTTGAGGCTGCGGGTATCAAACGCCCGGAACTCGCTCAGGCCCTTGAACTGGTCCTTTGGCTCAAAAAACACATACTCCAGGCGGCGCTGCGCATCATGCACGTAGGTGGGCTTGCCGATGACCTTGGCATTGTCCCAGCGGTAGTTCTGCCGGATGATGGTTTTCACCTCCATGGCCGGGTTGATGATTTCGTAGTCGGGGTGCATGATGTTGAACTCGATGGGCTGGCGGGTCTCGCGTCCACCGGGTCCAAGCGGGGCTCCCAGTTTTGCAGCCACCACCACGGCGTCCTGGTATACCATCAGGCGGCGCGTGAGCAGGGTGTTCCCGCCTTCCTCCTGCACTTCCAGCAGGTAGTTGCCGCTGATGCGCACGCGGGGCACAGCAAAGCGGTAATGCACGTACGGGATGCGGGTGTTCACTGATATCTGCCCGTCTGTGACAATGAACTCGTTGAAATCATACAGGAACTGCGTGTCGTTCAGTGTAGAGGGAGTCCAGTTGGCGTTGCAGTGGCGGAGTTTTACCAGCAGGCGCTGTTGCCGGGCATTCAGGCGGTCGAATTCCAGCACGATGGGCCGCTCCTGGCTGAGAGGCGACACCGCGGGGTTCAGCACCTCATCCTCCAGGCTCGTAGCCAGGTAGGCCTGCACCGAGCGGATGCTCTCGTCATACACATAATCTTCGAAGCGCAGTTGCGGCGCTGCGGCCCCGGCGGTGCTCTGCCCCTGCTGTTCCAGTGGCACACACGCATATAGCCCAAAGGCAAGCAAGGCGATAATAAGGTAAGTAAGGGTGCGTTTATTCGTCATGCGAAAGATGGGGTTTGGCCGCAGCAGGCACTGCAGCACACTTTTTAGAAAGCGAAGATAGGAATTTTAAGACACTACCCGCTAGAGCCCCCCCGGAAATCTTGCCCTTCCGCTCTGTGCCGCAAACGGCAAGAGAAACAGCATCATTCGGGGGCTTATATACGTGTAGCAAGCCCGGGATTTAAAGTCCCTAAATGCTGGGTATTGGGTATGGTATACCTGATTAACGTAAACTCGGGATTATAACGGTTATTTCAAAGCTTGAAAATCCTTGTTGTCATAGCCTGCTTTGCGCTCCACGCCTGGGGTAGGGGCCCTTCTTAAGCTGGGGCGCGTTTTCCCGCTCGGCACTGTGTACATTTCCTGCCTAACGGCTGCCACTGACGTGGCACCGGAAATCTACAAATAGAGGGCCCCTACCCCCGGTACCTCTCGGAAAAACTGGGAATCATTTTGCCTTGTTCTGACAGCAGAATATCCTCAATGGCTAGAAACCTCATTTTGAAGTTATTTAAACTATAGTAATTCTTGAGTTCACGTTGATCAGTCTTCCAGCAGTTCTGTCTCAATCGCGATGCCCCCTGCCAGGGTTTTCTGCACCGGGCATTTGGCCGAAATCAGCTTCAACCGGGCTCGCTGCTCGACCGAGAGATCGCCCGTCAGCCGAAGGCGCTTGGTTACCTGACTTATCCTGGCCACATCGTCCTCGCAGCTTTCGCAGTCTTTGGCGTGCACGCGGCCATGTTGCAGGGTCACTTCAGCCCGCTCGAGGGGCCAGCCTTTGCGACGCGCATACATGTGCAGCGTGATGACGGTGCAGGCCCCAAGCGCGCTCATAATATAATCGTAGGGGTCGGGGCCCGCTTTGATGCCTGTCTCGATACTGGACTCATCCAGGACCATTGCCTTTCCGCCCGCCTGGATGTTGGCGATCATGGGGGCGCTGCTGTCTGCGCTCACGGTTACCGTTGCTGCCTGCTCGTTGCTGTTCATAAATGTGTCTGTTGATGGTGTAGTCCTTATAAGGGTGAAGGGGTATAAAAGTTCTGCCGAGAGGTATACATGGCAGCCAACGACTGAAACGATCGAAGGCCCCCTCCCTAATTGTGCCGCAGGGAGGGCTGCCAGGGCGGGGTGCTTGCCGATAAAAGGCATTTAACCCGCTCTGGCTTCTGAAATCTGGAATAAAACCCTATCTTGTATCGCTGTTTACACTGATTCTTACACCAGCGCTTTCCATACCCCATGCACACACAGCCTGAACAGCCAGAGCCTATTACCTGGCAGCACTTCGAGCAGACCGATATCCGCGTAGGCACAATCGTAGAGGCAAAGGATTTTCCGGAGGCGCGCCGCCCTGCTTATCAGCTTTTGGTGGACCTTGGCCCGATGGGAATGAAAAAGTCGAGCGCGCAGATCACGGAGCGGTATACCCCCGAGGAGCTGGTAGGCCTGCAGGTGCTCTGCGTAACCAACCTGGGGAAGAAGCAAATCGGCAGGTTCATGTCGGAGGTGCTGGTTACCGGGTTTGAAGACGAGAACGGTGCAATTGTGCTGGCGCAGCCCACTGCCCCGGTGCCCAACGGGGCCAAACTGAAGTAAACGCCCCTACCTTCGGGGGGAGAGACATAAACCGACCGCTCCACTTGTTGTTGCGTACACCCTAACACGGCGCAGAAAGATTTTTGCGCCAGTTTTGAGCCATTGTGCGCTCAAATTTCTAATTTTGAATCCATATAAAAGAAATAATGGAAGCTAGTACCACTTTTAAACAAGACCTGTTGCTGCGTGAGTACGGCCGCAACGTGCAGGACCTGGTCAACTACATCACAAGTGTGGAAGACCGCAGCGAGCGCACCCGCCTCTCCCAGTTACTCATTAACCTGATGGCCAAGCTGAACCCGCAGCTGCGCGACACCCAGGATTACCAGCAAAAGCTCTGGAACCACCTGTTTGTGATGTCGGGCTCTACGCTGGATGTGGACTCACCCTACCCGCTGAGCGCCATGGAGTACCTCAACGACAAGCCGCAGAAAATAGAGTATCCGCTGTCGACTCCCCGCTACAAGCACTATGGCAAAAATGTGGAGTTGCTGATTGAGCGCGCCACTGAGTTGCAGGACCCTACAGAGCGCGACGCCGCCATAGTATCGCTAGGCAAGCTGATGAAAACCCTGTACCGCTCTTATAACAAAGACAGTATTACCGATATCGTGATTCTGGACGATATCCGGCAGTTGTCCAAAGGCCAGCTCGACATGGACCTGGGGTATATCGAGCGCAACAACCTGTTTGAGTCGAACGTGAAGCCCCAGCAGGAAAATATGCAGAACCCGCGCAGCAACCAACCGCAGAACCGCGACCGCAGCAACGACAACAGGAACCGCAAGAACACGCGTCCTTCTACTAACCAGAGAAATAAATAACAATACATGGCTTCATTCGAAGTAATTGGCGGTAACAAGCTTAAAGGAGACATTCAACCGCAAGGCGCCAAAAACGAGGCGCTGCAGATACTGTGCGCGGTGTTGCTTACCGCTGAGCCCGTTACCGTGTCTAATGTGCCCGATATCCGGGACGTAAACAAACTTATTGAGCTGCTGCATGACATGGGCGTGTCGGTGGAGCGCACTGCCCCGGACACGTATGTTTTCCGGGCAGACGCCATTAACCTCGGCTACCTCGAAACAGAGAAATTTGTGGAGCAGGGCCGCGCTATACGGGGCTCTGTGATGATCGTGGGCCCGATGCTTGCCCGCTTCGGCCAGGCGAAGATGCCCAAGCCGGGTGGCGACAAGATTGGCCGCCGCCGCCTCGACACGCACTTTATCGCGTTTGAGAAGTTGGGCGCGCGCTTTGAGTACGACTCGCAAGAGAGCTTTTTTAACGTGACCACAGATGGCCTGAAAGGCGTCTACATGCTACTGGACGAAGCCTCCGTGACCGGCACCGCCAACATCCTGATGGCGGCTGTACTGGCCGAGGGACTCACCACCATCTACAACGCAGCCTGTGAGCCATACATCCAGCAGCTTTGCCGCATGCTCAACCGCATGGGGGCCAAAATCAGTGGTGTGGGTTCTAACCTGCTCACGATTGAAGGTGTGGACGAACTGCACGGCACCGAGCACCGCATGCTGCCCGACATGATCGAGATTGGCTCTTTCATCGGACTTGCCGGTATGACCGGCTCCGAGATCACGATCAAGAACTGCATGATCCCGGAGCTGGGCCTGATTCCGGAGACGTTCCAGCGGCTGGGCATCAAGATGGAGTTCCGTGGCGACGACATTTACATTCCGGAGCAGGACCATTACGAGATCGACACCTACATCGACGGCAGTATCCTGAACATCTCAGACCATACCTGGCCGGGCCTGACCCCAGACCTGTTGAGCGTGGCGCTGGTTACGGCTACCCAGGCCAAAGGCACTGTGCTGATCCATCAGAAAATGTTTGAGAGCCGCCTGTTCTTCGTCGACAAGCTGATTGACATGGGGGCCCAGATCATACTCTGCGATCCGCACCGCGCCACCATTATTGGCCAGAACAACCAGATTCCGTTGCGCGGCATCCGCATGACCTCCCCCGACATCCGGGCAGGCGTGGCACTGCTTATCGCCGCCATGTCGGCAGAGGGCCGCAGCATCATTGACAACGTGGAGCAGATAGACCGCGGCTACCAGAACATCGACGGCCGCCTCAACGCTATCGGCGCTCAGATCAGAAGGATATAAATCTATTCCCATAAAATGTAAAAAGGAGCACCCGCTAGTGGTGCTCCTTTTTTTTGCCGCAGGTATAAACACGTAGCGCACTCCCACAGAAGTGCGCTACTTGTTTATATCTGCTTTTCCTGTTGGGTTATTCCTCCCCCTCGCTCCTTCTGGAACCCTGGTATAACTCGTACTTCAGCAGGCGGCAGTCTATTGGTCCGTTAAATAGCGGGGTGCGGCGCGAGGTTTTCAGGCCCACGTTTTTGGCCGCCTCCAGATTTCCGGTGAGCACGAAGGCATCATACCCCTGGTAGCTGTTCTTGAGGGTGTCACCGATGTTTTTGTAAAGCAGGTTGATGTCGTCGGAGAGAATGCGCTCGTTGTAGGGCGGGTTCATCACCACAACACCCGGCTCGGGCAGCGCCTCCGTCTTGAAGAAATCGGCTTCCTCCACCCGGATCACATTCTCCAGCCCGGCATTTTCGATATTGGTGCGAGCCGCCTCCGCGTAATCAGGGTCAATGTCATACCCCTGGATGATGGCCTTCGGTTCAAAAGACGCTTTCGCCTCGGCAGTTTTCCAGATCATCTCAAAAAGCTTGGCATCATAGTCTTTCCACTTCTCGAAACCGTATGGGTCGCGGCGGTACAAGCCAGGCGCGATGTTCTGCGCCATCATGGCGGCCTCAATCAGCAGCGTGCCTGACCCGCACATCGGGTCGATGAAAGGTGATTTCCGGTCCCAGTTGGTCAGGCTGATGATGCCTGCGGCGAGCACTTCGTTCAGCGGGGCCACGTTGGTCTGGAGGCGATAACCGCGCCGGTGCAGGGAGTCGCCGGAAGAGTCGAGCGAGAGGGTAACCAGGTTTTCGTGCATGTGCAGGTTAAAGCGGATGTCGGCGTGCACCAGATCCACGGAAGGCCGGCGTCCCGTGTTTTTCCGGAACTGGTCCACGATGGCGTCTTTGGTGAGCTGCGCCACATACAGCGAATGCTCGAAGGTGGAGTGGCTGATGGCGGCGCTGATGGCAAAAGTCTGGTCCAGGTCCAGGTACTCCGACCAGTCTATTTTCTGCACCTGCTCATACAGATTTTTCTCGTCGCGCGCCTTAAAGGTTCGGAAAGGCTTAAGGATCCGGATGGCGGTGCGGCACCACAGGTTCGCCTCGTAAAGCTGGCGCAGGTTGCCCGAGCAGGTCACGGCGCGGTTGCCCACTTTGATGTACTCCATGTCCAGGGCACGGAGTTCTTCGGCCAGCGCCTCCTCCAGCCCTGCCAGCGTAGTGACGGTGATGTTAAAATTATCGGTATGTTTCGGTTTCTTCGCCATGGCTTTTCCTTCTTTCAGGCTGCAAAGATAGCCTTAAACCGCAGGAGTTCCGAACAGACCGCTTTTGATTGTGCCGCAGTGGTCAGGCAATTTTATTTATTTAACATAATTGTTCTACTAATGGCAATTGAAAGGGGTAGAATAAATCACCCCCTGGTAGGTATGGGTTACGGCATCCGCCATATTTGCTTAAATTGCGCTAAATTTATACCCATGACACTGCAGACCGATTTCCAACTCAAACAGTACAACACCTTTGGCATCGAGGCGAAAGCCAGATACTTCGCGCGCTTCGAAAGTGTGGGCGAACTGCAGCAGCTTTTGCAACTGCCCGAGGTGCAGCCGTTGGAAAAGCTCGTGTTGGGTGGTGGCAGCAACCTGCTTTTCACTAAAGACTTTGATGGCTTCGTGCTGCAAAACGGCATCAAAGGGATTGAAGTGCTGCGGGAAAATGAGGAAGAGGTATATATAAAAGCGGGCGGCGGCGAGACATGGCACGACTTTGTGCTGTATGCGCTGCAGCATAACTATGGCGGCGTCGAGAACCTGTCGCTGATCCCCGGCACGGTGGGCGCGGCCCCGCTCCAGAATATCGGGGCTTACGGCGTGGAGTTGAAGGACGTTTTTGAGGAGCTGGAGGCCGTGCATTTGCAGACCGGCCAGGTACATTCCTTCGACAATGCCACGTGCAAGTTCGGGTACCGTGAGAGCATCTTCAAAAACGACCTGAAAGGCCAGTACGTGGTGACTTCCGTTATCTTCCGCCTGTCCAAAACCCATACCCTGAACACCTCCTATGGCGCCATCAAAACAACGCTGGAGGAGATGCAGGTGCAGCACCCCAGCATCCAGGACGTGAGTGCCGCCGTGTGCCATATCCGGCAGAGCAAGCTCCCCGACCCGAAGCAGATAGGCAACGCCGGCAGTTTCTTCAAAAACCCGGAAATACCGCTGCAACTGTTCGAGCAACTGCGGCAACAGTTCCCGGGCATCCCCTCCTACCCCGTTTCTGAAACTACCGTGAAGGTGCCCGCAGGCTGGCTGATCGAACAGTGCGGCTGGAAAGGAAAGGTGATCGGCAATTACGGCGTGCACAAGAACCAGGCGCTGGTGCTGGTCAACTACGGCGGGGCAAAGGGCGAGCACGTGCGGCAACTGGCCTTCGACATCATTGCGTCCATCGAGGAGAAATTCGGCATCCGGCTGCACCCCGAGGTAAACATCCTTTAAAGCAGTGCGGCGGCATTTTGCCTGCGCTCACTTTTTGGCTGATAGGAATGCTGTGAAAGGGGTATGATTTTATTCTTGAAACCCATACCTGCACTTTCTCAATAACCGTATCAGAACTTTATTCCTACACCATAACTATTTTCAACTTAACATCTGATGATGAAAAACAGACTTTTCTCCTTGCTGTTCGCCCTGCTCTGCCTGACTGCCTTTGTTGGCTGCGATAAAAAAGACAGCGATAGCGTTTCGCCAAACGTGAGCCTGCTCACGAAGGGACAGTGGACGGGCAGCGCCATCTATATAGAAGGCGAAGACAAAACGGCTGAGATAAAAGAGCAGGCGTCCTTCGACTTCACCAAATATGCCACTTCTTTTGACAGAGAAGGCAACTACGAAGACTTTTATGAGGGCGACAGCGTTATGAAAGGTACCTGGGAATATGCAAACGACGAGCGGGTAATTGAGTTTGACAAGGCAACGGCTGATACATACACGGTCGTGATCTCCAAACTTGATGAAGACGAGTTTACTTACGTGCAGAACGGCGTAGAGTACCGGTTTAAGCGATAGCGATTCGCATTTTGGGTGCCTGGGGTTCAGGTGAACATTTTATAACCTTCTTCGCCCGCTTACGCTATATATGTCGTCTTACAACTTGACTGCTTATGAAACTAATATCTATTAAACCCCTGCTCATCGCCCTGTGCCTTCTCGTAACCCTGGCTTCCTGTGACAAGGAAAAGGATGAGGAGGTCGAGCCATCCCGCACGGAACTGCTGACGGCTAACAACTGGAAGGGCGACAGGATTCTGGTGGCGGGCACCGATGCCGCTAATTACCCGAATGCAGGCGACTTTGTTCCTGATCCAAAATCCCTTTCCATCACGTTCAAGACAGATGGCACCTATGCCGCTTCTTACGTGCAGAATGGGCAAACCATACCTGCCTCAGGCAACTGGGAATTTAGCAGCGACGAGCAGAGCATTACAGGCAACCTGTTTGGCATCTCTTCAGACGCTAAGATTGAAACCCTGACGGACACCAACCTGACCCTTTCCACTACTGTCGATGTGCCGGACTTTCCGCTGCCAGTGCCCGTGGAAATACGCCTGGTTCGCTAGATTAACCTTAATTTCCCAAACAGCAAAGGCTCCGATTATCGGGGCCTTTGCTGTTTCTAACGCTTTTTATACCCTATTTACGGGAATCCGCGCATTTAAAAGTGTGTGAGGTAGTGCAAAACAACTCTCACGTATCTCCTTCCTATAGCCCCATACCCCCGGCGACTGCAGCTAAACCACGCTGCGTGGGAAATCGCACCCAGCACCAGAAGAGTCCTTACCCCAAACGTTGCACGGAAAGCACATTACAGAGTTCAGGTTTGGAATGCCCCATCCGCCCACTTTATACCATTACATGTCAGGTATGCGCCAGCTGTCAGCAGGTATGATTTGCCTCCTAAACTGACGCTATACCTGCCATTCCCACCAAAAACCCAGCGTGCAATTTTGGATCACTTGTATAGCAATTATACATCCTCTTGAAATTTTAGCGTAAGTATTTTAGCATGAATAAAATATAGATTTCAAATATTGTGTATATTAACCTAATCTTCGGGTACGGTTACCCAATCTTATACCTTTCAACAAAATATTTCCATGAAAAGACTCTTACAATTTATCTTGGTATTAACTGTCGCCCTGAGCCTGGGCGCATGTAAAGGTGATGATGGTGCAGATGGTCCTCCGGGACCAACGGGAGCGCAAGGTCCGCAGGGCCCGCAGGGGCCAAAAGGGGATCCGGGCGAGACTGCAAAAGCGCGGGTGCTGGATTTCATTGTAGACTTCGAGCCTGACGATGATAATAACTATTCCTCAGGCATTGACTTTGGCGAGTATGAAGAGTTTGACCTGACTGTCTCCGACACGGACGTAGTGATGGCCTATGCCCTGGCAGGCGTTATGGACGACCCGGAGGACGCAAACAACAGTATTGCGCTGTGGAGCCCCATGCCCCAGACATTTACTGTACAGGGCGCAGGTACCGCTACGTATAACTATGCGTACTCCAGGCTGTTTCTGCTCTTATTTATCCAGACGCAGCTGAATCTGGCGGAATACCCGGGATTAACCGACGACCAGATTTTCAGGTTGGTGATCATTCCGGGGGAGGCCGTGAACGGAAGAACGTCCAAACCACCTGTTGCGCTTACCGATTACAAACAGGTAATCTCCTACTATAACCTGGATGACCGTAACGTTCAGAAGATCCAAGCGAAATAATGCAGATGCGTGAGCTGCCCTCGGTGGGCAGCTCACGCACTTCTTCTGCCTCGACTATAGTTCAGATGGCCTTGCGCAGCGGGTAGCAGCGTTACTTTATGCCAATTGTTTAGTCCCGCTTACACGGCCTGTATGGCTTGAAAGCTGCAGCGCCTGTGCGATTCGGTTTGCTTTGGCCTCTTCGGGCTTATTCTATACTTCTCCGCTGAAAGCAAATTTTACATGCTTTCAGGTATATCGGCAAGTATAAACATGTTATTCATTTTCTAATGAGCACAGCTACATCATTATGAATAATACATCATACCACAAAAGAGCCTGGTTCCCGACGTTGCTGTTGCTGATGGCCTTAGGCCCACCCCTATCTCTCCAACCTATTCAGGCCCGAAACATTTCGGCTATACAAATGCAGCAGGACGCCGTGACCGTGAGCGGCACCGTGACCTTACAGCCAGCGAGCGGCGCACGGGCAGAGGTTTCACCGGGCATAACTATACTCGAGAAAGGCACCACCAACGGAACGATGACCGACGCAAACGGTAGTTTCCGGATGCAGGTGCAGCCCGGTGCTGTGCTGGTTATTTCGATGGTTGGCTACATAACACAGAACGTAAATGTAACCGGCAGCAGCACCATCAACGTCACGTTAGAGGAAAGCAACACGTCGCTGCGCGAGGTGGTCGTGACGGGCTACCAAACCATCGACCGCAAAATGTTCACTGGCTCGGCGGCCTTGCTCACCGCCGACGACGCCAAACGGGAAGGCATCACGGACGTAAGCCGGATGCTGGAAGGCCGGGTGGCGGGCGTGTCGGTGCAGAACGTGTCCGGCACCTTTGGCGCAGCGCCGAAAATACGGGTGAGGGGCGCGACGTCCATTACCGGGGACAACAAACCGCTGTGGGTGGTGGATGGCATCATCCTGGAAGACGTGATCAATGTCTCAAACGAGCAGCTCTCCACCGGCGACCCTGCCACGCTGGTCGGCTCTTCTGTGGCGGGCCTCAACCCCGACGACATCGAGAGCTTCCAGATATTAAAGGATGCCTCGGCCACCGCGATGTACGGGGCCCGCGCCATGAACGGCGTGGTGGTGATCACGACCAAGAAAGGCCGCATCGGCAAGCCGCTGGTTTCCTATACCGGCAACTTCTCCTCCTACCTGAAGCCGGACTACAGCTCTTATGACATCATGAACTCCGCCGACCAGATGTCGGTATACCTGGAGCTGGAGCGCAAAGGCTGGCTGAATCACTCCGACGCCTCCAGAAGGCAGAACGGCGGCGTTTATACCCGGATGTATGACCTGATCAACACGTATGACCCGAATACCGGCACCTTTGCCCTGCAAAACACCCCGCAAGCCAGGGCTGCTTTTCTGGAGCGCTACGCCAGGGCCAACACCGACTGGTTTGACGTTCTTTTCAAGAACTCTTTCATGCAGGAACACTCGGTGAGCATCTCCTCCGGCACGGAAAAAACGCAGCTCTATTTCTCCACAAGCTTCCTGAAGGACGAGGGCTGGACCGTGGCCGATCAGGTGAAGCGCTTCACCGGGAACGCGCGGGCAAACTTCAACCTTTCCGAAAAGCTGTCTCTTGGCCTCATCACCCAGGGCTCTATTCGCGACCAGCAGGCCCCCGGCGTGGTGGGGCGCACCAGCAACGTGGTGACCGGGGAGTATAGCCGTGACTTCGACATCAACCCCTTCAACTATGCCCTGAACACCAGCCGCACCCTCACCCCCTACGACGAGAACGGCAACCGGGAGTATTTCCGGCGAAACTTCGCCCCTTTCAATATCCTGAACGAGCTGGAGAACAACTCGCTCGACCTCTCGGTGCTGGACCTGAAACTGCAGGCTGAGCTGGCCTACAAGCTGCTGGATAACCTGAACTACAAATTCTCCGGCGCGCTGCGCTACGTGAACACGAACCAGGAACACAAGGTGCGGGAAAACTCCAACATGGCCCAGGCATACCGGGCCGCCGACGACGCCACGGTGCAGCAGAACAACAAATTTCTGTACCGCGACCCGGACGACCCCGAGGCGCTACCGGTGACGGTGCTGCCCTTCGGCGGCTTTTACAACACCAACGACGACAACCTGGTGAGCTATTACTTCCGCAACACCCTGGACTGGGACAAGACCATCGGCGACCTTCACACCGTCCGGTTGTTCGCCTCGCAGGAACTGCGCTACGCCGACCGCCAGAACAAGTTCTTCAAGGGCTACGGCTACCAGTACGACAAGGGCGGTGTGCCCTTCATAGACCCGAACATCATCAAGCAGGGTGTGGAAGGCAACTTCAACTACTATGGCATGCGCATGAACTACGACCGTTTTCTGGCTTATATGGCAAATGGGGCCTATTCTTACAACGGGAAGTATAACCTGAACGGCACCGTGCGCTACGACGGCTCCAACCTGCTGGGCGAGTCGCGCACGGCCCGCTGGCTGCCCACCTGGAACGTGAGCGGCTCCTGGAACATCGACACCGAGCCTTTTATGGAGCAGCAGGACCTGGTGAACCGCCTGACCCTGCGCGCCACCTACGGCCTGACAGCCAGTATGGGCAACGCCACCAACTCCAGCCTGGTGTTGCAGAGCGGAAGCACCAGGCGGCCTTACCTCTCCGAGGTGGAAGCGATGATCTTTATCGCGAGCCTCGAGAACTCGGAACTAACCTGGGAAAAACAGTATGAGACAAATGTTGGCTTGGATGCCGGGTTGCTCAACGAGCGGATTCAGCTGACGGTAGATGTCTATAAACGGAACGCCTTCGACCTCATCGGCCAGCTCCGGACGTCGGGTATAGGAGGCGAGGGTTTGAAAGTGGCAAATTATGCCGACATGAAATCGCATGGGTTGGAAGTGTCGCTGACCGGTGGTATCGTGGAGAATACGGACTGGAGCCTAAAATCGCAGTTTACCTTTGGGTATAACAAGGGCGAGATTACGAACCTACGCAACAGCCCTGATATCTGGTCGCTGGTGAAGCCCGAAGGCGGCCCAAAAGAAGGATTCCCATACCGCGGCCTGTTTTCCATCCGCTTCGAAGGCCTCGACCCGCAAGACGGGTCTCCCCTGTTTATCGACGAGAACGGAGAGCGCGCCGGCAACGTGTACCTGCAAAGCGAAGAGACTGAGCAACTCAAATACGAGGGCCCCGTGGACCCGATCGTGACAGGCGGCTGGTTTAACACCCTGCGGTATAAAGGCTTCTCCCTCTCCGGATTGGTGACCTACAGCGCCGGAAACAAAATCAGGCTTAACCCCACTTTCAAAACCAGCTACACCGACCTGGATGCTACACCGTATGATTTTTTGAATAGATGGATCCTGCCGGGGGATGAAGAGAACACCACCATACCCTCCATCCTGGACCGCATCGCTGCAGCGCAGATCGTGGGCACCTACCCCTACAACAATTACAATTATTCCACTGCCCGCGTGGTGGATGGCGATTTTGTACGGCTAAAGCAGGTTTCGCTTACCTATGCCCTCCCGTCTCAGCGGGTGGCGTCGTTTGGCTTATCTAACCTTTCGGTAAGCGTGGTAGCGAACAATCTCTGGCTCATCTACGCCGACGACCGGCTGAACGGGCAGGATCCGGAGTTTTTCAGCTCAGGTGGGGTAGCCATGCCTATTCCCCGCCAGTTTACACTTTCACTTAAAGCCGGCTTTTAACCGCAAAGCTCTGCACGATGAAAAAGACCACGATCTATACCCTCCTGTGCTGCGCCGCCCTCTCCGGCTGCGAAGATTACCTGGCGCATCCGGTAGACCAGCGCACGCAGCTAAACACAGTAGAAAAAGTAGGTGAACTGCTAACGACTGCTTACCCCCAGGCGGATTACGCCACCTTCACCGAGGCCATGTCCGACCTGGCCCTCGACAAAGGGTTCGGTCAGGTGGTGGAGGATGAGGTGAACCAGAGTCCATACCTCTTCCAGGAAGTCCGGGATAAAGAGCAGGGCTCTCCTCAGTACTACTGGAACGCGTGCTATGCCGCGATTGCGGCGGCAAACCAGGCTCTGGAAGCCATCCGGAACGCCCCGAACCCAACCGATTACAATGCCCAGCGCGGAGAGGCCCTGGTGGCCAGAGCCTACGCGCACTTTATGCTTGTCACGCTGTTTTCGAAGGTATACGACCCGGCCACCGCTGCCTCAGACCCCGGCATCCCGTACGTAACCGTTCCGGAACGCGTGGTTTTGGACCAATACGAGCGAAAGACAGTGGCCTATGTGTATGAGCAGATAGAAAAGGACCTGAACGAGGGCCTGCCCTTGATAAAAAACAGCGCCTACCGGTCTCCAAAATATCATTTCAACACCGCCGCGGCGCAGGCCTTTGCCGCCCGGTTCTATCTGTTTAAAAAAGATTACCAACAGGTGGTATCGCATGCCAACCAGGTGTTTCCGGGAGGCGACATCGGCCCCAACCTTAGGCCCTGGGTGAGCGTGTACAGCAATCTGTCTTTTCTGGAAGGGGAAGCCATTTATACACAGGCAACCCAGAGCGCCAACCTACTGCTGGTAGAGGCACCATCCTCCTGGGCGCGTTATTATTTAAGGTACCGCTTTGGCCTGACGTTTCCCGTCGCTAATTACCTGTTTTTCAGCAACAACGTAACAGGGGCCAGTTGGGCGTATACACTTTTGTCGGTCGGAGAGAACAATATCTTTGTGCCTAAGTTCAGGGAGCATTTCGTGCGCGAAGACATAAACGCCGATATCGGGATCCCTTATACCATCCTGCCCCTGTTCACAGCCGAGGAGGCTCTTTTTAACCGGGCAGAGGCAAACCTGGAGTTGGGCAATTTGGAGGCGGCCCGAGCAGACCTGGAGCTCTTTGCCAGTGCCCGGATAGAGAATTACAACGCCCGGACGCACAGCATCACAAACACAAAACTCCGTAACTTCTATGGCACCAACAGCGTGAAAGCGGGCTTGCTGGCGGCTCTGCTCGATTTTAAAGCCGCGGAGTTCGTACACGAGGGTATGCGCTGGTTCGATATTCTGCGGCACGGCATCACGGTGGTGCACCCAACTGTGGGCGGGGAGGTGGTGGAAGTGCCCCCCGGGGATTTGCGCCGGGTACTGCAAATTCCGCAGGAGGCCACACTGGCAGGCATTGAGCTGAACCCTCGTTAACTTTTAACTCCCAGACTCATGAGATTAACAATTATACCTTTTCTGCTGCTCCTCTTAAGCGTAGGCTTGCTGGCTTCGTGCTCGAAGGATGAAGACAACCCGGACACCCCGCTTCCGGGCCTGGGCGGTGAGACGTGGGCCGAGGGGCCTACCGACACATGGCTCTTTCAAAACTTTGTGGTGCCGTATAACATTGAGGTAAAGTACCGCTTCGACCGGTATGAGGTTGCCCTGAACAAAACCCTGGCGCCCGTGCGGGAGGACAAGGTCATACCGGTGATGGAAACCATCAGGCAGACCTGGATTAACCCCTATACCCTCGTGGCCGGGGAGAATTTCATCAAGACGTATGCACCCAAGCAGTTTGTGCTGGTGGGCAGCGCACAGTATAACACCGACGGCACCATCGTGCTCGGAACCGCGGAAGGAGGCCGTAAGGTAATCCTGTTCGTGATCAACGATTTCGACAAGAAAAACAAGCCGGAGGTAAAGCAGATGCTCCATACCATCCACCACGAGTTTGGCCACATCCTGCACCAGACCATCATGTACCCCGCGGAGTTCAAGACCATCACAACCGATTACACGGCCACCTGGTATCTGTCGTCGCTGCAAGAGGCCCGGTCGAAAGGCTACATTACAGAATACGCCCGTAATAACCCGGACGATGACTTTGTGGAGATGATCTCTATCATGCTGATCGAGGGGAAAGCGGGTTTCGATGCTATTGTGGCCAGCGCCCCGCCTGCGGCGCAGCAGTTTTTGCGGCAAAAAGAGCAGCTAGTGGTCCGCTATTATAAAGAGGCCTGGAACATTGATTTTTATACCCTACAGTCTAACGCGCAGGCGGCCATCAATGCACTTTAAGGCAAGCCATACCCTGCATTTTGAGGAGAAGATCTCATGAAGAAACTGTTATACATAAGCTGGGTGATGGTCCTGTTGCTGGCTGCGTGCTCGAAAGACAAGAACGACCCGGCACCGGGCGAGCGGCCAGACGAACGGCTAAGCGCAACGCTCGACGCGTACAAAGCGCAGTTGGTGGGGGCCGAAAACGGCTGGAAAGCTGTGTTATACCCTGAGGGAGGGGCAGGCTACAGCTTTCTGCTCAACTTTACAGCAGATGACCGCGTCAGGATGCTCAGCGATATTGACGCCGGCACCGCAGAGACTTCTCTGGTCAGCACATACCGCCTGAAGGCGCTTCAAAAGCCCGCCCTGCTCTTCGACACCTACTCCTACCTCCACATCCTGGCCGACCCGGACGAGACAAAAAGCGGTGGCGTGAGAGGCGAGGGGAAATTCTCGGATTTCGAGTTTTCTTTCGACTCCGTGACGCCAGACAGCATCACCCTGATAGGCACGCAAAAGGGCAGCAAACTGGTGCTGGTCAGGGCCTCGGCGGCCGACGCGGCCAACTACATCCCCCGGATTGCAGAACACGTGAGTGCCCTGGAGAACATCAACGCGTTTACGACTTACTTCAGGCGCCTGGACCTAGGCGGCAGATCCTATGACATCTCCATACGCACCGACATCCGTTTTATAACTTTTTCCTATATGGAGGGCGGCGTGATGCAGACGTTCACGACCAGTTACTATTTCAGTGAGGATGGGCTGGTATTGCTAGAGCCTTTTACAGACGCGGGGTTTACCATCACGGCCCTGAATGCGCTACAGTATGACGCCGCGAACCGGGAGATTGACTTGCAGGTGAACGGTGCCGCAGCAACCATCCGCGGCACTACCAGACCAGCTTCCATCGACCCGCAAGCTGCCAGAAACTTTTACAACAATCCGCCGAACGGGGTATACTGGCTAACGCTGGGCTTTACCGTGGAAGGTGTGGAAGATGCGCTCAGGTTGCGGGACCTTCCGGACTTTCAGTTACTGGTATACTGGCCACGGTACGGCACATCCAACGGCACAACCTACGACCTGATGGGCTTTGTGTTCGGCAACAGCATTATGTATGGGCCCGCGGCCGTGCCGTCCTTCACCAGCGACGGCAGAATCGTGTACAGGCTCCTGGGCACGCTTGGGGAAATACCGGAAGACCATGCACCCAAAGTGGAGGCTTTTACGCAACAATGGACAATCCCGGAAGGGTATTTTGTGATACAGACAGGTGCTGACAGCTATGACCTGGTGAGCGCCAAAGACGCCAAAACCTGGATTAGCTTTTAGGGAAGCACAGCGCTTGGAACAGAAAAGGCTCCTAATTAAGGGAGCCTTTTCTGTTCCAAGCGCTGTGTTGTTTCTTTACTTGAGCACTGCCATGGTAGCGCCATCCCCGCCCCGCTCTGAGGCTTCGTTTCCAAGGCTGGCAACTTCGGGTATGGAGTACAGGTAATCGCGCACTACCTGCCGCAGCACGCCGTTTCCGCGCCCGTGGATGATCTTGATCTCGGGGATGCCCAGCATAATCGCCTCGTCTGTGAAGTTCATGAGTTTGGTCAGGGCGTTCTCCGCGTACTCCCCCCTTATATCGAGCGTGCTCCCGAAATCGGCCATGCGCTGGGTGATGTTCATGCCGCGGGTATAGCCCTCGGCCGATTCGCCAGCCTTCTCCTTTTTCTGCTTCGTAGCCACCTGGCCCTCGATGCGCTCCAGGTTGTCCACTTTTACGATAGTCTTCAGGCCACCGAAGAGCACCTCCGCAGTTTTCCCTTTGATGCCCACCACCTGTCCGACAGAATCCTGGCCGATCAGCGCCACATTGTCGCCGGGTTTGATAGCGCCGTTGGCAATGCGCTTGTGTGCGGCGCGCGGTTCCTCCTTGCGCACCTCGGTGGCAAAGCTTTCCAGTTCCTGGCGGGCCTGCTTCGTCTCTTCCTTGGCGGCCTGGCTCTGCTTTATCTGCTGAATGGTAGACTCGATTTTCTGATTCGCGTCTTTGAGCAGCAGCTTCGCCTTGCCTTTGGCCTCGCGCATGATGTCCTGCTTGCTGTCTTCGAGGTAGTTTTTCAGGTCCTGGTAATCCTTCACGTTGCGCTTCAGCTTCAGCTCCAGACTGGAGGCCTCGCGCAGCTTCTTCTCCAGTTCCTGCTTCTCGGTCTCCAGTTCCTCCAGCAGGCGGTCGTACCGGATCTTATCTTTACCAACCAGGCTGCTGGCCTTGTCCACGATGTGCTTGGGCAGCCCGATCTTTCGCGCAATCTCGATGGCGAAGGACGAACCCGGCTTGCCGATCTCCAACTGATAGAGCGGCTGCAGGTTTTTGTGGTCATAGCGCATGGCACCATTCACGATGCCCGGGGTACGCTCCGCAAAGTTCTTCAGGTTGGTATAGTGCGTCGTGATCACGCCGTATACCTTGCTGTCGTTCAGGTTCTGCAGCACCGCCTCGGCAATCGCGCCGCCCAGCACAGGCTCCGTTCCCGTGCCGAACTCATCAATCAGCACAAGGCTCTTTTTATCAGCCACCGTCACGAATTTCTTCATGTTGGTGAGGTGCGAGCTATAGGTACTCAAATCGTTCTCAATCGACTGTTCATCCCCGATGTCGATAAAGATATCGTGGAAGATACCTGCCTCCGAGCCATCCTCTGTCGGGATGAGCATGCCGCACTGCAGCATGTACTGCACCAGGCCCACCGTTTTCAGGCTCACGGATTTACCCCCGGCATTCGGGCCTGAGATGAGCAGGATGCGCTGCTCCTGTGTCAGTTCCAGATTCATGGGCACGATAGACTTGCCCAACTGCTTGTGCGCCAGATATAAAAGCGGGTGCACCGCCTGCGTCCACTTGATCAGGGGGTATTTGTGCAGCGTTGGCATGGTGGCCTCCACGCGGCGTGCAAAAACAGCCTTGGCACGTATAAAATCCAGAAGACCGAGGTATTGGTAGGCTTTGCGCAATTCCGGTATATGGTTGCGCAGCGTGTTGGTCAGGCTCACCAGAATCCGGATCAGCTCCCGATGGTAGGCGTTGCTGAGGTCCTTGATGTCGTTGTTGAGCTCAAAAATAGACTCCGGCTCAATGTACACCGTCTGCCCGGTGCTCGACTCGTCATGGATCAGGCCCTTTACGCGGCGCTTGTGCTCTGCCAGTACCGGTATAACCAGGCGCCCTCCCCGGATAGTCGGCTCCACGTCGGAGGGCGTCCAGCCTTCGTTTTTGGCGTGCCTGATGATGCTTTGGATCTGCTTGCGCAAAATGGACTGCTGCGCGATCAGGTCGCGCTTGAGGCGCTGCAGCTCAGGGGTGGCATCGTCGCGCACAGCACCGGCATCGTCCACCACCTTGTCCAGGGCCTCGATCAGTTCCCGCTCCACGGTAACGTTTGCGCCCAGCGCCTTCAGCGCCTCGTACGTCCCCTCCTCGGCAGAAGAGATGAAACGGAGCGAGTCGCGGATCGTGCGCAACGACATTTTTATCTCGAAGAAATCCTGCACATCCAGGTAGGTGCCCTGTATGGTCGCGCGGTCTAGGTAGGCCGTCACGTCGAAATAGTGCTGCAGCGGAATCTCCGCGTCAGACTCTAGCAGCTGTTTAAATTCTTTTGTCTGTTCCAGCAGTCGCTGCACCAGGTCGTGCCGGTTCAGGAATGCCATGCGGGCTACAAAATGGCGGCCATGCGGACTGAGGCAAAGCTCCGAAAGCATGTCGCGCACCTGTGCAAACCCAATTTTTATTTCAAAATTTTCTGGGTAGATCAACGGTTATCTTTTAATTTATCGCAAAATTAGCAATATCTATAACAAGTAAGCAGGGGTGTTTTGTTCGTTTTGCCGCCACAGGAATACCAGCGCGGTTTACGCACTGTTTGATACCCAGGCACACCTGACATCTTGATAGAATAAACTTTAACTGATACGCACCAAGATGGTTTTAGACTCCCTCGCCAATGCTGCGCGCTACCAGGGCATGCACCCGCTTTTCGCGCAGGCTTTCACGTTTTTGCAGGAGGCTGACCTGGCTTCCCTGCCAACCGGTATACATGAGCTCAAGGGCCGCGAACTGTTCGCGATCCTGTCGGATGCGACGGGTATAAGCAAGCAGGAGGCAACGCTCGAAGTGCACCGCAAGTACATCGACATTCAGTTTGTAGTATCCGGCACCGACCACATGGGCTGGAAAAGCCTTGCCTTCTGCGCCGATCCAAGCGACCCATACCATGAAGCGCGTGACGCCGCATTCTTCCCCGACAGGACCGACAATTGGTTTGATGTGCCAGCAGGCTATTTCACCATCTTCTACCCCGACGACGCCCACGCCGCCATGGTAACGCAGGAAAAAGTGCGGAAGGTGGTGCTGAAAATTGCCGTGGAACAGGTATAAAACGCTCACTGGCGGATAGGGCTTATGTCAAGCAGCCTGAACGCAATGCACCACTTTATACCGAAACCGGCTCATGCGCCTCATACATCAAACCGATACCATACCATACCTTGCAAAGCAAAGCCAGCACTCCGAACCAATATGTCGCCCAATTGCCTGAAGACCGGGCACACGCCATCAGCAAATTACGCGAGGTTATCCAGGAACATATCCCGGATGGGTTTGTCGAAACCATGAGCTATGGTATGATCGGCTACGTCGTTCCGCATGCTGTTTACCCCAACGGGTATCACTGCGACCCGAAACTGCCCTTGCCCTTTATGAGCATTGCCTCCCAGAAAAACTTCATTGCCGTTTACCATATGGGCCTTTATGCCGACAAAAGCCTATTGGAATGGTTTACAGAAGCCTATACCCGGCATTGCACTACCAAGCTGGACATGGGCAAAAGCTGTATCCGCTTCAAAAAACCGGAAGCCGTACCCTATATTCTCATTGGGGAGTTAGCTGGAAAGATAACCGCTGAAGAATGGATCGGGATGTATGAGGCGGGACTAAAGCGGTAGCAGCCGCTGTGGCCCTGACTAAATGATAAGCGCTTGCATAGCCTACCTGGCTAAAATGCTTAAAACTTCTCCTCCACTCCCAGCCCAAACAAGGCATAATCGTACTTTACGGGGTCTTCCGGATCGAACGCGCGGAGGTGTGCGGTAAGCTCTTCCGCCGTTTCCCAGTCCATCCCTTTGCGCGTAATCAGGCCGAGGCGGCGGGCCACCCGCTCCACATGCACATCGCAGGGGCAAATCAAGTCGGCCATGGGCAGGGAGTCCCAAAGGCCGAAGTCTACGCCTCCGTCATCTTTGCGCACCATCCAGCGCAGGTACATGTTCAGCCGCTTGCAGGCAGACTTACGGGCTGGCGTGGCAATATGCTTGCGGGTGCGCTGCGGCGCGTCCTCCAGACTGAACACCAGCTCATGGAAATGGGTCAGGCGTACTTTCTGGGTCAGTATACCGTCCCCCGGCCCCGTGAAGGCCGTTTCGAGGCTCTCATGTTGCCGGTAGTACTCCTGAAAAAAATGCAGCAGGTACAGCAAATCCGTATCGTTGAAAGTGCGGTGCTTGAAGCCCAGAAAGCGGGGAAGGTCCTGCTCCCGATGGTGTAGCACAAAGTCGTGCGGGGCGTTGTCCATCAGGTCCATCAGGCGCAGGCAGTTGTTGATGATCGTCTTGCGCTGCCCCCAGGCCAGTATGGCCGCAAAAAAACCGCTGATTTCGATGTCCTGCTTTTTGGTGAAGCGGTGTGGTATAGACACCGGGTCGTTTGGGATGAAAGCGGGTTGGTTATACTGTGCCACCCTGTCGTCGAGCAGGGTTTCAACGGTGGCCAGGGTATACTGCGTCATAAAAAAAAGCAGCCTGCTTGCACATGCTGCCATAAAGGGTTTTTACAAAGTTAAAGTCAGCCAAAAAGGCGAACATGGGTTCGCGCGTTCCGGTTGTAGTATAAAGCATGTATAAATTTCATTTTTGGAAGCGAAATTTATACATGCGCTTAATAATTCGCCTCGATGGCAGGCACATCCACTAACAGGAACCTGCCCTCCGCGGAGCCGTGCAACCGGATGGCAGTCTGGTCGGCAATGCGCACCTGATCACCGGTATCCACTTCCATGTTGTTGACGAGCATGCTCCCTGAAACCACATACACCAGGGTCTGGCGTAGTTTGAAAGTCTTAAAGTCGATCTCCTCACCCTGCGACAGATGCCCGTAGTATACCGAGGAATTCGAGTTCAGGTAGGCCACGTTCTCCAGAACCTTCTGCCCTGTTACCAGTGGCACCAGCTTATCCTTCTCGTCCAGGAAATCGAGCGACATGTGCTCGTAGGACGGGGCAAGACCGCGCTTGTTGGGCAGGAACCACAATTGGAAAAGCTCAAGCGGTACCTCTCCCTCATTTGTCTCAGAAACCGTAATGCCCATACCGGATGTGATGCGCTGCACGCTTCCCGCCTTCAGTGTCATCTCGTTCCCGAGGTTGTCTTTGTGGGTGAGCTGCCCCGCCGTCACGATCTGGATGATTTCCATCTCGGCATGCGGATGGGACGGAAAACCGGCGTTCGGTTTGATGGTATCCTGGTTTAACACGCGCAGTGGCCCGAACGCTATATTGTTAGGGCTGTAATAATCGGCAAACGAGAAAAGGTAGTACGACTTCAGCCAGTCTCCTACTTCAGCATAATGGCGCTCGGCGGCGGTTATTAGTTTCATCATAGTGCGTGTGTCTTTTAGATCTTTAGGTGTATGGTGCAGCTACAAAACCTGCAACCCTGCTAGGCTTTACGCATATTGTTATTTCTAGTTAGCCAAAGCGGCGAGAGCAGCGAGGCATGCACAAAATAAGCCCGGCTATGCTCCCAAGGGCACAACCGGGCTTATTCTGAATTTTATATGAAGAAGCTGAAGCCCCTACTCTACTTTTTTCAGCTTTTGCACTTCTTTCTGCAGATCCAGCACGATGGAAGAGAGTTTGTTCAGCGACAAATCCGCAATCGGGAAGGTGGAGCTGATGTATGATTTTGCCTCCCATATCTCCACCACGTCCTGCACATGCACCTCATACGGCGAGTACACGGGGTTGTCGGAGTGGAGGTGAAGCACCGCGGTGTCTTTTATCTTGTTAAAAATACGCTTGAAAACGACGCCTTCTTTCTGGCTGACGATGATGCAGGGCGTCCCGTCTTTTATCTGGTTCCAGTCTTCGACATAGCGCCCCACGATCACGGTGCCCGAGGCAATAGGCAACATCGAGTCGCCGCTTATCTCGAAAGCCCGGTAAGTGCCCCCGGTCCCGAGCATGGGCAAGCGGAAGCGTGGCAACTCCTCCATAAATTCAGGGTCGGCATACCCGTTCAGGTATCCGGCGCTGGCTTTGTAAGGCACCAGTTCTATGTTCTCTTTTTCGTTCTCATCCACGGTGATGGCCAGCACCCGCAGGTTGCCGCCAGACGTTTTGGCCGTGCCCGCGCCTGATTTGGGGTTCACGCCGTCTTTAGTAAAGTCGTTTGTGATGAGCTCATCCAGCGAGACCTCGAAAAGCTTCGCCACATTGATCAGGGTGCTGAGCTTAGGCTCTGCCCTGCCCTCTTCGTACGCCCCCACAAGTGAGCGCTTTATGTCCAACTTCTCCGCCAGTTGCGCCTGGGTATACCCGGCGCTTTTGCGCAGATGCCTTATGTTTGATGTCACTACTTGCATACCAGCCCAAGCTAAGGTTTAAAATACAGATGCGGCTACTTCACCACACGCTTGTAAAAATACTAAAACATTCGCAGTCATACTAATATTTTTAGCAGTTTTTACTAAAAATCACCAAAATTGGATTTAATTTTTCCAACATTTTATTTAAATGTCTAACATCAATTTTAATTTTGTTGTAATAATGCAACATTATACTAAAACTACACCAGGCAAATATTAGGACATACGCTTTGTATTGCCCTATATTTACGAAGTGAAATATGCTATACCTGTTAGATATATACAATTGGTATTACGATCATGCTTTTCACACAGGTATAACATAATTTATATCAGTACTAAAAAGTTTTTGGTGCGCTTAGGCTAAACCAAATAAGTTAACATTACCTGAACACCGCAACAACCCTAATGAGCCAGGCCAGATATGCGCTATTGCACGCCAAAAAAGTGCGAACAGCGCCTTAACGAATATCACGGGCTGCTTCTGAACAGAACTTCATTCTTTACACACTTATATTATTACTTTGGCTATGTTTTTAACAAGCACCCTCAGAAAATCAGTGGCGAGTATTGCCCTCACCTCCTTTCTCGCGCTGTCTGCAGGCTGCCAGAAAGAAGGCCTCCTGGAAAGCCAGTTTGCCCCGCAAACGGCGGCAGAAAACAGCCTTAACGGGCAGTTGATTGATGGGCAGTACATCGTCGTTTTCAAGAACAACAGCACCGGCGCGTTTACGGGCAGCAACGAACAGGGCCTGACTGCCAGCCGCACAGACGCCGCCAAAATGCGCCAGCATGTTTTTGAGGCAGCCGGAGTGGAACGCACGGATGTAAGCCAGATTTACGAAGGGATTGTGAATGGCTTTGCCGCACGACTCTCAAAAGCACAACTGGCAGCACTGCGCACAAACACAGACATCGCCTACATAGAGCAAGACCGGTATATCGCGCTGGGCGGTATCTCTACTACCCTTTTTGCAAAAGGCGGCTCCAAGGGCGATAAAAACCTAAATGGGAACGGCAAAGGGAAAAACGAACCACTCCCATCAGAGCCAGCACCTACTGAGCCTGCTCCAGCTGATCCAGCTCCAGCTGATCCAGCTCCAGCTGATCCAGCTCCAGCTGATCCAGCCCCAACTCCAACTGAGCCAGCACCAATGCCAACTGAGCCGGCACCGGCCCCAACAGCGCCAACCCCTGCTCCGGGGTATACCACCGTCACGCCGATGACCGGGGAAGTCCTCTCCTGGACGGTGGAGCGTGTTGGCTTCGGCGATGGCACCGGGAAAACCATCTGGATCATCGACTCCGGTATAGACACCGACCACCCGGACCTGAATGTTGACCTGAACCGCTGCGCTTCATTTATATATAACATGCCTTCCGTTGAAGACGGCTTTGGCCACGGCACGAACGTAGCAGGTATCATCGCAGCCAAAAACAACGGCTCCGGCATGCTTGGGGTAGCCTCTAACGCCACCATCGTGGCCCTGCGGGTGTTCGACGACGCGGGCTCCGGCTCTATCTCCAGAGCGATTTCTGCCGTGAACCATGCCAGCAACTACGCCAAGCCCGGCGACGTGGTGAACATGAGCCTTGGAGGCGGTATTTCCAACACCCTAGACAATGCTGTGATCACGGCGGCCGGAAAAGGCATCCTGTTCGCCATTGCGGCAGGCAATAGCGCCCTGGACTGCAAAGACACTTCCCCCGCACGTGTAGATGCCGCTGGCGTTTATACCGTGTCTGGTATGGATGTGAACAACATGCTTGTCTCCTCCTCTAACTTCGGCCCGGCCGTAGACTTCTCGGCTCCTGGCGCAAACGTAACGGTAACTACCATAGGCGGCGGTACTGCCGGCGGCTACGGCGGCACGTCTATGGCGGCCCCACACGTGGCAGGCATCCTGCTGCTTCGTGGCACCGTGTTCACCCAGGGGTATATCTCCGGAGACAAAGACGGCATACCGGACCCGATTGCGTCTGTGCAATAGCACTGTGGTATTCTCTATAAACAGGAAAGGCTGCCCGATCGGGCAGCCTTTCCTGTTTATAGAGATTTGTACGGAGATTGAGGCTAAGGCGCAGCATCACCGCGTGTTTTCTTTTTTATACACCGCCACCGAGAGCCGTATTTTATAGTACTCGTGCTTCTCTTTCAGTTCCTCAAACAGGTCTTTCAGTTTGGCGTCAGCCCCGAGCTTTGCGATAGCCACCGCAATGGCCTTGTACTCGGCCCTGGTCAGGAACTTGCCCAACTCTACCGCGTAGCCCTGCTCATAGAGCGTGGCCAGGTGCGAGTAAATCGTCACCGGGTTCAGGTTACGGTTTGCCGCGATCTGCTCGATGCCATACCCCTGCTGCAGCATCTCGAAAGTGGCCAGGTGTGTGGCGCCCTTCAATTTGCTGCCCTTCGCCTGCTCCTCGTTTATAAAGTCGATGATGGCAGTGATGAAGGTATCGCCGAAGCGCTCATACTTCTGCGCCCCCACCCCGGATATGGCCAGCATGGAAATACGGTTGGTGGGTCGTTCGGCGGCCATCTCCTGCAGCGTACTGTCGGTAAAGACCACGTAAGGCGGCACCCCAGACTCGTCTGCAAGCCGCTTGCGCGTGGCGCGGAGCCGCTCAAAGAGCGCGTCCTTGATCAGCTCGCGCTTCGGTCTGGCTTTCACGGCTGCTTCCTCAGGCTGCTTCACATCATCGAATTTCACGAGCTGCACCTTCCTGTTCTCAAACAGCACCTCCCGGCTTTGGTCCGTGAGTTTAAGGGTATACCCCTGGTCATAGGCCATCTCCACCAGCCCGCCGTTCAGCATCTGGTGGAGGTAGCGGTGCCAGTCCAGGGTGTTCACGTCGCGGCCTGCGCCGTAGGTCTTTATCTTATCAAAGCCGGCTTGCAGCACCTGGCTGTTGCGGGCGCCCCGCAGCACGTCTACCAGCAGGCCCATGTTGGCCCGTTCCTGGGTGCGGGCGATGGCCGAAAGCGCCTTCTGCACCAGCAGTGTCCCGTCGAAGGTAGTGGGCGGGTTCCGGCAGATGTCGCAGTTGCCGCAATCCTTTTGCATGGTCTCCCCGAAATACTGCAGCAGGATGCGGCGGCGGCAGGCGGCAGCTTCGGCAAACTGCTGCATCCGCTCGAGCTTCACGAGTTGCAGCTCGGTCTGCTTTTTGTCGCCCTCGTTGTCCTGCAGCATGTTGCGCATGTTCATCACATCCGCGAAAGAGTAAAACAGCAAGGCGTCGGCCTTGGCCCCGTCCCGGCCTGCGCGGCCGATCTCCTGGTAATAGCCCTCTATGTTTTTAGGGAGGTTGTAGTGGATCACCCAGCGCACATTGGATTTGTCGATGCCCATACCGAAGGCCACGGTGGCGCACACAATCTGCACGTCGTCTTTCAGGAAAGCCTCCTGCGCCCTGGCCCGCAACGGCGCCGACATGCCAGCGTGGTAAAAAGTGGCGTTAAACCCGTTTTGCTTCAGCTTGTTGGCCAGCGACTCGGTGGCTTTGCGGCTGAGGCAATATATAATGCCGGGCTGCTTTGGCCGGCTGCTGATAAAGTCCGTGATTTTGTTGAACCTGTCACGGCCCGGTTTCACCGTCAGGTTGATGTTGGGCCTGTCGAAGGAGGCCACAAAGACCTGCGGGTCATGGAGCTGCAGTTGCCCCTGTATGTCTTTCTGGGTGAGCTTGTCGGCGGTGGCGGTGAGGGCCACCACGGGGATATGCGGAAACTGCTGCTTGAGGGCTTTCAGCTGGGTATACTCCGGCCTGAAGTCGTGTCCCCAAGCCGAGATGCAGTGCGCCTCGTCCACGGCAAACAGCGACACGTTAATGCGACTCAGGAACGACATGAAGCCGGACGAGAGCAGTTTTTCCGGGGAGACATACAGCAGTTTCAGCTTCTCGCCGAGGCAGTCGTTCTCGATCTGATACTGCTGCTCCGCCGTTTGCGAGCTGTTGATGTAGGCGGCCGGGATGCCGTTGGCAAGCAGGGCCTCCACCTGGTCCTTCATCAGGGCGATTAGCGGCGAGATGACCACGCAGATGCCGGGAAGCACCACCGCCGGCACCTGATAGCACACGGATTTTCCGCCTCCGGTGGGCATCAGCACCACCACGTCCTTTTGGTGCAGCAGCCTGTCGATGATCTGCTCCTGCATCGGCCGGAACTGCTCGTATCCGAAATATAGTTTCAGGGCTTCGCGCGCCTCTCTTATTGTTGCCATACCTTTTTCTCCTGCAGTCTGCACACCTGCTTTTTCGCCAGCTTCCATATACAAAGGTAGCCATAATTTTCAGCTTCTGCAGGCTCCAACGGTATCCGGATGATAACCATGTGCCCCGGCACGCGTATCCTAAAGGCATTAACAGACACACAAAATACTTAAACTATGAAATCCGAAATAACAAACAATTTAGAGCATGTACTAGTAAAATGCATCACTGCCTGCGAAACCTGCGCGACCCTCTGCCTGCAGGAAGATGATGTGAAGATGATGGTGCGCTGCATCATGATCGACCGCGACTGCGCCGATATTTGTGCGCTGACCTCCCGCTTCGTGGCCCGCAACTCCGAGCACGCCAAGCATGTGATGAAAGAGTGTATCGAGATCTGCCGCATTTGCGAAAAAGAATGTCGCCAGCATGAGGCCGAGCATTGCCAGAAGTGCGCTGACGCCTGCAAAGAGTGCGCCGACGCCTGCGAGGAATGGATGGCCAAGAAGTAAGCAGCGCTTACAACACACCGGTATAAAAGCGAAGGGGGCGACAGAAATCTGTCGCCCCCTTCGCTTTTATGTATGCGCGCCGCCTTAAAAAATCATGTCGAGCACCGCAGTGATGACAGAAAGCACGAGGCTGAAAAGCAGCGCCGCGAAGAAGCCGCTGGTGTCAAAGCCTGCGATAAGAGAGTCCGCCAACAGGATGATGAGGGCATTGATCACCAGCAGAAAGAGGCCAAGCGTGACAATGGTAACCGGTATGGTCAGGATCACGAGCACTGGTTTTACCACCGCGTTCAACACTGCCAGCACCAGGGCCAGTATAATCGCAGTCATAAAGCCGTCAATCGAAACACCAGGCAATATATACGCCGACAACATGGCGGCCGCACCTGTCATAAGGAGTTTGAGTATAAATCCCATAGATGAATATTTATTTATATAGCTTTTACTGTGTATAGTATGAGGCATACTTACGCAAAGCGCTGCATAAAGATAGGGCAAAATATGCGTGGCGCGGTATAGGGGAAACGCTCAAAATAAACCCCGCTGCTTAAAAAAAGCAGCGGGGTTTATACTTCACTGACCGTCAGTTGCTTAAAACTGCGCCTCCAGTCTTTTCTGCGAGGCGGCCATGAGGTTGCAAAGTTTCAGGAGCACACGGGCACCCACGTTTCCGTTCCACTCGCTGTCGCCGGGCGCCACTTCGCACAGGTCGAATCCAATGATCTCGCGGCCCGACTTTACCAGTTGCTTGATCAGGAACATGGCCTGCTCAAACTCCAGCCCACCGGGCACCGGGGTGCCGGTGGCAGGGCACAGCTTCGGGTCCAGCCCGTCGATGTCGAAGCTGATGTATACCTTCTGAGGCAGCTGGGCGATGATTTTCTTGCACTCTTTCTTCCAGCTGTCGCCGCCATACATGTTCTCTTTAAGCACCGCGTCATAAAAGATCGTGACACGTCCGTTGGATTGCTCGGCCAGCTCGGCCTCCGCCTGGCAAATATCCCGGATACCCACCTGCACCAGCTTCTTCACCTGTGGCAGTTTAAGGGCGTTGTACATGATGGAGGCGTGGGAAAACGCAAAGCCTTCGTAGGCCTCGCGCAAATCGGCGTGTGCGTCTATCTGCAGGATACCGTATTCCTCATGCTTGTCGGCCAGCGCGTGCATCAGACCGAGCGGGGTGCTGTGGTCGCCGCCCAGCACGCCAACCAGTTTGCCCTGCTCCAGGTAGTTCAGTGCTTTTTGCTTCAGCCACTGCAGGAACTCCTGCCCCTTTTGGGTTACCTCTGCTGGCAGGTTTTCAAACTGTGCAGTATCCTCCTCGGGGCTTCCGGCCTCCAGCCATTTGATGTAGGCCTCGGCCTTGTCGCGCAGCATGTTGCTCGTCGCTGCCCACTCCTCCGAAATCTCCTCCATCGCGATGCCCAGTTTCCAGGCGTCTTTGATGTGTGGCTCGTAAAGGTCCAGCTGCGGGGAGGCGTCTTTCACGGCCTGTGGGCCCTGTGCTGTTCCGGCGCTGTAAGAAACGGTCACTTCCCAGGGTGTGGGAATGATTACGACCTCCGACTCATCGATGGTAAAAGGCAAACCAAATAGGCCACCGCTGCTGTCCCCGACTCCGTTTGGGTCGAAGCTGGCAATCTTCTGCTCTTTGCTATTCATCTCTTGATTTTGCAGTATATACTTAGCGTGCGTTTTCAGTTCCGCTGGCAAGCAGGCCTTTCACGAAATTCGGAAGGGCAAAGGCCGCCGCATGGATTTCTTCATTATAATACTTCAGGCCTTCGCGCTGTGCGAACTTCTCAGCCGCCTCCCGGTCGAAACGCAACGGATGCGAGTTGCCTTTTGAGGAATAGGAAAAGCTCCAGGTGCCCGTAGGGTATGTCGGGATGGCCGCCAGGTAGCAATGCACGTTCTGCTGCCCGAAAATCTGCTTGTAGGTGTCGTATATCTCCACAAACACGCCGCTGTTAAAGCGCGGCGACTCCGACTGTGTCACCATCACGCCATCCGGGGTAAGGCAGCGGTGTACCTGGCTGTAGAACTCGGCGGTGAACAGGCCCTCACCCGGCCCAACAGGGTCGGCAGAGTCCACGATGATCAGGTCGTAGCGGCTGTCCTCGCATTCGTTGATGTACTTGATGCCGTCTTCCACCAGCAGGTTCAGGCGGGGGTTGCCAAAAGCTACGGCCGTTTCGGGCAGGTGCAGCTTGCAGGCCTCAATCACCAGTGCGTCGATCTCGACCAGCGTTACTTCCTCCAGCTGCCCGTGGCGCAGCAGTTCGCGCACCGTACCGCCGTCGCCGCCTCCGATTACGAGCGCGCGCCTGGCTTTGGTATGGCTGAACATGGGCACATGCGTGATCATCTCGTGGTACACGTACTCATCCTTCTGCGTGCACATCACCATACCGTCCAGGGTCAGCATGTTGCCATAAGCCAGCGTCTCGAACACCTCTACGCGCTGGTAGGGCGAGTCTTTTTTGTAAAGCTGGTTCCCGCTGTGCTTCAGGGAAAGGGCGATATTCTCGTCGCGTTCCGTAAACCACACATCGCGCGTGATGGTGCCTACCTCCTCGTCTGGCTTCGGCGACACGTCGCGCAACGACTCGAGGTTGAACTCATTCCGCTTCAGCAGGCTCAGCTGGCCCCGGCGCAGCTCCATCGACGAGCCGTGCCCGGCCTCAAAAGCCTCTTTCAGGTAGTTATAGGATACCCACGGGTCGACCGAGTCGCCGCAGGTAAACAGGTCTACGGCCGCGTAACCGTACTCCGGCCAGGTATGAATCGCCAGGTGGCTCTCCTGTATCACCACTACCCCGGATACACCGTAGGGCGAAAAGTGGTGAAAGGTGCTGTTGATCACCGTGGCCCCGGCTGTTTCGGCAGCGGCGACCATGCTGTTCTCTATATGCACAACATCGTTCATCAGCTCCGGCGAGCAATCATAAAACTCTACTAAAATGTGTCTACCTAAAGCGTTCATCAATGGGTATGAAAGGTTAAAATTTAAAAAGAAGGTAAAAAAACGAAATCCGCGGCTATAATCAAAAGCCTGGGCGCAATACAAGGGTATACTGCTTTGCTTGCCAATGTGTTAATATTTATACCTGCCAGCCAGTTGGCGCTGGTTCCGCCTGGGCGAATTATGCCGCTGGCAGCTCCTGCCGCACTATTTCCGGCACCTTATACTCCCCCGCCAGATCCTCAAAAACATCGAAGGCGGTAAACTCTTTGAGAAGGTTGAAGCGGGCCACGTGGCAGATCAGGAACAGCTCCGTCTTCGTGAAACTGGCCTTGGTGACGAAGCTGTAGTACTCGCCCTCATCACCGGTCTCGGAGCGGTAGCGCTGGATGCGTTTGAACAGCACGCTGAGGTTTTTGAGGTATGGGTTGAGGCTGGTCTGGTAAAAGGAAGAGTGGTAGGTGAACTTGAACGCGGGAATATAGCGGTAATATCAAGATTTGGGGCTCCTTCATTTCATAGCCTGCTTTGCGCTCCACGCCTGGGGTAGGGGCCCTTCTTCAGCTGGGGCGCGTTTTCCGGCTCTGTGCCGTGTCTCTTTGCTCGCTGCGCAATGCCTCTCTCCATTCGGCACCGTTTCGACTTTGGCATGTATGACGGGGGCTTGCTGGGGCTGTGCGAACGGAGCGGAACGCTATTCTTTTTCCGTCAGGTTGTTGTGGCCCAGCTCAAACGAGCGGATAATGCCCAGTATCTTTAATAGTGTGTTGGTGTCGAAAAAAAGCAACAGCGGCAACTCCACGCTCTTGGAGTTGTGCGTAAACCGGGTAACGACCGTGAACACAAGCGGTTGGAAAAGAGGGTGTTGCACCAGTATCCCTTTCAGGGAATCGGCAATGTGGCTTTTGGGGGCTTTGGGAGGAGAACCGTAGATGCTGGACTTGAGGATGTTGGCCAGCTGCGTAACGAGCGCCCCCGTGATGATGTTGCTGATCTCCAGCAGCAGCGACTCCTGCATGACCGACAGTTCCCCGCGCTGCACATCCAGCATGCTCAGGCATATTTCGGAGAGGCGCACAATGTGCTCGTCGGAGAAAAGCATGAGGGTTGCCCCGTTGAAGTCGCCTTTGATGTCGGATTGGATGATCGTGTGCGTGCCCTCGTACTTTGAAACCAGCAGCAACAGGTCTTTAACCTCAATCAGCGTGATGTCCGGCACTTTCAGCAGTACCTTGTCCTTAGCGATGGAGGCAAAGGAGTCTGCGGCCCGGGCAAGCCCGATGTTCAGGATCTCCTTGATTATGTCCCGTTCAAGCTCCGTAATATGAGGTTCAGTCGTCATCTTTTTGGCGTTTGTGTTAGTCGCATCCGTCTCCATTTTACTGCCTTCTGTTCATGAAATACCGCGTGGTGGCAGGCACATCCAGCACCAAGCATACTTTGCCGGTGCCTAACAGGGTCACCCCCCCGTAGAGGTCGATCCGATCCAGCGGCTTGCTCATGGGCTTCACCACGATATCCTGCTGCCTGTACAGTTTATCTACAATCAATCCGAGCTTCCGGTTGTTGTAGGCTACCACCACAATGTTTTGCACCTGCCCCTTCAGGCGGTCCTTGTCGCCGAGCCGCATGTCTGCCTCATCGGCGTTCAGGAGCTCGTGCAGGTATACCACCGTTACGTTTTCGCCCTTCAGGTTGGCGATCATCACTTCCCCTATCTCATGGATCTCATCCTTGTCCAGGGCAACCACCTGCTGGGTATGAATCAGTGGGATGGCATAGAAAATCTCATCCACCTCAAAGAGCAGCGCCCCTTTCACGGCGATAGAGGTGGGCAGCAGCATCGTGAAAGTGGTGCCCCGCCCCTTCTCAGAGTCCACTGTCAGGCGGCCCCCAATCGAGTCAATGGCGTTTTTCACGACATCCAGCCCCACTCCGCGCCCAGAGAACTCTGTTACTTCCCTGGCGGTGGAGAAGCCGGGCTCAAACAGGAAAGACAGTACTTCCGCATCCGTCAGCCCCTTGGCCACGTCGGCCGTTACCAGCTGCCTTTCCACGGCGGTCCGCTTTATCTGCTTAAAGTCCATGCCGCTGCCATCGTCTGTCAGCTCGATCAATACATTCTCCCGGTCGCTTTGTGCACTCATGCGCAGCTTCCCGGCGCGTGGCTTTCCTTTCCGTTCTCTTTCCGCGGGCAGCTCCAGGCCATGCGTCACGGCGTTGCGCACCAGGTGCAGCAGCGAGTCCGTCATGATTTGCAGGATATTCCGGTCAATCTGGATATCCTGCCCCGACAGGGTCAGGTCAACTTCTTTTTTCTCGGCGGTGGCGATGTCGCGCACAATGCGCGGAAATTTGTTGAACAGCGACCCTATGTTTACCAGCCGCGCATCCATCACACTGTACTGCAGGTCCTCCGTGATGCGGTACAGGTGCGAGCTCACTGCCTTCAACTCGTTGCTACCCAACTCCTTGCTGAGCGACAGGATGCGGTCACGGTCGATCATCAGCTCCCCCACCAGGTTCATTAGGTGGTCCAGCTTCTTAATCTGAATGTATACCAGTTCGGAGAGCGACAGGTTTTTGGAACTGCTGTACTTTTGCACCTTTGCCAGCTCGATCGTGCTCTCAGAGAGGTTCTCCACAATGATGTCGAGGTTGCGCAGCAGCACCGGGTCCGGCTCTTTCTCCTCGTCTTTGTCGATGGCCGAGATCAGCTCGCCCAGCAGGTCAATGCCATCGAAGAGCACTGTTACCACCTCATCGCTGAATGAAAGCTCCTTGCTGCGGACCAGGCTAAAGGCCGTTTCCAGCTTATGCGACACATCCGAGATATGGAGGTAGCCGATGGCCTTGGAGTTTGCCTTCAGGTTGTGGAGCAGGCGAAACACCTCTGCCAGCGTGCGCTCATCGTCCGGCTGCTTCTCCAGAGTGCTGATGTGCCTGTTCAGCGCATCATAGTACTCCAGGGCTTCGGCAATGAATATTTCTTTGTACTCCTGTTCTCTTGATTTCATGCTACGCTGTCCGTTGCGCTGATCTGTTGCTTGCCAGCCACATACCTGTTCAGGAAATGCGCTATATCTGCCAGGGGCAGCACTTTATCAATATGTCCGCTCTCGATGGCGGATTTGGCCATTCCATATATCGTGGAGGATTCCTCGTCCTGCGCGAGCGTCAGTCCGCCTTTGCCCTGTATATGGGCGGCCCCCTCGGTGCCATCCTTGCCCATACCCGTCAGGATCACGCCGATCTGGTGTGGTACTGCGCTCTCGCTTACTGATTTCATGAGCAGGTCCACCGACGGCAGGTCATAGGTAGCTGTTTCTTCGCTTGAGAAGGCAATACTGAGCATGGACTTGTTGCCCATTGTGGAGCGCACCACCATGTTGCGCCCACCAGGTGCCACGATGACCTGCCTCTTTTTCAGCATCAGCCCTTCGTAGCCCTCCTGTACCTCCAGTCCGGTATGGTCCTGCAGCCGCTGCGCATACGTGTTCGTGAAGCTCTGTGGCAGGTGCAGCGCTACCAGCACGGTGGCCTCCAGATCGGTGGCCAATTGCGCAATGACTTTCTCTATGGCCTGGGTGCCGCCTGTGGAGGCCCCGATCACGACAATCGTGTCTGTCGTATTCTGGCGTTTGCCCTGCCGTGATTTTAGCGGAAGCTCATGTATAACCTGCTGCCACAGGCGCTGACGGTGCTCTCCCTCCGCAGGGTCATACGCGCGCACAGCGAGTATCTTCTCCACGATCTCCGCAGCCATACCCCTATAGTTTATATAGTGGCCTTTGCCCGGTTTAATAACCACTCCATACACGCCCAGCTCTATGGCCTGTTGCATCAGCTCCAACGTAAGCTGCTCTTGCAGTACCAGCAGCAGCACAAATGCTGGCTGCTCGCTGAAGATCCGCTTTAGTGTGAGCAGTTGCGCATTGCCTGGCAGGTCATGGTCCAGCAGCACGACATCGGCCCGCTCTCGCTGCAGTTGCAGCAGCAGGTCATCGCTGGTGGCGGCTTTGCCCGCCACCAGCAAGCCGGGCGCATCCCGGATGATGTCCTCCAGCACCGATCGGGCGTATGTGCCTTCCTCGGCCACCATGACCTTTAACTCCTTTTCTTCTTCTCCCTGCACTCTCATTCTCAGCACGAAACGCTATGCGTACAACACATGGCGGCGCTTTTATTTAGCTTCTTCTGATAATACCTGGCTGACAACCTCCAGCACTTTTTCCTCTGAGAACGGCTTCACGATGTAAGCCTTGGCCCCATATTCCATGGCCTCATTCACGATGACCTCCTGGCCTACGGCGCTCACAATTATCACTTTCATGTCCGGCTGGTCTGCCTTTATGCCTTTGAGCACGTCCAGCCCGGTGTTGTCCGGAAGGATCACGTCAAGCGTTATCAGGTCCGGGGTGGTTTCCTTGGCCAGCTCGAGGGCAGTCTGACCATTGGGGGCCTCTCCTACTACTTCGTAACCCGCGTCTGTCAGCATGTTCTTCAACATGGTGCGCATGTAGAAAGAATCATCTACGATCAATATTCTTTTCATACTTTTATAAAGTAGCGTTTATGTATAATTTGCTCTATTCAGTCAACTCACTAATCTCATCCTGGGTCAGTATCTTGTACATGTCCAGCACCACAATCAGGCGGTCGCTCGTTTTGGCCAGGCCTTCAATAAAGTTTTCATTGATGTTCACGGCCTGCAGCAATGCAGGTGCCCTGTCGATCTTAGACACCGCCAGGTTCAGGGATTGTGGCATCTCTTTCACTGCTACCCCTATGCTGTAATCTCTGGCCTCGATCACGAGGGTATACGTGATGTTGGGGTTACTGTCCTCCGTCAATGGAGCGGGTTTGATGTGGAACCGGTCTTCCAGGTCCATGATCGCGATGATGTCACCGCGTATGTTCGCCACCCCTTTCACAAAATGGGGCGTCCGGGGCATGCGGGTGATCGCCGGGGTAACGGTCACTTCCTTCACCTGCTCAATCCGGATGGCGTAACTCTCCACGCCCAGCTTGAACACGATGAGGTGGATCATTTGCTCGCTTTCCTGCTGCCCCTCGGCTTGCGGCCTTTCCTGCGGGGATGCCGCGCCGCCAGACATTGATGCCGGTGTTTTGCCGGTACCCAGGCCAGGCGCGGCCGCAGTGTTGTCTGTCTTGGTTTGCTTCGCCATTATCTTAAGTTGCCCTCTGCCCCGTTGCTGTTATACCATTTCGAGCTGGTGGCCAGGCGGCTGTTGCCTGTGCTCACCTTCTCCGTCACCGGAGAAAGCAGGCGGCGGCTCACCCCGTTGTTGAACACCAGATTCCCGTCTACCAGCTTAAAGGCAGAGATACTTATTTGCAGCTCTGCCGCGATCTTGTTCAGGTTTTGCGACGAGGAGGTGAGTTCCTGCATCGAGCCGGACAGTTGCTTGGCGGTGCTGGCCACCTGCTGCGTGCCCGAGGCTGTTTGCTCGGCAATCGCCACCACTTCCTCCACGTATTTCACCACATCCCCGATAGAGGATTTCTGGATTTCCGTCGCCGTCAGGATGTCCTGGGCCGTGCGCAGGGTCTCTCCGCTGGAGGCGGCAATGTTTTTAAAGGCCCCGGACGCCTCGAAAGTGGCGTTCTTCCCTTTCAGCACGCGTCCCTCCATGGTCGAGATGGCCGTAGCGGCGGAGGCGGTGTCCTTCTTCACGTCATCCACCAGGGTGGCAATCTCACTGGCAGACTTGCGGGACCCTTCCGCCAGCTTCCTGATTTCCTCGGCTACCACCGCGAAACCGCGCCCGGCATCGCCGGCGCGCGCCGCCTCAATGGCCGCGTTCAGGGCCAGCAGGTTTGTTTGCGCGGCAATGTCTGTGATCACCCCCAGGGATTTGGAGATCTCCTGTGAGCGCGTGCTGAGCACTTCGATGGTCTTAGCCGTGAGCACGGCTGAACTGGAGATCTCTTCCATGTTCTTCACCACTTCCGCCACCGTTTTGAGTCCGGTCTGGGAGCTTTCCTCACCCAGCAAGGCCGATTTGTTCACCACTTCCGCACGGTTGGCCGTGTCTTTGGTGGTTTTCATGATTTCTTCGATCAGCTTAAAGGCCTGATCCGTTTTAAGGGCCTGGTTCTGGGCGCCCTCTGCCATTTGCTGCATGGCCAGGGCCACGTCCAGTGTCACCTTGTTCATCTCCAGCCCTTTGCCCGCCATCTCCTCAGACGACGTTCCTACCACCAGCGACGAGTCGTTGATCTCTCCCAACAGGGCGTTTAGGTTGTCGACGGCCAGGTTCAGCGCGTTGGCCATGTCCATGATGTCGCCGGCTGTCTGCACGGCCACTTTCTGCGTCAGGTCGCCTTCAGATATGGCCCGCACTACCCGCGACACGTCCAGCATCGGCGTCACAATGGACTCCAGCAGGTCGTTCACGGTATCCACCAGCTCTTTCCAGCTTCCGCCCACGCCCTGCAGGGTTGCGCGCTCGGTCAGTTTGCCTTCCACGCCGGCCACTCTTGCCACGCGGCTCACTTCCCCGGCCAGGCGGTTCAGGTCCACCACCATGGTGTTGATGGTGTCGGCCAGTTCGGCCACCTCGCCTTTCGCCTCCAGCGTCAGCTTTTGGGTCAGGTCACCTTTCGACACGGCGGTTACCACTTTCACGATGCCCCGCACCTGGATGGTCAGGTTGCTGGCCATGGTATTCACGTTGTCGGTCAGGTCTTTCCATACCCCCGCCACGTTCGGCACGTTGGCCTGGCCGCCCAGTTTTCCTTCCGTGCCCACTTCCAGGGCCACACGCGTTACCTCCCCGGCAAAAATATTCAGGGAGTCAACCATGCGGTTGATGTTTTCCTTCAGCTCGGCCATCTCGCCCTTCACGTCCACCGACACCTTCTGGGTCAGGTCGCCCTTTGCCACGGCCGTGGACACTTTGGCGATGTCGCGCACCTGGCTGGTCAGGTTAGAGGCCATGGTGTTCACGTTGTCGGTCAGCTCCTTCCAGGTGCCGCGCACTTTCGGCACGTTGGCCTGGCCGCCCAGCTTGCCCTCGGTGCCCACCTCGCGGGCCACGCGGGTCACCTCGTCGGCGAACACGTTGAGCGAGTCCACCATCTGGTTCAGGTTTTCCTTCAGGTCCAGTATTTCGCCGCGGGCCTCTACCAGCACTTTCTGGGTCAGGTCGCCCTTGGCCACGGCTGTCGCCACTTTGGCGATGTCACGTACCTGGCTGGTCAGGTTGTTCGCCATCAGGTTCACGTTGTCAGTCAGGTCTTTCCAGGTGCCGCCTACGTTTGGCACGTTGGCCTGGCCTCCCAGCTTGCCCTCGGTGCCCACCTCACGGGCCACGCGGGTTACCTCGTCACCGAATATATTCAGGGAGTCCACCATTTGGTTGATGTTCTCCTTCAACTCACCTAATTCTCCCTTCACGTCCACCGACACCTTCTGGGTCAGGTCGCCCTTGGCCACGGCCGTGGACACGTTGGCGATGTCGCGCACCTGACTGGTCAGGTTGCTGGCCATGGTGTTCACGTTCTCGGTCAGGTCTTTCCATACCCCTGCCACGTTCGGCACATCGGCCTGGCCTCCCAGTTTGCCTTCGGTTCCTACCTCGCGGGCCACGCGGGTAACCTCCCCGGCGAATACGTTGAGCGAGTCCACCATCTGGTTCAGGTTCACTTTCAGCTCGGCCAGTTCGCCTTTCACGTTCACGGTTATTTTCTGGCTCAGGTCGCCCTTGGCCACGGCCGTGGACACGTTGGCGATGTCGCGCACTTGGCTGGTCAGGTTGCTGGCCATGGAGTTTACGTTCTCGGTCAGGTCTTTCCAGATACCCGCCACGTTTGGCACGTTGGCCTGGCCGCCCAGTATACCCTCGGTGCCCACCTCGCGGGCCACGCGGGTTACCTCCGCGCCGAACACGTTGAGACGGTCCACCATTTCGTTGAGGATGTCCTTCAACTCCCCAAGCTCACCTTTCACGTCCACCGACACCTTCTGGGTCAGGTCGCCTTTGGCAACGGCGGTAGCCACGTTGGCGATGTCGCGCACCTGGGCGGTCAGGTTGCCTGCCATCAGGTTCACGTTCTCGGTCAGGTCTTTCCAGGTTCCTTCTACCCTCGGCACATTGGCCTGGCCGCCAAGCTTTCCTTCGGTGCCCACCTCGCGGGCCACACGGGTTACCTCTCCGGCGAACACGTTGAGCGAGTCCACCATCTGGTTGATAATATCTTTCAGGTCGGCGATTTCGCCTCTTACATTTACCGTTACTTTCTGGGTCAGGTCGCCCTTGGCCACCGCCGTGGACACGTTGGCGATGTCGCGCACCTGGCTGGTCAGGTTGGAGGCCATGGAGTTCACGTTGTCGGTCAGGTCTTTCCATACCCCGCCCACGTTCGGCACTTTTGCCTGGCCGCCGAGCTTGCCCTCGGTGCCCACCTCGCGGGCCACGCGCGTTACCTCGTCAGCGAAAATGTTCAGCGAGTCCACCATCTGGTTCATGTTGTCCTTCAGCTGGGCAAATTCCCCCCGCACATCCACCGACACTTTTTGCGTCAGGTTACCTTTCGCCACCGCTGTGGCTACGTTAGAAATGTCGCGCACCTGAGCGGTCAGGTTACTGGCCATCACGTTCACGTTGTCGGTCAGGTCTTTCCAGATGCCCGCCACGTTCGGCACGGAGGCCTGGCCGCCGAGCTTACCCTCGGTGCCCACTTCCAGGGCCACGCGCGTTACCTCCCCGGCAAACAGGTTCAGGTTGTCGATGGTGCGGTTAATGGTCTCGGCCATCACCTTGAAGTCGCCGGACACCGGTATCTGGAATGTCTCATCGAGGTTACCCCGCGAGATGTTCTTCAGTACCTTGCCCACTTCCAACACCGGCACCGCGATGGAATCCACGAGGCCGTTGATGTTGTTAATCATGTCTTTCCAGAAACCTGAGGCATTATCGGCAGAGGCACGCGCTTTCAGGTTCCCTTCCACCCCGGCCACTTTGGAGATGCGCGATACCTCGCCCCCTACCCCGCCGATCATCTCCACCATGGAGTTATAGGCTTCTGCGATCTCGGCAAAAAGGTCATCGTTTTGCTTGGTCAGGCGCACCGAAATATCCCCTTTCTTAAACGCGTCCAGGGCATAGAGCACCTTGTTCAGCTGCTCGCTGATGTATTCCGGGTTGGTGGCAAGCTGCTCCAGCTTGGCCGGGCTTCCGTTATCTCGCTTCAGGGTGTTTGGCTTGGCATCGCTCTTGAAGGCTGGGGCCGCGGCAGGCTTGCCGCCCGCCTGTGGTTTGGCAGGCGCGTCTGCTATGGCCGTGGTTTTTGGCGCGCCACCGTTTCCTTTTGCTTTTGGTGCGGGCTTGTTCTCTTCTCTGGCTTCCACGTCACTGATGAGCTTTTCTTTGCTCAACTTCAAGTTTTTTCCTAAGGCCATATTTCGTTTGGTTGGGATGGTCGCTCGAACCGCTACAGCGTGCCTGGCGCATGGTTACCTTGTCCGGGTATAGCGCAAGCCTTCGAGTGGGTGCAATTTAATTAAAAAAGATGATGAATGAAATCGGGCTTTTTACTCCTGCCCATCGGGCTCTCCAAGGTATTCGGCGGCCAGCGCCCTGTAGTCTTTCGCCCCGTTAGAGGAGGCGTCGTAATCGAGGATGCTCCTGCCAAAGGACGGGGCTTCTGCCAGCTTCACGTTCAGGCGTATCTGGCTGTCGAATATCTTTTCCGTCACGTTCTCGCGCAGGTATTCCAGCACTTCCTGGCTCAGTTTCCGGCGCATGTCAAACATCACCACCACTATGCCCTTTATCCGGAGGCCAGGGTTGAAGGCTTTGCGCACTTTCTCCACCGTGTTCATGATCTGATCGAGCCCCTGAAGGGTTAGCACTTCCATTTGGAGGGGAATCAGCACCTCCTGCGCCGCCGTGAGGGCGTTGAGGGTAAGCACTGAGAGTGAGGGTGGGCAGTCGATGAGGATATAGTCGAACCCTTTGGCCTCTGCCAGGATGCGCTTCAGGAACTTCTCCCGCTCCGGCTGTGTCACCAGCGAGATCTCGACATCAACCAGCTCGTTAGAGCCCGGCACCAGCCAGAGGTCGTCTTTGGGGATGATGACGTCTTTGATGCTTTTGCCCCCCAGCAGCACATCGGCGAGCGTGGCTTCGGGCTGGGTCACAGCCAGCGAGTAAGACAGGTTGCTTTGCGGGTCCAGGTCAAGGAGAAGCACCTTTTTGCCGCGTTTGCTCAGGGCGCTGCCCAGGTTTATGGTGGTCGTTGTTTTGCCTGTGCCGCCTTTCTGGTTAATAACGGCCACTACCTTTGTTTTTGCCATGGAGATTAAGGTTATCGGGGCACGGGCGGCCAATGCAACGCAGGCCATACCCCCTCAACCATCAAAGTTACCTATTAAATTTGTCTAATGCGGCACTATAACTGGCGGCTGTGCAGCCACCGCTACCTGACATGCTCCATGTTATGGCGCAGCAATACCCCCGTCTGTACATGGATGCCTTCCCATGTTTCCAGCGTCAAGGTGATGGCCAGCACGTTGCCCGGCTCCATATACCCGATCTGCTGGCCGGTCAGGTCGCGCGCCAGTTTCGTGATGCCCGGGTTATGGCCCACCAGCAGCACCTGCTTCGCCTCGTCCGGCAAGTGGCCCAGCACGTGCAGCAGTTCCGCCTCGCGCGCGTTGTACAGTTCGGGCAGGTAGGCAATCCTCTCTGTATCAAAGTACAGCCGGCTGGCGAGCGAGCGGGCCGTGGCGCTGGCTCGGGTGGCCGGGCTGGAGAGTAGGCTGTCAATTTTCACGAAATTTTCGCGCAGCCATTTGCCGGTCTGGTTTGCCTGGTGCAGGCCATGCGGCGTAAGCTCCCGCTCAAAGTCCGGCTGTAGCGGATAGGGCTCATACGTCTCTGCGTGGCGGCAAATAAGTAAAGTTCGTTGCATATAGAGTAAAAGCTAACCGTGACGATTTAGAAGGCGGAATATAAATAAAGTTCCGCTTTTTAGCGACTTGTTAAACCTATGTTACATGAATGAGGTTGTAATTGTTGAAAAAAAAGCCTGAACTTTGGGCAAACTTGGCCCAACTCGCCTGCAAACTGAAAGCATGATAAAAAACTTAGTTATAGTAGAGTCGCCCGCGAAGGCAAAGACAATCGAAGGGTACCTCGGGAAAGATTTTGTGGTGAAGTCCAGTTTCGGCCACGTGCGGGACCTGCCTAAAGACAATAACGCCATCGACGTGGCCCATGGCTTTAAGCCCACCTACGTGGTGAGCAGCGACAAGCGGGAGGTAGTGGCGCAGTTGCGCAAGTTGGCCAAGGAGGCAGACATTGTTTGGCTGGCATCGGATGATGACCGTGAGGGAGAGGCTATTTCGTGGCATCTGACGGAGGCCCTGAACCTGAATGTGGAAAAAACGCGCCGCATCGTGTTCCGCGAGATCACCAAGAGCGCCATCCTTAATGCCATCAGCACCCCGCGCGGCATCGACATGGACCTCGTGAACGCGCAGCAGGCGCGCCGCATCCTCGACCGTCTGGTTGGCTTTGAGTTGTCGCCGGTGCTATGGAAAAAGATTAAGACAGGGCTTTCGGCCGGTCGCGTGCAGTCTGTGGCGGTGCGTTTAGTGGTGGAGCGCGAGCGCGAGATCGAACGCCACAAGGCAGAGGCGTCTTTCCGCATCACGGCTAGCTTCGATGTGCAGGGCAAAACCCTGGAGGCTGAGTTGCCCGCTAAGTTTAAAACCGAGGCCGAGGCGCAGGCTTTCCTGCAGGCGTGCGTCGGCGCTGATTATACTATTGAGAACCTGGAGAAAAAGCCGCTGAAGCGCAGCCCGGCCCCTCCCTTTACCACCTCTACCCTACAGCAGGAGGCCAGCCGCAAGCTGTACTTCTCGGTGGCGCAGACCATGACCGTGGCACAGCGCCTGTATGAGGCGGGTAAGATTTCCTATATGCGTACCGACTCCCTGAACCTCTCGCAAGAGGCCATACAGGGTGCCACCAACGAAATCAACCGCTCTTTTGGCGAGCAGTTTGTGAAAGTGCGCCACTTCAAAACCAAGTCTGCCGGGGCGCAGGAGGCACACGAGGCCATCCGCCCGACCGACTTCTCGCAGATGGTGGCCAGCTCCGACCGAAACGAGCAGCGCCTTTACGAGCTGATCTGGAAGCGCGCCATTGCCTCGCAGATGGCAGATGCGCAGATCGAGAAAACCACGGTTACCATCGGCATCTCCACGCAGCCGAGCCAGAAACTGCAGGCCACCGGCGAGGTGATCAAGTTTGAGGGATTCCTTAAAGTATACATAGAGTCGAAAGACGATGAGGACGAGGATAGCGCCAACGATGATGTGAAAGGCATGCTGCCGCCGCTTAACGTGGGGCAAGGTATAAACCTGCGCCAGATGCTGGCCACGCAGCGCTTCACCCGTCCGGCTGCCCGCTACACTGAGGCAAGCCTGGTGAAGAAGCTGGAGGAAATGGGCATCGGCCGTCCGTCTACGTATGCCCCAACCATCTCTACCGTGCAGAAGCGCGGGTATGTGGAGAAGGACAACCGCGACGGCAAGGAACGTAAGTACCAGGTGCTCACGCTGAAAGACGATACCATCAACACGCAAACCAAAACCGAGATCACGGGCGCGGAGAAGGCCAAGCTCTTCCCGACGGATACGGCCATGGTGGTGAACGACTTCCTGGTGGAGCACTTCCCGAACGTGATCGACTATTCCTTCACGGCGCGCGTGGAGGCGGAGTTTGACGAGATTGCGCAGGGCCTGAAAGAGTGGGAATTCATGCTGGACCAGTTCTACCAGAAGTTCCACCAGCGCATCGAGTCGAGCGAGAGCATCAACCGGGCCGATGTGTCTGGTGCCCGCGAGCTGGGCACGGACCCTGCCACCGGCAAAACCATACTGGCCAAGCTCGGACGGTATGGCCCTTACGTGCAGTTGGGCGAGGAGAATGAGGAGACGGGCGAGAAGCCGGTATACGCCAGCCTGCGCAAAGGACAGTTCATCGAGAGCCTGGCGCTCGAAGACGCCCTGGAGCTCTTTAAGCTGCCGCGCATTGTGGGCTCTCTCGAAGACAAGGACATGACTGCCGCCATCGGGCGCTTTGGCCCCTACATCCGCCACAACAGCAAGTTCTACTCCCTGCCTAAAACGCTTGATCCGCTGCAGGTTACTGCAGAAGAAGCCGTCGCCCTGATTGAGGCTAAGCGCAAAGCGGATGCTGAGAAACTGATCAAATCTTTTGACGAAAACCCGGACATCCAGGTGCTGAACGGCAGGTATGGCCCCTACATTGTGGCGGGCAAGAAGAATGTGAAGATCCCGAAGGGCAAAGAGCCGAGCGAGCTGACCCTTGAAGAATGCATTGCCCTGGCCGACGCCACGCCGGAGAAGAAAGGCCGCGGTGGTTTCAAGAAAAAAGCGGATGCCGAGACGCCAGCCAAGAAGAAACCTGCCGCCAAAGCAAAAACCGCTACCGCCAAGAAGAAAGCTCCGGCCAAAAAGGCTGCGCCTAAAGCTACTGCCGCAAAAGCAGCTCCGAAGAAAAAAGCCTAGTTTGCAGCTACTTTACATAGTATAAAAGCCACTTCCTGACGGGAGTGGCTTTTGTGTTTTTAAGAGTGACTGTTGCTCCTTACAGTATGGTATATATCATCCACGATGTTATCTGCTTACATTAATTGATAATAGTCGTGTGTAAACGGCAGTCGGGGCTATCGGCTGAAGGCAGAAGTTTAAATATCACTACCTGCTATACTTCTTTTTTAGTAGTAAACTTCATGCTTCTTTTCCAGCCAATCTGCTCTGGTCATCTCAAATTCAATTTCCTTATCACCGTGTAGGCCAGTTTCCTTCCAACCTTTTTTTCGATAAAACTTTTCCGCCCGCGTGTTAGGTAATGTGCCTAGCCATACATTTTCTTTCCCGGTACCAAAATACCAATCAAGCATCAATTCGTGCAGTTGGTGCCCAAACCCTCTGCCTTCAAATTCGGGCCTCAAAAACAAAGCCCATATGTTGTTGTCTTTCAAATCTGCAATTGCAAATCCTACTATTAAGCCGTCAATTTCACAAACCCAGCCCTTCCCTCTTTTGGTTAGAAACTCTTCGCAGTCAGCGTCTGTCACCCGCTCAGGGTTTGAGAGAGTATTTTCTTTTACCGAATGCCGGACAATTTGTATTTGCCTGATGTCGCTGATGGTAGCTTCCCGGAGTTGCATATTTATTGCACTGTAACCAACATGCTGATAAAGCAGCTGAAAAGGCATCAGCCGCAGCACAGGCGTTATACCTTGTTCTTACTTCTTCGCTCTTTTATTGACTTCGATTCCGATAAATGCAGGCAAATAATTTGGGGTGCATCCTTTCGCTACCATTTCATCTTTATATAACCCTGATTTCTCTCCAATCCTAATGCAACGGCTTCGATGGCTTTCGTCATAGATTCCAATCCAGGCCGCAGTAAAATTCATGGCCCACTGAACTCCTGGTGCTTCTTTGCCAATATCGGTCTCTATTTTTGAAAGTAATTCAGGTGTATTCTCCGGTGGTGTTTGTCCCGTCCATCTCAACCTAGCTTGGTAATACCAATAGGTGCGTCTTTGAAGCGTTGAAGAACTGTTTTCCCAAGACTGAATCAGTGCTATTGTTTTCTTATCTTTAGTAAGCTGATTTGCCATAAGCCACTCCATTAAATGGTTCTTCTCATCAAATGTGTGTGTTTGCATTTCTCTGTCCAGCTTATTAATAAGCTCTTGAGAAAGCAATTTCTTATCCATGATTAAGATCGCTAGCAGCCTTGAGGAATATGCTCCGGTTGACCAGAGTTCCATTGCAAGTTCATGGTCGTTCTTAATTTCTTTAGCGCTTTTTTTCAAGTCTCCCAACTTGGCAGATCCAGCATTTATCCGAGAATGTATTTTTTGTGCTCTTGAGCTTAGGTTCATGGGTATGACTTTTTATTACACACAACGGTTGGTACATGAAGCATGGAGGCATATAGCCGAACATGATTTATGTGCTGGGTTAGGCAAAGTGGTTCTTTACATCTTCTTTTCTCAAAAACCGAATCAGCAGAAGGATTGGTACAGACCACAGTAAAGCACCTAAAAGTTGCTCTAAACCAAATTCTCCCTTGTCAAAAGGATTATAGGGAGCAATGAAAACTGCCTGATACCAAAAATTAATCAGGTAAAGTACAGCGAAAGCTTGGGCTAAAATTCTTGCCCAATTTTTATAGTACATGATAAATATTCCTGCAACTAAAAAACCTAAGCCTAAAGCTACAGATATCACAGCAATCGGTTTAGCATAAGAAAGCATTTGACCTTCGTAGGATAAATCTTCAACTTTACTTATTCCTTCAGCTATAAAGTCAATTACATAAACCAATCCTATAAGGCTGGTGATTATTGTAAGAGAAGATAGTACAATAAGAACTATTCCTACTACTCTTATTGACTTCTGCTTGTCTTTCATACTTTGCTATTTTGCCTAACGGACTTGGCCATAAGGCGGCGTAGCTGGCTTATGGGTGTGGTTAGCCATTGTAATTTTACTTAATAAAGTTACTATTGATTCCACCCAATAATGGTTGGATGGCTTTTAGGTTTTCTGGCCAATTATCATCCCAAGGGTATACCCCACTTACTGTAGGATAAACACATTGCAGTACAGGAAAATCATTGCTTTCATAAAACCTGCTTGCCTGACCAAAGTATTCATCATAGTATTTTGCTTCTACGTCCAGCATTAGGCATTTAAAATCATCTAATATATCAGAGTAAAATTGTCCACCCTTGTACGCTTTACCTTCTTTGATGTCAAAGGCGATATTGTTGATTAGGATATGAGCTAATTCTCTTTTGAGACCAATCATTATGATTTCTGGATGCTGATAATTGTGAAACAGTCCTACTGAGTATGAAAAGTTAGGACCTCTTTCATCTTCTAAAACATGTATAACATGCAACCCATGCTCTTCAATGTCTGAAAGCTGTTTTTCATACCCTGTCTTCTCTTTATTCATGTTTTTATAATTACATATACTGGCTAACTATCTCAAAAGCGTGAACATACGGTTATTTGCACTATGTGCGGAGGTAGCCTCAGCTACTATATGCTCTTTCTGCATCATTTTTTCTATACCCCAACACCAGCCGTGTGTAAACCTTACTCCCAAGTCAAGATAAGGAAGTATTGGCGAATACCTTTCGCCTACTGCCAGTATTATTCCATAAGGACGGCATCTTTTCTGCTGCTACTTTTGGCTATACCTTCGGCGGGCTTCCTGGATCTCGCTGAGGTTACCGGTGGCCCAGTCTGCCAGTTGCAGCAACTGCACCAGCAGGCTTTGGCCCAGGTCTGTTAGCCGGTACTCCACCCGCGGGGGAATGTCGGGGTAAACAGTGCGGCTCACCAGGCCATCTTCCTCCAGCGAGCGCAGCGTAACGGTTAGCATGCGCTGCGAAATGCCGGAAATCATGTTTTTAAGCTCGTTGAAGCGCAAGCACTCCTCCTGCCCCAGCTTTAGAATGGCATACATGGACCACTTATCCCCGAACCGCGCCAGGATGTCCTTTACCGGGGAGCAGGCTTCTGCCTCAGGTATGTTATTCAGCGCAGCTACTGTTTTTTTCTGCGGATCAATACTTTGATTATAGCTATAGTTCCTCCCATATTCCTTACAAAGCTACTTGACAAGCCATAAAGTAAGCAATAGTTTTGAGTTACTAAAAGTAACCTAGTACCAAAAAAATACTGCAAATTTACCTGTTCTTTCGCCATGAATACTATTTTAGAAGCGCTGAAGTGGCGCTATGCCTCCAAAAGAATGAATGGAAAAGACGGGAACCTCACCTCGTAGGGACAGGTCGCGACCTGTCCGAATCGTTCCCAAACCCAGCAGTCAGCTACAGGATTTGAGAGTAGGCTGGATGGAATTTCAGATACACATTAACTCATGTGCTGGATTGCATTTTCTTGGCTAATGCGCAACAGTATAAACTTGTCTTACTTTACCGCCAGCAGTTTTTTCACATCGGTGGTATAGCAGGCGGAGGTGTATTCTTCACGCAGCATCCAGACGGCATCCTTTTTCCCCTGTACCGCATACGTCAACGTATGGTGCCCAAAGCGCTGGCGCAGCGTGTCCAGGGTATGCATCAACTGGCTTTCTTTCTCCGTGCCCGGCTTATCAAACAAGTCCAGCTGCACCTCCGAGGCGGGCACCAGGTCGTTCAGTATGATGCCTACTTTTACATAGCGCTTGCCGGGCCGGAACATCTGCCGGAGCAGGTGCAGGGCATGGCGCAACAGTTCCAATTCGTTGTGTGACGGGCGGGGCAAAGGCATGCTGCGGCTGTTGTAGTATGCCTGCTCGGTAGCGGAAAAGCGGTTGGTCATCAGAAACACGGTAAGGCTGGAGGCGCAGCTGCTTTGTTTGCGCAGCTTGGTGGCACAGCGCACGGTATGGGTCGAGAGGGCCTCTTCGATATCCTTGAGGACGGTGAGCGGCCTGCCGAAAGAGCGCGAGGTGCAGATGTTCTTTTTGTCCGGCGTTTCCAGCTCCAAGTCCTGGCAGGCCTTGCCCCGGAGCTCCAGCAGGGTGCGCAGCCCGGTCACGGCCATGTGCTTTTTCACCCACCCTTCCGGCATCTGGCGTAGGTCCCAGGCGGTGTGTACCTCCAACTGCTGCAGCCTTTTCGCGTGCTGGCGGCCGATGCCCCATACATCCCCGATCTCCGTCCGGCGCAGCGCCTTCTCGATGTCTGCTTCCGCCTCCAGCGCGAGCACACCCTGCGCCCCCGCTATTTTCTTGGCCAGCTTGTTGGCCACTTTTGCCAGCGTCTTGGTAGGCGCCGCCCCCACCGACACGGGGATGCCCGTCCACTGCAGCACCGTCTGCCTGATGCGCTGCCCATACCCCTCCACCTCCTCCGGCGGCAGGTGGCTCAGGTCCAGGAAGCACTCGTCGATGGAGTATACCTCCAGGCTCGGGGTGAACTGCGCCAGCGTGCTGACCACCCGCCGCGACATGTCGCCGTAGAGCTCGTAATTGGAGCTGAACACCTCCACCCGCTCCCGCTTCCTCAGCTCTTTCATCTGGAAGAAGGGCGTGCCCATCTTAATGCCCAGGGCCTTGGCCTCGTTGGACCGGGCAATCACGCAGCCGTCGTTGTTGCTGAGCACCACCACGGGTACCCCCTCCAGCTCCGGACGAAAAACCCGCTCGCAGGACACGTAAAAGCTGTTGCAGTCTACCAGAGCAAAACGCGTAGTCGTGGCCATACCTATACCTTCTTCACGATGCCTACCACAATCCCCCAGATACGGCCCATGTCGGGCTGCGTGATCCGGATGCTCTCGTAGTTTGGGTTCTCTGGCTCCAGGTAAGCGCCGTCCGGCTTCAGCATCAGGCGCTTGATGGTGAACTCACCGGCCACAAACGCCAGCACGATGCGGCCGCTCACCGGCTTCAGCGAGCGGTCGATCACCACCAGGTCGCCGGGCTCGATGTGCGCCCCGATCATGGAGTCGCCCTCTACCCGCGCCAGGAACGTAGAGGTTGGGTTTTGGGTAATATATGCGTTTAGGTCAATCGGCTCGGCGTGGTAGTCGGCGGCGGGACTCGGGAACCCCGCCCGTATCGCCGACGAGAACAACGACAGGTGCTGCGCCGCCATGTCCTGCAGTAGCAGCACGTCTGGCTGAATGTCAATAAATGTAACTTCTGCTTCCATAGCGCTAGTTTACGAATAATATTAGCAAAAGCTATATATTTTACTAATTATTTTAGCATTAGCTATAGCCTCGGCCCTGTCGGTTGCTTAAAACGTGGTATAAAAGCAATATCGAAAGGGTATTGCGTATTGAAGCATTTTCGTGCAGCATTGCTACAAACTGCCATACCCCATCAGGTGCGACCCACTCATACTTCCCAACAGCTTCCCTTCTCCTGACTGCTATGCTAGAAAAGCAAGGTGCTGCCGCTACTATCTGGTTAGACTCATTGTGTGGCACAAGCGGACGCTTGCGCCATATACATATAATTGAGAGGGTCTATGAGCGAGTGTCTTGGGTGTTACTAAATTGATATGGTATAAAAGCATTTTTCAAGAAATTTTGTGGAAAGAACAATCAAAGTTATGCGACTAAAGGTGTTTCTTAATTCTTCGATTTCCTCTATTGGTTCCTTTAACATTAAAGGGTGACATTAAACCAGCTTCTCGGGTTTATATCAACTTAAGGAGATGTTAAGTCATCCCAATCTTTTCGCACCAATGTTTGCACACAAATACAAATATCTACATATTTGCATATTGTTAAATATTCAAACCCCCTATCTTAATTTTATGAACAAACTTAAGTTTTTACCCCTCCTGTTTCTCTCTTTTCTGTTGTTATCTCTAACAAGCTGTGATAAGGACGACGACAAGGATCCAAGTCGGACAAGCTTATTGACTGCTAAAAAATGGCAGGGAAGCCGTCTCTTTGTGGATGGCGATGATTGGACAAGCTTAACCGATATGGATGAAACATTCTTCACCTTTAACAAGAATGGCTCATACCTCTTCAGTTTTGATGGCGACACAGACAACGGCACTTGGGAGTTTGCGTCAGATGAGCAAAAGCTCGTGATGGACAAGGGCACTGATGATGAGCACACGGTTGACATTCTGAAACTGACTGCCACAAGCCTGAACATAGAGTGGCAAGAAGAAGACCTGGACACCGGAGAGAAATACAAGGTTGAGATGCGTTTGGTACACGACTAAACCTCTTTCAACAAAACGTCAAAAAAGCAGCGGCATCTTAACTGAAGTCGTTGCTTTTTTAGTTTCATGCTTGCGTATTCTAGCCACTGTATACTAACTGGCAAAGCCGAGGCTATAACCTGTCATCTAAAAAAAATCTAGTAGCCCCAAAATGCACTGTTGTATAAATACAACTACCTACCTTCTTTATCATCTAACATAAACTCAGTATAGTACAAAAAACACTTTACTTAAAATGTTATATAACTGATACATATATCTAATTATTAGTTTAGTTTTGCACAACTAAGTTAAGCATCCCATTTATACTATAATTAAATTAGTTTAAATCTGACTTAGGATATACTCTCTACTTTCCCAAAGCTTTCAATTTTAACAGTCAATTTATAGTCAAACTTTTACAATCAACTTTTTCATGAAAATCAATTCTGCATCCTCTCCACAAGAGAGGGCCAGCATGCGGTATGCCTTTTTCAAACTTCATTTTGAAGAGGCTTCCTCCTTCTGGCACTTCCTTCAAAAGCCACTAAAATCGCTTCGCCACTATAGCACGGCGACTCTAGCTGATAGCACACAATTCAGCCGCTTCTTTTCATTAGTTGCTACCGCTCAACAGCGTGAAATTTCTAAACCTTACACATCTACATTTTAGGGTATGAAGAAAGCAATATTAACAATTGTGCTTGCGCTACTATGGGTGGCACCTGCACTGGCTATGCAAATCTTTCTCAAGACGTTAACGGGCAAAACCATTACCCTTGATGTGGAGGCCTCCGATATCATCGAGAACCTTAAAGCTAAAATTCAGGAGAAAGAGGGCATAGTACCGGAGCGGCAGGTGTTGCTTTTCGAGGGGAAGGAACTTGAAGACGGACGCACCCTTTCTGACTATAATATCCAGAAAGAGTCGACGCTTCTTTTAGTGATCTATGATGCAAGAATAATTTCCGCCTATGCCGGAACAGGTGCATTTGGCTCCACAGGAGACGGCGGGGTCGCCAAAGATGCAACACTGAAGGCTCCAACTGGCCTTGCCTTCGACATAGATGGCAACTTGTACATTGCAGAAAGTTCTGGCAACCGTATACGCCGCGTGTCCACCGACGGTATCATCACCACCTATGCCGGAACGGGCGCGTCTAGCTCCACGGGCGACGGCGAGGCCGCCAAAAATGCAACACTGAAGGCTCCAACTGGCCTTGCCTTCGACAAAGACGGCAACCTGTACATCGCAGAGAGAGGTGGCAACCGTGTACGCCGCGTGTCCACCGACGGCATCATCACCACCGTAGCCGGAACGGGCGCGTTCAGTTCCACGGGAGACGGCGAGGACGCTAAAGATGCAACACTGAAGGATCCATACGGCCTTGCCTTCGACATAGACGGCAACCTGTACATCGCAGAAAGTTCTGGCAACCGTGTACGCCGCGTGTCCACCGGCGGCATCATAACCACTTATGCCGGAACCGGGGCGTCTAGCTCCACAGGCGACGGCGCGGCCGCCAAAAATGCAACCTTGAGGGATCCAACCGGCCTTGCCTTCGACAAAGACGGCAACCTGTACATCGCAGAGAGAGGTGACAACCGTGTACGCCGCGTGTCCACCGACGGCATCATCACCACCGTAGCCGGAACGGGCGCATTCAGCTCCACGGGGGACGGCGAGGCCGCTAAAGATGCAACCTTGAAGGCTCCAACTGGCCTTTCCTTCGACAAAGACGGCAACCTGTACATCGCAGAAAACATGAGCTATCGTGTACGCCGCGTGGCCACCGACGGTACCATCACCGCCTATGCCGGAACGGGCACATTCGGATCCACTGGAGACGGCGGGGACGCCAAAAATGCAACAATGATGCGTCCCTTTGGTCTTGCCATCGACAAAAGCGGCAACCTGTACATTGGAGAAGAAACTGGCCATCGTGTGCGTAAAGTCTCTTGGGGTACCCTTCCATCTAACAATAACAACCTTTCAGCCCTAACCCTGTCTTCAGGCACGCTGAGCCCAACCTTCGCCGCAGGCACTACCTCCTATACTGCTTCAGTTCCGAACAGCACCACATCAGTAACGGTTACGCCTACCGTTGCCGATGCCAAGGCGACTGTAAAAGTGAATGGCACGGCTGTTACAAGCGGAAACGCTTCGGGAGCAATCGCACTAAATGTTGGTAGCAATACCATCACCGTGAATGTTACGGCAGAAGATGAAAGCACTAAAGCCTATACGCTAACAGTTAACCGCGCGGCTCCTCCTTTCACTGCAAGCATAACAGCACAAACGAATGTCAGCTGTAATGGGGGTAGCAATGGATCAGCAACGGTAACGCCCTCACAAGGAACCGCGCCACATACCTATTCCTGGTCGCCTTCCGGTGGTACCTCAGCAACTGCTACAGGGTTAGCTGCCGGCGTCTATACTGTTACCGTTAGGGATGCCAATGCACTAACCACAACTGCAAACGCAACCATCACCCAGCCGACCGCGCTGACGACAACTGCCAGCCAGGCAAATGTTTCCTGCAACGGTGGCGCTGATGGCTCAGCCACGGTAAACGTTACGGGAGGTACCGCGCCTTATACTTATAGCTGGTCAAACGAAGCGACTACAGCAAGCATCACAGCATTAACTGCCGGAGCTTATTCAGTTACCGTCACGGACGCCAATGGCTGCTCTGCCAACAGAAGTTTCACCATCACCCAGCCGGATGCGCTGCAGGTCAGCGTTGCCAAAACGGATGCGACCACCAGCGGGGGCCGCGGCGCAGCGACGGCCTCAGTGTCCGGCGGCATGTCCCCGTATACCTACCTTTGGTCAAATGGTGCGATAACAGCCACGATGAGCGGGCTTCAGCAAGGCACCTACACAGTCTACATCACCGACGCCAATGACTGCACGGCGCAGCGGCAGGTAACCATCGCACTGCAAGACGACACGGCCCCCGCCGCGCCTGTCGTGGTTGCTCCCGTTCATAATTCCATCACCAACAATAGCAAATTAGCCATTTCAGGCACAGCCGAGGCTGCAAGCCAGGTAGATTTATACCTGAACGGGGAGTTGATAAAGCTAACAGCTAACTCAGAAGGTGAGTGGTCTTATTCACCAGAGGTAGCGCTGGCGGACGGACCGCACCAGGTATACGCCAAGGCAACCGATGCGGCAGAAAACGTAAGCGAGCAAAGCACGACGGTAAACTTCACCATCGACACTGTCGCCCCTGCTGTTCCGGCTATCACGGCCATCTCAGAGGATAAAGGTGTTGAGAACAACGATGCAATCACATCAGACAACGCGCTGATTCTTTCCGGTACAGCCGAGGCTGAGGCGATGGTTGCCATCACAAAGGCGGGCACCGGCATCATCGGAAATGTGAAAACTGACAACGAAGGGAGATGGCGCTTCAGCCATGAGGGTACCGCCCTGCCGGAAGGCAACCATACGTTCAGTGCCAAGGCAACCGATGCCGCCGGCAACACCAGCGATGCCAGCGCGGCCTACAACGTAACCGTAGACCAGACTGCGCCAACGCTAGTTGTTTCTACTTCTGCAACAGGCCCGGTAAACGCTGCTTTCGAAATCAAGGTAGCAGCCAGCGAGGCAGTTTATACCTTAACGGCTACATCATTTACAGTTGTAAATGGTGCTGTATCAGGCCTTACGAAAGATGGCCTGACGTACACAGCCACTGTAACGCCAGCAAGCGACGGTGAAGTAAAAGTAAGCCTAGCTGAAGAGCTGGTGATGGACCTGGCCGGCAACATGAACACGGCGTCAAACATACTTGCACGGATGTATGATGCCACTGCCCCTGCCGGTTATACCGTAGTATTCGACGCAGCGCGTGTGGACGTGACCAACGCGTCAAGCACGTCGGTGAGCGTAACGGGTGCAGAGGTTGGCACCACCTACGCCTATACTATCCAGAGCAGCAACGGAGGCACCCCAGTTACCGGAACAGGCACAGTTAGCGCAGTAGCCTTCAGCCTGCAAAACCTTGACCTGACCGGCCTCAACGATGGCACGCTGACAATCACCCTGCACCTGACGGATGCCGCCACCAACCAGGGTGCTGCGGCTACGGCAGAGGTCATCAAAATCACGCGTACGATTGCTTCCGTAACAACGCCTGCCACAATTCAGGTGCCGATCAGAACCACGTTCGAGAACATCGGCCTGCCTGCGCAGGTGGAAGTGACCTACAGTACCGGTGAGAAAGCGAACATCGCGGTAACCTGGCTGCAGGGCAACTACAACGGCCTGGTGGACGGACTTTATACCTTGACAGGCGAGTTGACGCTGGCCCCGATGACCACCAACATCGACGGCCACAAGGCAAGCATCACCGTGGAAGTACAGCCAAACAAGGCGCCAACGGCGATTGCCCTGAGCAAGAACACCTTCAGGCCAAACACGACTGTTGCTGACGTGATCGGCGAGTTCGCCACCACTGACGCTGACGACCCGGCCGCGCCGCTCTTCGCAGGGCACGTGTACACGCTGGTAAGCGGCCAGGGCGATGCCGACAACAGCCTGTTCGAGATTCAGGGCAATGAACTGCACCTGAAATCGAACTACGGCCTGTCTGGCCAGGCGAGCTTCACGATCCGCGTACGCAGCACAGACCCCTACAATAACTCTATCGAGAGCGTGTTCACGCTGCAAAAAACAGCCTACGAGGTTGCCGAAGAGGACGTGAAGGTAGTGAACGCCTTCTCCCCTAACGGCGACGGCTTCAACGACAACTGGACGATTCCTGAGCTGCGCTTCTACAACAGCGTCTACATCCAGGTGTTTGACCGCTCGGGTGTGCGCGTATTCGAGACGACTGACCCTGAGACCGGCTGGAATGGCCGTGCCGCTAACGGTCAGGTGCTGAAAGGGCCTTACCTGTACATCGTGGAGGTGAAGGATATCAACTGGGTGAAAAGAGGTGTCGTGACAATCCTTAGCAAGTAATTAAGATGAAAAAAATAGTATTATCCATAGCATTCGTACTTTCTGTTCTGGGCCTGCAAGCTCAGAACAGAAAGCATGTGGCCAACTTCTCGCTGTTTCAGCAGTACTTTAACCCGTCGCTGACGGGGTATGAGGGCTCCATGCTTAAAACCTATTACCGTAACCAGTGGACCGGCTACGAAGATGCCCCCAAGACCATCTTCGCCTCTGCCGAGCTGGACCTGGCCGACATCAGGGAGTGGAAAAGCAGCAACCGCTTGAAAACCGCAGACCAAGAGGCTTACAGCCGCCAGGCGGGTGGTGCCCATGCCTTCGGGCTGGCGGTGCTGCGCGATGAGTTCGGCCCGTTCTCCGAAACGCAGGTGCAGCTTAGCTACGGTGCCCGCGTGCGCCTGTCTGAAAAGCTGGCCCTGCGTTGGGGTGCGGCCGCGACCTATAGCGCCAACCGCCTGAACGGGAACCAACTAACCGTAGACCAGGAGACGGACCCGATGTACCAGGACCATGTAGGCTCCAGGGCGAAAGCCAGCAAAGCCGACGTGAACCTTGGCCTGACACTCACCTCCGACAACTTCTATGTGGGCTACGCCATGCAGGATGTGTTGGCCGGCAAGGGTATAACCGGCGGCGACGACTACCTGGACGGCACTTATACCCGCCAGCACGTGGCGCAGGCAGGCTACCGCACCGCCCTGACCGAGCAGTTCGGACTGGTGACCAACGCTGTGTACCGGTATGATAAATACCTGGACGAAACAGTGGAAGCGCAGCTGAAGGGGGTTTTCGCCAATACGTTCTGGGCCAGCGCGGGCTACCGCAAAGACCTGGCTTACACTTTTGGCGCAGGCGCAAGGCTTGGCCAGCTCAAGGTAGGGTACGTGTACGAAATGCAGGTTCAGGATGCCAAAAGCATCAGCCAGAGCGCCAACGAGGTTACCCTGACCTATAACCTGCTCCCGGTGAAGTATCCGAAGTATGGCAAGAAAGTAACCATGTGGTAATCTAAAGCAACAATGAAGAAAGTAATTTATACTATGGCACTGTTTCTGGCGGCTTCGGCCGCACAGGCGCAGGCGCCCATCAAGCATACCCAGGAAGCGTTTGCCGACGTGACTATGCTCGGCGATGACCTTTTGTTATACACTAAAAAAGAGAGCCAGGGCCAGTACCTCTACCGCGAGGCAAAAGGCAAGCAAGCCATAAAGGACACACAGTTGAATGCCGGCACCATCAATGCCGTAGTGGGCAACAACCCCGCTACCGGAGAACTGTACGTGTACCAGCAGCGCGGCCGCCGCGACAAGCACATCGCGGTTTACAAGTATGAGAACGGTGATTTTACCAAGACTGACGAGCTGGAGGTGCCCCGCTTCCGCAACAACTCCGAGAACCTGGGCATGTTCCTGACCGAGGACAGAAACCAGCTGATCATCTCCGGAGAGCTGTCTAAGTCAGAAGGCTATGACGACCTGTACCTGAGCCAGCGCCAGGACGGCAAGTGGGGCAAGCCGGTGAAGATGAGCGGCAGCGTAAACAGCCGCCAGGCCGAGTTCGCCCCATACCTTACCGCTGACTCACTGTTCTTTTCGCGCAAGCAGGGCAATGCCGCCTATGTGTACGCCGTGCCGATGAAAGACGGGCAGCCAGTCGGTGAGCCCATGAAGCTGGAAGGCGCCGTGAACGAGCAGGACGCCTTCAATGCCTACTACAAAAAGGCAGGCGAGCGCGAACTTTGGGTATCCTCCAGAGCCGGCGATTACTTTGCTTACCTGAACGAGCCTGCCCCTGCGAAGGAAGAAGTGGTAGTTGCTGAGCAGGTGGAAGCCGCTCCGGCCAAACCTGCCGCCCCAACAGCTCAGAATTTATACTTTGGCTTTAACGAAGTATATATGGGCACAGCGGCAGAGCAGCAACTCAAGGCTTTCCTGGAGGTGCAGCAGCCGGGTGCCAGCCTAAGCGTAAAGGGTTTCTCCGATGCCAAAGGGCCGGCTAAAGGCCGCCAGAAGGTAAGCAGCCAGCGTGCCGCGTTTGTGCAGTGGTACATCCTCAATAAATTCGGGGAGAAAAACTTCACTGTTAAAACCAGCCACCAGGTGCTGGACACGGTGACCGAGGAAGGTCGCCGCGTGGAGCTACAGGTTAAATAACATACCCCTTTAGCCGACCTACAGAAAAGCCCTTGCCATTTGGCGAGGGCTTTTCTGTTTCTATCCCATCGCACGCCTTATCTCCCTACCGCTACACAGCAGGTATGAGCAGCGAAGAATGGCTGGGTAGCTTTGAAAGTTGAGATCACCATATCAAGAAGGGATATCATACCGAACATGCCAACTCCGCCCCGTTGGCCGCGATAACTTAAGCAGCAGAGCGGGGGTATAAAAAGTGATTGAACGTAAACTCGATAAATCAAGCGTCTGTTTTAAACTCGAAGCCCATTGTTTCATAGCTTATTTTCCGCTCCACGCCCGCTGGGGCGCGTTTTCCCGCTCGGCACTGTGTACATTTCCTGCCTAACGGCTGCCACTGACGTGGCACCGGAAATCTACAAATAGAGGGCCCCTACCCCCGGCGCCTCCCGGAAAAACTGGGAATCATTTTGCCTTGTTCTGACAGTAGAATATCCGCAATGGCTTGAAGCTTCATTTTAAAGTTATTTTAAACTACTGTAAATCCTGAGTTCACTTTAATTCAGCAAGCTAAAGCGAGGAAACATGAAAAAGAAACTGGTGGTTTTGACGGGGGCTGGCATCAGCGCAGAGAGCGGTATCGCCACGTTCCGGGATGCGGACGGGCTTTGGGAAGGGTATGACGTGATGGAGGTGGCCTCGCCGCAAGGCTGGCGCAAAAACCCAGACCTGGTGCTCGACTTTTATAACCAGCGCCGGAAAAACGCGCACAGCGCGCAGCCCAATACCGGGCACCTGGCCCTCGCCGACCTGGAGCGGGAGTTTGACGTGCGCATTATCACCCAGAACGTGGACGACCTGCACGAGCGCGCCGGAAGCAGCCACGTGCTGCACCTGCACGGCAAGCTGTTTGAGAGTCGCAGCACCCTCGACCCGTCGCTGGTATACCCCCTGGAGGGATGGGAACTGAAGAAAGGCGACAAATGCGCACGCGGCTCGCAGCTACGCCCCAACATTGTGTGGTTCGGGGAGCCTGTGGTGCTGATGGAGCAGGCCATGGAAGAGACCATGCAGGCCGACCTGTTCCTGGTGGTGGGCACCTCGCTGGTGGTATACCCCGCCGCGGGCCTCGTGGATTTTGTGCCGGACAGTGTGCCTGTTTTTGTGGTAGACCCGAATTTGCCCGACATGCGCCTGCACCCCAACCTGCACCCCAACCTGCACCGCTACGAAGAGAAAGCCAGCACCGGTATGCAGAAAGTGGCCCGCCTGCTGCGCGAAAAACACCTGTAAAACCGCCTGCATCTCTGAAGCTTCACCCTCTTATACCGCAGGGTCGTTTCTTTCTAGCTAAACCACAAGCCAGTCTACCTGACATTCTATAACTATCGTTCTGTAACGAAACCTGATTGAGTAGTCCCCTCTTCTACCAAAGTCCTTTCAGGATGACATAAAAAAAGCGAAAGAAACGCCACAGCTCTCTCTACCTGCAGCTACATTATCACAGGGTTATACCTGCTTTTATACCCATATCACTTCCAAAGCTATACCCCTAAGACGTCCGTCAACTTAAAAACAACGTGAACTCAAGAATTACTATAGTTTAAATAACTCCAAAATGAAGCTTCAAGCCATTGCGGATATTCTACTGTCAGAACAAGGCAAAATGATTCCCAGTTTTTCCGAGAGGCGCCGGGGGTAGGGGCCCTCTATTTGTAGATTTCCGGTGCCACGTCAGTGGCAGCCGTTAGGCAGGAAATGTACACAGCGCCGAGCGGGAAAACGCGCCCCAGCGGGCGTGGAGCGCAAAGTAGGCTATGAAACAAGGAGTTTCGAGTTTAAAACAGACGCTTGATTTATCGAGTTTACGTTAAAACACCTTATTAACATACCCTCCCTGCTTTTGAAAAATATTACGCCATCCATAAAAATAAATGCCTAAAACATAATTTAGGTCAATCTAAATTTATAATTTGCCGTTGTTAAATAAATAATAAATACGGTATAAATTCATAATTTAGATATGGTACCTAAAATTTTACTTCTTTTTTGTTTCCTCAGCACTTCCGCTTTTGCCCAAACAGGCAGTATCAGCGGCAGAGTAACAGCCGGCACAGAAACCGTGACGTATGCCACCGTAATGCTTAAAGACACCCCCTGGGGCACGCCCACCAATGAGCAGGGCAGGTATAAACTGGATAAAATTCCGGCAGGCAGGTATGAGTTGCTGGTTTCGGCCATTGGCTTTAAGCAGGTGCTACGCACCGTGCAAGTAGCAGCTGGCACCGACACAAACCTGGACATCAGCATTTCGGCCTCCAACTCTACCCTGAACGAGGTGGTGGTGACCGGCACGCGTACCGAGCGCCGCCGACTGGAAAGCCCGGTGGCCGTGAACGTGCTTGACAGCAGGATTTTCAGCCTTACGCAGTCCAACACGCTCTCGGAGGGACTCTGCTTTCAGCCGGGCCTGCGCATGGAAACCGACTGCCAGACCTGCAACTACACGCAGTTGCGCATGAACGGCCTTGGAGGCTCTTACTCCCAGATCCTTATTAACAGCCGCCCGGTGTTTACCTCCCTGATGAGTTTGTATGGCCTGGAGCAGATACCGGCCAACATGGTGGATCGTGTGGAGGTTGTGCGCGGCGGCGGATCAGTGCTTTACGGCTCCAGCGCCATTGCGGGTACTGTGAACATCATCACCAAAGAGCCGCAGGAAAGCACCTATACCCTCTCCTCCACGTCGTCCGTAATTGACGGCAAGGCCTGGGACCACTTTCTGAATGCCAACGTGAACACCGTGAACGAGGCGGGCAACGCAGGGCTTTCCTTCTTCGCCTCGCACCGCGACAAAGAGGCCTACGACGCCAACGGTGACGGCTTTTCGGAGCTGGCAGAGCTTAAAAACAACTCCTTCGGCTTCAACTCCTTTTTCAAACCAACCAAGCAAGACAAGATCGATGTGAACGCCTGGAGCATTCAGGAGGAGCGCCACGGCGGCAACAAGCTCGACAAACCCGCTGACCAGTCGGATCAGGCCGAGTACCGCCTGCAAAACAACCTGGTGGCAGGCGCTAACTGGGACCACCGCTCCCTGGATGGAAAATCCTCCTACAGCGTGTATGGCTCCGCGCAGAACACGAAACGCACCCACTATACCGGCATCGACCAGGCAGACGGTTGGGGCGAGACGAAGAACCATACCCTGCAGGGCGGCTTCCAGTATAACTACTCCTTCCACGACTTTCTGGGGGGCAGCAACACCTTTACGGCAGGCGCCGAGCACCAGTATGATTATACTTTTGATGAAATTGAGGCCTACAACTACCTGATCGACCAGAAAACAAACCTGACGGGCATTTTCCTGCAAAGCGACTGGGATGTGAGTTCGGCCATCACGATCCTGTCGGGGGTGCGGGCCAACAAGCACAACAACGTGGATGGCCTGACGCTGACGCCACGCCTGAGCGCGGTATACAAGTTGGGCAATACCACGCAGTTCCGCGCCTCGTATGCCCGTGGCTTTAAAGCGCCCCAGGCCTTCGAGACCGATTTGCACATTGCCTTTGCGGGCGGCGGCATCTCCCTGATTCAGGTGGACCCAAACCTGCGCGAGGAAACCTCCAACAGCTTTAACGCCTCCATGGATTTTAACAAGGCCAGCGAGGAGATGATCTATGGCTTCACGCTGGATGGTTTTTATACCCGCCTCAACAGTGCTTTTGTGCTGGAGGAGATCGGCACCGACGACAACGGAAACCAACGCCTGCTGCGCAAAAACGGCAGCAACTCCACCGTGAAGGGCGTGACACTGGAAGGCCGCTTCAACTACAGCCAGAAGTTTCAGTTGGAGACGGGCCTTACGCTGCAGGAGTCGCTCTATGATGAGCCGGTAGCATGGTCTGCGGAAATTGCGGGCACCCGGCAGTACCTGCGCACGCCTAACACCTATGGCTACTACGTGCTCACGCTGCTGCCGCAAAGCCGCTTTAACGCCTCTTTCTCGGGCGTGCTGACCGGCCCGATGCAAGTGCCGCATTTTGGCGGGGCTCCCGGCGTAACCGAGGATCAGCTTTTTACCTCACCTACCTTTATGGAGAACAACCTGAAGCTGGCTTACCGCTTCACTATCAAGAGCATCGGCAAAGACCTGCAGCTGAGCACCGGCGTGCAAAACATCCTCAACGCCTATCAAAGCGACTTCGACACCGGCCGCTACCGCGACAGCAACTACGTGTATGGCCCGGCAAGACCGCGCACGTTCTTCTTCGGCCTGAAATTCGGGTTGATGTAAGACACCACTTAGCAGGAGATAATCCTGGCTTCTTTACAGTTGTAAGGCTCCAATTATATCGCGCGCATTGCGCAGCGCTTTAGCAAAAGAACCGGGTGATACCGGTTCTTTTGCTTTTGTTGGTTTTGTTAAGTATATAGTGGGACAGATATAATCTCCTGCCAAAGTCGCCTGTCTTAAATGGAGAGATATAATAAAAATGCACGGGGTCTTAAAAACGATAGCTAATTCGCACATAGTGCTCATAACCGTATGTGCACGATTTTGAAATAGCTATGGTTAATTGAAAAATAAATATCAGTCGTAGTTAAACCCTATGAATTTCACTCACTTTCTCAGTTTGCTCTTTGTTCCAATAGGAGTACTGTATGATACCTCGATTGAGTTAGACCACGAAGCGCACTTTGTTAGTTGAATTAAGCTGCCATCTGATACAGGTTAGCT
>NZ_JAKVIR010000027.1 GCF_022601975.1 Pontibacter sp. E15-1
AACTACGAGGGCTACATGCTCAAACTCATCGAGGCCTTTAACCCGGTGGCCGCCGAGGGGGTGATGTGCCGCAACACAGTGTCGGTGGGCTGGGATGGCTATCTCTACGACTGCGACTTTAACCAGATGCTGGAACTGAAGGTGGCCAAGGGCGCGCCGCAGCACATCCGGGAGTTTAACGTGGCGGCGCTGGATGAGCGCAACATCATGCTCAACCAGCACTGCTACGGCTGCACGGCAGGGGCAGGCTCGAGTTGCGGGGGCGAAACCGTGAAATAAGCAGTTTTCTGAAAACATTTGCAGCTGTGTTTGTTCTACTTATGAAACTGCCTATGCAACAGCCACTTATACCCGACGCTGAGAGGCGCCTAAACGGATGATTTAAATTATCGCTAATCCAAAACAAGCATGCGAAACCTTTTGATGATCATACCTCTGGCCTTCATTCTGGTGCTGCCCGCCTGCGGACAAACCACAGACAAAGCATATGACCTGATGCTAAAAGGGATGTATGGGGATGAAGTTTCGCGGATAACGCCGGCGCAATTGCACCAGCAGCTGCAGGACACAAAGGTAAAACCTCTACTCCTCGACACCCGGACCCCGGCGGAGTATAGGGTGAGCCATTTGGCAGGCGCCAGGTTCACGGCTTACAATACGTTCAGGGTTTCGCAACTGCAGGATGTGCCGAAGGACGCGCGCATCGTGGTCTACTGCTCCGTGGGGTATCGCAGCGAGCGGGTGGGGGAGAAGTTGAAGAAAGCAGGCTACAAAAATGTGCAGAACCTGTATGGCGGTATCTTTGAGTGGGTAAACGAGGGGTATCCGGTATACAACCAGCACGGCAAAACCAACCAAGTGCATGCCTACTCAAAAGCGTGGGGTGTTTGGCTACAGGAAGGAGTAAAAGTATATGAGTGAAAAGTTACTGTTATTATTTGTGCGTAACCCTGAACTGGGGAAAGTAAAAACGCGCCTGGCCGCTTCCGTGGGACCTGAGAAGGCACTTGCGATCTATAAGAGGCTCCTGGAGCATACCTTTGCCGTTACCCGGGAGCTTGCTGTACACAAAGAGGTATGTTATTCTGATTATCTGGACGAGCAGGACCTTTGGCCCTCCGAACTTTACGCGAAGCGGGTACAGCCGGACGGTGACCTGGGCGAGAAAATGGAGGCGGTTTTCGCCACGGCTTTTGAGGCGGGGTATAACTCGGTGGTAATCATTGGCAGCGATTGCCTGGAGCTAACCCCAGCCATACTGCAGCAGGCCTATGACGAACTGACGCGGCATGACGTGGTGATTGGGCCCGCGGCAGACGGCGGTTACTACCTGTTGGGTATGAACCAGCTGTACCCGGCGCTGTTTCGGAACAAGGCGTGGAGCACAGAGCAAGTGCTTCCGGCAACCCTCCAGGACGTCAAGGCGCTGCAGCTTTCCCATTCCCTGCTTCCCTGCCTCTCGGATGTGGACCATGCGGAAGACCTCCAGCATACTGGCCTGCTCTAACCGTAAGTTTGCCCGAATTATACGATGCGTGTGTTACTCCAGCGTCAGGTGCGGCATCACGTCGTAGCCATACACATCGTCCCGGAACTGCACCTGCTGCGCTCCATCTGCCCAGGCCGTAAGGTAGACAATGTATAGGGGCAGTGGCTCATGCACTCTCAGGTAGTGGTTGGGCTTAGATTTCATCCAGATTTTGTCAATCTTCTCCGTAGAGTACCCAGACCCTTTTTCCAGGAGGTAATAGGCCAGTTCTATCGGGCGCTCCAGCCGGATACACCCATGGCTAAATGCCCGGTTCGGGTACGTAAACAGAGCTTTATTAGGTGTGTCGTGCAGGTATTGGGGGATAGGGTTCGGGAAGGGGAACTTGACCTGGCCTAGCTCATTCTCACTGCCGTCCAGCTGCACAATCCGGTAAGTATAATTCGTTTGGTCGATCTTGTCCCAGTCTACGCGCCAGGGGTTTACACGCACCCAGCTGTTCCCGATCGGTTTTTCCAGCTTCATGTTCTTTCTTGCCAGGTAACCGGGGTTGCGCCTCAGGATCGGCACTATCTCCTTCACGGCAATAGAGGTGGGCAGGTACCAGTATGGGTTCAGCACCACAGTGGTGAGCCGGCTTTTGATTGGGATGGTAGCCAGGCTGGGCTTGCCCACGATCACGCGCATTTCCATCACCTGCCGCTCGTCTTCCAGCACATGCAGGGTATAATCCGGGATGTTGATCACCACGAAAGCCGGCGCGGGATCCCCAAAAAAAGAATCCCAGCGGGCAAAGCTCTGCTGCAACTGCCAGAGGCGGTAGGAGGGCGGCACATTCAGCGCCCTGACCGTCAGAGGGCCCAGCACACCGTCCGGCACCAGCCCATGGCGCTGCTGAAAGCGTTTGACGGCTGCCACCATGGGAGCCGTGTACAGCATGGAAGGCAGAGTTGTGTCAGGGAGCAGGTCACCGGTCAGCGTCAGGTTCTGTTTTAGCGGGATCACATACTGACTGCTGTCGCCGGGCCGCAGCAGGAGCCTATGCGGAAGTGATTTCCAGCTGTCAGCCTCCGCAAGCGCCTCATACATCAGGATGGCTTGCTCCAGGTTGGCCTTGCTGAAGGGAGACAGGGATGTGTGGGTTTCCTGGGCATACCCCGCTTGGGCTGCCGCATACAAAAGCCAGAGGATGAGAACACGTGCCATGGCGAAAAAATTATATACTCCCTCCTCAAGTATACGCTGGGTGCTATGTTTCGGACATGCCGTATGCGCAGGTGGCGCGTCTTTGCCTTAGGGTTGGGAATGAGGGCAAAGTGGCTCATGGAGAGAGAACTAGCACGGCTCTGCTTGCCTGTTCGCCAGGCTTCAGCATCCGATCACGAAACAAAAGACAGCATCTTCAGTTTGAAAGGCAAATCCCGTGTCATACCTTGCGCTGGCAGGAGATTTGACGACCCGGACCACCATTTAACAAGCAGTAGATTACATGGCAACTGTTATCCAAAAAAGTACACTTCAGTTTTTAGTGGCGCTCACCGAACATAACACCCGGGAGTGGTTTAATGAGAACAAGGACAGGTATGAGGCTGCCCGAAAAAACCACATCAGCTTTCTGGAAGACCTCCTGCAGGAGATGCAGCATTTTGAGCCGGCCGTGCGGGGGCAGAAGGGCAAAGACCTGGTGTACCGGATTTACCGCGACGTCCGGTTCTCGAACGACAAGCGGCCATACAAAGACCATTTTGGAGCCTATATAGCAGAGGGAGGCCGGAAATCGGTATACCCTGGCTACTACCTGCACCTGGCTGGCAACAACAACTCCTTTGTGGCCGGGGGGCTCTGGATGCCCTCGGCGCCGCACCTGAAAGCCGTGCGTCAGGAAATCGACTACAACCTGGGGGCCTTCGAAGCGATTGTGGAGGCACCAGCGTTCAAAGCCATGTTCGGCGACCTGCGGGGCGAGAAACTCAAGACAACGCCAAAAGGGTATGAGAAGGAGAACCCGGCCATCGGTTACCTGCGGCACAAGAGCTGGAACGCCATCATGCCCCTGTCTGATGCGGCTGTATTGCAGGATGATTTTCTGCAAACGGTTTTACACGCTTTCCAGGCCCTGAAGCCGCTGAACGACTTCCTGCAGCAGCCCTTGCTGGACGTGGGGAAAGAAGGATGACATACCTGAAGTGCAGATCACGGACGATGCCTTACCGAGTGTTAGGGTTGCGCAAGCGTGTCTGCCTGCCCGTCTGGCGCCACCAGGTTGGCATGGCGACGGCGCTGCCGGTAGAGGTATAGCTCAACCAGCAGCCACAAAAACACCAGGGTATACTCCAGTGCCACCAGTGCAAGGTCTTCTGTGTAGGCACTTGTGCGGTATGTGGCGTAAGAGAGCAGAATCAAGCCCGACCAGGTAACGGCATACCGGAAGTGGCTCATGGCCGTAAGGGCCAGCAGCGTGGTGATATACCACGGATGTACCGTTGTGGCCAGAAAGAAGTAGAGTGTGAGCGCCGCCGCCATATACCCCGACAGCCTGCGCACAGAGCCTAGCTTTCTGACGGAGGCCATCGCCACGATCCCGCCCAGGGTAGCCAGCGACAGCAGCGGCCCCAGCAAATGGATCACGTTATACCCTGCAAACCGGAACCCCAGCCAGCGCAGCAGGTAGTACACGCTCGCGTTAAACTCGAACCGCTGAAAGTAAAGGTCCAGGCTCTGAAAGAAGTTACGGAGCACAGCCACAGAAACCAGCGGGTAAAACAGGGCGATTACCGTTAAAAGCACGACCCCGCCGAACAGTAGAAATTTCTGCAGACCAAGCTTCCGGAGCAGGAAAGGCAGAAACATGAGTGGGAGCAGCTTGGTGCCAATCGCAAGGCCCATAGCCAGCCCCGAGACGGCCAGGCGCTGCTGATAAAAGAGCTGGTGCAGGCTGAGCAGCAGGAAAAAAATCATAAGCCCCTCGAAGTGCAGGTTGCCTACCAACTCCAGGATCACCAGCGGGTTCAGGGCATATAGCAAGACGTTTTTGTCCGGCAAACCCATCTTTCGCATCAGGCGGAGCAACAGCAACACACTGCCCGCCTCCGCCAGCAATAACACAACCCGCATCACAATAATGTTGGCCAGCAGGTTGCCCGGAAACAGCTTGACGGCCAGCCAGAAAATGCCCTGCGCCACCGGCGGGTACACGCTGTAATACTCCGCGGAATTCAGCTGGAGGTATAACTCCCCGGTAATCCCCGCGACCGGGGCCATGCCAGCCTCCATATAAGCGCTTGGGGTATACTGGTAAGGGTTTAGCCCCGCATGCAGCAGGCTTCCATCCCATACAAACCTGAAGTAGTCGTCGGAGAGGGCGGGGATGGCCGCCAGAAAAAGCAGCCGGAAGAAAAGGGCCGCCGCAATGCCGTGCCACAGCGGCAACCTGCTGTTGATGAGGTATAGGTAGCAGGCAAACACCAGGGCATACAGGGCCAGAAGCTGCGTGAAGTCGGCACGGGGCGTGCTGTAGGCCAATGCCGCGTAAGCAAGAGCCGATACTGCCATCACCCCATAATTTACCGTGTTGCTTTTTTCCATATGCTAGCCGCGCCTGCTGTGTGAGAGCGAATATATGAAAACGGCACCAAACCCAAACGCAAGCAGCACATGGAAAGGCAACTGCTCGTACTGGTGCCAACTGAAAGCCAACCAGATTCCGAAAAGGAAATAAAGCGCCAGCAAGCCTTCCAGGGCCGTTACCAGGCTGATGCTTTTGAGGCGGTAGGCGTGCTTCCGCCAGGTATCCCGCGCTGCCAGGATGTTATACTTGGGTGTCCGGATGAACGGGGTTTTCCGGCCCATATACCCTTCCAGCACCGCCAGGCTGTTGTGCAGCGAAAGCCCCATCGAAATAGAAAGAAAAAGCAGAAACTCCGGCACAAACGCCAGATTGCTGCGCCACCCCCCCGTGCTATGGGCTCGTTGCGCCGACCAGTAGAAGGCAACGAGCCCAGCCAGGCTCAGGAGCAGCGCATACCCTAGCTTATAGAGCGGAGAAAGCGCAGGAGTGGTATGCTTGATGTAAAGCAGCGGCACACTCAGCAAAGCCGTGAGCAGCACACAGATAAAGATGGCACTGTTGAGCAGGTGGAAAAAGGCATGCACCTTCGTTAGGAAGGGGAGCCGGGATTGCAGTACGCGGTGCAGGTGCTTCCGGGCGGTTTCGGCGGCTCCCTTTGTCCATCGGAACTGCTGCGACTTCAGGGCGCCCATGTCTGCGGGCAGTTCTGCGGGGGCCTCCACCTCCTCCAGATACACAAACCGCCAGCCTCTGAGTTGCGCACGGTAACTCAGGTCCAGGTCTTCGGTGAGCGTGTCAGCCTGCCATCCCCCGGCATCCTCGATACAGGCCCTGCGCCATACCCCCGCCGTGCCGTTGAAGTTGATAAAGTGCCCGCCACTGTTGCGCCCCACCTGCTCCACCGTGAAGTGGGCGTTCAGCCCAAATGCCTGCAAGCGCGTGAGTAGGGAGTAATCCCGGTTCAGGTGCTCCCAGCGGGTTTGCACGACGCCCACGCGGGAGTCGGTAAACGCCGGAATTGTGCGTTTAAGGAAATCGGGGGAAGGCAAAAAATCAGCGTCGAAGATACAGATGAATTCCCCGGTGGCCTGTGCCAGCCCATGCTGCAAGGCCCCGGCCTTGTAGCCGGTCCGTTCCTGACGCCGGATGTGCTGGATATTCAGGTGGGGGTATGCCTTTAGTTTTTCCCGGATAATGGCGGTGGTGTCGTCGGTCGAGTCGTCGAGCAGTTGGATTTGCAGGCGCTCCGGCGGGTAATCGAAAGCGGCGATTGCCGTAATCAGGCGTTCCACCACGTAGCGTTCGTTGTAAAGGGGCAGTTGCACGGTAACCTTGGGCCACCGCTGTGGTAGGGGCAGAGGGGCTGCCGCTAGCTTGCCAGATCTTTTGGTACGAAGCCAGTACCGTATCGTCAGGTGCAGCTGTACCATGCTGTAGCAGAAAATAAAAGCAAGACAAAGCCCGTATACCACCAGCACTATCGCCTCCGCCACTTGCATGCCCTCCTCGTTTTGTTCATAAATACTTAAAGATGGTCAGGATGATTTTATAGCCTGCCAGCACAGTGCCTTTCAGGGTGCCTGATACCTTTGAGGTGCCAATGCGTTTGCGGTAAGTTACGGGGATTTCGGTATACCGGATTTTTTGCCGGGCGGCCTTGGCCTGCATCTCCACCGTCCAGCCGTAGGTGCGGTCCCGCATGCCCAACGCCAGGAGTGTGTCCAGCCGGATCGCCCTGAAAGGCCCCAGGTCTGTGAAGCGGGCCTTATAAAGCCAGCGCAACAGGGTGGTGGCAAGCCAGTTGCCAAAGACCTGCTGCGGCATCATGGACCCGGACTCTCGCATGCCCAACGCCCTCGACCCGATGACCATGTCTACCTGCCCGGCCGCGATGGGCTGTACCAGCATAGGCATCTCCTCGGGGTAGTCAGAGAAATCCCCATCCAGAAACACGATGATGTCGGGGCGCTCGTCGGCAGGCTTGGCGGCGGCGTAGGCTATGCCTTTCAGGCAGGCGTTGCCATACCCCGGCGTTGGCTCATCCAGCACGGTGGCACCGGCCATGGCCGCACGCCGGGCGGTGTCGTCGCTGGAGTTGTTGTTCACCACAATCACCTCCCCGACATAGCCCGCCGGGATGGCCTGCACCACTTTGGCGATAGACTGCTCTTCGTTGAAGGCGGGGATGATAACGTTAATTCGGGGCATACGCGCTGGCAAAGTGACAAAGATGCCCATTTTCTTTTTCTGATGCTATATTTGCCGCCATCTTTGGAGTTTAACCCTGACATAGGTTACCTTTGCAGCCCGTCTTTAATTTTTGCATGAAGTTTGTTAGCACATATGTATGATGATTGAGGCACTTTTAAACGAAGATGTTGTGAGAGAGGGAGATATAGCCCCGGATTTCGAGCTGCAACGGCAGGACGGCGGCTTTTTCCGGCTGCACGAAATGCTCAAGGAAAAGAATGTGGTGCTCTATTTTTACCCAAAAGACAGCACCTCGGGCTGCACAAAGCAGGCTTGCAGGTTCAGAGATGAGTACGAGGCGTTTAAGGAGTATGACGCTGAGGTAGTGGGGGTAAGCTCCGACAGCCTGCAGTCGCACCAGAAGTTTGAGCGGGTGTATCACCTGCCGTTTACGTTGCTCTGCGACAAAGGAGGCCAGATCAGGAGCATTTATGGCGTGCCGCGTCGGTTGGGGCTGTTGCCGGGCCGCGTCACCTACATTATCGACAAAAGCAGGCGCGTACGTGCCGTTTATAACTCCATGAGCAAGCCGCTTGAGCACATTGATACCGCCCTGGAGGTGTTGCGCAATATAAACAGCGAGCAAAAGCAGCTAGCTTAAGTACGCTCCGGTTCGTTCGAAGGTCCTCCTGTGGTATACCGCAGGAGGACCTTCGTGCTTTAGCAGTTGTTGCTACTCGTCGGCTACACGATCCAGTTTCGGGCCATTGAAAAACTCCACCCGAAGAAAACCGAAGGCCTTGTTGTAAAGGAGTTGCTTCACGCGGTTGGTGCCGGCGTTGCTCAGGTTAAGCTCAAATACTTCGTAGTACATTTGCCCGTTCACCGCCAGGCTGTCGTGGGTGGGGCTTGTCTCGTCAATCTCCCAAATACCCGTATCCTCTGTCGTCTCACCTGCTTTTTCCCCTACAGACAGCGACACGACCAGATCATTGGGCCTGCTGAGAATGCGTGTGCCGAGCGGGGGCTGGATGTCGCCCAAATCCTCCAGCACGGTCCTGGCGAGTATGTCTACCTGGTCGATGCAGGCATCCTCCGCTGAAAAACCTTCCCCCGGAATACTCTGTGCATAAATCCCCGTGCGGACATACCGAACCTCTGCCCCTGTTTCTGCCTCAAACACAAGCGTGTCGTTTTCTTTATACACCAGCCACTCTGAATCGGCGACAGTAGGCTGGGCAATGGTCACGTTGCCGCACTGCTCGCAGGAAGAAAGCGCCACAGCGGCAAGCAGCAGCACAAGAAAGGAGGTAAAGGCTGTTTTGTTCATGTTAAGGAAAAGGGATATGGTCATTCGGGTCAGGTATGGGACAATTCCCTTCCTAGAGTTAGCCATAAATATACGCGCATTTTTGATGGAGCCATATAGTAGCAAGCCGGGTGGCCCGCTGTAGGCTACGCTAAATCGCCTCACGTGCAGCGAATCGGTGGCTGCGACGGGTATAAAAAGCGATTCGGCCTGTGGGTTGTGTTGGCGCGACATGGGTTTGAAGACAGCTAATGCAAATTTGGCAGGCGGGCACAAAAAAGCCAGCCGCTACAAATTGGTCTAAATATAAACAATTTAGCCCGTTTTGTATGCGGCTGGCCTGTAAATGAGGTATCCGTTCGGGGAATTAGCTTCTAACCGGGATAGGCTGCGGCTTCAGGGTAGGTCTGACGGCCAGCCATATGAGCGTACCGAAAACAATTCCCGTGAAGAAAGCCATGGCAACGATTATCATTCCGTTAAATCCCCGCTGTTCTGCATCATGGTATAGCCAGGTAAGGATAAACACAAGGATCAGTGTGTAAATGCCTATGATGGCCATGAAAATTATATCCAGTGTATCAAGCTTAGTCCATTCCATACAATATTGTTTTATGTAACGCAGCAGCGCCTATACGTTGAAGCGCCCCTCTGTTTAAACTCTGCCTTTGGATGTAGGGTTTAGGACTATTAGAGGAATGATGTGGCGGACTGGAAGAGTTTATACCTCCTCTCAGAAAAACTAGCGAACCGGTAAAGGGCTGGATGTGTGCTGGAACTGCCTTACCCTCAACTGGCAAGTGTATGAAGAAGGATATTGTATGTTAACAGTGCCGCTTAGTGGCGTGGCATAGTGCCGTCTGCAGGAGTTGCGTGTTGCCGCATGAGCCTTAGCAGCATGTCGGTCAGGTATGAACCGCTGTAGGGGCCAAAAAAGCTCATGCTGCGCGTTTCATATTCATCCAGATTGTAGTGCCTGTCTGGGGTTACGTAGCCGATGTAGCCGCCGTTAAAGCTGGTGACGATCGCGTCCAGGCCCTGTCGCCGGGCAGCGCGCTGCAGTTCTTCCACAAACTCACCCGAATAGTCGGCGGGGGCACCCAGCAGCACGATGTTGCCCAATTGCAGGCTCGTAACATAGGCCGGCTGCCTGCCAAACACCCAGCGAAACAAGGCGGGGGCCAGGCGGAGATTCTCAGAAATGCGCCATTGCGGCTCCGGCAACTGCAGGGAGGCCCGGTTGTAGCCCAGCACTGTCATATAGGCCGTCTCTACCTGATACAGTTCCCGGCGCAGGATCGTGGAAAGCCGTTCGCCCACCTCTTCGGTGCTTTCGAAAGAGTCGTGCTGGAGGTATACGGCACTATGGCTGCCCACCGCCCCCGCCGAGAAGGCGGCAAAGGCTACCCGCTCCTCCAGCGCATCCACAAGCACACCGGGGTAATCGCGCGACAGAATGGGCTGCATGGACGGCAGGATGGTGGGGTGTGCCGAGAAGAAGGACAGAATGGCCAGTGTGCCGTCCGGCCGCTCAAATTTCAGGAAGCGCAGCGCGGTATCCCGGTCCTCCCGCGATTTGGTGAGGCGGTTCTTGACAAGGCTCGCCGCGTTCGCGCTGCCGTAGCCCACGCGCGTCGGTTGCAGTTCCTGCCGGGCCAGTTGCATGCTCTGGATAATCTGCTGTGTCAGCCGGTGTACTATCGCTGCGTCGTAGGCCCCGGTCATAACCTTCATACCGACCTTACGCCCCCAGCCGCCAAAACTGGTATGGCTGTGCGTGGCGGAGAGGTATACCTGCTCAGGTTTCAGGCCAAGCCTGGGGTACTCTTTTTCCAGTTCCTTGAGCACAAGCATGGGTACGATCAGCATGTCCAGGGAAACAAAGTAAGCCTGTGTCTGGCCGTTGTCGAAGGCGAAGGTGCGCACCCAGGCCGAGTCGTGCACCTGCTCGTAGTCCATACCCAGGCGCTTGCCATACCCAGCCAGGGGGGCAGGCGGGGGCGGCGTGATGTTGACCTTTGCCCAGCCCACCTGTAGCGTGTCGCCGGTCGTGACGGTGGCGGGGTGACTTTGCAGGTTCCGGACGGTTTTCTCGAAATAGGCGGTTTCTGCATACGGCGTGCGGTCGATGCGCTGTAAGACGCAGGCGGGCAGGAGAAGCAGCAGTAACAGCCAGTACCAGTTCAGGGGGATTTTTCTCAGGGCAACTCTCAATCCTGCGGGTATCAAAATGAGGTGATCGGGACGCAACACATAGGCGCAGCCACAAAAGTACGGCTGTTTTGTGGAAATGCCACCAGAAAAGCGCCCGTCTGCCACTTCTATGCCGCGCATGCTTTCTACTTAGGGCAATATACCTTAAATTTGATGCTCACGGCACTCTAAAAAACAAAAAGCAATAAGGGCAGCGGTTGCGCCGGCACTGCGCAAAGGCGCTATCCGACAGATATCCCTCGGTATAACCGGGACTTCAGGCCGTATTTATCGCTTGCCGGAACTTTATCCTTCAACGTGCTCACGTGCAGCCCGATGGGTAAACTTGAAGCATACGCAACCTTAGATTTCAGCAGTAAAGTATATATGGAACAAAATCTTGATCATCTTTTAAAGATCGCCACAGAGCTTTCGATCACCATCAAGCAGGTGGAGGCAACGGCCACCCTACTCAACGAGGGTGCGACCGTGCCGTTTATCTCCCGTTACCGAAAAGAGGCCACCGGCTCGCTGGACGAAGTGCAGATTGCCGCTATCCGCGACCGGATGGAGCAGCTCCGGGAACTGGACAAGCGCCGCGAGAGTATCCTGAAGTCCATCCGCGACCAGGAGAAGCTGACGCCGGAGCTGGAGGCACAGTTGATGGTTGCCCAAACCCTGGCCGCTCTTGAGGACATCTACCTGCCCTACAAGCCAAAGCGCCGCACCAAAGCCACCATCGCCCGCGAAAAGGGACTGGAGCCGCTGGCCGAGCGCATCTTCCAGCAGGAGAATTTCGACGTGGAGGCCGAGGCTGCCAACTTTATCTCAGAAGAGAAAGAAGTGAAAGACGCCGCGGAAGCCCTTGCCGGTGCCCGCGACATCATGGCCGAATGGATGAACGAGAATGCCGAGGCACGAGCCACCATGCGAAAGCTGTTTGAGAAGAACGGTGTGTTCAAGAGCCGCGTGATGCTGGGCAAGGAGGAAGAGGGCCAGAAATTCAAGGATTACTTTGAGTGGGAAGAGCCGATCGAGAAAGCGCCCTCGCACCGTATCCTGGCCATGCGCCGCGGCGAAACCGAGATGGTGCTGATGCTGAGCGCGCAGCCCGAGGACGAGCTTGCCCTGGCGAAGCTGGAGAACATGTTTGTGCAGGGCAACAACGCCGCTGCGGAGCAGGTGCGCCTGGCAGCCAAAGACTGCTACAAGCGCATGCTCAAGCTGAGTATGGAAACGGAGGTGCGCCTGAGCTCGAAGAAGCGCGCCGACGAAGAGGCCATCCGGGTGTTTGCCGACAACCTGCGCCAACTGCTGCTTTCCTCGCCATTAGGCCAGAAAACGGTGCTCGCCCTGGATCCCGGCTTCCGGACCGGTTGCAAGCTGGTGGTACTCGACAAGCAAGGCAAGCTGCTGCACAACGATACCATATACCCCCACACCGGCCAGCACAAGGCGCAGGAGGCAGGGCAGAATGTGAAATACCTCGTGGACCGCTACGAAGTGGAGGCCCTGGCGATTGGTAACGGCACGGCCAGCCGCGAAACAGAATCGTTTGTGAAAGGCCTGAACCTGCCCAAAACAGTGCAGGTGGTGATGGTGAACGAAAGCGGCGCCTCCATTTACTCTGCCTCAAGTGTGGCCCGCGAGGAGTTCCCGGATCAGGACGTGACGGTGCGCGGCGCCGTATCCATTGGCCGCCGCCTGATGGACCCGCTGGCTGAATTGGTGAAAATCGACCCGAAATCCATCGGGGTGGGCCAGTACCAGCATGACGTGGACCAGGCTGCGCTGAAGCACTCGCTGGATGACGTGGTGATGAGTTGCGTGAATGCCGTGGGCGTGGAGGTGAATACCGCCAGCAAGCAACTCCTGACCTATGTTTCCGGTTTGGGGCCCGCTTTGGCGCAGAACATCGTGGAGTACCGCGACCAGAACGGCCCGTTCAAGACCCGGACGGAGCTGAAGAAAGTGACGCGCCTCGGCGACAAGGCCTTTGAGCAGGCGGCAGGCTTCCTGCGCATCCGCGACGCGAAGAACCCGCTCGATGCCTCTGCCGTGCACCCGGAGAGCTACCCGATCGTGGAGCAAATGGCCAAGGATCTGGGCGTGACGGTGCAGGAACTGACTAAAAGCAGCGAACTGCATAAAAAGATCGACCTGAAAAAATACGTGACCGCCACTGTCGGGCTGCCTACGCTGCAGGATATCGTGAACGAGCTTGCCAAGCCGGGCCGCGACCCGCGCGAGACGTTTGAGGCGTTTAGCTTCACAGAAGGCGTGAACGAGATGAAAGACCTTCGCGCCGGTATGAAACTGCCCGGCATCGTGACCAACATCACGGCCTTCGGCGCATTCGTGGACATTGGGGTGCATCAGGACGGCCTCGTACACGTGAGCCATTTATCGGACCGCTTTGTGAGCAACCCGCACGAAATAGTGAAGGTGGGCCAGAAGGTAGAGGTAACCGTGGTGGAAGTGGACGTGAACCGCAAGCGCATCGCGCTGAGTATGAAGGGAGAGCCAAATACTCCGAAGCCAGCTGGAGGCGGTAACCGCAGCAAAGGAGGCGCTAAAAAGGAGGAGGAGCCGATGGATGATTTCCAGGCAAAGCTTTCCAAGCTGAAAGGTATGTTTAAGTAACAACCTCCCGCTCCTATATAAAAGAGGCCCTGTACAACAGACGTGCAGGGCCTCTTTATTTTGGTTCGACATCATCCATCTGAGTACAAGAACTGTTGTTTTAACACAGCCATTCTGGCCCCTGCGCCGTAAGCGTAACTTGTACTTCCATCTGAAAATGAAACCATTACGAAAATGCGATTAAACTTTCTGAATTATATACTGGCGATGGTGCTCCTGATGGTAGGCTGCGCCGAAAAAGCCGATGCACAGTATGAAGTGAAGCAGGCATACCCCTCCGTAACGTTCGACAGTCCGGTTGAGGCCGTTTGGGTAAACGACGGGCAAGGCCGTCTGTATGTGGTCGACCAGCAGGGCAAGATTTTCTGGCTGCCGGGCAACGAGGCATCCTCCGCAAAACCGAAGCTATACCTCGACATCTCCGACAGGGTGGAGGACGGCGGCGAGATGGGCTTGCTCGGCCTGACTTTTCACCCGGACTTCCAGAAAAACGGGTATTTCTACGTCAACTATACCACCGGAAACCCACTCCAGACCAAAATATCCCGGTTTAAGGCAAACCCAAGCAGCACTGGCCCCGTGGACCCCAATTCAGAAACCATCCTGCTGACGTATGAGCAACCCTACCGCAACCATAACGGCGGCAAAGTGACGTTTGGCCCTGACGGCTATTTATACATAGCGGTAGGCGACGGTGGCAGTGGCGGTGATCCGCAGAACAACGCCCAGGACCGGTCCAAACTGCTTGGCAAGATCCTGCGCATCGACGTGAACAATACCTCGGGCAACCGCAACTACGGCATCCCGGCAGACAACCCCTTTGCAGGCAACGCGCAGGGCTACCGTGACGAGATTTACGCCTACGGCCTCCGCAACCCCTGGAAGATATCCTTTGACGACCAAACCGGGCGTTTGTGGGCAGCGGACGTGGGGCAGAACAAAATCGAGGAAATCGACATCATCGCGAAAGGCGGCAACTATGGCTGGCGCGTGATGGAAGGCTCCGACTGCTTTAAGCCAAACAGCGGTTGCGACGAATCCGACCTGATCAGGCCAGTACACGAATACACGCACGCCGATGGCGTCTCGATTACTGGCGGGTTTGTATACCGGGGCAAATCCATGCCCGAACTGCAGGGCAAGTATATCTACGCCGATTATGTGAGCGGCAAGGTATGGGCGCTCACGGTGAATGAGCAGGGCACCAAAACAGAAAACAAACTGCTGCTCACCACGGGCTTCCCGGTTTCTTCTTTCGGCCAGGACAAAGACAACGAGCTGCTGCTGCTGAGCTATGGCGGCGAGGGGAAGCTGTACCGGCTACACCGCCATGTAAATTAACAACCAAATCAGGCTGCCTCTTTTAAAAAGCAAATCCAGGAGGTTTCTAGCCAATGGGGATGCAGGCTTACCTGTAAGTTGCACTAAAAATCAAGCGAATAGCAGTTAATGCGTGGGCACAGCGGAAACATGTTTTGCACGTGTACTCGTATGCTGTAAGAAACTATTTCAAGATGGAAACATTCAACACGACTTCTTCATATGGGCAGCCGAAACAGCCCATCATACCCCCTACCACTGGCACCAGCCACTTGAACGTTGGGGGCACCGAACGGGTGGCCTCGCTGCTCGGTGGTGTGCTCCTGACGTATTTTGGACTTCGCAAGCCAAATGCAGGCGGATTGATGATGGCTGCTGCCGGTGGCGCGATGCTCTTCCGGGGCGCTACCGGGTATTGCCCCCTCAACAGTGCCCTGGGCCGCGACTCATCCACCGGCACAGGCGCGGCGTTGGAGATTACCCGCAGCCTCACCATACATAAGCCGCGCCACGAGGTATACCAGTTCTGGCGACAGCTAGAGAACCTGCCCAAGTTTATGCACCACCTGCAGGAGGTGCGTCAGTTTGGCCCGAAGCGCTCACACTGGGTAGCCACGGTGCCCAAAGGCCTGGGCACGGTAGCTTGGGACGCCGATATTGTGGAGGAAGAGGAAAACACGCGCCTCGTCTGGCGCTCGCTGCCTGACTCAGATATCGACAACGCCGGAGAAGTCCGTTTTTCTGACGCGCCCGACGGCGGCACCATCGTGCAGGCCACCATCTCCTACAGGCCACCAGTGGGGCAGTTAGGCGGCAGTGTCGCAAAGCTGCTGAACCCGAAGCTGGAGCAAATGGTAGCCGAAGACCTGCACCGCTTTAAAGCCTTAATGGAAACCGGGGAAGCTATCCGTGAAGAAAGCCAGCCACTTGGCTAAGATCCAGTAGCTTTTTCTTAGAAAAAGAGCAGCCAGCGTGCCCTTGTAGCGTGTAAACGATTCGGGACACGCTGGCTGCTCTTTTAATATAGGTGAATTATACTGGTATAAGTGGTATATAGAGGCAGAAATTCTCATGGCGAAGCTCCGGCCTATAAAAAATTGTACAAAAGGGGGTATAAAGTCCGTCAATCGCACAACCCTCCCGACCTTGTCACACGTTTAATTTACCTCACTGCATGTTTAATGCTCACTTCTAAAACATGAAACTTATATATGCACTGAGGCTATTTTTTAAAACAAACTTATAAAAGGAGGACGAATGTTTTATCACGTAAAGGAGTTGCAATTTAATGCACGTGTGTCAAAGCCAGACCCAGGCTTTGCCAGTTTATTGCTTGAGCAGTTTGGGGGTGCCAACGGAGAGTTGGCGGCGGCGATGCAGTATTTTACCCAGGCCTTTGGCATGCGGCAGCCACACCCCGACAAATACGACCTGCTGATGGACGTCGCCACAGAGGAGTTCAGCCACCTGGAGATCGTGGGGGCAACCATACAGATGCTGCTGGGCCCGATAAACGGGGCGCTGAAAGACGCAGCTGACCAGTCGGAGATCATGCAGCTGCTGGATGGCAAAGCCAAGAAAGAAGACTTCATCCACCAGGCCATGGTAAACCCCCAGTTTCTGGTCCTGAGCGGGGGCGGGCCAACAGTGACCAACAGCCAGGGCGTGCCGTGGTCCGGTGCCTATGTAAACTCGAACGGGGATCCTACGGTGGATATGCGCTCGAACATGGCTGGCGAGTCCAGGGCGAAAATTGTGTATGAGTACCTGATGCAGTTTACCACCGACCCTTACGTGAAGGACACGCTTAACTTCCTGATGACGCGCGAGGTGGCCCATTACCAGATGTTTGAGGCGGCCCTGGAGACAATCCAGCCGAACTTCCCGCCGGGAGTATTACAGACTGACCCGCGTTACAGCAACAACTATTTCAACATGTCGAACGGTGCGGATGCCAAAGGGCCCTGGAATGAGGGCAAGAGCTCCGGGCTGGGCGAAACATGGCAGTACGTGGACGACCCGATCAAGCACGTGGTGGAGAGCAACGGCATGCTCGATCATACTCCTCAGGGCACAGACCGCACGCTGAAAAGTGTGGAGGAACACGACAAAAAACTAAGCAAGGAGCGTAGCAAGGAAGTTAAAGACGCCGTGCCTAGCGGAGAAAACCAATGGTGTGAGTACCCGCAGCGTAGCCTCTAACAGGCAGTGTGACATGAGTAACACTTAACGAGCTTACAAACTGGAAAATTCAGAAGAAAACAAGGCAGGGTCGGTAGAGATAGTTTTCTATACCGACCCTCTTTGCTGTTGGAGCTGGGCTTTTGAGCCCCAGTGGCGCAAACTGCGCTATACCTACAGCGGCAAGGTAAAATGGCGCTACATCATGGGTGGGCTGCTGCCGAACTGGGAGACTTTCAACGACCCGATGAACGCAATTAGCCGCCCTCTGCAAATGGGGCCGCTGTGGCTGGAGGCAAAATACAGGTCGGGCATGCCCATCAACGACAGAATATGGTATGAGAACCCGCCCGCCTCGTCTTATCCGGCCTGCATCGCCGTGAAAGCCGCCGGGCTACAGTCGGCGGTGGCGGCAGAGGAGTACCTGCGGCAGGTGCGCGAGGCTGTGATGCTGCACGGCAAGGACATCTCGAAGTGGGAAGTGCTGCGGCAGGTAGGCCACGAACTGAGCGAGCGCAGCCCGGGCCTGCTGGACAGCGAGCAACTGCATGCGGACATGGCAAGCCCCGCTGCCCGAAAAGCGTTTGAACAGGATTTACAGCAAGTGCGTCTGCACGGTATCACCAGGTTTCCGGCGCTCACGATGCGAAGGGAAGGCCAGGATGCGGGCATCATGATGGTGGGCTACAGACCTTATGCCGCGCTGGAGCAGGCGCTAAAGCAAATAGCCCCTGACCTGGAGCCCATTCAACACTCCACCGATGAGCTGGAGCACAGAAGGTACTGGGGGAGCACCACACAGCGGGAAATAGAAGAAGCGATGAAAACCTAACGCGCTGCCTCGCCGTGTTTGCCAATAAAGGAAGGTATACGCATGGCGGCTAAAGATCTCGGTATGCCTCACTCATCACCAATTGGGGTATAAGCCAGAAGGACACTGCCAGGTTGAGCGCTGCCTTTTATAACTGGTGCGTGTTTTGCATACGGAAGTAAATTTCAACCGAGTAACAATGAGCAAGTTAGGCTATATATACTGTGCGTATTTGATGGTTGTGCTGTTACTGGCAGGCTGCAAGCAGGCCAGCGATCTGAAAGCGTTTACCGAAGCGAAATACAGTTTGCTTGGGGTACACAACCTGAAACTGAACGGAGTGGATGTGATGCAGAAACGCAACCCCAGCGACTTTACCACCAGCGAAGGCGACAGCCTGCTTGCCTCTATTTCAGACAATACCCTCCAGGCCAGCACGACTCTTTCGCTGCAGGTGCAGATGCAGGAGCCGGATGTAGCCAGGCAAATGACGATCACGCGGATGAAATGGCAGTTGCTGGTAGATGGAGAAGAAACGCTGCAGGGCGAGGTAAAGGAGTCACTTTACCTGCACGAGGGTCTGAACGAGCTACCGATCCAGACACCGGTCATGATGTCGGAGACCGACGGGCTCCGCAATTACGAGGGGCTCTCCAAACTCATGACGATGCTCTCCCTGAAAAAGGATTTCCGGCAGCGGCTCATCTTCAAGATAAAGCCCACCGTGCAAACGCCGGTTGGAGAAGTGGAACTGCCGGAGTACATCCCGGTGTCTCAGTCAGTGCCCAGTTAATCGACTGCTTGTTTGCCTGAGCGCAACCAATCAGCCTACAACGCAACTTTTAGGTATAAACACGATCAAACTTAAACTATGGAAAACAAACAACAGCAGGAAAACGAGGAAACATACCAGCGCTTTACGGAACTGGTGAACATGGCACCTAAAGAGATTGAAGAATGGCTGAAAACGGATGAGTCGAAGCGCGTGGGGCAGGACAGTGGCGACGGGGAGAGCATCGGGCACAAGTCCGGGCAGCGGATCATCGAAATAAAGCATAAGAAAAAGGCCGATCTAAATGAGCAAGACTATGGGCACATGCGCAAGGTGATCTCCTACATCAGCCGCCACACCGCCCAGGAGCCAGCGCACGACAAGGAAACCAGCAACTGGCGCTACAGCCTCAAGAACTGGGGCCATGACCCGATGAAGTAACGGTGTCACGCACATAGAAGGCTGTCTGTTTAGGCAGCCTTTACTTTTGGGACATCCTCGGGAATGTGTTTTCGTGGGGAACGGCAAGGCTGGGGCGGCAGGTAATGGATAGGATACGAGCAAACTGGCAAAGTACTTGCTATTATACTATCCGTTGCGGCGCTTCCGTTTTAGCTGTAGCACCCACACGCACGACTATACTTTCAGATATGCCATACATGAAAAAACTTACGTTACTGCTGGGGCTGGTGATGGCCCCTCTGCTGGGCCAGGTGGCTCTCGCCGTTCCGGCTCCCGCTCCCGAAGCAAACACGGCCACCACTGTTGGGGCCCGCGACATTGTACAGGAAATAATCAACGTGATTGGGTTGAAGCCCCGGTTTGAACTGCAGGCAGCCAATATCGACAATGCCGCTGCCGTGGTATACAATGGCAAACGGTATATCCTTTACAACGAGCGCTTTCTGGCCTCTATCAACAATGCTGTGCATACCGACTGGGGCGGCGTGAGCATCCTGGCCCATGAGATCGGGCATCACCTCAACGGCCACACCCTGAGCCGGAGCGGCAGCAACCCCGCAGACGAACTGGAGGCCGATGAGTTCTCGGGTTTCGTGCTGCGCAAAATGGGGGCCAGTATGGCGGAGGCCCAGGCAGCCATCGATCTGCTGTCGGATGACGAAACATCCCGGACACACCCAGGCAGGCGCTACCGTTTGGCCGCAATCAGCAAGGGTTGGCAAAGCGCAAACCAGCAGCTGTTGGCCAGCGCCCAAGGTCCCCAACCAGATCAGCGTGCCATTGCCTCCAGACCAGAGACTGCAGCGCGCGCGCAGGCTGCCCCTTCTTCGCAGCGGGTAGCACTGGACAGACGCAGCGTCTTGACGCGGGTGAGCTTTAACAAAGCGCCGCAGGAGCAGTTTTACCTGACCACGCGCCTCAACCTGGTGCACATGACGGCAGAGGGCGTGCGCGTGATTGGCAAGCTGACCAAAACCAACAATCCGAATTACCCCTATTATATCCAGAGTGATTACCTTGACACCGTTTTTGTGACGGACGAGGGCTATTTGGTAAACCGGCGGGGCCAGAAAGTCGGGCACCTGTCTTAGACGACGGCAAAGCAGCCGCACCTTCCGCGAGGTGCGGCTGCTTTGTGATAGGGTAAATGCGAAGCTTTTGGTATATTGCTGCTGCTACCTCATCTGCCTAAACCTGCCGAAACACGAAAAAAACACTTCTCCCCGCACTTCTGTTTACCTTTGCCACACTGCTTTCCAGCTGCCAGGACGGTGGAATAGGGTGTTTGCAGGGGCAAGGCGATACCGTGACCCGGACGCTGGACATTCGTGACTTCGAGGGTGTGACGGTCAGCGGCGACATGCGCGTTTTTATTAAGAAAGGCAGCCCGCAGCAGGTAGAGGTCAAAGGCCAGCCCAATGTTCTGGATGAGCTGGAAACAGCCGTGAGCGGACAGGTATGGGATATCGCTTTTGCCCGCTGCCTCCGTAACCACCAGACAGTACAGGTGTTTATCACGGTGCCCGAGCTGCGCAAAGCACATATCGGAGGCTCCGGGTATGTGGAACTGGAAGACAGGTTTAAGGCCGACGATTTTGACGCCAGCGTTTCAGGATCGGGCAGCATGAAGCTAAAGCTCAATACAGACCGGCTGACTTCCCGTATCAGTGGCTCCGGGTATATAGAGGCATCCGGGAAAGCCGACAGGCAGGAGATCGCCATATCGGGCTCCGGTAACCAGAACAGCTACGGCCTCACTTCAAAAGAAACTGAAGTAGAGATTTCGGGATCGGGCAAAGCCCAGGTTTTTGTGAAAGACCGCCTGGATGTAGACATCAGCGGCAGTGGCCGCGTGCTTCACAAAGGCAATGCCAAGGTCAACGCGTCTGTGTCCGGCTCCGGAAAGGTAATCGGTGAGTAACGAGTTTATACATCAAATCGGCAGCGGCGCGGTGCCGCCACTTTAATTTGTTTAAATATGCGTGTAAGAGTAAAAAACTGTTTGCTGCTGCTGGTACTGCTGGTACTGGGTGTGGCATGCAAAACCAAAAGCGACGTAGACGCTTTTAAAGAGGCAGATTATAGCCTGCAGCAGATTGACAAAGTGGAGGTGAATGGCGTAGACCTGATGCAAAAGAAAGGGCCTAATGATTTCTCGTTTAGCGATGCCGCCAGGCTCTTCTCGGCTGTCTCGGCGAATAACCTCAGCGCTATCTCTACCTTGGGGCTGAACGTGTCGCTGGGTGAGGGGAACGAAAGCCGCAGCATGACCGTGACACAGCTGAAGTGGCAGCTACTGGTGGACGACCAGAAAACCGTGAGTGGGCTCGTGGATGAGCCTGTGGAGCTAAAGAACGGCCTTAACCTGATTACGGTACGCTCCCCGCTGAAGCTGGCAGAGGTGAATGGCCGCACCGACCTCAACAGCCTGCTGCAACTGGCCACGCTCCTGAACCAGGAGAAAGCCGACCGGCCAAAAGTAGTGCTGCAAATCAAGCCGACTATCCTGACCTCTGTCGGCCCTTTTGAGTTACCGGCTTTTATCAATATAAAAAACTAGCCCAGAAGGCATCTTCCTGCCGGTTCATACCTATCGCGTCTGTTCATCCGGGTGGGCTCATAAAATAGGGCCGATTCCAGTCCTCAATTTATACCTGCCCGAGGCCAAACACGTTTCCTGCCCATCACCATCCTGACACCACTTCACATGAAATTACTTACAGCGCTTCTGCTGATGGCTTTGCCTTACCTGGCAGCGGCCCAAAAACAACCGCTGGATCAGGCGCAGTTGCTGCACGACGTGCGGGTGCTCTCCGCTGACTCCATGGAAGGGCGGCTGAGCGGGAGCAAGGGCAGCAAGATGGCGCAGGCCTACATCCTGGGGCGTTTCCGTCAACTTGGGCTGAAGCCGTACGGGCAGGGGTATACCCAGCATTTTAAAATCGAGAATGACAAAAACCCCGTGGTGCAGGCAACCAATCTCATCGCCTACCTGCCCGGAAGCACGGCCAAAGCCATCGTAATCACAGCGCATTATGATCATGTGGGTATCCAGAAAGGGGAGGTGTATAACGGGGCCGACGACAATGCCTCGGGAGTGGGAGCCCTGCTGGCAATAGCGGACTATTTTGCCCGGCACAAGCCGCAGCACACACTTATTTTCGCGGTGCTGGACGGCGAGGAAATGGGGCTTCAGGGAGCAAATGCTTTTCTGGAGAATCCCCCGGTTCCGCTGCATCAACTCCTGCTAAACGTGAACATGGACATGCTCAGCATCAACGATAAAGGTGAGCTATATGCCAGTGGCACATCCCATTACCCGTCGCTGGTGCCGTTCCTGCGTCAGGTAAAGGCGTTGCCGCAGGCCCGGCTGGTGCTTGGCCACGATCTGCCGGAGCAGGGGCACGACGACTGGACCTCCCAGTCAGACCATTTCCAGTTTCACAAGCGCGGCATCCCCTATGTATACTTCGGTGTGGAGGACCATCCGCATTACCACCAGCCTTCTGACACATACGCGCAGGTAAACAAGGCCTTTTACCCGGCTGCAGCTGCCCTTGTGCTGGATTTTGTGCGGATAATGGACAAAAAAGCCTCGCTCTTGCCCGTTAGGCAGTAAAAAATTAATGTTTCCAACAGCGGTGTCCGCATACGCACTCCTATTTACAGTGTCCTCTCCTGAGCGGGGTATAAGCATTAGCTTATTTAGATATAAAGATGAAATAATCGATTTTTGTTCATCCTTATGGCCAACCCGACGTAGAAAGGGGAAACTTCTTCGCAGTAGCGTCCACCGAATAGCGGTATGCAAGCTATGTTTTGTGAGGACTCGGCTATATTTGAATCTTGCGAGGAAGCCTTCATGTACCACTAACCAGTAAACCCTGTCTTGATATGAACAGGAATTTTTACCCTTTCCTTCTGTTTTTTTTCCTGATCAACCTCCATTTCAGTGCTTCCGGCCAATCCATTCTGAGCCGGCGAAGCGGTATCAGCAAAGTGCCGGAGCGGGGCATCGTTATGATGGTGGGAGGCGGCCTGACCGCTGTGAGAAGCAGCATCTGCGGTAGCCCCAGTTGCAACGATTTCGGACCGACGGTAGGTGTGGGGGCGCTGTACAAACTATCCCCATTGCTTGGGGTGAGCGGCCAGCTAGACTATGCCCGCCTAGGCGCCAGCGAGAAAGACCCGCGCCGCCCCCTGGACGTTTCCTTTCGCTCAGAAGTGATTTCTCTTTCCCTGACCGGGGTATATAACCTGCTCGACAGCTACGCTGGCAGCGCCGGGTACCGCTCTACCCGCAAGCGCTTTATAGTGCCATACGCCCGGGCTGGTGTCGGCTTTATTTATTATACCCCTACCTCGTTTCCGGGGCAGGAGCGCCTGAATGATTCTCAGACCACCTACGACCCGGAGAAAAATTATCCGGCTCTGGCCCTGGCCATACCTTTTGGCGGGGGGCTGCGCTTTAGAGTAAACGACGAGTACAGCGTGGCCACCGAGGTAATGTACCATATCACCTCCACCGATTACCTGGATAACATTGGCCCCGAACTGCTGCCTGCTGCCTCCAAAGACCATTATATGCTGGCGGCTGTCAAGCTGATGTATACCCCAAAATTTCAGAACAAGATCTTTTCCAAGAAATACTCCTCCCGCTAAACAGGCTCCTAGTTAGCAGCGCACCAAACCGCTGTGTCGGGCTGCCGTAAAAAAGAGGGCCACAGTGCCTGCACCATCGGCAGTGTGCTCCGGGCGCTCAATTCAAAAATTTATACTTATGAAATCAGACGAAAAGAAGAAGCTGTGGTGGCTGGCCGCCGGTGCGGGTGCCCTGTTGGCCGCCCGGGCCGTGGGCAGAAAAATGACAGCCTACGACTTTAACAATAAAACTGTGCTGATCACGGGCGGCTCGAGGGGGCTGGGGCTGGTGATGGCCCGCCAACTGGCTGCCGAGGGCGCGCGCCTTGTGCTCTGCGCCCGAGATGCCATGGAACTGGAGAATGCCCGCCTGGAACTGGCCGGGAAAGGGGCAGAGGTGCTGGTGCAGCAGTGCGATGTGACGGTTCAGCAGGAAGTGGACGACATGATCACGAACGTGCAGAACGAGTACGCGCCAATAGATGTGCTCATAAACAACGCCGGGGTGATCCATGCCGGGCCCGTGGCGGAAATGACGGTGGAGGATTTCGATGAGGCAATCAAAACGCATTATTGGGGGCCCATTTATACCATACTGGCGGTATTACCTGCCATGAAAGCGCGCGGCGAGGGGATGATCCTGAACGTGGCCTCCATCGGTGGCATCATCAGCGTGCCTCACCTGGTTCCTTACAGCGCGAGCAAGTTTGCGCTGGTCGGGTTGTCTGAGGGCCTGCGGGCCGAGCTGAAGCAGTATAACATAAAGGTAACCACGGCCACGCCCGGCCTTATCCAAACCGGAAGCCCAGGCCATGCCATCATGAAAGGGCAGCATAAAAAGGAATATGCGCTGTTTAAGATCATGGACTCCAGCCCGCTGACCTCTGTGAGCGCGGAGGCGACGGCCCGCAAGATACTGGATGCCCTGCGCCACGGCGACGCACAGGTAACGACCACGCTGCCCGCGCGGCTGGGGGCTTTGCTTCACGGCTTGTCCCCGGAGTTTATGACGGATATGTTCGGGTTGATGAACCGGTGGCTGCCCGGCGAGGGCGGGATCGGCAAGCAAAGGACAACTGGCAGCGAAAGCGAGTCGGCGCTGTCGGAGTCTTTCCTAACCAAACGGACACAGCAGGCGGCACAGCGCAACAACGAATAACGCAGTGCACGCATCAGAATGTACTTCATTGCCGGGTATATACCCCACCAAGTTTAAGGATATCATGGAAATCAAGAAAAAAGAGCGCGTTTACGACGGCTATTTCAAAATAAACAAACTGACGGTTGCGCAAAACGGGCATACCTTCACGCGCGAGCAGTTTGACCGGGGCCACGCTGTTGCCGCGCTGGTGTATGATACTGAGAAGAAGGAGTATATCCTGACAAGGCAGTTCAGGGTGGGGCCTGAGTCGGAGTTGGTAGAGGTGGTGGCCGGTATGATTGACGCGGGCGAGACACCCGAGGAAAGCATTAGGCGCGAGATAGAGGAGGAAATCGGATACCACGTAAACCGGCTGCAGCACCTGCACACCTTTTACTCCTCGCCGGGCGGCACAACCGAGAAAGTGGAGCTGTATTTTGCCGAGGTATCCCGGCAACACGCCACCGGAGGAGGCAACCCACATGAGCACGAGCAAATAGAAATTGTGCGCTATACCGAAGCGGAACTGGATGCACTTGTAACGGCAGATGCCAAAACCATCATCGCGCAGCAATGGGCAAAGCTGCACCGCAGGTAAGCCTGCCAGCCCGGTATATAAATCAAAAGCGCGAGGCTGGGACTAAACCGGCTTCGCGCTTCTGATTTATATGCAGTTTTGTGATAAACGTAGCTTTAGGCACTCCGCAATACTTGCGTTGAAAGGATTACAGTGCATTTATTGGCTACTGCCGCGCAGCATGCTCTGGGTGTCGGCAGCGCCCTCCAGGGTCAGGTACTCTGCCTGCAGGGTCCGGATTTTGAGCTTGTCGCCGGTTCTCAGCTTGCTATCCACTTCGCGGAGGCGTTGGTTCAGCTTGCTGTATACATAGTCCACGTAGTCCCAATCATCCTGGGTCCAGTTGCGGCGCTTTATTCTTACCTCACCCATAAAGGTCAGGTAAGCCTCCCGCAGATTCTGAGGCTGTACATTGTCCAGATCCTTGTACTCCCGCAGTAGTTGTTGCTGCCATTCCATCGTTTTGGCGGGTTGCAGGGGCTGCAGTTGGCGGCGCTCCTGGCGCTCTTCCCAGCGGTTGTAGCGGTCCTGCAGGTTTCTGTATTCATCTTTGGAGCTTGCCGAAAGGCTGTCGAATTTCTGCTCCAGCCGGGCGTTCCGCTCCCGAAGCTCATCGCGCACGGCAGGCCACTCGCGGCGTATGGCCGTGTCTCCCTTCTCCGATTGCCGGTTTAGCCAGGTTCTGAACTCCTCCAGCTCATCCTCAGCGGTCCGGCCAGTTTTCACCACGTGGGCAGTGTCGCGGGTGTCGTTGGCTTCCACGGTTATCTCCTCCGTGCCCTCAACCTGCCGACGGCCCTCACAACCTATAAGCCCGATGCCCAGGCTTGCCATGGCGGTAGTATAGATAATAGAGCTTAAATTATTCATAGTGACTGAAATTTTTGAACATTCTTTTCTTACGGAAAGCGGTAGCCAAAGATATTAGGGGACCTGGAGTATGGGCACATCCTTACTTATCCCATCGCCATACCGGTAATATTTATTGACCGTGACCGACAGCTTACCTCGCGCCGGGATGTTGCCGAAAATCAGGTTAACGGCCGCCTCCTGCGCATGGAAGTGGGGCTGATAGGCCAGAACCAGGGCACGGCTTTTCTCTATCTCCGGAAACTGGTTCAGGGCATAGGCATTGTCGAACAATGTGATCACCGCTTTGTTGGCGTTAGCCAGTTTCGTTACCAGCCCCGCCGCCTCTTTGGTATAACCCAGGTTGTTGCTTGGCCGGATGCTCGGGCCGTAAAGCCCGACCAGCACCACATCATACGCCTGCAGCTTCTGCCACATTGTAGCGGCCTCTTTTGCCGTGGCCTTCCGCGACAGGATATAGTCGGTGGTGGTGGCCTTCTCTTTGATCAGCCGCTGGAAGGCCGTTGTGTTCCTTGCCCCAATGGAGAGGGTGGCGATGCGCGTCTTGCGGCGTTGGCGCACCGGAAGCATGCCTTTCTGGTTGTTCAGGAGGGTAATGGCCGCCTGGGCAATTGCGTGGTTTATACTGTCGGCTGCCGGCGTGTTGAGGTCGGTATACAGATTGGTGAGCTCAATGGGTTTATACTTGTCCAGGCCCACCCACTGCTTGGCAGCCAACACTCGTTTGCAGCGGTAGTCAATATCTTCCTGTGAGAGATCTCCGCGGGCAATGGCGGCTTTTATCGCCTTGATGGCCACAGGCACGCTTTTGAGGCGCTCGATCACGTCGTTGCCCGCCATCAGGGCCCGGGCCTCGGCCTCACCGGGCGGGAAATACTTCGTGACGCCCTTCATCACCATGGCATCCGTGAAGATCAAGCCCTGAAATCCCAGCTCTTTTTTGAGCAAGCCCCCCACGATGGGTCTGGAAAGCGTGGAGGGCAGGTTCGCCGCAGAGTCTAGGCGTGGGATGTGCATGTGCGCCACCATGATACCGCCCAGCCCATGGTCGATCAGCTCCCGGAAGGGGTATAGCTCCAGAGAGTCAAGCCGCTGCCTGTCGAAGGGTATAACGGGCAGGTCGAGATGCGAGTCAACGTCGGTGTCGCCGTGGCCCGGAAAGTGCTTGGCCACCGCCACGATGTCGTTTTCCTGCATTCCCTGCATAAAAGCAAGGCTTTTGCCGGTCACGTCCTGCCGGTTCTCGCCAAAAGACCGGTAACTGATGATCGGGTTGTTGGGGTTGTTGTTGATGTCGGCCACGGGTGCGAAGTTCACGTGCATGCCGAGCCGCTTGAACTCAGCCGCGATCTGCGCCCCCATGCCATAGATCAGGCCATTGTCGGCCACAGCCCCCAGCATCTGCTGAAAGGGATACTGCACGGTGCTGTCGAGGCGCATGCCTACGCCCGTCTCAGCATCCATCGAGATGAGGAGGGGCACCTTGGCCGCCGCCTGATAGCTGTTGGTGAGCTTTGCCTGCCGCACCGGCCCTCCCTGGAAGAAGATTATCCCGCCCACCTTATAGCGTTTGATCAGTCGCATCACGTCCGCCTCATAAGCCGGGCCCTGATTGGAGAAAGCCTCGATGATGATGAGCTGGGCAATGCGCTCGTCCGGAGTCAGGGACCTGAACACAGAGTCGACCCAGTAGGAGTCCGGTTCCTGCAGCGCATCGATCAGCGACATAGGCCGTGCGTACGGCACCCGCTCCATCGCGAGCACTCCCTGCGGCTGCGCCACGACTGCATGCTGCCTGCTGTCGGAGGGGCCGTTGCAGGAGAGCAGGATCCACGGCAGCAGCGCAAGCGCCGGTAGCCAGCGGAGAAGAGGTATAAAAAAGTGGTTCTGTAGATGGGGCATAGTACGATTTAAACGTCGGTTCTTAAGGTTTCGTGCGCTTTTAGGTCGTGCCTTGCTGCGTTCTGACAAAAGTAGGCAGGATTTGCTGCGCCACCCGCGACACAAGGCAGGAAGCCACTACTTTACGACAGTAAGCGGAAAGTAGCTGCAGTTTAACGTGCCGTTTTTGTTTAGAAACTTTATCTTTCCCGAAAATGAGCGCGTTAAGACGGCTCCTGACCATACCCATGCCTATATTTTTATCCGACCCTTACACCGACGAACTGCGCGACGAGCAAACGCATTTTGGGTATAGCTTCCTGCCGGGAGCTCTCTTTGCGGCCCTCCTGGCGCTGATCAGCTTGCTCACGTTTCTGACGGGCGCCAACCTGACCTGGCTTGGCATCTTGCCCCGCAATTTCTTTGGCCTGATTGGGATCGTGACCGGGCCACTTATACATAGTGGGCTGCTGCACCTGCTTTCGAATGCCTTTCCGTTGGTGCTTCTGTCGGGGTTCATCCTTTTTTTGCACCGCCGGTTGGCCACCCGCGTGTTTCTGCTGGTCTATTTGCTGAGCGGGGCCCTGACCTGGCTAATCGGGAGGCAGGCGTACCACGTGGGGGCGAGCGGATTGGTGTATGGCCTGGCGGGTTTCCTGCTGTTCAATGGCTTCCTGCGGCAAAACCGCGGGGCGATGGCCGTCTCGCTGGCAGTGCTTTTTTTGTATAGCGGCCTGTTCTACGGCCTGTTCCCGAACGAAGAGCAGGTATCCTGGGAGGGGCACGTGTCGGGGTTGGTGGCCGGGTTGGTGGCGGCGGTCGTGTATGGCGAGGGTAGAAAAAAGCCTGCAGCCCACCCACCGATCGCGCCGGATGTGGTGCAGCGCCACATGAGCAACACCATGGGCAGGCACTACCACTATTTTGGTATACAGTACACCGTGCGCCCGGACCAGCCCGGGCAAGGGAGGCAGTACACTTATTTGCTGAACACGGCGACAAGCACGGGACAAACACCAACCCAGCAGGCCGCGGCTGCGTCTAACAGATGGATATCAGCAAATAAGTACCATGACCGAAAAAAAACAGGATGAGCAGCGTCTGAAGAAACAGCAGCAGCACATCCGCGGAAATTACCAGCATCAGCCAGAGCTCACTACCGAAAATACTGTAGATCACAAGGGAAAGAACCAGGACGAGATAAAGGAGAGCAAGTGGCCCCTGATCATCACGGGCTTGCTGCTGGCTGCGGGAGTTGCCGCCTACTTTGTATTTCCGGGTTTTCAGCAGGGCGTGCAGCATGGCTGGGACGTGCTGACAAGCGGCGATGAAAAGCGTATCTCACAATGGGTGAGCCAGTTTGGATACTGGGGACCTTTCTTTATCGTACTGGCAATGGTGGCCCAGATGTTTTTGCTCGTGATAAACGTGGTGGCCCTGATGCTGGTGGCGATCATCGCGTATGGGCAGTTCTGGGGATCGCTGATAGCCATTGCCGCAGTGGCGGTGGCCTCGTCTATCGGCTACTGGATAGGGCACGGTGTGGGCGAGGTTGGGGTAGGCAAGCTGATCGGGCAGAAAACAGAGCGCAAGGTGACGGGTTTTGTGGACCGTTATGGCATTTGGGCCGTGATGATTGCCCGTATCTCGCCGTTTCTGTCGAACGATGCTGTGAGTTTTGTGGCAGGCCTCGCCAAAATGGGGTACTTTAAGTTTATGGCGGCCACACTGGCTGGCATCGTGCCCCTGACGGTACTGCTAGCCTGGCTCGGGGAAAACAACGAGCGACTAAAATCCGGCCTGATCTGGGTATCCGCGGTGAGTTTAGGGGCCTTCGTCGGGTATATCGTCTACGACAAGTATATCCGGAAAAGCAATTCCTGAAAGCGTGTGCGTTAGTCGGCTACACCTCTCTGGCCACAAAATTGGCAACTACCGCCTTGGCGTAAATTGGGTATAGAATCGAATATCCCGGAGGCAGAAAGAAATGTTCCACAGACACCACTTTGGTTTCAACAGATTATCCGGGCGGTGAGTGAGTGACTAATTTTTTTAGCTATATAGGTATGGGGTAGTATTAAAACTAAAACATATAGCATATACCACATTAATATTATAGTATATTATTATACAAAAACTGTAATATGCTTTGTTTTTAGCTAAAAATGCCCTTTCGGGCCATTAGCGGTATAAAAGATAACCATTCAGGTTGGCTGTCGTTTAAGCGGGTTATTGTTAACGAAAACGATGTTCCACGAAACGACAACCAATGTTCAGGACAAAATTACTCGCAGCCTTGATTTCCATTATGGTAGCTTTGGCTGAAGAATTTTCCTTATTTACCCCAGAACCCACAACACCACTTACTGAAGAGATTCATACGTCCCTGAAGCTTAAAGCCCCGGACCGAAGCATAGAAGCCCTGCCCCAGCCTGCCACCACCGAAACCATGACTGTTTCCGCATCCGTGTACTTCCCGGTGCCGGGCCAGACGGATGAGACGCCTTTTATCACCGCCGACGGGTCGCGCATCAATCAGAATAACCCAAAGAAGCACCGCTGGATCGCTGTCTCGCGGGACCTGCACAGCCGCTGGGGAGGCGACATCAGTTACGGAGACTCCCTTATGGTGACGGGGGTATCCAAGAAACTGGACGGCCTCTACATTGTGCGCGACATCATGAACAAGCGCATCCGCAACCGCATCGACATACTGGTAGGTGAGAAAGACAAGGTGATGGGCTACTGGAAGGATGTGAAAATTGCCAAATTAAACTAATCTCCCCCAACCTCAGAAACGAACTGCCCCCCTTGCCGTACCCTATCCTTAGCCGCAAAGCGGTGAAACAACAGAGATATGGGGGACAAGAAGCTACCGGTTGAACCGGAAAAACAGGAACTGGAACACGAGCGCTACGAGCTGCTGAACAGGATAGAGGACGCGCTGGAGCTGCCCATGATTTTGTTGGGCTTTATATGGCTGATCCTGCTCGTTGTAGAATTTATTTCAGGGCTTAGCACGGTGCTGCAACTCATCAGCAATACTATCTGGGGGATTTTCATCCTCGACTTTCTCCTTAAGCTTATACTGGCTCCGCACAAGCTGCTCTTTCTGAAGCGCAACGTGCTGACCACTATCTCGCTGTTTGTGCCCGCGCTGCGGCTCTTCCGCATTACGCGTGCCTTTCGGCTCATCAGCACAGTGCGGGCCACCCGTGGGCTGCGCCTCGTGAAGGTGGTTGGATCGATTAACAGGGGTATGCGCAGCCTGACCAAAACCATGTCGAGGCGGGCGTTCGGCTACGTGGCTGCCCTTACACTGGTGGTGGTAGTGGCTGGTGCCGCTGGCATGTATGCGCTGGAAAATGAGCACGGCCTCAAGACCTACGGTGAGTCGGTGTGGTGGACGGTGATGCTACTGACCTCTATCGGAAGCGACTATTTTCCGGTAACCCCGGAGGGGCGCGTGCTGTGTCTGCTGCTGGCTATGTATGGCTTTGCTGTGTTCGGCTACTTCACCGCCACACTGGCCACTTTCTTTATCGACCGCGATGCCGGAAGCGATGATGCCGAGGTGGTGGGCACGCGACAGGTGAAAGCACTGCATGAAGAAATAAAGCTGCTGCGCGATGAGCTGAAGGTAGTGCTCAACCAACAGGAACAGCATCCCTCAAACCAAGGCCAAAACTCCGGGGAGGCATAACACTGCCTTTATACATAGGCGATGCTCACCCAAGTAAGTCGGTTTCATTAATTTCAGCCCTGAAACATATATAAGGTAGTATAAAGAATGGTGCGGTTGTTGTGCAATGCGGCTGTATGGATTATTTTAACGAGAACATTAGAAAAGTATTCTGACGACACCTTGTAGTGAAGTTTGCTTCATCGATGACGATCGCCAGGTTTTCCTAACTGTGTGAGGGTTGGAGTCCTTGTTCCCGGGCCCTTTAGTTGCTATACTCTTTGAGTATCTCAAACCCCTCCTGATCGTTTTGAGCCTCTACCACTTCGTTTATCACAAACTGAATCTCTTCCTCTGTCCAGTTCTCTTTTTCAGCCGCTTTCACAAACACGTCGAGCGCCCCGAAACGGGAGCCCCGCGCCGGGACAGTTGCCTTCACTTTTTTTCGGATGCGCATATACCTATAGCTTTTTGTGCAAATGTACAAAAGCAAATTATTTTATCGATAAGCCATTGGATCGCTATTTTCTGTGTTTAGCCGCCGAATCCGTCTGGCCACATGGTTTATTTGCGTAGATGGCCGTTTTGGCCTGTTTAGGAATTAACCCTTTGCGCAATTGGCCGTTCATTAGACTTTAGCCAACCAGCGAACACACACCTATGGAAAAACAGCTTTTTACCTTTGATGATTTGCAGCACCTCAACGACCTGACGATTATGCACTATGCCATACCGGTGATCGTGCTGTCGGTAGTGGGGGAGTGGCTGGTGGGGGTATACCGGAAGCGAAACTCCTACCACAAAACCGAGTTCATGTCGGCCCTGACCATTGGCGCCGTGAACACGGTGCTGAGCGGTGTGCTGAAGGTATGGCTCTTTAGTGTGGCCCTGGTAATTTATAATGCTGTGCCCTGGGCTATGCCGCGCACGTGGTGGGGCTTTGTGGTGTGCTTCGTAGCCGTCGACTTCTGCCGATACTGGGCGCACCGCATTGCGCACGAACAGCGTTTCTGGTGGGCCACACACGTTACGCACCACTCTTCCGAGCGCATGAACTTCTCCGTTTCGTTCCGCACCAGCTGGACGCAGCACATCAAGTTCATCTTTTTCCTGCCTGTGCCCTTGCTGGGCATTGACCCGTTTACGTTTTTTATATGCCACCAGGTGGCGGTGCTCTACCAGTTTTTCGTGCACACCGAGCTCGTGAAAAAACTCCCTGCACCCATCGAGTATATCTTCGTGACGCCCTCACACCACTGCGTTCACCATGGCTCTAACCCACAGTACATCGACAAAAACTACGGCTCCACGTTCATCATCTGGGACCGGATGTTTGGCACCTTTGAGCCAGAGGTGGAAACGCCCAAGTATGGCCTGACCAAACCCGTTACCTCATTCAACCCGATCTACCTGGTTTTCCATGAGTGGGTGGATATCGTTAAAGACCTGAGGCATACCAAATCGGTGGGGGAGGTATACCGGCTCCTGTTTTACCCGCCAGGGGCTGTTGTAACAGAGCACCAGCGGCAGAGCCTACTGCAGGAGCAACCAGAGGTGGAAAGAAGCATCGAGCGGCCCGTTTTTGAAACAGCAGATACCGCAGAAGCGGTATAAAAATTATCCCGGATTAGAACAAGGAGGGCAGAGTATATACCCTGCCCTCCTTGTTCTTTTGATTCTGTCCAGCCGCAGCGGGGATAATGCACTGCGTTTTCAGGAGCCCTTCGAGTCAGCTTCTCCTGCCTGTATGGATACCGAAGGCGTGGCTGAAAACCATGCAAATGTGAAATGTTCCTTCAACGGCCCTATGGCGTATCCGACGAACCTGATATTTTGGATATGAATATGAAAGAGTTTGATCGGGAAAGACCTGCAATAAGGCTGACCAGACGGATGATTCTGACTTAAGCTATAATCCAGATTTCAGTCATAGTTGCAGCGAAACAGTAGTTATATATCACAGGACTTTCGCAAAGCTGCCCTTGTTGCGTCTTTTGACCAAACGGCAGGCTGCAGACTGCTTTCGCTCCGTGTTTCGATTTGATGCGAAAGTCCTGGAAGTGATTCCATAACCTGCTATAGATGTTTTGCTGTATGTATGGAGGTTTGAGAGTTCATATATGAAGAAGCCATTGCTAGGGGTTGATGCGAGGTGACGGCAAAAAAAAGAGCCACATCGTGTGGCTCCGGGTTGTTTGGTGAACGGTGCAGTGGTATAGGGATCAATAGCTTTCCTGGTGCGTGGCACCGGGCTGGCTCGGATTGCTCTGTGCCTCGCGCGGCACGCCCATTTTTTCCTCGCGGCGTTGTTGGTACTGCTGAAACTGGATCGGCGATAGCACATCCTTCAGTTGTGAAAGCCGGGTCTGGCTGATCATGTCCATCTGCTGCACAATCAGGCGGGGCTCTTTTTTGTATTTCTGCTTTGCGGCCTCGGCGCTTTGCATGCTGGTGCGGTTAATCGACCTAATCTTGCTCGTCTGCTCCGGGGTCAGGCGCAGGTTGCGGGCCATTCCTGCTGTGATCTCATCGGCACGCTGCTCCAATGACTTCTGCGCTGGCTGTGTGGTGGCCTTTGCAGGTTGTTTGGCACCGGTAGTCTGGGCAAACCCGGCGAAGGTGGCAAAGGTAAATACAAAGGCTAAGGCTATTTTCTTCATAAGGCTGTCTCTTCAATCTGGTGCGTCAAAACAATTATCGTTCCGAATTCTGCTTCCTAAGGCTTCTTAACCCGGCTGCACCGACTTTAGTTCTGAAATGGTAAACGCTAGCTCTCGCTATGAAAGTATACTTTGTAAAAATGCATCCCGCGTTCGTTGTCGAAGCCGCGCTCCACGTACTGCTCGCTTTGTTCGGGGTTATGGCCGCTAAACTTGATCTCTATCTGAGTGTCGAGCTTGATGAAGTTCCGGAATTTTCGCTTCATGTTGCGCACGGTGTTTTTGTTGATGGCAAAGTCGGTAAAACCCTCAATGTCGCGCTCTTCGGCAAAGGCCTGGCTGTAGTTTTTGAAGCGCTCCTTGGTTTCGGGCTCGTCTATCACGCTGCTGGTAAACTCCTCCAGGTCAAACATCTCGCTCTTGGAGAAGTAATCCACTGATTTGCTCATAAACTCCACCTGCGCTTTCTTGCTCTCGGTGCGGGCAAACACCTCCTCCGAAAAGTCTTTGCAGAGATTGAGCACAGCCTTGGTCGTGAAGTTGGTGTCCTTGAGCTCGGCCACGTTCAGGAAATCCTCTTTCCAGAACAGGGCATCGGTGCTGTTGGCATCTACCAGCTTTACCCGAAACCCGTCTTCCGCCTCCATGTTGAAGATCATGCAGCCCTTGTCCACGCTCTTCAGGTTCACGCCCGAGTGGTAGTTCACGTTCAGGTCATCGTCTCCGTCCTGAAAAGTAAGGAACGTGTCCTTGTTCTCGGATTTAAAGATGCCCACCGCTTCCACAAACTCGTCTTCCATCAAACATCCGGCAAAGTGCACCACATACAGCTCCCCGCTCTTCACCTTCGGGTGATCCGACTGTGCATAGAGGTGGTTGAGGATATGGATGGAGTACTCAAAAAACTTCGCCGGGTCGCTGAAGATAAGGGCCGAGTAGGCAAACATCTCGTTCAGGGCAATGTCGGAGGTATGGGTGAACCGGAAGAACTCCTCCTGCTTGAAGGGCGCCAGAAAATAGTTCAGCAGCAGGTCGTTCAGCTGCTCGTCCCGTAGGTCCACCGTTTCTTTCGACGCAACTACGCCTTCTTCTTTGGCTTTATTCCCGACCCGGTGCACGGCCAGTTGCTTCAGGCGCACCTGTGTTTTTTCGCTCATAGCTACATCCATCTGTTTCGGGTGCAAAGCTACTATTTTAATTTTTTTGCCGCTGCTTTCTTCTTGCTATTGCATCCGCTTTCCCCGGCCCCACACTCTATATGTATGGGAGAAAAGTTGACGATGGTTTGGCTGAAGCAAATGCCGGATTTTTTACAAGTATTCTGCATAGCCTATACATGATTACGCATAAATGTAAACCATTAGTAGCGTTTTCTGGCTACACACATAAAAGTATATTTAGATAAATAACTGATAATCAGATTTATGTTTTTGGGATTCGGCTTAATTATGTAAAAAGTGAGTTTTTGGCATGGTATTTCCTTTCTGCACCCACAAGCAGCGCAGCTTATCCTATAACAGAGTTTGGTTTAAAGAATCCGATCATGAAAAAGATATTTTTACTTATGGCAGCAGGGCTGGGCTTCATGCTGAATGATGCCGCTGCACAAAGCCAGAACAGGTATAACAGCGGCAGACCGCAGGCACAAGTCACGTCTGTCTCGCCAGTTCGTTTTGGGGTGAGGGCCGGCTTAAACGTGGCCGACTGGGAAGGTGAAACAATGCAAAGCGTGCAGGATCTGGCCGACAGGACCAATGGCACCGTGGCGCAGCGGTCGCGGACGGGCTTCCATGTAGGGGGGTATGTTTCCATACCTGTGCTGCCGGGGTTCGAAATTGAGCCAGGGCTGCAGTACTCGCAGAAAGGAACCGTGTTGCATGGCAAAATACCGGTGGAGGAGCTGGACTTCTTGAACACGAATGTGACCATCACGAACAAAGCCGAGTATATAGACCTGCCTGTGTTGGCAAAGGTATACATTGGCGAGGGTTTCCATGTATTTGCGGGGCCGCAGGTGTCATACCTCGTTTCTAACAAGGTGAAAACCCAGGCGGGCGCTTTGGGCTTTAATGCCCTGAACCGCGAGTTTGATATAAAGAACCAGGTACGAGAGGTGGATGTGGCCGTGACGGGCGGTTTGGGGTATAAGTTCGCCAGCGGCTTCAACATCAGCGCTGGCTACGACTATGGCCTGAACACTGTAGATAAAAACGGGAGCTTCGACACCTTTAACAGGGTGGTAAAAGCCTCCATCGGGTATTCGTTCTAAAGGAGAATAAATATTGTTTGTGTTAATAGATCAGGCTAAAGCTTTGCGGTAGCCTGATTTTTTTTATACCCTCGTGGCTGCGTGTGTCTAGTGGTGATGGTGATGATCGTGGTCGTCGGGGGTACTGTTGTAGTTGACAATGGTGCCCAGCACAAAGAACACAATCCAGCACAGGTATAGCGCCTCGAAGTTCTGTACGGCCTTCCCAATCAGCAGCAGTATAATGTTTGCCACCACCGTCATGACCAGGCCCGTGGCCGCTACAAACTGGTATGAGTTCATCTCCCGGGGGTCATATATTTTTGTGAGTTTCATAAGCGGGTTGCGTTGGTACTTTGCTATTCAGCCAAACGAATTTTTCGCGACAGTGGTGCCATTGGCATCAAATTACTTGCAAAGATAAAAAACCGGGGCTCGGTTTAGCAAGTGGCCTGCTTTTTCCCAGGGTCTGGGGAGACTTTTTAACTCATCCATATCCACGATATACCCCGAGGGCTTCGCCAAATTAGAAATTAAGAATTAGGCATAAAGGCCATTTCTGTGCATATAAAAACAAACACTAATTCTGGTAATTAAATTGGTCGAGTATTGGGTCAACCCGAATAGCGCGCCAGGACGGCTTGAAGAAGGAACGGCTGGCTTCAGAACATGTGCTTCGGCGGCGCGTATACCTCTACAGTATCAAAAGATTCGAACCATGAGCGATAAAGCAGAAGATCAGGAAAAAACTCCTGATAATATCAATAACGATTACCGTGAACGTGTGGGTATGGGAAATCACCCGGACCCATCCGCAAAGCGTAACATTGGCCCTAACGGCGAAACCGAGCGCCCGAACCATAAAGACAAATTAGAGAATCTCCACATTGGTGGAAACGAGACGACGGGCTATGGCGCGAACGATCCAAAAAGCACTGAGTCGTTTGCGCAGGGACCGGGCTTTGAGTTTGAAGGCAGCGATACCGGTATGGACGACAACGTGGCCGGGATCCGGCGCGGCGACCAGCCTTTAGGAGAAGACAAAGAGGAGCCAGACGACGCGGATTACAGCCGTCGCTAATCAACTTTGTTGAGTACACAACAACTAAAAGAAAAGGGGAGCCAAATGGCTCCCCTTTTCTTTTTATGGGTATAAGGTATAAATGCGGTCGATTATTCTATAGCGGCCCGAGGGTTGCTCAATATTATTTCTTAAAAACCACGGCCACAAACTTGGCTTGGTCAAACTCCTGCTTGGCGTCAAAATAAACCTCCTGCTGCTTCGGCGTCAACAAAGTCGTAAGCGCTTCCTCGTAAGCCAGCTCTAATTTCTCCATTTCCTCTTTCAGCTTAACATCCTGTGCTTCGTACGTCTGTACCAAAGCATCTATTTTAGCCAGGTGGCCCCGATTGAGTTCTTTTAGTTTTATATACCCCAACTCATTGAGGTGCAGCTCGCGCGCCATCGTGCGAGTAATCTCAGTGCAGGCCGCCTCAACTCTGGCGTTAATAGGGCCACCAATAGTAGCTTGGGCAGATGCGTTAGCGACAAATAAAATTGATACGAAAGCGAAGAGTAAAAACTTTTTCATGGGTAGGTATAAGTTAAGTATAAAATCAGTACAACTATAAATCAGAATATATAAATATTGTGTTAGTTGAATTGAAATACGGACCTACACCTTTATGGTTGTATAATGCAAATAAAAAAAATAAAAGTTATGCTTATTGCCCTAGTTATTGTATAAGTTAAATAATATATATACTAAAACAAATATAAAGCTTTGCGTTGCTGTAACGCCTATATCTTTTCAAATGTGCAGCTAAATGATGAACAGGAAATCGGGAAAGGAGAGACTAAAAAAAATTAGAGTACGCGATAAAACGTATACCCGTGTATAGACATTGTTAAGAAGGGGCAATGGGGTATGGAGGGGTGAGGGGAGGAGGAGAGCGCTTAGCTAACGAGGTAATCCTCGCGGATGATGTTGAGGATCTCCGGTGATAGGGGCTTGGAGAAAAACTCTTTTACTTCCTGGATGCTTTTGGCAGTGAGGATATCTTTTCTGTCCACTGCGGAGGAAAGCATGAACAGCAGGCAATGCGAAGTTGTGTCAGGAGAAAGTTTCCGGTACTCGTCGATAAACGTCCAGCCGTTCATGCCGGGCATGTTTATATCCAGAAAAATAAGGTCTGGGAAGTGCGCCTGGCCCTTGGAGGATTCCTGCTGCAAGTAATTTAAAGCGTCCTCGGCCCATTCAAAGCTGATGATCTCCTGAGCAAAGCCTTCGTTGCGTATAATGCTCTCGCAAACAAAATTGTTTACCTGATCATCATCTATTAGTATTACCTTCTTTAATATACTCATTACTGAAAAAATCCCTAATTTTTGAAGTAGACGTTAAAAACTGTTCCCTCATTTGGCTTGCTTTCAACTTCTACCTTTCCTTCCAGCATCTCGACCTGGGTTTTAACCAAATGAAGTCCTATGCCCTTGCCTTCAATGCCTTTGTGAAACCGCTTGTACAGACCAAAGATATTGTTCCGCTGTTTTTCAAGGTCAATACCTGAGCCATTGTCCTGTACGCGGAGACAAATATAGTCGTTTACCCTGAATGTGGTAACCTTAATGACAAGTTTTCTGCTCGGGCATTTATACTTTACGGCATTAGAGATCAAATTCAGGAGAATGCTGTGCGCATAGCTCCGTACCGTGCGCAGGGTGGGGGCCTCGCTGAAATCCTGCGTTATACATACCTCATACGTGTCAATTTCGCCCTTAAGCAGTTCCTGCACATCCTGAAAAAGGCACTCCAACGACACCAACTCGTCTGAATTGCCGATCTGGCTCCTGATCGTTAAAATATCGTTCAAATCCCGGATCGTGGTATCCAGGAGCCGGGCAGACTTGATCATGTTGTCTATCACCTTTTGATTGATAGGCGAGCCAAGATCATTGCGGTTATAGATAGAGGTGAGGCCCAGCATGTTGGCAATCGGGGCCCTGAGGTTATGCGACACGATATAGGCGAACTGCTGCAGGTTCTGGTTTTGCTTCTGCAGTTGCTGGGAGAGGACCAACTGCCGGGCCTCTGTCTCCTTGTACGCCGTCATGTCGGAGGCCGACCCGTAGATACGAACCACTTCCCCGAGGTGGTTCTTGCCCGGCGACAGCCGAAGCAGCAACCAGCGCAACCGGCCATCGCTGTCGAGCATGCGCATCTCAAACTCCTGCGTCATACCCTGCAGCACCCGGGGGACTATGTGCTGCAGCAGCGGCTTTTTGTCTTCCTGGTGGATAACGTTCAGCCAGTCAGCGGCTTTCCCCAGATAAAACGCTTCCGCGTATCCTGTAATCTGGGCGCACTGCGGGCTGATGTAGAGAATGTTAAAATCCGCGTTTGCCGTGAAAATAATCTCAGGGATGTTCTCAATTGTGCTTTGGAGCAGGTTTCTGGCATCTTTTATTTCCTGCTCTGCCTTTTTGCGCTCCGTGATGTCCTGCACGGTGCCGTAAAGTTTAATCACCCTGCCCTTTTTATCGCACACAGCCTCGGCAACCTCGTACAAATGAGCCTCCTTTTCCCCGTCGAGCAGGATGCGGTACTCCAGGTTCAGGAGTTGTTTGCTGTCTATCGTGCGCTGGTGCGCCTGCTGCACCTTAACCCGGTCTTCCGGATGGATGCAGGAGAACATGTTATGCCTTGTAGGTATGAATTTGCCTTTTTTGAGTCCATATATGGCGAAGGTGCTGTCTGACCAGGTGAGGACATCCTGGGCGAGGTTATACTCCCAGCTCCCGAGTTTGGCCAGTTGCTGCGCCCGGGCCAGTTGGAGCTCTTTCTGCCTGATAATCTCGAAGTTTTTCTTCTGCTCCGAAATATCCCGTATGTTCAGGGCAACGCCGAGGGTTGTATGCTCAGGGCTCACTACCGGCTGGTACGTGATTTCGTGCCAGTAGTCGCCCTGGCCAATCTCATACATCACGGTCTCGCCACGCATCGCCTTGGCATGATTCTCAACAATGTCTGGTAGCTGCGATGGGGCCATGAACTCCTTCAAACTCTGCCCGGCCTTCAGCTCTTTCAGCAAGTGCCGGTGCACATCGGCAGCGGCCTCTTTATTGAATGAGAGCACGTTCAGGTTCTCGTCTAACAGAAAAATGGACTGTAGCGAGCTGTCGAGCAGGGCCCTCAGGTCGGCCTCGTTGCGCTTTAGCTGCTCCTGGGCGTCTTTCTGCGTCGAAATGTTGATGAACGTGCCGTTCCAGAACACCACACCGTTCTCTTTGGCTGTGGGGAGGCTATGGCCGCGCACCCAGATGTATTTTTTAAGCGTGGGATGCCATACCCTGATCTCCTGTTCCCAGGGTATGAGCTTGCGCGAGCTTTCCTGGGTAGCACGCTGCAACTCTACCATATCTGCGGGGTAAACATTTTTGTATAGCAGCCGCGGGTCGCGGTACACATCCTTCGGAGCCACACCACAAAGCTCCTGCACACCCTCACTGATGTAGTTGAAGCTCACCTTGCCGTCGGCCTCCATCTGGTACTGAAACACTGCGCCAGGTACGCTGGAGCTTACCTCCCGCAGGAGCATCTCATTCTTTTTGAGTTTCTCCAGGGCATCCTCGCGTTTCTGCACATTCACGGCCACAACCAGGCGCGGGTTTGCCTCTTGCTTTCGGGGCAGGCTATGCGACTTGATCTCTACCTTGAACACAGCGCCGTTCTTTCGCCGGTGCAGGTAGCCGTTGCTGTTCAGGATGGCTAAACTTTCAGATCGTTGCAGTTGTTTCTTCAATCTGGCCTGTTCGGACTCAGGCCGTATGTCGAGCAGCGTCATTTGCAGAAACTCAGCCTCAGTGTACCCGTATTCTGCCACGGCGGCTTTGTTCACTTCCAGAAAACGAAGGGTCTCCTTGTCGTATACCCACATGGGCAGCGGGTTTCGGTTGAACAACATCTTATACTCCCGGCGCTGCTGCTGTAGTTCCTCCTCGAGTTTAATCCGCTCGGTAATCTCGACACTGAGCAGCATATTTTCCTGCCGCAGCCATTTGAGGACCCAGTGAATGATGATAGCACCTCCCACAGCGGCAACCATAGCCAGAATCAGGAGGAAAATCTGCGTGTTTACAGAGGAGTTGATGCCCGTGAAGGCCACCTGGACCTTTCGGCCAGCGGCCGCGTTTACCAGCTCGCTGAATTTAATCAGGCGCCGCTCGTGACGCTCATAGCTTGGGTATAGATAACCTTGGGCAAAAGCCTCAGCCTCCTCCATCCGATGCTGATTGCTCAGGCTAACAAGGCTATCGGCAAGTTTGTAATAAACGACTCGCTCTGCCACCACGTCTCTGAGTAGATCTCTTTCTAAGGGTGAACCGGTTGTGCGCTCCAGGCGGTTTATGACGGACGTGTTACGGTTGTGCTCTCGTTTTATTTTTTTATGCAGACGTTGTTTCTCGCTTGCATCACTGGTGTCGATATGCGCCAGCAGCAGGTTCTGGACGTCATCCTGGTTGTGCAAAAGGAAGTTCACCATTTCCAGCTGGCTTAGGGCCTGCAATACCTCGTAATCATATTTTTGCTGCATTTTTCTGGCTACGCTCAGCGAACTGACGCAGACAACCAGCAACACGAAGGTCAGACCCGCGAAAGCAAAGCCGATATAGCGGGCAGTTCGCTCAAAGGTGGTATAACGGGTTTTGTCGTGGTTTGAATGCTGCATATAGAATGCGGGAAATGCGAAATGTTTAAGCTACTCAGTATGGTGAAATTACAAGTCTGCATGTATAAGTAAGGAGCGCTTACCTGCCAATCGACTGCTGTTTAAAGTGTGAAATTAGCTAAAATATTGGCGCGAAACACCTGATAGTCAGATTAAATATAAAATTATTCTGACTGTTGGATGTGAAAATTGTGCAATTCTAAAATAGAATATTATTTAAACCTAAACGCAGGCTCCCAGTTATCAAAACATCCCATAGGTCAGTTGAAAAGCGCGCCAGATTTATGGGAAACATGTAACTGGCTAAGCGAATTATGTAACACATCCGTGTACTCACTTACGTACCTTTGTATAGAAAATCAAGCAGATGTATGGCAACCTTGACTACAGAAGATAAAGTAAAGAAAAGCACATTTCCGGTAGAGGGCATGACGTGCGTCTCCTGTGCGGGCAGTATAGAGAGCATGTTACGGGCGCGCGATGGCGTAAAAGAGGCGAACGTGAACTTTGCTGGTAAAACGGTGCAGATTGCCTATGCCCCCAAAAAGGTGTCGGAGGCCCAGCTTCGCCAAACCGTGCAGGAGATCGGATTTGATATACTGCTTGAGGGCACCACGCAGGAAGAACTGGACGAGCGGCAGGCTACAGCCCTTAAAACGCTTCGCCGCAAGACCGTGGTGGCGGGTGCGCTGGCTTTGCCGGTTTTTGTCATGGGTATGTTCTTTCACGACACGTTTGCCTGGGGCAACTGGGTCATGCTGCTCCTGACGGCGCCTGTACTACTTTGGGCTGGGCAGCGCTTCTTTGTGGGAGCCTGGGCACAGGCCAGACACTTCCGGGCCAACATGGACACGCTGGTGGCGCTCAGCACGGGTATCGCTTTTCTTTTCAGCCTTTTCAATACCGTTTACCCGCAGTTTTTCCTCAGCCGTGGCCTAATGCCGCACGTGTACTATGAGGCCGTTGCCGTGATTATCGCCTTTATCCTGCTGGGTAAGTACCTGGAGGAAAATGCCAAAGACAGGAGTTCCTCCGCCATCAAAAAGCTGATGGGGCTACAGCCAAAAACGGTGCGCGTGGTGCGGGGCGATGCCGAGATGGAACTGAAAATAGAAGACGTGCAGCTGGGCGACAAGGTGCTGTTGCTCCCCGGCGAGCGTGTGCCCGTGGACGGTGAGGTAGCCACTGGCACCACCTATGTGGATGAAAGCATGTTGAGTGGAGAGCCGCTACCGGTTAAAAAGCAACCCGGCGACATGCTGTTTGCCGGAACCATCAACCAAAAAGGGAGTCTACAGCTTGTGGCCCTTAAAACAGGCGGCGAAACCATGCTGGCCCATATTATACGTATGGTGCAGGAAGCCCAGGGCAGCAAGGCCCCGGTCCAGAAGCTGGTAGACAAGGTGGCGGGGATCTTTGTGCCGGTCGTGCTGGCCATCGCGGTGCTCACGCTGGTGGTATGGCTGGTTTTTGGCGGGCAGGCGTATCTGTCGGAAGCGCTCTTGTCCACTATATCGGTGCTGGTGATTGCCTGTCCCTGCGCCCTTGGGCTGGCAACCCCGACTGCGATTATGGTAGGTGTGGGGCGTGGAGCTGAGAATGGCATCCTGATAAAAGACGCCGAGAGCCTGGAGCGGGCGCATCATGTGGATGTAGTGGTTCTGGATAAGACCGGTACGATCACGCTGGGCAAGCCCTCTGTTACCGATGTGGTATGGGCAGACCACCAGGCGGCCCATGCGCAACTGGAAAAGCTGTTCTTTTCATTGGAGGCGCAATCAGAGCATCCGGTGGCGCAGGCAATCTATGTATACTATAAAGAGAAGGGGTATCAGGCCATACAGCCGGACTATTTTAACAGTCTGACAGGGGTAGGCGTAGAAGCTGATTTTGAGGGCAAGCGCTACTATGCGGGCAACGAAAAGCTGTTACGCCAAGTGGGCATACAGGTGGAAGAGCACTTGCTACAGACGGCAAGGCAGCTGCAGGAAGATGCCAAAACCGTTATTTTCTTTGCCGATGACACGCAGGCCCTGGCCGTGTTTGCCGTAAGCGACCCCATAAAACCCGAGGCAGCGGCTGGAATCAAAGCCATGCAAGCGGCTGGGCTGGAGGTATACATGCTGACAGGTGACAACCGGCAGACGGCTGCCGCCGTGGCACGTCAGGTGGGCCTGGAGCATTATCAGGCGGAACTCCTGCCCGACGACAAGGCCAAAGCCGTGAGTAAACTGCAGGCGGAAGGCAAACGGGTGGCCATGGTAGGCGACGGTATAAATGACGCACAGGCACTTGCCACGGCCGATGTTAGTATCGCGATGGGCCAGGGGACCGATGTTGCGATGGATGTGGCCGGGATCACGCTCATGCGCTCAGACCTAAGGCAGGTGGCCAATGCCATAAAGTTGTCCAAGGCCACAGTAAACACCATCCGGCAGAACCTTTTCTGGGCCTTTTTCTATAATGTGATCTGTATACCAATTGCTGCCGGGCTTTTATATCCCTTCACCGGGTTTTTGCTGAGCCCAATGATTGCAGGAGCAGCGATGGCTTTAAGCTCCGTATCAGTGGTGGGCAACAGCCTTCGGCTGCGGGCAAAAAAGCTCTAATGTTTAAATAAATTGTTTAGTTTAATAATTATGTTAAATATGGAAACCTACAAATTTAAAACAACCATTAATTGCGGAAGCTGTGTTCGGGCTGTAACGCCCCATCTTGAAGGACTTCAGGGGGTAGAAGAATGGCAAGTGGACACCGCAAACGCAGACAAAGTGCTCGAGGTGAAAACCGATTCCCTTGATGCGCAAGCCATTCAGCGTGCTGTGGAGAAAGCCGGGTTCAAGGCAGAGCAGATCGCTTAATGCTATTGTCTGAAATTTATATATTAAGAGTGGCCAGCAATTCAATCTGCTGGCCACTCTCTTTTTATAAGAATTAAACACGCAATGTTTCAGCGTGCAAAGCAAGCTGTCTTCACTACCCTACAGTGCCTTTTCAGAAGGGTGTTTAGTTACCTTGGCCAACACTATATAGACCATGAAAGACAGACTGCACAGGAATAGCCCCAGCGACTCCCGGGCCTCCTCAATGTTATTGATATCGCCGGCCCCAATGCTCACGCCCTCAAACCGGGCTGGCCACATATAGATCCCTCCTGCTATATAAACAGCCGCTGCCAGTAAAAATATCGATTGCCTTGGTGTTCGGAAGGCGGCCATAAAATTCAGCGCCGCGGCTATCCCATAAATCGTCATCCAAATCGCAGGGTCCGGATCGTTATACTGCATCACTACAAAGGTGAGGAACAGCACTCCGAAAAATATTCCAACTATCTTTTTAAGCAGCATATGGCAATCAGTTTGTATAAGTCACATCGTGTTTAATGAGCGGTTCGCCGCGCTCTGGCAATCGCCACGCGCAATCATTTCTGGCCGTAAGCTTAGGGTATACCCTTAGCCCATCCTTATGTTATTGCCCCTATCCCTCTCGGGTCTCAGCATTTGGCATTGGCAGTAAATAAAAGAGGCAACTAAAATAGCTGCCTTTTTTATAATCTAAAACTAAACCAACTTTAATATTTACCAGGCCCAACGGGGGCAGATGACTTTTCGGGTGTTGCGTATCTTGAAGCCCAGGACTACCTCGTGACTTCCGGCATGGGTGCTGCCCAGTGCAGAGGTTCCCGCATCGTACGAGTATGCCAGGTCAAGCAGGGGGCTGATGTTTAGCCCGGCCATGGCCGCCACAGATTCCTGGTGGCGGTAAGTTGCCGCAACCCAGAGGCGGCTGTTGAATAGGGCCTTCACGGTGGCATCCACGGATACAGGGCTGGGCTGGGCCATCTTCACCATCACGGAAGGCACCAGCGTTACGTCCGGCGTCAGGTCAAAGCGATAACCGCCCGTCACGAAGTAATGCTTTTGCAGCTCACCCTTGTTGTTTTCGGCAGAACCGGTATAAATAAGGTCCCGTTTGCTGGGCACGAGTTGCGCGCCGGACATCCCCACATAAAACTGCTCTGAATACAGCCAAATCCCCATGTTTAAGTCAAACTTCACTTCGTTGACCCGGCCATCCACCACGGCGGGGTCATTGGTCTTGGCGGTGGTCACGTACGAAGGGTCCAGGCTGTACTGGATAATGCCCGGTGCCACCCCGGCCGCGATGCGCAGGTTTCGGGTAATAGGCTGATGGTAGGCATAGCTCAACGAAAACGTGCCGCGCTTCAGTGGGCCCGTCCGCGTGGACATGGCCATACCCCCCAAGCCATGGTGCGGCCGCACGCGGCGGTAGATGTTCGTTTTCTTGGTGGTCGCCTCCTTCGGCCGCTCCCCTGAGTTGGAAACGCCCCTGTAGGAGGAGGACATGTCCTTGTTAAGGGGCATCTGTACCGTGAGGTAGTAAGATTCGGGGGCGCCCTCCAGCCCTGACCACTGGTGCCGGGTGCCGAGCTTTACATCCGCATAGTCTTCAATGCCCGTAAGGGCGGGGTTGAGCAGGTAATTGTTGAGGGTATACTGCGTATACTGCGGCTTCTGCTGTGCCATCGCCTGGCCAACTGTCAGCAGCACACACACACCGAAGGCTAAAAGTCTGTTCATCCTATACTTATTTTACAATAGTCACACTCCCGGAAATCGGTTTCTCGTTCTGGCCCAGCTCGATGATATAATAGTAGGTGGCGATGGGCAGCTCCTTACCCTTGAACCGGCCGTCCCAAGGCTCTTTATACCCTTCGGAGGCAAACACCATGTTCCCCCACTGGTTGAACACCTTTACCCGGCAGTTCTGGTATTTGGTGATGTTCTCAATCTCCCAGGTATCGTTGATACCGTCCTGGTTCGGGGTGAAGGTGTTGGGCACATTCACAAAAGGAAGCACCGTCACCACCACTTGGTCGCTGAAGGTACAGCCCTCGGCGGTGGTGGCGGTTACCGTGTACACGGTTGTCGTCTCGGGCGTGAGCGACGGGTTGGCGATGGCGGGGTTGTCCATGCCTGTGGACGGCGCCCAGGAATAGGTAAGGCCGCCACTGGCCTGCAACTGCACGCTGCGGCCTTTCACCACGGTCACATCCTCCCCGGCAAACACCTCACTTTCGACCACCTGCACCGTTACGGCCTGCCGCTCGCTGGCGCACGACTGGGCCACTTCCTGCACAAAGAAGGTGGTGGTATGGTTGAGGGACGGGGTATGGAGGGTGCCGCCAATCGCCAGCGGATCGCCGCCGGAGGCACTGGCATACCACTCCAGGCGGCCTCCGTTTCCGGTGGCGGTTAGGGTGGCGCTGTTGCCTGCGCATACCGACGCGCCCGCCGCAACCGGAGCCTGCGGCAACGGGGTAACCGTCACCTGCACGGCGGCGCTCACCAGCGCCTCACACGACTCGGAGGTGACGATGCGCCTGAACCAGGTGGTGTTGGTGAGCGGGGCCGGGGTATAGTCCTGCCGGTTGTTTTGGCCGGGAGCCGTTGTAAATCCCCCCGATGCGCCTGTCGTGCTCTGTTCCCACTGGTAGGTATACTTGCCGCTGCCCCCGTTCGGCAACGTGCCAGTCAGGAGGGCGGGAGCTGTGCCAAAGCAGATGGTCTGCCTGGTGCTGATCTTGTTGTTGCTCATCGCGGGCTTCACCGAAACCATGACCGCGGCGCTCGTGTCGGCGTTTGTGTCTGAGATAACGATTCTTCTGAACCAGGTTTCCTGCGTGAGCGCGTGCGGGGAGTAGCTCTTGGTGTTGCCAGAACCTGTGGCGGTATACCAGCCGGTGGCCGGGCCAACTGTGCTTTGCTGCCAGAGGTAGGTATAGCTGCCCATGCCGCCCACCGGGTCGGAGCCGAGCAGGGGAGCAGGCACGTTGCCGAAGCAGATGACCTGGTCGGCCTGGATGTTGTTGTTGCCCACGGCCGGGGTGATGGTGATCTTCACCTCGTTAGACACAACCTCGCACCCGCCGGCGTATACCCTTCTCCTGAACCAGGTGTCGTTTGTCAGGGCCTTCGGAGAGTAGTTCTTGCCAGTGTTTGGGGTGGGGGCGGAGGTATAGTTTGTGCCGTCCTCGCTGAACTCCCAGAGGTATACATACCTGCCGTCGCCGCTGGTGGGCGTGGAGCCGATCAGGGGGGCGGGCACCTGGCCCGAGTAGATGGTTTGCCCCGACACGATGGTGTTGTTCGCGATCTGCGGGTTCACGGTGACCTGTACCACGTTCGAAATCGCGGTACAGGTGGGCGTGAAGGCAAGACGTCTGAACCAGGTGGTGGTTGTCAGCCTTCCGTGGCTCAGGTCGCGGCCACGGCTGTTCAGCGGCACCGGACGATAAGTGCCGTTCTCCCCGGTAGTCGAGTATTCCCAAGCGTAGGTATAGCCATTGTTGGTCTGCTCAGCCGTGTAGCCTCCGGATGGGAGTGTGCCAGAAAAAGGGGCAGGTTCGTCGCCCTCGCATATCGTCTGGCTCTCGCTGATCTGGTTGTCGCTGATGGCCTCCGCCACGCTTACTTTCAGAAGCGTAGAATAACTGGAACATTCCCCAGACATCACTTTACGGCGGAACCACGTCGTTTGCGTGAGGGCTGCGGCACTGTAACTGGCATTGGTTCGGGTGCCGGGGGCGTTTTCAAACGTCTCGCCGTCCAGGCTGATCTCCCACAGATAGGTATAGGTGCCGTTGCCTCCCGACAGGTTTTTGACCCCGGTGAGCACTGCAGGCGTCTCTCCGTAACATAGGGTGATGTCCGTCTGGGTTAGCTGGTTGTTGCGTATGGCAGGCTGCACCGTCACGAGCACGGCGGCGCTCTCGTCGTTGTCGCAGGTGCCGGATTTCACGACACGGCGATACCATGTATTTGCCGTGAGGGGCTCAGGCGCGGTATAGTTCTGCGCCGTGTTCATCTCGCCGGCGGCGGCGGTGAAAAGGCGGTTGTCTGTGCTGCTCTCCCACAGGTAGGTATAACTTCCGCTGCCGCCCTCGGGCTGTTCTCCCACAAAAGTGCCCGGTATCTCGCCTTCGCAAATGGTCTGCGGATCACGGATGATGTTGTTGCTGATAGCTGGCGTCACGGTCACCTCCACAATCTCCGACACGTCCGTACAGGCAGAGGAGTTCACTGTCCGCCGGTATCTGGTGTTCTGCTGCAGGGCCTTGGGCTGGTAATGCTGAGCTGTGGCACCCGGAATCACGGTAAAGCCTGGGTCAGTGCCCGTGCTGCTCTCCCATACATACGTATAGGTGCCATTGCCGCCCTCTGGCTTGGATCCTAATATCTCTTCGGGGGTTTGGCCGGCGCAGATCACGCTTACAGGCGTCAGGGTGTTCCTCATTAACACTGGGTATACCGTCACGATGGCTGCTGTGCGTGGGCTCAGGCAGCCCTCAATGCTTGCCTGCACATAGTAGGTCTTGCTGTCGTTCAGGGCCTCAATCTCAAAGGCTTTCCCCTCGAAAATCACGTTGCCACCGGTAGCAACGTCAAACCACTGATACACGGTGGCGCTGCCCTGTGCCACGAGCACAGCCTTGTTGCCCGGACCGCAGAGGGCCACAGGCGCTACTGTCGGTGCTGGCGTGGGCGGGCGCACGGTTACCGTAACCCGTCTCCTGACGCTGGTACAGCCGCCCTCAATCGTTGTCTCCACATAGTACGAAGTCGTCCGTGCCAGCACGGGGGTTTCATAGCTTGCCGTATTGCTTAACAGCTTGCCGCCAACCGGGGCATCGTACCAGGCAATGATACCCGACGGGTTTTCAACGGTCAGCACTGTGCCAAAGCCCGGGCAGATGGTGGCGCCGGAAGCGGCAGGCGCGTCTGGCAACGCATTGACCTTCACTTGCACCTGGTCCTGATTCTCGCAGCTTCCAGTGCCGTAGGTATACACGAGGGTAAAGGTGCCGACTGCATCCGGGGTGAAGGTGCCGTTTCTGGTCACATGGCTGGAGCCAGACCAGAAACCGCCCGCCGGAAGTCCATTTAGCTGGAAGGAACCGCTGTTGTGGCATACCACCGCGTCATCGCCTGCCTCCACAGTTGGCACAGGCTCTACCGTCACGGTGAGCTTGTCAAACGCCTTACAGCCAGACGGGCCGGAGTAGGTATAAGTCAGTTCATAGTCGCCGAGCGTGGATGGCGGGGTGAAGGAGCCTGAGGCCGTAACGTGAGGGCCGCTCCAGATGCCGCCAGCCGGGCTTCCCTGCAGCTGCGTGGGCACCGGGGCGTTGCAGACGATTACATCCGGACCCGCCTCCACGATAGGCAGGGGCGTGACGGTAACCGTAACCGTGGCGGAGTTAATGCATCCCGTCAGGGAGTTTCGTCCGGTAACAGTATACGTGGTTGTTTCGAGGGGCTTCGCGATGACCGCGTTGCCGGTGGTGGCGCTCAGGCCGGTGGCCGGAAACCAGGTATAAGTGTCGGCTCCGGAGGCGGTCAGCGTGGCTTCGCCCTGGGTATAGCAAATGGCGGCGGCATCGGTTTTCACCGTGACTTCGGGTAAAGGGTTTACCTCCACCGTGAACGTGGTGGAGCTGGTGCAGCCCGTTTCGCTGTCTGTGCCCTTCACGGTATAGGTTGTCGTCACTTTCGGGTTCACGGTTACGGTGCTTCCGGTGGTGGCGCTCAGGCCCTCGGCTGCCTCCCATATATAGGTGTCTGCTCCGTTCACGCTGATCGTGGTGCTTTCGCCGGAGCAGATGATAGGGTTGGGCGAGTTGGCCTCCAGCACTAGCACCCTGCCAATGGTGATTTCCTGCGTGGCGGCCTCCGACGCACCGCAGTCATTGGTGGCAGTCAGGCTGACGATATACTTGCCCGGGGCGTCAAAATGAATAGAGGGGTATGCCGAGCCACTGTCTGTGCCATCCGCAAACGAGACCGGGGCGGGCCCTGTTATGCTCCAGTTGTATTGGCTGATCGTGCCGGACTGTGGGTCATACGTCGGGCGGTGGTTGGCATTGGTGTCGGTGAAGGAAAGGGTTTGCGGCCCGCAGTACAGCTGCGGCCCCGGCAGCGACACAATCGGCTTGTCCTGAACCACGATCGTTTTCTCCTTCGCTTCGGTACTACAGGTGTTGCTGGATGTCAGGGAGATGGTATAGCTGCCGGACTTCGTGAAGCGGAACGCCGGGTTTTCGGAGGTTTCGTCGGAGCCCTCGGCAAACGCCCAGCCTGTATCAGGGCTCACGCGCCAGGCAAACTGCAGATCCTGGCCGGTGGAGTTGTTCTGGACTGTATACAGGGCAGGGGCGCAGGAACCGTCCCCATGCAGTTCGAAATCGGCGGTAGCCAGATCGCTCACCACAAAAACCTTCTCAAAGGAGCTGCTTTTGCAGGTTGTGCCCGAGCCAACCGGGGTGGATGTCATGCGGATGGTATAAGTCCCCGGCTCACGGAACACGACGGAGGGGTTTTTGGCGGAGCCTCCGCCAGAGCGGTAATCCCAGCCTGTTGCCGGCAGGATCTCCCACTCCACGGTATAGGCGGAGCCCGCGCTGGGGTTCACGGTGTTGGCGTTATACCCAACTATGGTCATGTCCTTGAGCTGCACCGGCACATTCACACAGCCTGTAACCTTATCAATGAAGAAGCCAGCCTCAGGGCCTTTGGATAGTTTGACACCTCCCACGGTGGCGGGCGTGAAGCCACAAGGGTTGCTGGCCGTGGCCGTCACCGTGAAAGCACTGTTCGGCGCGTCTTTCGACGACACCTCATAGGTATGGGTTACTGCTTTCGGGAGGTTTGCGTGCGTGTAGGACAATACGGGCGTGCCGTCGCCAAAGTCTATCGTGTAAACCGTCAGGGGGGAGTTCTCGCTTGTGTTCAGCACATCAAAGGTATAGGTTGCCGGGAGACAGTCGTTAGTGTTGCCCCGGCTGGCTAGCCCCAGACTTGGGTTGCTGCCTATGAACACCCGCTCTGAGGTGGTGCTGGTGCAGCCACTTTCGCCCGTTACCTCCACCTGAAGCTGTAAGAAGCCAGAAGTGGTATAGGAGTGGGTGGCGCTTTCGAAGTCTTTGCCCAGCGTCTCCGTTACCCCATCGCCCCACGAAATTCTGTAGCTCTTGTTGGAGGGCTTGGTGGTCGAGGTGTTCTCGATGGTCAGCACGAAGCTGTTGCTACCGCCGGTAGAGCTGCACGAGGTGAAAAAGTCGATTGGGTCGGCCACGCTGGCGTCCGGGGTGCCGGCAATGTATACCGTTTCAGAGGTGCCCTCGCACCCGTCGGCCTGCACTGTTTTTACCCAGTACTCACCCGCTTCTGTTACCGTGATGAACCGGGTCGTGGCACCTGTGGACCAGAGGTAACCCGTAGCCTCGCTGGAGGTAAGCCGCACCCCCTCGTTATTGCACAGATTTCCGGAGGTAGTGACAGTGGGTATACATTGTGCTGCGTAGACAGTGCCTGGAAACCAACTGCACATTCCAAAAAATAAAATGAGCAAAAAGCACTTGAAATTCGGCTGCATATAAGTTGGCGGTAAAAATTTTACTATAAAAGAGTTTAAGTGAAAAAACTGGACTGAAAGACCTTGCCCGGTAACAACGGGCTAGACGCTCTTCAAATCAGTGAAAATTCATTTTGAGAAATCCATACATGAAGCGGTCGTTGCCTGCGTATCGTCAGAAACAAATACAAATTGCGCATCAATTATTTACTAGGGTTGGAAGCTTAATTCTTATTGACTCATTTAAGTTCAATATCTTATTATGATATTTTTTTTGGATCAATAGGAATATAATTTATTAAGCAGCCCTATCTCTTATAATCTTATAAATATAAAAGAATATAAAGTAGAAGACATAGCGAAATAAGTAAAATTTATTTTCACTCAAAATAGTGGTTTTAAAACCTTTAAGCTTGTTTTTTGAAAAATTTATCTTATGTTAATAATATAGTATATTTTATATACTACAACATATATATAAGTATTATGGCTTATTGAATAATTTTTAGAAGTTGCCCTTGAAGTGATATTCAGGTTTATTGGTATAGTTAAAAATATACTATTTTGATGTTAAATATGTTTTTGCAGGATTCTGTACTAACTTGCGCACGCTAAAAAGGGGCTGTAAAATATGCCGGCCACTCAGCCGTTCATGCATCGGGGAAGGGAAGGGAGTAGCAAAATGAAGCAGAAAGGGTATGAATATAGTTCAATTTATATGTTTAAGGAGACGGGTGCTCCCGAAAGTCGAAAAAAGGCCATTTCGACCACTAAACAACTAATATAGTTAATTTAAAATATTTTAATATTAGATTTGTAATATATTTATTCATTCGCTTTTCTTAATAAATGTAGGCAAAATCACAAACCTTCCGCGGAGCATCGCCGTATTTTGGATCGAGTCTTATATGCCACTCAGCCCACAATTTATTGGACCTAAATGTCCCGCTCATTTGTAGGCAAGTGCGTTCTTAAGCAGGGCCGAACGCTCGGCCGATACACTAAGTTTTTACTGCTACCTAAATGGCTCATCAGCAATGGGTAATGGTTGGTTTTGGGTTGTTGAAGGGAGCAGGATTTAATTAATTTACTTTATGATAGAATTTTTACACTCAGATTATGAATAGGTTCCGACACTACTACAGTTTTAACAGAGTAATGCTGTTAATTCTAGATGTAACTCTTATAGCATCCGCATTTAAATTCTCGAACATTATCCGCTACGGCACCACTGATCTTCAGCAGGAGTACAACATCTTCTTCGTGCTTTTTGCCCTCGTGTGGTGGATCGTTTCGGGTTTCTCTAACTTCATGGTGCGCGTAGACGGGTTCTTCCCCTGCGACCGACGGCTGTCTAACCTCATAAACGCCTTCATTCTGCATGCCTTCATTCTGGCTAGCTGCATTGTGGTGTTCAACCTTGAGGAGCTTTCCCGTTTGCTGCTGCTCTATACCTACCTTTCCACCGCGCTCCTGATTGGCTTCAGCAGGTTGCTGCTTTTATTTGCCTACCGTTATTTCACGAAGTCAGACGTGGCCCATACCCGCTACGTGATCGTAGGAACAGGCCCGGCCGCCATGGGGCTGCACCAGACACTGAACGCCAACGACGACCTCGGCACGAAGTTCATGGGCTTTTTCGACGACAACGCAGATCCCCTCAGCCCTTACAGCAGTAAGGTGAAAGGCGGCGTGGACGACCTGAAGGAGTATTGCCTCCAGCACAGCATCGACGAGGTGTACTATACCTTGCCGCTCAATAACAAGGAGCAGATTGACGACCTCACCGAGTTTGCCGACGACAACTTCGTGTACTTCCGCATTGTGCCTGATTTCAGCGCCATCGTGCAGAAAGACGTGAACATGTACTTCTACCACAACGTGCCGATGATCAGCATCCGCCGTGAGCCGTTGGAGATTGCCTCTAACCGTGTGATGAAGCGCCTGTTTGACGTGGCCTTCTCGCTGACCGTAATTCTGCTGATCTTCCCGATTGTGCTTCCGCTGATTGCCCTGGCGATCCGACTCGAGTCAAAGGGACCTATCTTCTTCAAGCAGTTGCGTCCGGGCAAAAAGAACAGGCTCTTTGTCTGCTACAAATTCCGGACAATGAAAGTAAACAAGCTGACGGAAGTGCAAGCCACCAAAGACGACCCGCGTATTACCCGTGTCGGCCGTTTCCTGCGCAAAACCAATCTGGATGAGTTGCCGCAGTTCTTCAACGTGCTTTTAGGCGACATGTCCGTTGTAGGCCCACGGCCTAACCTGGTGTCGCAGCTGGATCACTACTCGAAGTTGATCACCAAATATAAGATGCGCCATTTCGTTACGCCGGGTATCACAGGGTATGCCCAGGTGAGCGGCTTCAGAGGCGAAACCAAAGAGCTGAAGCTTATGGAGAAGCGCGTGGAGTATGACGTGCGCTACATGGAGAACTGGAGCTTCATGATGGACATGAAAATTATTTTCCTGACAGTTTGGAACATGGTGAAAGGCGAGAAAAATGCATACTAGTACACTTAACGCTACTTCAGAGTTAGAAACTGTTTCTGCCATACCCTCGCCGCCTTTAACACGGAAGCGAAAACTCCTGACATCCCTAATTTCTGCCGGGTCTTTCAACGACTTTGTAGAGCACATATTTTGGCTGTCTAATCACAAGGATTCCTCTTATGTATGCTTTGCCAATGTGCACATGCTTATGGAGGCATACCAGGACCGGGAGTTTAACGACGTGTTGAACAACGCTGACGTGGCTACCCCAGACGGAAACCCCGTAGCGAAGCTTGCCAGGCTGTTTTATGGGCAGCGGCAGGAGCGAGTGGCAGGTATGGATTTGCTGCCCCGGCTGCTGCAAGAGGCGGCGGCCCGCGGAAAGTCAGTCTATTTCTACGGTTCTACGGATCAGGTGCTGGAGGCTGTGGCTACAAAGGCGAAGCAGGAGTTGCCCGATCTGAAAATAGCAGGCTATTATTCGCCCCCTTTTCGGAAACTCAGTGATGATGAGGACGCAGATATAACAGCCATGATCAATGCGGCTAAACCTGATCTGGTTTTCGTCGCCTTGGGTTGCCCGAAGCAGGAGCGCTGGATGGCAGCACACAAAGGAAGGGTAAAGGCCTGTATGCTGGGCGTGGGCCAGGCCTACATGACGTATGCCGGCCTGGAAAAAAGACTTCCGGCATGGGCACGTAACCTGTCGCTGGAGTGGACGTACAGACTGTGGCAGGAGCCTCGTCGCCTTTGGAAGCGATATCTGTATACCAACAGCATGTTTATTCTGCTTACGCTGAAACAACTGTTGCAGGGGCAACCTAAAAAGCTCGCGTAGCCTAACACTCAAAATTGCTGATAAGACAGGGAGTTGATGGATAAAGAAGGGATCAGGAATAAAGTAGCTGTTTACAAGTGGTCATACCTTCTATCTATACCAACTGAAGCTGACTGCACGACCGTGTTTATCGCCAAATGGCAGATGACCCGGTTGTGCAGTCAGCTTTTTTATGCCTTACGGTAGCGTGAATCAGGAAACTTCGGGCCTCATTAAAACGGGTGCATAAAAATTTTTGCAAAATCAACTCTTAAAACATCCAAATATATAAATCTTCGTATTAACAAAAAGTCCGGTAGCACAGGCAGTGCAATTTTCCCGGTCCATAAACTCAGGTTAACACCCTTAAAACCCTTATAGATATATGAAAGCAGTTATTCTGGCTGGCGGCTTCGGAACAAGAATCAGTGAAGAAAGCGGCGTGCGCCCAAAACCAATGGTGGAGATTGGCGGTAAGCCCATCCTTTGGCATATCATGAAAATCTACTCGCATCACAACATCAACGATTTCGTGATTTGCTGCGGGTACAAAGGCCATATGATTAAAGAGTATTTTGCCAACTACAGCCTTTACAACTCCGACGTGACGTTTGACATGCGTAAGAGCACAATGGAGGTGCATAAAAACAACACCGAATCCTGGAAAGTGACGCTGGTAGACACCGGCGAAGGCACGATGACAGGCGGCCGTCTGAAGCGCGTGCAGGAGTATGTAGGTGACGAGACGTTCTGCCTGACCTACGGAGACGGGGTGAGTGACGTGAACGTATCAGAGGCAGTGCAGTACCACAAAGCGCAGGGAACCCTGGCTACCCTGACTGCCGTGCAGCAGCCTGGCCGCTTCGGGGCATTTACCCTCGGCTCAGAATCAACCAAAGTGCCCCAGTTCAAGGAAAAACCGGCAGGGGGCGACATGCCCTGGATCAACGGCGGGTTTTTTGTGCTCGAGCCAGGCGTATTTGACTACATCGAGGACGACACCACAACCTGGGAGCGCGAGCCACTGGAGCAGCTAGCCGAGGAAGGAGAGCTTTCCGCCTATCGCCACAGAGGGTTCTGGCAGCCGATGGACACCTTGCGCGACAAGCATGTGCTGGAGGAGCTATGGCAAAAAGAACAAGCCCCCTGGAATGTCTGGAATCATAAACTGGCGAACGCAGTGAACTAACCCATCCTGCAAAAAATCCTTATCCCTTTCTTAAATAAAGCAATTACACAAGATATGAAAATTCTGATTACCGGAAATATGGGCTATGTGGGACCAGGCGTGGTAGAGCGCCTGCGCGCCGCGCACCCCGAAGCTACCCTCGTAGGGTATGATATGGCTTATTTTGCCTCTTGCCTGACGAATGCCCCTGTGTTGCCTGAGAGCCAACTGGATGTGCAGTTATATGGCGATGTGCGCACCATCCCGGCGGAAGTCCTGCAGGGAGTGGATGCCGTGGTACACCTGGCCGCCATCTCAAACGACCCAATGGGGACGAAGTTCGAAGACATCACGATGGAAGTGAACTACAAGTCGAGCGTCGAGATTGCCAAACTAGCCAAAGAGGCAGGCGTGAAGAACTATGTGTTTGCCTCTAGCTGCAGCATGTATGGCGCTGCCTCAGAGCAAGCCAAGACAGAGGACTCGGAGTTGAACCCGCTGACCGCCTATGCCCGCTCTAAAGTAGCGACGGAGAAAGACCTGCAGCCGCTGGCTGGTGATGGGTTCACGGTAACGTGCCTTCGCTTTGCCACCGCCTGCGGTATGAGCGACCGCCTGCGCCTTGACCTGGTGCTGAATGACTTTGTGGCTGGTGCCGTGGCGACTGGCAAAATCAATATCCTGAGCGACGGTAGCCCGTGGCGCCCCCTGATCCATGTAAAGGACATGGCGCGCGCCATTGAGTGGGCCGTTACCCGAGAGCCCTCTAACGGAGGTGAGTTTCTGGCCGTGAACACCGGCTCGAATGAGTGGAACTATCAGGTGCACGAACTGGCGAAGGCCGTGGGCGAGGTGATTTCTGGCACAGAGGTGACGGTGAATAAAGACGCCGCTCCGGACAAACGCTCGTACCGTGTGAATTTTGACCTGTATCAAGAGCTGGCCCCAAACCACCTGCCACAGTATTCGCTGAAGCAGGCGATAGCGGAACTGCGCGATGGCCTGACTGAAATGGAGTTTAAGGACGGCGACTTCCGCAACTCCCTGCTCATGCGCCTGAAAGTGCTGACAAGCCTGCAGGAGTCTGATAAGATTAACGAGCAGCTGCAGTGGAACAGCAAGAAAACAGCGCCCAAGGCCGAATTTAAAACCGCTTAACCCAGTACCGATGATTTTTACAGAAACGAAGTTAAAAGGCGCTTTCATCATAGACGTAAAGCGCCTGGAGGATGAGCGAGGCTTTTTTGGCCGCTCATACTGCAAGCGTGAAATGGACGAGCACGGGCTGAACACCAACATGGTGCAGGCAAACGTCTCGTACAACAAAAAGAAAGGAACGCTGCGCGGCATGCACATGCAAGTGTCGCCGTATGAGGAAACGAAGCTGGTGCGCTGCACGCGCGGCGCTATCTACGACGTGATCATTGACATGCGCGAGGACTCTGAAACCTATAAGCAGTGGATAGGCGTGGAACTGACCGCCGATAAATACCGAATGCTTTTTGTGCCGGAGGGATTCGCGCACGGGTTCATCACGCTGGAAGACAACAGCGACGTGACCTATAACGTGACCCAATTCTATACCCCCGGCTCTGAGCGGGGCATCCGCTGGAACGACCCGGCATTCAATATTGAGTGGCCGATAGCGCCGCAGGTCATCTCGGAGAAAGACCAGGAGCACCCTGATTTTGAGGAGGCAAACGCAACAACAGGAGGCAAGCAGCTGGCGTAGCGCCAGTGGCCTCACTTTTTCAAACTAAAAAAAGAGATAGCAATGATATTAGTTGATAGCGCACTCGCCAAGCGTCAGGCCGAGAACAAACCTGTTCGAGTGGCAATGGTTGGCGCAGGCTTTATGGGGCGCGGGATTGCGCTTCAAATCTGTAAGTATACTTTCGGCATGGAGCTGGTGGCCATCGCCAACAGAGACACCGCCAAAGCCAAGCAGGCCTATACCCAGGCCGACGTGCTGGACGTGCGGGAAGTAAGCAATCTGTCGCAGCTCGAGGAGAACATCCGCATCGGCAAGTACAGCATCACCGACGATGCCATGCTGTTGTGCGAGGCGGAGGGCATCGACGCGGTGATTGAAGTGACGGGTGCCGTTGAATTCGGCACGAACGTGGCGCTGCGTGCCATCCAGAACGGCAAGCACATCATCATGATGAACGCTGAGGTGGACGGAACCGTGGGGCCAATCCTGAAGGTGTATGCCGACAAGGCTGGTGTTGTGTTTACCAACGCCGATGGCGATCAGCCGGGAGTGGAGATGAACCTTTTCCGTTTTGTGAAGGGGCTGGGCGTAAAGCCAGTGCTGTGCGGAAACATCAAAGGACTGCATGACCCATACCGTAACCCGACTACGCAGGAAGGCTTCGCGAAGAAATGGGGGCAGAACCCGGCGATGGTGACCTCGTTTGCCGATGGCAGTAAGATCTCGTTTGAGCAGGCCATCGTGGCCAATGGCACGGGCATGCAGGTGGCAAAGCGCGGCATGCACGGGCCAACCGTGGCAGGCGGCACGTCACTGAAAGACGTGGTGCAGAACTTATACCCCCTGGAAGACCTGATCGAAGGGCCTGGCATTGTGGACTATGTGGTAGGTGCCGAGCCGGGGCCCGGTGTGTTTGTGCTGGGCACGCACGACCACCCGATTCAGCAGCACTACCTGAACCTGTACAAGCTGGGTGAAGGCCCGCTGTATCTATTCTATACCCCATACCACCTCTGCCATTTCGAAGTGCCAAACACTGTGGCCCGCGCCGTATTGTTCCACGATGCAGCCCTCACACCGATTGGCAAGCCTTATGTAGAGGTCGTGGCCACCGCCAAAACAGATCTGAAGGCAGGTCAGGTGATAGACGGTATCGGACACTACATGACGTATGGCTTGTGCGAAAACGCCACTACAACGGCTGAGCAGCGGTTGTTGCCAATCGGCGTGGCGGAAGGCTGCGTACTGAAGCATGATATCGCGAAAGACAAAGTCCTGACATACGATGACGTGATTCTGCCGGAAGGAAGACTGGTTGATCAGCTTCGCGAGGAGCAGGCGCAGTATTTCGGCGCAGCCACCGATGCGTCCCGGGAGCAATATCTGAAGCATAAGGCCGGAAAAGAAGTATCTTTGTCCTAGGCTCTTGTGCTTTCCTGTGGCAACGCAGGAACAACAATTCTAAGCTGTCGCTTTCGTAGTCAGGTGGTTATACACAGAGGCTCGGGCGACAGCTTTTATTGTTTCAGAATAACGGTACCTTTCAATCGCAAGCGCAGCCATAAGATGAAAAACACGGACATTGTAGGCCTTATCCCCGCTGCCGGCCTTGGAAGCAGGTTAGACCCCATCCCATGCAGCAAAGAACTGTTCCCGGTGGGGTTGGGCCCTCATCCTGAGCATGGGGAAGCGCACCCGAAAGTGGCGGCGCAATACCTGCTCGAGCACATGCAACGGGCAGGCGCGAGCCAAGCCTACATGATCCTTCGCAAAGGCAAGTGGGACATCCCGGCGTATTTTGGGGATGGCAGCCACGTGGGGCTACCGCTTGCCTATCTCGTGATGCGCCACCCGTATGGCACACCTTTTACCCTCGACCAGGCATATGATTTTGTGCAAGGCAAGCAGGTCATGTTTGGCTTTCCGGATATTCTTTTTGAGCCTGCGGATGCGTTTTTGCAGTTGCTTCAGCGGCAGGAGAGCACCCAGGCCGATGTAGTGCTCGGGGCTTTTCCAGTGGCCCGTCCGCATAAATGGGATATGGTCGACCTCTCCAAAAGCGGCCAAGTGACAGCCATCTATCCCAAGCCAGAGCAGTCTGCGTTACGGTATGGATGGGCCATCGCCTGCTGGGGGCCGTCTTTCACGCAGTTTATGCACCAGCACTTGCAAAAAGTGATTTCTGAAATTAACCCCTCCGTTACGGATTTTGAAATCAGTATGGGGAAGGTGCTGCAAGCCGGCATCCGCGAGGGGCTGTCGGTGCAAAGCGTCTGCTTTGACAAGGGCACTTGCCTGGATATAGGCACGCCCGAAGACCTGCGGCAGGTCCTTCGTACTTCATTTTGCTGATTTTCACCCTGACTCTCCATGCGCATACTACTCATACATAACTTTTACAAGCAAGCCGGCGGCGAAGACACCGTTTTCCATGCGGAGGCGGCGCTGTTGCAGGGCCACGGCCATACCGTCGAAAAGCTGGCGCTGTCCAACAACGAGGTCAACACGATAGGGGAAAAGCTAATGGCGGCGTTAGGGGTGGTATACAATTATGGCAGCGCCCGCACCGTCGAGAATGCCCTGCTGCGTTTTCAGCCCGATGTGGTGCATGTGCACAACTTCTTCCCCCTTGTTTCCCCGGCCGTTTTTTATGTATGCCAGAAACACCGGGTTCCGGTTGTCCTGACGCTGCACAATTACCGACTGCTATGTCCAAGCGCCGTGCTGCATTACAACGGCAAGGTGCAGTTGGAGAACATACACAAGACGTTTCCGCTAAGAGCGATTGCGAAGGGTATATACCGCAACTCCCGCATCGAAACAGCTTCTGTGGTGCTCACCACGGGCATACATAAAATGCTGGGCACCTGGCAGCACAAAGTAGACAGATACATTGCCCTGACACCGGGGGCGGCAGACCTATTCCTGGACTCCTCGCTGAGGCTGCGGCCGGAACAGCTGGCCATTAAGCCAAATTTCACGGAAGACCTTGGCGAGGGAGCGCCTGATCGGGAGGATGCTTATATATACATCGGCCGCCTTGCGCCTGAAAAGGGTATAGAGACACTGCTGCAGGCACACCAGTTACAGCCTTTCAAACTCAGGATTATTGGTGATGGCCCGCTGAGAGGGCAGGTAGAACGCTATGCCGCCAATAACCCGAGCGTAACCTACATGGGATTCCGGAAGCGGGAGGAAACGATGCAGCTGCTGAAAAAAGCAAAGGCGCTCATTTTCCCGTCGGAGTGGCTGGAGACGTTCGGGATGACGGTGATTGAAGCCTTTGCCACCGGCACGCCGGTGATAGCCGCCAATCTGGGGGGAGCCGCACACTTGGTGAAGGACCAGCATAACGGGCTGCACTTTGCGCCGCAACAGCCTACTGCGCTCACCCACTGTGTGCAGGAACTTGAGCTGAAGCCAAATTTCCGCGAGGAGCTGGGAAAGAACGCCCGTGCCACCTATCTGCGCCATTATACCCCCGAGGCAAACTATCAACTGCTATTGCAGGTGTACAAGGATGTCATTAGGCAAAAAAAGAGGCCTGCCCCTACAACTGTGTAGTTGTTTGGGCAGACCTCCTCTTTCATATTAAACCGTCTTATACCGCTTTCAGCCGCTGCGGGGACACTTCTTTGGGCTTCGCCTTTTTCGCTTCCTCTACCTCCTGGAGTAGTTCCAGCACCTTTCCGGTTTCCACGAGCAGGTGCTCGCGCTGGCCTTGCCCCGAGTTGCGCACTTTCCGGTGCCCCTTGCAAATAATATACGAGTAGTCTAACCCGATCTTGGTGGCGATGTCATAAAACGGCTCCACCACAAATCCCTCGTTAAAGATCTCAATCATTTTGGTGCCGGGCTTGCAAAAGAACATGCTGATCAGGCCGGCGCCTGTGGCCCCCATCACAATGTCTGCTCTGGAGAACAGCTTGATCTTCTCTTTGATCGTCAGCTTGCTGGAGACAACGGTCTCGAAGTTAAACGGGGCCATTTCCTTCAGCAGTTCCTTTTCGTTCAGCACATTCCGGATAGCAGAGTCGGAGCGGCTGACATAGAGGTTTTTGGCCTCTGGCAGAATCAGGCTGGGCGATTCTGCCGCATACGGCATGAACGACTCCTGAATAAAGTTGCAGAGCCATACCGGCACCAGCGTGTGGTTGCCACGTGGGGCAGTGGAGGCAATAATCCGGTCGGCGGCGATATGGGCATGTGCATCTCCCGAGATGATCTTTTCCTGGGGTATGCCTAGCAGTTCCAGCGTCTCCGTCTGATAGCTGTAACGCAGGCTTGGCACATAAAACCAGTCCACCTGGTCATACAGGCCGCTTTCTTTGAGCAGGTGAAGCCGCGGCAGCACATCGATAAACCAGTGCCCGATGTTGTTGACACCGGCCCCGCCTGTGAGCATCGAAAAGACAGTCCCCTTAAAGCGCGAAGGCGTGGTAAAATACCTTTGCTCAAATATGTTGTTGAGGTCGGGCTCGGTCACTTTGCCGTGCTTGAGGCTCAGCGATACGTTCTCGATCAGGCGGTTGTACTGCGACACCACGGCCACGCTGCTCTCGTTGTCGGTGTATACGCGTCCGTTGGGCACTTCCACTACAATGTAGTCTGTCTGCACCTCTTTCTTGGGCTTCCAGTATTCAGAGCAAGCCTGGTATAAATCGTCTGAGATGTGGAGTTTGGTTACATGCGCGGGGTAGATGGTGTGCAGGGTAAACTCGCGCGGGTTGTTAACGGAAGCGTCCGTTAAGCTGATGCGGCAGACGTCTGCCGGCTTGTATTGAGAGTTAAAAGGGACAATTCTTCCCAAAACCTTCTTCAGTCTTCGGGTGCCTTTCTCGTATTTAGCCTTTATTTTCATAAGTTGGGTTAGCTAACACCTGCTGTCATATAACAATGTATGGTATGCTTCAGGAGTTATGGGGGATTATCTTCCTGTATAATTAACTAAGTTTTTATGGGGTTCTGAGCTAGAGGATTCTCCGTTTTTTGCTTTTGCAATGTGCTTGGTCACTAACTGCGCGGCAACTTCTACGGCGACGTTGTTCCAGTGGGCATCGTCTGCTGGGTATAGCGATACCTGCTTTTGCTGGTATAAGCTGTCAAAGCGATCTTGTATGTTGACGTATTCTACGCCTCTTTGGTCTAGTTTGGCCATTAACCGGGGTAAAAAAGTGGCTTTTTTCTGTGAGGGCAGCAACTGGTAGTAGATATTCTCTTTGTTGGGGATAGGCAAAAACATAAAGCGGATGCCCCGTTTGGCCAAAGCGTCTCTGTAACCTTCCAGTACATCGGCTATCTGGTCAACCTCCTGCTCGCTGAAATCGCGGTTAGCCACCTCGCCTTCGATGAAGAACTCATTGTTGTAGGCAATATACTCCCTTTTTCCTGTGGCGCGTTCGATTGTTGCGAGGGTATACCGGTATAGCCCCAGCTTAGATATCCGGTCGGCGGTTACGGCCAGATACGTCAGCACGGGCGAAGCGTTGATCAGGTTGCCCGTGTAATTGCGCACCTTAGAGCCAAAGCTGTTCTCGCCCGCAGCCGGCAACTCCGGGATACGGCGTTCAATGCTCGAGACAATCACTAACTCAGGGGGCTGCTCCTCAAACCGGTCGGTGGCCAGGAAACGGTTCACAGTGGCCGGGGCAAAGGAGTACACGGGCTTGCCGAGGTTGTCTTCCAGCACCGCGGCCAGTGTTTCGTCCTGCGACAGTTTCGCCCCGGTGATGTTGGAGTCGCCGATCAGCAGCACGTCGTGTTTGGTGTCGGAGTTGCGGTAGCCGTATTCATCTGTGCGCCACTCTACCAGCCGCTTTTTAGCATAGGGGGTACGCGGGGCAAGTTCTCCTTCCTCCACCATCTTCAGGTGCATGTTAGGGTAAAACGGGCCCGACATCACCCGGACGGTGTTCACGGAGATCGTCTCCCATATCCTGAAAGTGAAGTAGTTCATGGGTAACACAAACACCTCCACCAACGGCCACAGAATAAACGGAAACGCAAGCAAGGTCAGCTTCAGCAACAGTTTCTTCACTCCATTATTCGTTTGCATAAACGTTCCTTATTCTCTAAAACTGAAAGTAAATGAATTCCTGGTTGCCGAACTGCCCAAATAGCAGCACGGCGATAATGGCAAGGTAGTATACCCCCCAGCGCACCCACACAGGCCGTTGGGTGAGCAAGGCCGAGACACTGCCATTGCGTTGGATCAAGTGCACCGTCTCCATCACGGCGATAGAGAAAACAGACACCAGAAACACCTTAACGCCCTGGTTCATAAACACATCATGTGCCAAGTCAAGCGAAAAGACTTGGTTTAGGTTCCCCAAAGCGGCAAATGACTGCCCTACTATATAAAAGGCCTCGGAAATCGTGTTGGCCCGAAAGAATATCCAGGAGAAGCACACGAGGAAAAACACCGTGAGCACCTGCACCCACTTGTAGAGCTGCGGGTGACGGGCAAGCCCGATTTTCTGGACGAAGCCATTGCGCTGGGCCTTGGTCAGGATACCGAAAACCTGGTAGATGCCGTGCAAAGCGCCCCATATCACAAATGTCCAGCTCGCCCCATGCCACAGGCCGCTCACCATAAACACGATAAAGAGGTTATAGTACCAGCGCCATTTCACCACCCGGTTCCCGCCCAGCGGAATATACAGGTAGTCGCGGAACCAGGTAGAAAGCGAGATGTGCCAGCGCCCCCAGAACTCAGAGATCGTCTTGGCAAAGTAGGGGCTCCGGAAGTTCTCCATCAGGTTAAAGCCCAACACCTTGGCGGCACCGATAGCGATATCGGAGTAGCCGGAGAAGTCGCAGTATATCTGGAAGGCGAAGAAGACCGTGGCCAGGATTAGCGAAAAGCCCTGAAACTCGCCGGGGTTGTTGTATACCTCGTTCACCATCAGGGCGAGGTTGTCGGCGATGATGATCTTTTTGAAAAAGCCCCAGGCCATGCGGCGCAAGCCCGCCACAATGCGGTAGTAGTCGAAAGGGTGGGACTGGTGCATCTGGCTGAGCAGGTTGCCGGCGCGCTCGATAGGGCCAGCCACCAACTGCGGGAAAAAGGTGACGAACAGCGCGAAGATACCCAGGTGCTTTTCGGGTTTGATGCGGCCATGGTACACATCGATGCTGTAGCTCATGGTCTGGAAGGTATAAAACGAGATGCCCATGGGCAGCAGCAGCTCAAAGGCGGGCATGGCGTAGGGCACATTCAGGCCCAGGGCCAGCTCGCGGGCACTGTCGTTGAAGAAGTTGTAGTATTTGAACAGCAGCAGGATGCCCAGGTTAGAGGCCAGGCTGAGGTATAGCCATGGTTTCCGGCGGGCTTTCTCCTCGTCCGTATACCTGCCCATCGTGCGGCTGCAGAAGTAATCGACCAGGGTAGAAATAACCAGTATGATGGCATAAGCTGGCTTCCAGGACATATAAAAGTAGTAGCTAGCCAGAAGCAGAAGCAGCCATCGCCTGTTGTGCGGGGTCAGGAAGTACAGGATAACTACTATCGGGAAGAAAATAAAAAATTCAATCGAGTTGAAGAGCATACATTCTCCAGGTTAAAAGGGTGTGTTTCGGTTTAATAAACTTAACTGAATGATTTTGAATATGCTGCAGTTTCGTTTACCAGGTAGTGTAGAGCGTTGGTGCATTAAATTTATACCCTATTATATAGATGTTGAGACAAAAGGTTGTGCCATTCACTATATATTTTTTCAAATAAATAGAAAACACTATGTATGACCATTTCTGAGGCATACTAAAAAATTATCTGGCTAAGTGGGCACCTTTTTTCGAGGCCGTACGTACATGGGCGCAAACCGCAAAATTTCGGTAACCTAGGTATAGCAAAACCGTTATATAGGTTTCCGATACACAAGCCTAACCACCACAATTACCCTATGCCCTTATATGTTTACCTGCGCCAGGCACTTTTTGTCGTCCTGCTTGCCTTTTGTGGCAGTGGGGTTGTAGCAAATCCGCGCGCGGAAAAGGTTGCTTTTGCAATCTCAGCCCCTCAGGATGTCCAAGCCAAGCCCTCTTTGGTCGGTGCCATCACCATCAGCTGGTCGCCCGTGTCGGGTGCCACGTCCTATGAAGTGGAGAAGTCTACCACCGGCCAGACTGGCACGTTTATCCGACTGCAAACAGTTGCGGCTCCCACCACCACTTTCCGGCACACCGGCCTTTACTACAATCAGAAAGTCTACTACCGTGTTAAGGCGATTAATGGGGGAGATGCCTCTCCTTATAGTATAGTAGTGAGCGGCACCACCCATCAGCAAGGCAAGGTGTATAAAATAATGCCTCTGGGGGACTCTAACACCGAGGGAGGAAGCAGTGCTGTGGCCAAAGAAAACAAGGCGGCCTACCGCGACAAGCTAGCGGATCTGCTGGATGCCTCCCGGTCGCAAGGACTGTATGATTTTGTGGGAAGCGAAAGCACAGGCAGCGCACTCATGCGCGACACCGACCATGCAGGCTTCGGAGGCGCCCGTGACGAGGATATCGCCTTGCTGCTGAAAGACGGGAGGTTTGAGTTTTATTCCAGCGGAGAATACCGTGGACCTGGAAATGGCCCTTATCTAGACAAATATAACCCAGACATTATTTTGTTGCACATTGGCACAAACTGGGTGGACGGCAGTGCGAACGCCATGACCGATATAAAGAATATTTTGGATCAGGTGGATGCGTACGAAGCACGGGTGGGAAAAGAAGTCACCGTCATCGTGGCCAAGATTATCAAGCGCGTCTGCTATGAGGGCAATTGCGAAACCCCAACGGAAGCACAGAACACCTTGCAGTTCAATCAAATGCTAGCTTCTTACACTGCGCAGCGAATAGCCGCTGGCGACAGGCTGGAACTTGTGGACATGCAGGACGGAGCCGGTATTATATATAAATACGTTGCAGACGGAGGCGACATGGCAGATTATCTGCATCCTGCGATGACTGGCTACAATAAAATGGCCCCGGTATGGTACAGCGCCCTGGACAAGCTTCTGAACGTGCAGCCTACGGCGCCGGACACACAGGCTCCCCAAACGTCTATTACCGTCAAGCCGAAGCCAGACGCGAACAGCAGTGCCGCCGCCTTTACTTTTTCGAGTGATGAGAGCGGCGTGACCTACCAGATCAGCGTTGACGGAGGAGCCTTTGTTCAGGCTACCAACCCAATCACCCTGAACAACCTCGCCGACGGCCCCCATACCCTGCAGGTGCGGGCCATTGATGCCGCCGGCAACATTGACCAGTCCCCCGCCGCGTATACCTGGACGATCGACACCAAGGCCCCGGCGGCCCCAGTATTGGCAGCGCCTACCGATGGCGCGTTCCTGGCCACCGACAAACCCACTTTTTCCGGGACGGCGGAAGAGGGCAGTACCGTTACCGTGTTGGTAGATGGTACGGCGATTGGCACCACAACGGCCACAAACGCGAACTGGTCGCTAGTACCCACAGCAGCGCTTGCTGACGGGACACACAAAGCCATGGCCAAGGCAACCGATGCGGCAGGCAACGAAAGCCCTGTCAGCAACACCAATACCTTTACGGTAGATGCCACAACCCCCGACACAAAAATTGAAACGGCACCTGCCGCCATCACCAACCAAAAGACTGCCGCCTTCACTTTCTCCAGCAACAGGCAGTACGTAACGTATGAGGCGAGCCTGGACGGAGCGGCATTTGCCACTGTCAGCAACCCGCTAAACCTGAGTAGCCTTTCAGATGGAAGCCATACCCTGCGCGTCAGGGCAAAGAACCAGGCAGGCACCCTCGATCCGAGCCCCGCAACGCATACCTGGGTAGTGGATACCCAGGCACCCGCCGCGCCCCTCATCACAGCTCCGGCAGCAGATGCCTTGCTGAATACCAACAAGCCTGCTTTCTCCGGGTCGGCAGAGGCAGGCAGCAATGTGGCACTTTATATAGGAGGCAACCAGATTGGCAGCACAACGGCTGCAACAGACGGGACGTGGCGTTTTGTGCCTGCTACGGCACTGGCAGAAGGCACACACCAACTGACGGCAAAAGCCACAGATGCGGCGACAAACACCAGCGCAGCCTCCGCGACCCGAACTTTCATGATAGACAGCAAGGCACCGGAAACGACAGTTGTGGAAGGCCCCGACGCCGACAGCAACAGCAAGGAGGCCCGGTTCAGCTTTAGCAGCAACGAAGCGGGTGTGACTTTTTGGGTGAGCCTGGATGGGGCAGCATATGCGGCAACCACAAATCCTTATACCGCCTCAAACCTACAGGAAGGGCCTCATACGCTTTCCGTGCGGGCAGTGGATGCCGCCGGAAACACCGATGCATCTCCGGCTTCCTACTCCTGGCGCGTAGATACGCAAGCCCCGGAAGCACCTGTGCTGCTGGCCGTGTCAGAAGACCGTGGCCCTCAAGCGAATGATCAGGTTACGTCCGACAACTCCCTTGTTCTCTCCGGAAGGGCAGAGGCAAACGCCACCGTGACCCTTTCAGAAAAAGGGACAGTGCTCGGCACAACAAAGGCAAATGCGACCGGAAACTGGTCTTTCAGCTACGAAGCCACTGCCTTGGTGCAGAACACATACCTGTTCAAGGCCACGGCCACAGATGCAGCCGGCAACACAAGCGCAGGGAGCACCCCGCTTACAGTTATCGTGGACCTGACGGCACCTGAAGCAACTGTTTCCAAAGCCGCAAATGCCCCCCTGAACGCTCCCTATCAAATCAGCATCACCTTTACGGAGGATGTATACACACTGGCGTCCGCTGACTTCAGCGTCACGAACGGCACACTCAGCAACCTTACCGGACTGACAAAGGCAAGCTATACAGCCACGGTCACGCCTGCCGCAGACGGGGCAGTACAGGTGAAACTTCCGGCTGGCAAGGTGACAGACCTGGCCGGGAATCTCAACAAGGCCTCAAACCAGCTGGAGTCGGTATACGATGCGACGCGCCCACGCCTGACGATCAGCTCGGAGGCCCCTTCTATAGTGAACACCGCATTTACCGCCACCTTTGCGTTCAGCGAAGACGTGACTGGTTTTGAGTTGTCGGATATCACCCTCCTGAACGGGACGGCCAGAGACTTTGCGACAGTGAACGGCAGTACGTATACCGCACGCATCGTTCCGACAGCAGACGGCGAGGTGCACGTGCAGGTGAACGCTGACATGGCTTTCGACGCGGCAAAAAACGGAAACATCGCCTCTGCCTTGCTAAAAAGGACTTATGATGTGCAGCAGCCAACCGTGGTGCTGTCCACAACAGCCCCAAATCCTACCAAAGCGCCTTTTACCGTAACGGTTAGTTTCAGTGAGCCAGTACTGGGCTTTACTGCCGAAAGCTTAAGCCTGACAAACGCATCTGCCTCCCAGCTAAGCAAGGCAGATGCCCAAACGTATACCGTGCGGGTTACGCCGGCAGCCAGCGGGGAGGTTGCTGTGTCCCTGGCCGCAAACAGCGTGCAGGATGCCGCCACTAACGGCAACCAGGCATCCAATCAGCTGAAATTGCTGTATGATGCCGACCGCCCAGCCATATCACTGACCACTACAGCGCCCGGACTGACGAATGCGCCCTTTACCGTCACGTTCAATCTCAGCGAGTCAGTCACTGGGTTTGATCTTGCCGACATCACGCATACGAATGCATCAGTTGAGAAACTGGAGCAGGTTTCGGAGCTGGTGTACACGGCCCGGATCATACCTGCCCAGAACGGGAAAGTAACCGTGCTGGTGCCCGCCGATAAAATGCAGGATGCCGCCACCAACGGCAATACTCCTTCCAACATACTGGAGCTGACCTACGACGGCACAGCCCCGACCGGATATACCGTTCGTTTTGGCGTAGACAGAGTGGATGTGACGAACCAGCGCGACGTGAACCTGTTGCTGGACGGAACAGAAAAAGGAACGACGTATACCTATACCCTTGGCAGCAGCAACGGCGGCACCCCCCTTGCCGGAACGGGCCGTGTGGAAGCCACAAGCTTTTCGATTGCCAGCCTGGACCTGTCGAGCTTGCGAGACGGCACACTGACTGTCACGTTATTCCTGACAGACGATGCCGGGAACAAAGGCCAGGAGGTGACCGCCCAAGTGGAGAAGTTGACGAAGAACGTGGAGTTGGTGCAGGAAATGGCCCGCATTAAAGTGCTTTTCAAAACAGCGTTTAAGGATGTGCCACTCCCCAACACAGCGCAGGTTACCTATACCAATGGGGAGACGGAGACGCTCACGGTGACCTGGCAAAAGGGAACCTACAATGGCAGCGTGCCCGGCACGTATACCCTGACGGGTGTGCTGGAGCTGAAGGAGAACACCTCGAACATTTACAACAAAACTGCCAGCATCGTGGTGGAGGTAGCTCCGAACCAGCCCCCGACAGCCATCGCGCTCAGCAAATCCACATTCCGCCCCGACATAGAGTCGTTTGAGACCATCGGAACGCTGTCTACCACCGACCCGGACGACGAGGACTTTACGTATGCGCTCGTGCCAGGGGAGGGAGGCGCTCACAATCAGTTGTTTGAGCTTAGCAAGGGCAATGAGTTGACGCTGAGATCGAACCTGGGCCTGTCAGGAGTGTCTAAATTTACGATTCGGGTGCGCAGCACCGATCCGTATAAGAACAGTATTGAGCAGTCCTTCACCCTGACCAAAACCCTGTACCAGCCGCAGGAGAAAATCAAGCTGGTGAATGCCTTCTCACCCGATGGCGATGGCATCAACGATACCTGGACGGTGCCGGAACTGCGCTACTACAATGCCGTTGAGGTAGAGGTGTTCGACAGGGCGGGTGTCCGTCTGTTCCATACCACGGATCCGGAGGAAGGCTGGGATGGCAGGAGTGCCACAGGCCGCGTGTTGCCAGGCTCGTATTTCTACATTATCCGGATAAAGGACATTGACTTGGTGCAAAAGGGAGTGCTGACTGTTCTTAACTAGCAGAAAATGAAGAGACTTTTACTATGTATCGCCTTGGCGCTGGCTGTGTATACTGTGCAAGGCCAGGGCAGAAAGCAAATCGCCAATTTCTCCCAGTACAAACATTTCTACAACCCCTCGCTGACAGGGTATGACGGATCCGTTGTCCGGACGCTATACCGCAACCAGTGGACGGGATTTGAGGACGCCCCTAAAACGCTGCTCGCCACGGCCGAAGTGGATTTGGGCATGCTGGGCCACAAAAGCAACAATTATCGGTTTGATGGCCGCGAGAGCCGGGGAGCCGCCGTGGGCACGGGAGCCAGGCATGCGTTGGGTTTAATCCTGCTTCACGATCAGTTTGGGCCGGCAAAAGAGTCGCTGGTGGGCCTCAACTATGGCTCAGCTATCAGGCTGTCGGAATCTGTCAGCCTGCGCTGGGGCTCGGCCCTGACCTACCGCATGCAACGCTTTGATGGCAACAGCCTGACCGTGGATCAGGAGAATGACCCCCGTTATACCGGCGTGCTCGGCAACAACAACCGCAGCAACACCCTGGACCTCAACCTTGGCTTGTCGCTGGTGACGGCGCGCTATTATGTGGGCTATGCCATGCAGGACATAACGGCTGGCTCGGTGGTGTCGTCGGGCGATGATTTCCTGAGGGACTTTTATACCCGCAAGCACGTGGCGCAGGCAGGCTACAGGGCCAGCCTGGGCGGAGACTGGGGCTATTCGGTCAACGGGATTTATCAGTATGACAAGCTGGCCCGATCCACGGTAGAGGGGCAGGTAAAGGCGATTTACCAGCATGCTTTTTGGGCTGGGGCCGGCTACCGGAACGACCAGGCCTATAACCTGACGGCTGGCCTGCGCCTCGGGGAGTTGTCGGTGGGCTATACCTACGAGACCCCGATCCAGGATGCAAGCGCCATCACAAAGTCCACAAACGAGATTGCGCTGAGTTATACCCTGATGCCCAGCAAAACAAAAGCCCACAGCAAGCTTCCCCAGATCTGGTAAGCATGGTGCCACGCGCCTGCGCGCGGCTGGTCTTAGGTTCCATGCGCTGTTGATCACACCACTTCCTAAACTATCCTCAACTTACCGCTGTTGGGAATAGGCTAGGCTGTAATGTTATGATGCGCTGAACGGGGCTGGCATGTCGCGCGTTTATACCCTGTCGGGGTTGGGGCTGCGAGTGAGAAGTGCTGCGGGAATCATTTTTAGGGAGCTTTGGGCCGCATATTAGCGAATTTGAATTTTCTAATAGAACCAAGCCCCTAAAACAGCGTACTGATAAACAAATGATTGCGCCCGGGCCGAGCTGGCTCTCCGTAAAACCTATGTTCACCCAGACAACCTCATTTGCACACGGGTTGATTCTATGCTGGCCATTACCCTTATTCATCATCAGAAGCAACTCATGAAGCATATTTCTCCTTCATATAAATGTATACCTCTTGCACCTCAACCCTTTGAAAGCCCCGCCCCACTTCAGGCACTAAGGCGATGGGGGCGAGGGCTGGCAATGCTTTTTATCTGCTTCAGTTTTCTTGCGCTCTCTGTCTCTGCCCAGGAGAATGCCACGAAGGGGTGCCTGCCCGGGATGGTGCACTATTTTGGCCTGGATGAAACCGCAGCGGGCACTTATACCGATTATGTCGCTACAACCCCAGCCACTTGCAGCACATGCCCTATACCGGCGGCGGGCCTTTTTGCTGGCGCGCAGCAGTTCGAAGGCAAAAGCAAGGGACTTATGCTGGAAGACATCCAGCATTTTGAATGGGGCCCCAACAGCAGCTTCACCATCGAGCTTTGGGTAAAGACCAGTGCCTCCTCCTCCCAAAACCAGGTGCTCATCGGGCGCGACGGAACTGAGTCGCCGATGCTATGGTGGCTGGGAATCAATAAAAACGGAAATCCGGAGTATGTGATGTATGACCGCAGCAACACCGGCTTTTCCACGGTAGGGGAGAGCGTGAAAGTGAACGACGGGAAGTGGCACCATCTGGCCGTTGTGCGCGACGGCCGCCTCCGGCTGAACAAGCTCTACGTGGACGGGTATACCGTGGGCAACTACCAGTTTGATTACAAAGAGAGTTTTGAGAGCACTGCTCCCGTTAACATCGGTTTCCTGAACCTCAACAACGGCTACGGGTACAAGGGCTTGCTAGACGAGCTGAAGGTGTACGACAGGGCCCTCACGGAGTCAGAAATGCGCGCGCAGTACAATGGCGGTGCCGGCAACTACTGCGGCCCCCAACTGGTGAAGCCCCAATTCATGTCTGCCCCTGTAACACACGGTGTAGCGGGCCAGCAATATGCCTACAGCCCCAAGGCGGTCGGAAACCCAAAGCCTAGTTTTCAGTTGGTGTCTGGCCCTGCCGGTATGATTGTGAACGCCGCTACCGGTGAGGTGACCTGGAAACCCACAGCGGAGGGAAGCTATGAGGTGACCATCAAAGTCCAGAACTCGGTTGGCGAAGACACGCAGCGCTATACCATCAAAGTGAAAAAAGACCTCGGGGAGAAGGTGGGCCTGTTGCACCACTGGATGTTGCATGAGATCAGCGGCACCCGCTACCGCGACTTCTATACCCCTTACGATGCGGTTGCCACAGCCGAGACACGGCCAAAACCAGTGTCGGGCGTGGTGTCCGGAGCGCAGGAGTTTGATGGCGTGGACGACGGGCTGGACGTGACCGAAGGGTATAACTTCGACTGGAAAGCCGACGAGAACTTCAGCCTGGAGCTTTGGATGCGCACCGAGGCCAGCACCGCCGGAAACCGCGTGCTGATCGGCCGTGACGCCAAAGACTCTGAGGCCCACTGGTGGGTTGGGGTGGATGAGCAGGGCCGGGCGGGCTTTCAGCTGCTCGACCTTTCGTGGCAGGGGGTATACGTGGGCCAGCAGGGCCCGAAACTGAACGATGGCCAGTGGCACCAGCTGGTGGCCGTGCGCAATGGCGCTGGCAGCCTGACTGAATTATATGTGGACGGTGCCAAGGTGGCGCAGGGCACGCATACCTATACCAGCGGCTTCGACAGCGGCTCGCCCGTGAACATCGGTTACCTGAACGACGGCGGCGGCTATCACTTTGAGGGAGTATTGGACGAGATAAAACTCTTTGGGCGCGCCCTCACCGCGGCAGAAGTGCAGGAGCGGTATAGCAGCGTGTTTGAGGCTATCACGGAGCTCGTGCGTTTCGAGGGTGCGTATGCCAACGGCGTGGTGCAGCTGACCTGGGAGACGGCGGCAGAGGCTGGCTTGCTTAATTTTGAGATACAGCGCGCACCCGACACGGAGGCTTTCGAGACTATCGGCACAGTGGAGGCTAACGGCAACAGCAACACCAGCCAGATCTACAGTTTCAACGACACAGACCCTTTGCCCGACAAGGCCTACTATCGCCTGAAAATCAACAACCAGAACGGGACCCATACCTATTCCAACATCATCCTGATCAAAATGGGAGGGCTTACTGCCACCTATTTCACTCTATATCCTAACCCGATAGCGTCCGGGGAGGTATACGGCGCGCTCACTAACCTGCCAGCCGGCGAAACCGTGCTGTATTACGTGACTGACCTGGCGGGCCGCAAAGTGCTGGAGCAAACTGCACAGGTAGACGAGTTCGGCGAACTGAAACTCGCCATACCTATCACGGAGCGGTTTGTGGCTGGTATTTACAATGTCAGCGTTGTGACGAGCAAACGTATAGTTGCCCGGAAATTGATGGTGCAATAACATGGCCTTGGGGCAGTTGTATCGCATTTTCCTCCAAATTAAAATGGTATCACACCGGCGTGTTTCATTAATTGAGAACCCTGCCTGTTTGCTGCCGTAACATTCCAAAAACACAGGCTGTGTTGCTTGCACCGCCCTCCCTGGCCCATGGCTTGTGTGTTTTTTATACCCCATTTATTGCATCATTTAATTAGTACGTTCCATAGATAATTACTCTTATGAAGAACCTTTACAAAGTCGGGAGAAGAAAATCTCCGCTTTTAAAGTTTTTGCACCCTTTCAGCATCACGCTGCGCCCTTTGCACATGGTTATGCCATGCCTTGTTTTGCTGGCTTTATTGTTTACACAAGTGGCGTGGGCGCAGCCCACGGGCTTCGCTGAGGAGGAGGTCGGCGACGACTGGGAAGCGGCCGTCGGGCTCACATTCTCCACAGACGGCAAGCGCATGTATGTGTGGGAAAAGGCCGGGAAGGTATGGATTGTGGAGAACGGCGAGAAAGTGCAGACCCCACTCATCGACATTAGCGAGGAAGTAGGCAACTGGGGAGACCACGGGTTGCTCGGTTTTTCCCTCGACCCCAACTTCGATACCAACGGTTATATATACCTGCTGTATGTAGTGGACAGGCACCACCTGATGAACTTCGGGAAGGGAACCTACCGCCCCTCAGCCAATGAGTATAACGCAGCCACCATCGGCCGCGTGACCCGTTACACAGCGAAAGCCAGTGATGAGCGCCACACAGTAGACATGAACTCCCGCAAGGTATTGCTGGGAGAAACCCCGGAAACAGGTATTCCGATATTGTACGTGTCGCATGGGGTGGGCTCGCTGGTTTTCGGAGCTGATGGATCATTGCTGATTTCGGCCGGAGATGGCGCTACCGCAGGTTGGCTTGACACAGGGTATAACCCCGCAGACCCGAACGACACTTTTGTGCCGCAGGCCTTGGCCGATGGCATCATCACCCCCAAAAACGACATTGGCGCTTTCCGGTCCCAACAGCTGGAGTCGCTGAACGGTAAAATCCTGCGCATCGACCCCGCTACCGGAAAGGGTATGCCCAACAACCCGTTTTACAGCAGCGCAAACCCGGATGCTGCAAAGTCGAAGGTATGGGCGCTGGGCGTGCGCAACCCGTTCCGATTTACGCTGCGACCTGGCACTGGAAACGCCAGCAACCCGGGCGTGTTATACCTGGGTGATGTGGGCTGGCAGGACTGGGAAGAGCTGAACGTGGTAAAAGGCGGCGGCATGAACTTCGGCTGGCCTATTTACGAGGGCCTGGAGAAGCAGCGCTATTACTTCCACAAGCAAGTGCCGAACACGACCACCAGAAACCCGCTTTTCGGAGAGGGCAACTGCACACAGGAGTACTTTTATTATGGCGACCTGCTCCGGCAGCCCGTTGCCACCGGAGACCCCTATTTCTACAACCCCTGCCGCTTCGAAGTGGCGATCCCGGAGGGTATAAACACATTCGAGCACGCCCGCCCGGCCATTGATTGGGTAAACAGCGTGGCGGATCAGGATGACAATGGAAACGTCGTCATTCCGGAGGCCATCACCAGAACAGGGATCTTCACAGGAAATGACGCCGACGTCATCAGCATCGGTGCCGCTGGCTCTCCCGTTGCAGGCACACCGTTTTACGGCAGCTCGGCCACGGGCGGCATCTGGTATACCGGCACTGCGTTGCCCGCTGAGTACCAAAACACCTACTTCTTCGGCGACTACGGCGCAGGCACCATCCGGAACGCAACATTTGATGCAAACAACAACCCGAAAGCCATCCGCAATTTCATCGACGAAGGCGCAGCAGTAGTGGCATTTGGCATGAATCCGGTGAGCGGCGAGCTTTACTATATCAACTATGCCACGCAAATCAAAAAGATCATATACTACGGGGAGAACATCCCGCCGAAAGCCGTGGCAGAGGCCGACAAGCTGTATGGCTCCAGCCCACTGACCGTTCAGTTCACTGGCAACAAGTCCACCGACTCGGAGGGGCATGCCCTCACGTATAAATGGAATTTCGGGGATGGTTCCGCCGTGTCGACCGCTGTTAATCCGCAGCATACCTTCACGGGAACAGAAATCGGCAAAATCTTCCACGTAACCCTGACGGTAACCGATGAGAAGGGAGCAACCGCCTCGGCCAAACTCAAGATCACACTCAACAACACCCCTCCGGTGGTCAACATCACCAGCCCGGCAAGAGGCACGAAGTACCCCTTGACCGACCGGACAGAGTATATCCTGAAAGCCGCCGTGGCAGATGCCGAGCACAGCGCCAACCAGTTGACCTATGAGTGGCAGACGGTGATGCACCATAACACGCACCAGCACCCTGAGCCGATCGACAATAACCCAGAGACCACCACGCTGCTTACGCCGATCGGATGTGACGGGGAGACATATTTTTACCGCATTCACCTGAAGGTGACAGACGCGGGCGGCCTGTCGGCCACGGATTACGTAGACATTTACCCGGACTGCAGCGCGGGCACAGTGGCGGCAGTGGCCATCGCTTCCCCCTCTGATAACTCGGTGCACGCTGTGGGCCAGCCCATACCTTTCCAGCTCTCGTTTGGCGAGGCCACCCGAGAATGGGCAAGTGTGCAGTACTTTAGAGGCACGACACTGTTGGATGAGGTCTTTGAAGCGCCTTTCAGCTTTACCTGGGCCGGGGCACCCGCAGGTTCATACAGCATCACGGTAAAAGCGACGGATGTGGCCGGTCATACGGTTGTTTCCGCCCCGATTAGTATTTCCGTAGGGGAGGCCAGCCAGCCAAGCTTACAAAGCTGTCTGCCGGGCCTGCAGCATTATTTTGGAATGGACAACGAGGCAGGCTCCCCACAGCAGGATTTCGCCTCCGCCACAGCGGCCGTTTGCGCCACTTGTCCGGAAAGCGCCGAAGGCAAGTTTGCCAAAGCCGTGCGATTTAATGGTCAGGCCACAAAACTGGACATCGAAGACGGCACAAAATTCAACTGGGGCAAAGACGCCAATTTCACGATTTCCCTCTGGATGCGCTCTGAAGCGGCCTTGCCCAACAACGCCGTGATTGTGGGCCGGGATGCGAAAGACTCTGAAGTGCATTGGTGGGTAGGTATGAACACGAAAGGCCAACCCATGTTCATGCTTAAGGATCTCGACCATGTGGGCATCTACATCGGCGAGAAAGGCCAGCCGATCAACGACGGGGCCTGGCATCAGGTAGTGTCGGTGCGCGATGGCAGTAATAAGAAGTCAAAGCTCTACATCGATGGCGTTTTGATGGATGAGGCTGAATACTTCTATGAAAAAGGGTTCGAAAGCGCTGACGCCATCAATATCGGCTACATGAACCGCGACAACGGCTACCATTACAACGGCGACCTGGATGAGCTGAAACTCTACAACCGTGCACTGACGCAGGAAGAAATCGTGAGCTCCTTCAATGGCGGGAGCGGTGTATACTGCGGCTCTACCGCCCTCGGCATGACAGACAACAACACCTTCGCCGGTACTTACGAGGTGTTCCCGAACCCAACCTCCGGAGAGCAACTGCGGGTGTATGTTTCATCGCTGGAGCCAAACGAGCAGGTGCAGCTGGTGCTCACAGACCTGACCGGGAAAACCGTTCTAACGCAAAAGGCAGCGGCTCGCCCGGATGGCACGCTACAGACCACTATCGCACCGAAAAAAGCCATTTCAGCCGGTATCTATAACCTCTTGATGCTTTCGGATGCCCGCAAGCTGAACCGGAAAGTAGTTATTCTGGAGTAAGTTGAATTGCCAGGATTGAATCATCACTGTTACTTCCGCCACGAACGTTGATGGACAGTAAAGTTAAGGCCCTGCTCAATAGAGCGGGGCCTTTTTTGTTGCCATATACCAATATCAAGTGATCGGTACGCATAGATCCTCTTCATGGCGCCCCGAAAGCTTTCGGGGTGCCTCGCAAGCAGTCCAACCTGCCGCACATTGCCCAACAAGCCAGTGTTTGTAGCGAGATAAAATAGATATGCAGTGGGTATAAAAATCCATACCACCCAGCTCCTTACGGGAGTTGATGCATTTCAATCTCCACTGCTTGTTATCCTGTAAGGGTTTTGGAAGAAGGAGGCCCTTAACGCCGTAAGTATAATTTGGCTAATACTTTCACCTGATCTGGAAACAGATCTTCTATACCCCCAATTAATTGAACAGTTCGCATACCTGGTAGGAATGCGTACTAGGTATAGCTGAGGTATGGATAAGTTAATCAGAGGAATAAGAAAAGTAGCTATATAAAAAGGAGGCCCTGCAATTGTTGCAGGGCCTCCTTTTTATATAGCTACTTTTTAAGAGTTGCCTATTGCTTTATCAGCTTAATCGTGTTGCTGGTACCTTTGCTGTCAGTGTACTTCAGGATGTATAGCCCACCGCGCAGATTGAGGCCGCCCAGGTTCAGTTCCAGCTTGTTGTCAGTCAGGGTTGGTTTGCTGTCTTCGTAGAGCACGCGTCCGTCCTGGCCATAGATGGCAACTGCTGCCAGCTCTGTTTCCTCACTTCCAAAGTTCACCGTCACCACTTCATGGAACGGGTTAGGGTATGCAGTGGCTGTAGAGAAGAATGGCTCCTGCGTAGCGGCTTCTGCATTAGAAATCTTCATGGCCGAGATGTTCTCACTGCCTGATGATAGCCTGTTTCCGGCAATCGGTCGCTCCATGTCTCCGTTTGGCAGCTGCCATCCCACGGCCAGGTTGTCTCCGCCACCTTCTTCTTTGCTCAGTGCCTCTATGTAGTAGCGTTTTCCTGCCTCTAAGGTCACCTTATGCGACTTTTGGGAAGAGTACTTATCCCACTCACGGGGGTTAGTCCAGCCAGTCACGTGTGCGAGTTTTACCTTTTTTTCCGGGTTCTCAGAGGTGCTCAACCACAACGCTGCGTTATTGTCGCCTGATACCCAAAAGATGTATTGGCCACTGGTAGGAGCAGTTATGTAGCCACTGATGCGCTGGCCGTAGTTGTCGCCTACATTAGAGGGTGCCTCAAAAGAGCTCAACTCAGTAGTTTTGCTCGGTTTCTTGTCAACAGGCACATCGCTTACGCTATGGCCAGACACGTTTAACCAGATATCATGCCTAATTCTACCGTTTAATTCGATGCTGGTAATTGGCGTAGTGGTGTTGCTATCCTCTTCTTCGATAGGGGATAACCTTTTTCCGGCGACAGGACGCTCCATACTGCCGTTTGGCAGCTGCCAGCCCACAGCAAGGTTATCGCCACCAGCTTGTTCCTTCTGCAGGGCCTCGATGTAGTAGCGCTTTCCTGCCACCAGCGTTACCTTCTCAGACTCTTGCGAAGAATACTTATCCCATTGGCGAGAGGTGGTCCAGCCATTTACATGAGCAATTTTCCGCTTGCTGTTTGGGTCTTCTGATGTGCTCAGATAGAGATGTGCGTCATCATCACCTGCGATCCAGAAGGTATACTGGCCGCTAACAGGGGCCGTTATATAGCCGCGGATGCGCTGACCGTAGTTGTCGCCGATGTTCGTCGGTGCCTCAAATGATTTTAGCTCCGATGTCTTGGTAGGGGTAGATGAAAATGGTATCGCACTGATGCTGGAACCGTAGATGTTATCCCAGTATTCTCTTGTGATCATTCCTGAGCCAGTTGCTGTATCGTTGCTTTCGTCATCTTCAGAGGTGTTTTTCGGAGTCTCAGCATCAACTTGTATGGATGAGCTTGACGAGCTAGTGGAAGCACCGTCGTTGTCATAAGCTATGGCACTGATGGAATGTGTGCCAGGTATAGCGTTCACCCAGGCAAAGGAGTAAGGAGCGCTCGTGTCTTCCCCTAATTTTGTCGATCCCAGGTAGAACTCTACTTTTGTAATGCTACCATCTTCGTCTTTAGCTTCTGCGGTAAGGTTTATTAACCCCTGAAGGAACGTCTTTGGCATCGTTAGGCTAACTGTAGGAGCCTGGTTGGCAGGAGTTGAGGTACCGGATCCATTTGGGCCAAGTTCAATACCATTCTGCTTTAGCTTTTTATCCCATCTCTTGAGTTCGTCCTTTTCCGTGTTTTTGGAGATTGGGTTTGGCAGTAACGTGTTGTTCTTAAAATCGGCATTTTCTGCCACAGAGATATCGTTGCGGTAGGAGCGGTGAGGCCCCCAAGCGAGCACCCCAATTACGTTATTGTCTATGGTGTTAGAAAAAGTGGTTCCGAGGCGGTTGTAATCTTTGCTCCAAAAACCAGAGGTGTTCATTTTGAAGCTGTTTCCGTTCTCGTAAGTGGCTGCGTTTACAGCTGTGTTGTGGTGGTAACGGATGTCATGACCCGCCGCGATGCCCATAGAATAGTTGCCTAAGCCAACCAAATGATTTTCATAGGCATCAATGTAGGCCGGGCACTCGTTGATGCCGCCGTCACCGTCGGCAATTATACCGCCACCAGCATACTGAGACGCAGTAGAGGGGATCGGGAAGGCACCGTAAATCATGTTGTTATGGATGCGGATTGGGGAATCAGATGTGCCACGGGAGTTGTGCATACTGATATTATCTTCCACCTGAGATTTATCAGCCTCGTTTGTCACCTGGTTCCAGGCTATTTCGGCATGGCGGATGCTATTTTTGAAGTTAAACTGCACAAACTGGGCCATGCTCGTTCCGCCATAAACCCGGCCATCGATATTCTTGGCGATGTTGTAGCGGATCTTGATTGTCTCGGAGGCAGAACCGTTGCCTTCGTAACTCTTGCCTATATAGATACCTGCCGTGTTCTCCATGTAGCAGTTCTCAACCACTACATTCTTAAACACATCTATACCCAAAAAGCGGCGGGTTTTCTTGTAACTTTTATATGGAGTAGGTGTAATTCCGTAACCACTCGTGTGGCGCACTGTCAGGTTTATATAGTTTCCTAAGCTTCTGATAAGCGGGCCTGCGCCACGGATATTGGAGTTCTCGATAATAACGGTTTCGTTGGTCCTGATTTCCACGGCAGCTACTTCTGAGTCTCTCGACTCCCAGTTACCGCTGTACGTACCACCTTTGGTGATCACGAGCGGGCCACTATACTTTTGGGCAAATGCGTTGGAAAAAGAACAGAGAAACAAGGCTACTAACAGGGCCGGAGCAAGCAAAATAGTGCTAGCGCCCTTCCTTAGTGGAGGGTATGAAGTGTTCATCTACTTTGGCTAAAAGGTGAAATTGTACTTAAAAAATAGTCTTTAGTAAGCTCTCCGGTCGTTAGCGACTATTGGCGTAGTGGCTAATGAGATAAGTGGAGGCTTAACATGAAAGGGGTATTCGTTGGCGCTATTTTTAAGACTTCATGTATAAGTTGTTGCAAATATAATGACGAAAACTTTGAAAAAACTAATTCATCTTAAAATATTCTGAAAAAAGTGATATTATATAAAAGATGCTATATTCTAAATATATATAACAAGTGTCTGGTATTCAATAGGTTAAACCTTTTTTTAATACTGCTAAAAAGGTTACGTTTTTTTAAGCGGGAAGCTGATCAAATCAGCTTTGCATTTGAATAAAATTCCAGAATTGATGGGTTTGAAATAAGGTATAGAAGATAATGAAGAATGGCAAAGCGGGAATGGGAAACTGGAATTCATAGCATATAACTAAACATGAACTGTGTTAAAAGTCAAGCTTTACAGGAGTAATTATTAGCAAAATCAGCCTGATAAGGTATGCCTGACTTGACGATGGCAAAAGCCTGCTTGAGGAGCTTGTTACAGACAGCGATCAGAGCCAGCTTGCCGTTCTTCCCCTTGCCCACGAGCCGCTCGTAGAGCGCCTTGCAGGCGGCGTTCGATTTTTTGGCCGAGAAGCTGCACATAAAAAGCTTGCTCCTGATCAAGCCTCCCCCCATTTTGGTGATCCGCACCCTGCCCCTGACACTGGTGCCGGATGTGAACTCCCGGGGCGACAGGCCTGCCTTGGCAATCAGCTGCCGGTAGTTGTCCACCTTCTGAAAGCCTCCGTAAAACAGCAGCAGCATAGCCGCCGTTTTTCTGCCAATCCCGGGAATGGAGGAGAGCAGTTTGATCTCCCTCTCATAAGTCTTCTCCAGGGAAGAAAGCAAGCGCTCCTCCATCTCGCGGACCTGCTTTTCAAGCAGCCTCAGTGTCTGCCTCAGGCTTTTGACGGCCACTTGGCTCACCACTGGCTTCCGGTCTAACGCTTCCAGGGAGTTGATGACCATGGTTTTCTGCTTGATGAGCTGTTCGATTACCTGCTCTAGTTGCCGGCATTCCACGATGACCTGCTCCTCCGGCTGCCAGCAGTCCACCTGGTTGTGCTCCCCGAAGCGCATGATCCACTGGGCGTCCTTCCTGTCGCTCTTCCCTTTGCCCAGGCGCATCTGAATGTAACGCTTGATGACAACGGGATTCACCACGGCCACCTGCGTTCCCTGCTCCACCAGGTAGTAAGCCAACTGCAGGTAGTAAACACCGGTTGCTTCCATCACATACAGACTGTCTGCCCCGCAGCGCTTGACCAGCAGTTTGAAGCCAGCCTTGTCGTTGCCTGCCTCCATGTGCTGTGCCTTCCCATCAACCAGATGGCATATCACCAGCGACTCTTTACTTACATCAATGCCTACTACTTTCTGTTCTGCTTGTGGGACCATAACTTTAAGTATTAGTAAGTGTGTAAACTAGATAAACTTGAAGAGGAGACTATGGCGGCTTTCTCTATCCTGATGCAAGCTTCAATGCTTTATGGAGCTGTCCGAAGTAACCATAGAAAAGGAAGGGGATTCTCATGTTTAACAGGCTCTAAAGACCAAATACGCTTAGAAATCTTTATCCCTCCTCTCTACTCTTTGTATACAAGTTAATATGTAATGACAAACATAGGATATGCTTTGATGCTGTTAGTCTCTTTTGGGGTATTGGGTGAGGCGAATTTAAGTAAATCAGGATTTACATTATGACGCAGAGATATGCTCTGAGCGAACACTATGAGAATACAATCCTCCGCTAAAAAATGGTTTTGCCTTGGTAACTGGATAGGGGTAGTTTTTCGACACGATGAAATAGCCTGTCAGTACATTTGGCAGTGCATAACTCCCAAAGGCATATTGTCTACTGGTGTGTTAAAACATATAGCAGCCGTAAACAGAAAGGCCCGCAACAATTGCTGGCCTTTCTGTTTACGGCTGCTATATAGGAGAAATCAGGAACTACTTCATGTATACTTTAAGGCTATTTGAGTTGCCTTGATTATCTGTGTATTTAATTAGATAAAGACCTGCTTTCATCTTCAAACCCGAGAGATCGAGTTCTAGTTTACTGTCTTCTAATTCCACTGAATTGCTCTGGTATATAACTTGTCCAGTCGGACTCAACAATACTAATTGTTGCAGTTCCATAATCTGATTCCTGAAATTAAGTGTAATCTTACTGCTGAATGGATTTGGATAAGCGATGGTTTTTTGAGAATTGATGTCAACATCAGCGATCTCTAATGTTGATGCAACAGCTGTTGTACCAACGGTTGTAGTATAAGGCGAGAGTCTATTGCCAACTATCGGTCTTTCCATTATGCCGCTTGGCAGCTGCCATCCTACGGCCAGATTGTCGCCGCCGCCGCCCTCTATGTGCAGAGCTTCAATATAGTAACGCTTACCTGCCTGAAGCATGATCTTAGCGGATTGCTGTGACGGGTACTTAACCCACTCGCGTGAGTAAGTATAGTTGTCTGTAAAAGCAATCCTGACTTTGGAGGCAGGGTCCTCGGTGGAGCTCAGATAAAGTTCTGCTTTATCGTCGGCAGCGATCCAGAAGGTGTACTGACCATTCTCTGGGGCTGTAACAAATCCTCGGACACGCTGTCCGTAATTATCGCTCACGTTGGAAGGAGCCTCAAACAGCGTCAACTCAGAAATGCTGGTGGGGGGACTAGCGGTCGGGATGTCACTATAGTTGGTAGAATGCACATTAGACCAATATTCTCGCGTAATTTTACCTGTAGTGGATGGTGTTTCTGGATTTGTAGAACCGCCTTTACTTGGTCCCAAGACTATATTATTCAGCTGAAGTTTTTGTTGCCAACTCAAAAATTCGTCTTTCTCTGTTTGTTTCGTTATTGGGTTTGGCAGAAATGTATTGTTAGAGTAAGTTGCTTTTTCGGAAACAGATATGTCATTACGGTTATTAGGGTAGTTCCAGGCCATAACTCCTATTACATTATTTTCAATCAGATTATTGAAAGTGATATTTTTGTTATAGTAACTCAAGTTGTGTGGTAGGCTCTAAAGGTAAAAAGAAAAATGGTTGGCTAACAAGAAGCCAAGCACCTTTAGCAG
>NZ_JAKVIR010000028.1 GCF_022601975.1 Pontibacter sp. E15-1
TCTGCTAAAGGTGCTTGGCTTCTTGTTAGCCAACCATTTCTCTTTTTACCTTTAGAGCCTACCACACAACTTGAGTTTATATAATCACGCAGGAGCTGGCGTAATTAAGACGGAACTCCTTGGGGGTACACCCCTTCTCGCGTTTGAAAATGCGGTTGAAATAGGACAGGTTATTGAAACCGCACTTGTAGGAGATCTCCGAAATCGTTTCAGTCGTGTCGATCAGCATGCGGGACGCGTGGCCGAGCCGAATCTCGTTCAGGCTCTCGATAAAGGTTTTCCCTGTGCGTTTCTTGATGAACCGGCTGAAGGACACCTCCGGCATGTTCACCACTTTCGACAGGTCTGCCAGTGAGATGTCTTTGTCGTAATAGGCTTGCATGTACTCAAACGCCTTCTCGATACGGCGGCTGTAATAGCTGAATTGCTCCGAGTTGAACGAGCTGTTGGACAGCGTGCGCATGTTGCGGGAGAGCGACAGGTCGTGCAGGATCGAGATGAGCTCCAGCACCGAGTCGAAGCCGCTTTTCTGGGCCAGTTGCTCGATCCGGGGCTTAAAGGCCTCCTTTGTCTCCCGAGAAAAAGAAATGCCCTTTGAAGATCGCTCCAGCAGCGTCCGGATAAAGCTCAGCTGGTTGCGCCGCAGAAACTTATCGTCCAGCAAGTCGCGGTGAAACTGTATGGTTACCTCGCTGATGCGCTCGCTCTGGCAATTGTGCGTGAACCAGCCGTGGGGCAGGTTGCTGCCCACCAGCACCAGCTCCAGGTCGTCCAGTTCTTCCATGTGGTCCCCGACAACGCGTTTGGCGCCAGCAGCGTTCGAGATCAGGTTCAGCTCAAACTCCTCGTGGTAGTGCAGCGGGAATTTAAACTCCTGCTTGTTTCTGGAAAAGATCGTGAAGCAATCGTTCTGGGTCAGGGGCGTGATTTCTCTGTAAACAGTCGTCATAAGTCCTCTACTTTTAGGGCGGCACCTCCCGCTACGCAGGATTGTGCCGGGAAACATGGTGAAACAAGAACAGCAGCGCCAGCATGCAGGGCACTCATACCTGGCAGGCGGTATAAACTTGGCTATACCCCCACGGCCACAGGCTTACGCGCATAAAAGACGGTGTGTGGGCACCGCCCTAAACTGCAAATCCTGTTGCGTATAACTTCTCAGGATAAGGCAGCCGCTACAACTAAATGGTTAAACTTCGTTTCGTGTTACTAATTAACTATAATGAAAGCAGATGTATGCAAGGGTACGATGAATTAGTCAAGTATTTGATAAAATAGTATTATAAACGAGGGGTAAATCTATCTAGTTTTGTAATGTGAGGTATAAGCGCCTCATTGCATTAGTTTGTTGCTGTAATGTGCTGGATACCCATGGTTTATCTAAAATGATATGACACCGGGTACCCGAAGTCCGGTAATGCCAGCAGTAACCTGTAACGAAAGAAACCTGGTGGCGTGTCCGAAAGCCATCCGAATAGTATAACCGAAATGCCATGTCCCGAATCGTTGTTGCCTTCATGCTCGCCTCATGCTTTTTGCAGGTATCCTGCTCCCGGAAAATGCAGTTCGCGGCCTCCAAGAGCCTGCCGGTGAACCTGCAGGCCACGCAGGAAACCCGTCATCTGTATGCCAACCTGAAGCAGCTCTCGAAAAAGGGCGTGATGTTCGGCCATCAGGATGACCTGGCCTATGGCCTGGGCTGGAAATACGAGGAGGGAAGGTCTGACATCAAGGACGTGGTGGGTGACTACCCCGCAGTGGTTGGCTGGGACCTGGGCCACCTGGAGTTGGGCAGTACCATGAACCTGGACAGCGTGCCCTTTGACCAGATGCGCGGCTTTGCCCGGCAGGTATACGAGCGGGGCGGACTGAACACCTTTAGCTGGCACCTCAACAACCCGCTGGACCCCGCAAAAACCAGCTGGGACCCGATGGACTCCACCATACAGCGGCTGTTCTCAGACCCGGCTGCCCTGAAAGTATATGATGGCTGGCTGGATAAAGTGGCGGACTATCTCACAAGCCTCAAAGGCCCGAACGGCGAGCTGATTCCGGTGGTGTTCCGGCCGCTGCACGAGCATACCGGCAGCTGGTTCTGGTGGGGGCGCAACCACGTGTCGCCGGAGGATTACAAGAAAATGTGGCGCTATACCGTAAAACACCTCCGCGACAAGGGCGCCAACAACATCCTGATCGCCTATTCCACCGACCGGTTCACCTCCCGCGAGGATTACCTGGAGCGCTACCCCGGCGATGACTATGTGGATGTGCTGGGCTTCGACCTCTACCACCGCCCCAGAATCGATTCCACGGATACCTCACCGGCCCCCGACACAGCCTTTATCAGAGATGCCCGCCGGATGGTGGAAACCGTGCGCCAACTGGGGCAGGAGAAAAACAAGCTATGGGCCTTTACCGAAACCGGTCTCGGCAACCTGCCCCTGGCCAATTGGTGGACCAGCACGGTGCTGCCGGTAGTGCAGGATGCAGGCCTTTCGTACGTGCTGGTATGGCGCAACGCCAACAACAGCCATTACTTCGCGCCGTTCCCGGGGCAGAAAAGCGCGGAAGACTTTAAAAATCTCTATAACCGCCCGGACGTGTTCTTCATGAAAGACGTGCAGGCAGCGGATATTTACAGCGCACCGCCCAAAGGCAAACAGAAAAAGCCCGTCGCGCTGGGCGACAATTAGCTGGCCATATAGCCAGGCACCCGAACCGATATATACTTCCATACATACAAGATCAGCTAAAAGATATCATACATGAAACTAACCGCGATTGACGTAGGCATTGTGCTCCTATACCTGGTTGCCGTCGCCTCGATAGGCCTCATCATGCAGCGGAGGGCGAAGGTGAACAAGGATGCCTACCTGCTGGGCGGCAACACCCTGCCCTGGTATGCCCTGGGCCTGTCCAACGCCTCCGGTATGTTCGATATCTCCGGCACCATGTGGATGGTGATGCTGTCTTTTGTGTATGGCCTCAAAAGCATCTGGATCCCGTGGCTCTGGCCTTCCTTCAACCAGATTTTCCTGATGATGTTCCTGGCGGCCTGGCTGCGCCGGTCTAACGTAACCACGGGCGCTGAGTGGATGCTGACCCGTTTTGGCAGGGGAGGCTATGCCAACAAATCGCATGGCATCGTGGTGGTGTTCGCGCTCATCAGCTGCCTCGGCTTCCTGGCCTATGGTTTTATCGGGTTGGGCAAGTTTGTGGAGATATTTGTGCCCTGGGCGTATGTCCAGCCTTATATCCCATTTGAGGTGGCCGCCGAGTTTGTGCCGCACTTTTACGGGCTTGTGTTTACCTCCTTCGCCGTTTTCTACTCCATTCTGGGGGGCATGGCCAGTATCGTGTGGGCCGATGTGCTACAGTTCGTGATCATGACTGTGGCCGCCGTGGTAATCGGGGTGATGGCCATGAACAACCTCGACACGGCCGCTCTAAACGTGCCCGAGGCCTGGAGAACGCCTTTCTTCGGGGCCACGCTGCAGGACCTGGACTGGACTGGGATTATCGATGAGGTGAACGTGAAGATAAACCAGGACGGCTACTCCATGTTCGGGGTGTTTTTTATGCTGATGGTGTTCAAGGGTATCCTGGCCAGTGTGGCGGGGCCAACGCCGAATTACGACATGCAGAAGATCCTGTCGTCGCGCTCGCCGCAGGATGCCGCCAAGATGAGCGGGTTCGTGTCGCTGGTGCTTATCCCGACGCGCTACCTCATGATCATCGGCTTCACGGTGCTGGCCCTGCTCAACTACCAGCAACTCAATTTGCAGTCGCCCTCGGGCATCGACTTCGAGCGGATATTGCCGGCCGCCATCCAGAACTTTGCCCCGACCGGGGTGATGGGACTGATCCTGGCGGGACTGCTGGCGGCTTTCATCGGTACTTTTGCGGGCACCCTCAACGCGGCGCAGGCCTACATCGTCAACGATATTTATTTAAAGTACGTGAACCCCAACGCTACCAACACCACGGTCAGCCGCATGAACTATACCACCGGCGTGGTGGTGGTGCTGATCAGCGTGGCCATCAGCTTTTTCGCCAAAGACGTGAACACCATCCTGCAGTGGATCGTGGCGGGGCTGTATGGGGGCTATATCTCGGCCAACGTGCTGAAGTGGTACTGGTGGCGCTTCAACAGCAGCGGCTTTTTCTGGGGCATGCTGGCCGGTATCCTCCCTGCGCTCATCTTCCCGTACATATTCGACGGGCTGGACCTCTACTACTTTCCGCTGTTGCTGGTGATCTCGCTGGCCGGAAGCATCATCGGCACGCTCACCTCGCCGCCTACCGATGTGGAGACCCTGAAAAGCTTTTACCTGAGTGTGCGCCCCTGGGGATTCTGGAAACCGATTGCGGAGCTGGTGAAGGCCGAGAACCCGGAGGCCACCGAAAACAAGAACTTCAAACGCGATATGTTCAACGTGGTGATCGGGGTGTTGGGACAGATGTGCCTGACGCTCGCCCCGATCTACCTGGTCATCCGGATGCACACCGAGCTGTACGTTACCCTGGGCATCCTGCTGGTCGTGTGCCTGATCCTGAAGAAGACCTGGTGGGACAAGCTGGATCAGAACAACGCCGCCATCCCGAAACACAAAAAAGACGCGCTCGTTACCCGATAGCGCGCCTGCTGTCAGCGACCTGCAAGCAGGGAATGCCGCTGCAACCTAACAATTTAAACACCGATAGTATACGCTTGTCATGAAAACTGCCTTCAACAAAAGACTGGTGCACCTACAGAGCGCACACCAACGCCTGGTTACACGGCAAAACGAGAAACAGCCTTTGGGCAATGGGGTGTACGACCGGTATACCTACCCCATCCTGACGGCAGCGCACGCGCCGCTCACCTGGCGCTTCGACTTTAACCCCGACAGCAACCCATACCTGATGGAACGCATCGGCGTGAACGCGGCTTTCAACGCGGGTGCCATCAAACTGAACGGCAGGTACCTGCTGGTGGTGCGCGTGGAGGGTATGGACCGCAAGTCTTTCTTCGCAGTGGCGGAGAGCCCCAATGGCGTGGACAATTTTCAGTTCTGGGAGCGCCCGATCACGCTGCCGGAAACAGACGAGCCCGACATCAATGTGTATGACATGCGCCTGACGCAGCATCAGGACGGCTGGATATACGGACTTTTCTGCACCGAGCGCAAAGACCCAAACGCGCCGCTGGGCGACGAGTCGGCGGCCAACGCGCAGTGCGGTATTGCCCGCACCAAAGACCTGATTACCTGGGAGCGCCTGCCCGACCTGAAAACCAGCTCGCCGCAGCAGCGCAACGTGGTGCTGCACCCTGAGTTTGTGCAGGGCAGGTACGCACTCTATACCCGTCCGCAGGATTCCTTCATCGAGGCGGGCTCGCGCGGGGGCATCGGTTTTGGCCTCGTCGATTCGATGGAAAATGCGGTGGTGCCGGAGGAAATCATCCTGGACGAGAAGCGCTACCATACCGTGTATGAAGTGAAGAACGGGCAGGGGCCGGCCCCGCTCAAAACAGACAAAGGCTGGCTGCACATGGCGCACGGCGTGCGCAACACAGCCGCCGGACTGCGCTACGTGCTGTATGTTTTCATGACCGACCTCCACGACATCACCAAAGTGATTCACAAACCCGCCGGATACTTTATTGCCCCGGAAGGCGAAGAGCGCGTCGGCGACGTGTCGAATGTGGTGTTTGCCAACGGCTGGATCCTGGACGATGACGGCACGGTGTTCATCTACTACGCCTCCTCCGACACCCGCATGCACGTGGCGACCTCAACGGTGGATCGCTTGCTGGATTATACCGTCAACACCCCCGAAGACGGCTTCAGGTCTGCCGCATCCGTGCACCAGATCAACGACCTGATCAACCAAAACCTGGCTTACCTCGAGGCAGCCAACGCAGAACCGGTAGCCCACCACGAAGGGCTTGTGTAGGATGGCCGTAGCAGAAAAAGGCACCGGCCATACCCTTGCGGTATACCAGCAGGAGGCTGCGGCAGAGCTCACCCGCATTCTGGACTTCTGGATGCTGTATGCACCTGATGAAGCGCACGGAGGCTTTATCGGCCAGATGGACAGCCAGGGCCATATCGTGCCGGATGCCCCAAAGGGCGGCGTGCTCAATGCCCGCATTCTCTGGACGTTCTCCGCTGCCTGCCGCCATACCCAAAACGAAGGATACCGCCTGATGGCCGACAGGGCTTATACCTATCTGCGGCGGTATTTTCTGGATAAAGAATACGGTGGCACGTACTGGTCTGTGGATGCGCTGGGGAATCCGTTGAGCACCCGGAAGCAGGTTTATGCGCTGGCTTTCACCATTTACGGTCTCACGGAGTATTACCTGGCAACCCGGAACGAGGCAGCGCTGGAAACATCAAAAGAGCTTTTTAACTGGATCGAGCAGCATAGTTTTGATCCGGAGCAGGGCGGTTATTTCGAGGCGTTCAGCAGGGAAGGGGAGTTGCTGGAAGACTTGCGCCTGAGCGAGAAAGACCGCAACGACCCCAAGACGATGAACACGCACCTGCACATCCTGGAGGCCTACGCCAACCTCTACCGCGTGTGGCCCGACAAGCACCTGGCGCAGCAGTTGGAAGGCTTGTTGATGCTTTTCCTAAAGAGAATTGTAGCTGCCGACGGCCACATGAAGCTGTTCCTGACAGCTGACTGGGTACCTACCGCCGATCTGGTGTCCTATGGCCACGACATCGAGGCTTCCTGGCTATTGCTGGAGGCGGCTGAGGTGCTGGGAAAGCAGGAACTGATCCAACGGGTAAAAGAAGTAGCCGTTCAGATGGCGCAGGTCACCGCCGAAGCCCTGCAGCCCGACGGCAGTTTATACCATGAGCTCAACCGCACAAACGGACACACGGACACCCACCGCGAGTGGTGGGTGAGCGCCGAGGCGATGGTCGGCTTCCTGAACGCCTATCAACTGACACAGCAAGCGACTTTCCTGGAGCATTCGCGCAACGCCTGGGCGTTCTCAAAAAAGCACCTGCTGGACAAAGTGCGAGGCGAGTGGATCTGGGGGGTATACGACGATTATACCTCCATGACAACCGAGGACAAGATCGGTTTCTGGAAATGCCCTTACCACAACGCACGGGCCTGCCTGGAGGTGGTGCATCGCTGCGAGCAACTGCTTTTTAATGCTGAATAAGTGTAACTTAGCGTAAGGCACAGCGCGCCCTTATGCTGTGAAAATGAAAAACCGCTTTTAAAGATCATACCTGATGATAAGAAAATCAATTCTCCTTCCCTTACTGGTCGTGTTAGGTTTAAGTGTGTCGCACAGGGCGAAAGCCGTGTCTGTGCCGGCTATTTTCGGCAGCCACATGGTGTTGCAGCAAAAGGCAGAGATCACGATATGGGGCTCTGGCAAATCCGGGGAGGAGGTGACCGTGACCGGAAGCTGGGATGCGCAGCCCATCAAAACCAAGGCCAGCAACCAGGCGAAATGGCAGGTAAAGCTAACCACGCCAGCCGCAGGCGGGCCGTATACCGTCACCATCAAAGGCTACAACACCATTGTGCTGGAAGATGTGCTGGTGGGGGAGGTATGGCTTGCCTCCGGGCAGTCGAACATGGAGTGGCCGGTTGGTGGCGGGATAGAGAAAGGCGAGCAGGAAATCCCGAAGGCCAATTACCCGGAGATACGGTTTTTCAGCGTGGCGCACCAGACCGCCGACGGCCCGCAACTCGACCTGCAGGGGGAGTGGGTGGTGAGCACCCCGGAAACGGTGAAGAACTTCAGCGCCGTGGGCTACTTTTTCGGGCGGGACGTGCACCAGGCGCTCGATGTGCCGGTGGGCATCATCAACAGCAGTTGGGGCGGCACGCCGGGGGAGGTATGGGTGAGCCCCGGGACAATCGCCGGCGACCCCGTGCTGAAGGCAGCAGCGGCAACGCAAAAGGAAGTGCCGTGGGGGCCTATCCAGCCGGGTAAAGCCTACCATGCCATGATCGCTCCGCTTATACCCTACCGGATTGCCGGTGCGCTGTGGTATCAGGGCGAGTCGAACACCGGGAGCCCGGAAGCCTATGCCACGCTATTGCCCGCCCTCATCCAGAACTGGCGCACCGACTGGGGGTATGATTTCCCGTTCTATTTTGTGCAGATCGCGCCCTACAAAGACTACGGTCCGCAGGCGGGTGCGATTTTGCGCGATGCGCAGCGCCGCAGTCTGAAGGTGCCAAACACGGGTATGGTTGTGGTAAGCGACATCGGCAACAATGACGACATCCATCCCAGAAACAAAATTGACGTGGGCGCGCGCCTGGCCAACCTGGCGCTACACAAAACCTACGGCAAAACCGACCGCCCTGCCTCGGGGCCGCTCTACCGGGACATGCAGGTGAAGGGCAGCAAAGCAACGCTTTCTTTTGACTACGCGGCCGGTGGGCTGGTGCTGAAAGGCAAAGAGCTGCAGAATTTTGAAGTGGCCGGCGAAGATCACCAGTTTGTGCCGGCCAGCGCCAGGCTCGTGGGCAACACCGTGGTGGTGCAGGCAAAGTCGGTGAAGCACCCGGTGGCCGTGCGTTACGAGTGGAGCAACGCCGTGACGCCCACGCTGTTCAACAAAGCTGGGCTTCCGGCCTCTACCTTCAGCACGGAGAACGAAGCCGTCGTTCAATAATGCAATGTGAACCTTTGTAGTTGTACAGGTTTTAAATTTTTGTAGATGCTATAAATCAATAAGTTACATTATTTCCCTTCTCGGAGAGGGTAGGGGTGGGTTATTTGGTCAGAAGGCCATACCGTCAGCCGACATGTGGGGATTAGGAAATCCCCGGCAGGTGGCTTTCGGGCTGGGAAGCCCGAAAGAGCAGAGTGCAAATTCTACTGATAATGGTATACATTAAAACAGGAACGCCCCGTCTACATGCCGGGGCGTTCCTGTTTCTTAATTGCATCGGAGGGTTATACCTGTCTTCTTGCTTTAAGCACTAAAGAACGGAAGCCGCTTCGGGCCATTCTTTTTGTTTTTCCCCTTACTCTTTTTCTTCTTTTTCGTGGTTTTGCCGTTGCCGCCAGCCAGCATGCCACCCAGCAGTAAGCCGCCGAGGGCGAGTACCCCGGTCAGCACTTTGTCGCGGTGAAGGCTGAGCCATACCTGCGGACTGGAGTAGGTAGCCTTGTCGTCGAAGGTGCCGTGCGCGCCGTGGTCGCCGGGGATCGGCTCCCAGAGGTTGTTCTTGCGGTTCGGGTCTTCCGGTACGTTCGTTTGCTGCCCTTCGAAGCCGGTTTTTGCCAGCACGTAATCAGCAAACCCCGGGGCGATCTTGTTCCCGATGATTGCCTGCAAAGTGGGATAGCCCACACGGTACTCGCGGCGATTGTGCTCGGCGGCATATAAAATGACTTTGGCCGCTACTTCGGGCTGGTAGATCTTGCCCATCGGCTGGGGCTTGTTCGGGAGCCGCGACTTCACGAAGCCAAACTGCGTGGTATTCATGGCCGGAAGCTGCACCATTGTTGCCTGCACGTTGCTTTTGTCGTGCATCAGCTCGGTGCGCAGCGAGTCGTAAAAGCCCTGGATGGCGTGCTTGGAGCCGCAGTACGCCGACTGCAGCGGAATGCCGCGGTAGGCGAGTGCCGAGCCCACCAGTATAATAGAACCGCGGTCGCGGGGCAGCATGCGCTTGAGCGCCGAGAGCGTGCCATATACCTGGCCCAGGTAGGTTACCTCGGTCACGCGTTTGTACTCTTCGGCCTTCATTTCCTTCACCGGGCTGAAAACGCTGTTCATGGCATTGTTCACCCATACCTCAATCTCACCGAGTTCCTGTTCTATTTTCTCCGCCGCTGCTTCCACAGCGTCAGCGTCGGCCACATCCACCGGATAATACGCCGCTTTGCGGCCCATCTCCTCAATCTCTTTTTTGGCGCCCTCCAGGCCATCCACGCCGCGGGCAAGCAGCGCCACGTCATACCCATTCCGGGCAAACTCCCGGGCAATGGAGCGGCCAAGCCCGGCCGAGGCTCCCGTAACAACCGCTACACCTTTGCGGCCTTCATGCTGATTGTATTTCATAGTTTTTTCTGATTAGCTACACTCAATTTCTTTTGCTGATGGTACGCCTGCCCTCGGGGTTAAGTTGTAGGTATGTCAGATCGGTGTTGCGGGCAGCGGATGGGCCACAGGATTTTGGCGCACGATAGGGTATGAAGCAGTATTGCCGATGCCGCTACAGTGGCATTAGCGCCAGGGGTGGTTTGTCAGGCATTGGTAAGCGCATGATATTAAGCCGTTTATACTGGTTTAATATTAGTGGAGGTCTGGTTTAGTATAATAAAAATACGTTTATATATAATATTACCGACCAAATAATGCGTGTTCATTTTATACTTAAAGCAAAACACTATGAAACATTTTATCAAACTTACACTTTTTACGGTTTGCCTGCTCGTGTTCTCGTGCCACGAGGACGACTTCCCGATTCATGTGGGGGGCGGCGATGCCGTTGAGCTCGACCTGGTGGCCGAAAACCTGACTTCGCCGGTTTTCCTTGCCCAGGCGCCGGGTGACAAGCGCAGGCTTTTTGTGCTGGACCAGATCGGGGAGATTCGCCTGATAAAGGACGGAACGCTACAGGAAACGCCTTTCCTGGATCTGAAGAGCAAACTGGTGTCGCTCAATCCAAACTACGACGAGCGGGGCTTGCTCGGGCTTGCCTTTCACCCCGACTACGCCTACAATGGCCGTTTCTTTGTGTACTACAGCGCCCCGTTGCGCGGCGGTGCCCCGGCCAACTTCAACCATACCAGCCATATCGCGGAGTTCCGGATGATGCAGGGCAACCCCGACATGGCCGATCCCTCCTCTGAACGAATCATACTGGCAGTGGACCAACCCCAGGGCAACCACAACGGCGGCACGCTCCATTTCAGCCCGATAGACAAGTACCTTTATATCTCCCTGGGTGACGGGGGCGGGGCAAACGACGTGGGCGTGGGCCACGTGGAAGACTGGTATGCGGAAAACGCCGGGGGCAACGGGCAGGATATCTCCCAGAACCTGCTGGGTAGCGTGCTCCGCATCGACGTGAACAGCGGCATGCCCTACTCCATACCCGGCGACAACCCGTTTGTGGGCAAGGAGGGGCTTGACGAAATCTATGCTTTCGGTTTCCGGAACCCGTACCGCTACTCCTTCGACCGCCAAACCGGCATGCTGGTTTTGGGCGATGCCGGACAGGCGCTGTATGAGGAGATTGACGTGGTGACCAAAGGAGGCAACTACGGCTGGAACATCAAGGAGGGCCGCCACTGCTTTAACGCCGCCGACAACAAGAACCCGCTGGTGCAGTGCCCGGATGTGGACATCTGGGGAAACCTGCTGATAGACCCGGTGATTGAGTTTAAGAACAGCAGCAATTTTGCCGATGGCCTGGGCTTAGTGGTAGTAGGCGGCTATGTATACCGGGGCAAAGACAACTATATCGATCTCGGAGGCCAGTACCTGTTTGGGGTATGGTCGGAGGGGCAGGGCGGTGGCGGCGCACTGTATGCGGCAAACGCAAAGGCCGGCAGCCCCAACTGGCGCTTCAGGAAACTGGACATCGAAAACAACCCGGACCAGGAACTGGGCCACTTTCTGCTTGGCTTCGGAGAGGATAACAACGGCGAGGTATACGTCCTGACCACCGACAACGTAGGTCCACAGGGCAATACAGGCATGGTCTTCAGGGTGGATTAACGCGCCATACCTACGCATATTATGGAAAGACGCAAGGTGAGAGGGTATAAACCGGCTTCCAAACCCGTTTTCCTGAAACGCACAGAGGGCAACCCTACATTGGTGGGATTGCCCTCTGTGCGTTTCTTTTGCGGCGTTTCGCTTCTATTCCTCGCCTTTCTCAATCGGCTCTGCTTCCTCCAGGTGCACGAGGTAGCGCGTGAGCTTGTCCCACTGTAGCGCCTGTATGCCCGCCCAGCCCCCTTCGGCTACCAGCGTGTTCATCAGGGCGCGGTCACCGGCCTCTTCGCCCTGGTTGTTGATGCCCTCGTTTTTTCCGATCTCAAAGGCATGCAGCGTGTTGCCCTCCCGCAAGACCCGGAACGTGCTGCTGGCCTCCTTGATAAAGAAATGCTCGATTGTTTTTTCGCCGTGGCCTATTTCCTGGGGCTTCTCGCTCGGGTGTACGATAAACTCAGCCAGGTTATCCTCAACCCGAATATCTGTAATCTGCACCCAATTCTCGATGGTGGAGGCTGGCAGGATGATCTCTATATAAAACCCGACCTCGGGCCTTTGGGCCGTGGTGCGTTGCCCGTTGCCGTCGTGCAAATGGAACTCCGAGTTGAAACCGGCCATTTTGGTCCACTGGTTCACGTCAAAGAGTTTTTGCTTGGCCCGCTCCAGTTCCTGTATGGCGGTGGCTTCGTCGGCAAACTCATGATGGTTCGTGTAGACCTTGTCTTTCGTCTCCTCGCCCTGCATCACCTTCACTTCTTTTTTCAGATTCTCAAACAAGTCTTTCAGTCCCATACCGTGTGCTGCGTTTCGAATGCTTTAAAATGATTTATTTCAATGTCATAGTCAGAGAGAATACGGTTTGGCAGGGCTGAAGTTGGTGCCGCGCCATCAATTGCAGCGTCTTGGCCGTGGCAATATCCTTTGAGCTGATGCCTCGTATGCAAAGGGGCGTGTAAACGTTCAGAAGTACTTAATTAGCCACATCTATGGACAAAAACGATAACAAAAATGGCCAAGGCGGCCACCACGAAATGGGCATGCGCGGCGTAACCCGACCCATGGCCGAGAAAGAAGTGCGGCAGCACAACAAGGAAATGCACGGCGACGGAAAGGAGAAAGAGGACAAAGGCGACATGAAGATGAGCGGTGAGATGCGCCAGAAAATGTTGGAGATGCATCACATGCAAACCCTCTGGGTATACTGGATGATCATCCTGCTCGGCGCCTGGGTGTTGCTCTCGCCCCTCACCTTCGACTATAGCGTGGGCACGGTGGAGCCGTCCGGTGGGCGCGAGGTATGGCTCTCGCTGGAGCAGCGCATCCAGTTCATGAAGTGGAGCGACATCATCAGTGGGGCCTTGCTGCTGTTTTTCGGGTGGCGCGGCCTCACCCCGAACCGACCGGTCAGCCTCTGGATCTGCTGCTTTGTGGGTATCTGGCTTACCATGGCCCCGCTGCTGTTCTGGTCGCCCACGGCGGTGGCCTACCTCAACGATACCATGGTGGGTGCCCTCATCATCGCCCTCACCATCCTGATACCGGGCATGCCCAACATGATCATGTACATGAAGATGGGCCCCGATACCCCTCCGGGCTGGAGCTACAACCCCTCCAGCTGGCCGCAGCGCTGGATCATGATGGTGCTCGGTTTCTTCGGTTGGGTGGTTTCTCGTTACCTGGCGGCGTTTCAGCTCGGCTACATCAACACCGTGTGGGACCCTTTTTTCGGGGAATCCAGCATGCAGGTGCTCAATTCCAGCATGTCGCACGCAATGCCCGTTTCTGACGCGGGCCTGGGGGCAATTGCCTATACCTTTGAGTTTCTGATGGGGTGGATGGGCGCGCCCTCCCGCTGGCGCACCATGCCCTGGATGGTGGCTGTTTTCGGCATTCTGGTAATCCCGCTTGGTTTTGTGCACATCTTCCTGGTGATCAGCCAGCCGATTCTGGTGGGTGCCTGGTGCTCGTTCTGCCTGCTGGCCGCCATCATCATGCTGCCCATGATTCCGTTGGAAGTGGATGAAGTGGTGGCGATGGTGCAGTTCATGAAAAAGAAAATGAAGCAGGGCGAAGGCTTCTGGAAGCTGTTCTGGAAAGGCGGCACCATCGAGAGCGACGCAAAGGACGAGGCACCGGAGCTGATGGCGTTTCCGCAAAAGCCGGGGCCTGTGTACAGTGCGTCTATCTGGGGTATAAGCTTCCCGTGGACACTGGTGGTATCGGTGTTGCTGGGCGCTGCGCTGGTGGCGGCCCCGGCCTTTTTTGGCGTGGGTATACAGGAAACCGCCGCAGACGTGTTCCATCTCTGCGGCTCCCTGATCGTGGTGTTTGCAGCGGTGAGCATGGGAGAGCCCATGCGCATTTGCCGGTATGCCAACATCCTGCTGGGCCTTGCCCTGGCGGTGGCTCCCTGGTTTGTGAGCGGCAACACCACGGGCCTGGGCATCACGGGTGTGGTGCTTGGCCTGGCAGTGGCGGCGCTGTCGTTGCCGCTGGGCCCGGTTACGCAGCGCTATGCCGGTTGGAACGCTTACATTAAATAAACGCTTCCTTCGGCTGTGCCATACCTGTCTCCCTGTCGCGTTTACGATGAGGCTTGGGAGCAGGTATGGTGCCCGCCTGCCGGTGCATATACCAACGCAGGAAAGTAAATAAAACGAAACCATTCAGTCCATACCAAACCCGAGCCCGTGGAGGAAATCAAAGATCAGGAGATAACAGAGCAGGAAATTGAGGAGCGTGTACGGCAGCTGCTGTTCGAAAACATGATTGAGGGTAGCAATGGCGGTTACACGTTTCACTATACCAAGCCTTCGCCCGACACCTATCCCTTTCAGTATTTCTGGGACACCTGTTTCCATGTGAACACGCTCACCAGCCTGGGAGAGCACGAGATGGCCAAAAAACACATCCGCAGTCTGTTTTTGCTCCAGGATGAGGACGGGTTTGTGGGGCACATCCTTTACTGGAAGCATCCCTTTCCGGCACGCATCACAGATATTTTCCAGCTTCGGCCCAAGGATTTGCTCCGGCTGCACAAACCCCACTCGTCGGCGCTGATACAGCCGCCGCTGGTGGCGCAGGCCGTGGAGCGCATCTACCAGCGCACCCACGACAAAGCCTTTCTGGAGGAGATGCTGCCCAAGCTGAAGCGCTACTATAAGTGGCTGATGCAAAACCGCGACTTCGAGCAGGAGGGCCTCTTGTCAATCATCACGCCCTACGAATCGGGTATGGACTGGAAGGCGAGCTATGACCCGGTGCTGAATTACAGCAGGGGAAAGGCGGGCAAAATGCTGTTCCTGAAAGTGATGTGGCTCGAGATGGGCAACTTCCGGCGTGGGTATGATTTGAAGAAGATCTACGCCCAGGACAATTTCATTGTAAAGGATGTGGCCTTTAACACCCTTTACGCGCTGAACCTGCTTGCGCTGGCAGACCTGTGCGCGGAGGCAGGCGATACGGAGCAGCAGTTTTTCCGGGACAAAGCGCAACAGTGCAGCGCCAGCATCCTGAAGTATATGTATAATGCCGAAGATCAGGCGTTTTACGACCTCGCGGGCCACAGCATGCGACAGCTGAAGGTGGCCACGGCTACCGTTTTCTTCCCGGTGGCGCTACCTAACATACCCGATGCGGTGTGCAAGGCGGTGCTGGAGCGGCACCTTTTTCACAAAGACGGTTTCCGTGTGCCATACCCAGTGCCCTCGCTGTCGGTGCATGAGCCCGCCTTCGACCCGGGCGAGTCAGTATACATCTGGCGGGGGCCCACCTGGGTCATGTTCAACTGGTTTATGCACCGCTTCCTGCTAGACAAAGGGTATACCCAAGAGGCAGCGGAACTGCTGCGCAGCGTGAAGGAATTGATTGCCAAAAGCGGTTTCCGGGAGTACTACAATCCGTTTACCGGCGAGGGCCTGGGCGCGCACAGCTTTACCTGGTCGGGGCTGGTTCTGGACATGATGCAGGCCCAGAACGGTGCCTCAGCCAACTGATTTCACAGTTCGTGGCTGAATTGTCTAGCAAAATGTTGAATAAATGTATTTTTATGCTTAACTCATTGGGAAAGTGTTCGTTGGAAATAGAGGAAGGATTTGTGTTGAACGAACAACCATAAAACGGTGGAACCAATGGGAGACTTTTTTTTAGGTATGGGGATTATCGGCATGCTGCTGGGCCTGTTGATCCTGATTGTGTATGTATGGAGCATCGTGTGGTCCTACAAAGACGCGGAGCAGCGAAACAGGCCGGGATGGCTGGTGGCCATTGTGGTGGCATTTCTGGCCTGGCCGCTTGGTTTATTCGTGTGGCTGCTGGTGCGCCCAAACCATACCAAGGCTTATCACCGGCACAACCATTTGTAGCTTACTTTCTGTTGATCAGGTAGGCTCCCAGGATCAGGCTTGCCACCCCGGCCAGCCGTGTCAGCGTGATGGGGCTTTGGCGTACGCCCAGCAACCCGAAGTGGTCGTAAATGAGCGCTAGGATAAACTGGCCAGCCACCACCAGCGAGAAGATGTTGGCTACACTCAGCCGCTGCACCGACAGAATCACGACGGTGATAAAAAATGCGCCCAGCAAGCCCCCCGACAGTTTGTATACCTCTATCTCGGAGAACTGCTTCAGGGTGGGTATTTCCTGCCGGGTCAGGAGCACAAGCGTGCCCAACACGAGCGTGCCAATGCTGAAAGAGATAAAAGCCGTTAGCAGCGGGCTATGTACCGCCGTGCGCAGTTGCCCGTTAATAGCCGTCTGCGTGGTAACCGCCATACCGGCCAGAAAAGGGAGTAGAAGAATCCAGTTGAGGGAGATTGAAGGCATAAAGAGAGATTTTTACACCTGAAGTTAACAAATTTCTCAAGTATAGTTTTTTATACTTCCTTAGCCCCTTTTATACCCTCAATCGTCAAAACGATTTTATTGCCTTTCAAAGGGTATAGAAGTTACTCTTAGTTTTGGAATCTAAACTGGAGAAGCACTAACGCAGGTATAGCTTGTACACCTCATTTTCCGCTACAAATATCACTTCCTGGGGGCAATTTGGTTATGAAATCATAAAATTAAATATACGGCACAAATGATTGGGTATAAGGCTATGTACCAGCTACTTTACACCGGAATGCTTTCCGTCCTTGCCAAATAGCGGAAATGCCACTGATAGATTCAACCTTAAACCACTCCAGCCTGGCTCCAGGGATTTACCGTCGGCGTTGCGGGTCAATTTATTTTTCGGCTTGCCGGGCTCATGGAAGGGGGCGCTTGCGCTGGCCATATACCCTACACTAAGACGCAGCGGCAGATGAACCACTGGGTACTGCAGCCCCACGAAAGGCTTAATGCCTACACCGATGGCTTTGAAAGTGTCCTCACTTTCAGCGGATTCAGTATAAATGCGCCAATACTCTTTATGCACCAACTTGCTGAAAAAGGCGTTCAACTCCATACCACTGAAAAAATGAAGCTTGCTCTCTCGAATGGCATAATGTGAGTAGAGCATGCCACCCACCGCGTTGTAACTCATCAGGTCATCGATCAGGATCTCGCCGGAGTAATCCCGGTAACTCACGCGGCCACCCGTTGAGCCATGCTCCACGAAAATGCCTGCACGCGTATTTTCATTCAGGTCTTTCAGCACGTTTGCACCAAACTGCACGTATGGCCCGAAGGTATCGGTGGTTTTGGCATCAATTCCAGATGTATGGACCGCCTGTTGCTGCAGTTCCTTCATCGACTTCATGCCAAAGGTGCCCGCACCCGCCCTAAGCTCCAGGTATACGCCCGACTGAGCGGCAGCATCGAACACAAGCGGCAACAGGAGCACAAACAGATATAAATTCAGCTTTTGCATGGCTTAGAGGGGGATGTACCGGTCGGAGGAGAAAATCTTGTCTTTAAAAAGGAATATGTCAATCCCGTTTTGTGCCAGCTTTTGTTTTCGCACAAGCCTGCCTGTCTCGAGGTTGTAAACGTAAAGGGTGTTTTCGGCTGTTCCGTAGAGGAAACCGGAGGCAGCGTCTATGCTGAAGCGATTGAGTTTCACTTCAGTAGCGATTGCCGTTTGTAATGCTCCACTGTGTATCGCGTAAAACTCCAGCCTCGTATCGGTTTGAATCCCGTACCAAGGCTTATCTGGATGGAAAATCAGTCTTAAAGTAGTTTCGGTGTCGCCAATTGCCTGCTTTTGCCAGTTGCCATTGCCCTGCTCCACTAAGTAGGCATCGTATATGCGCAGGGCTTTGCCGTCCGGACTTATAGTGGTTTCCCTTGGATACGCGGCTGAATGCTGCTGCTTAAGCAATTTTTTCTGGTGCATATCCACCACATATATAGAGTCCCTGTACGAAGAGGTTTTGGCGCCTATCACCAGTCTGTTCGTGTTGCTGCAGCCTTCTAAGCTGATGTTACCATAAAAGCCATCGGCACTCAACAGTGCTTGTATACGGTAGATCGCAATTGATTCAAGTGTGCGCGGGTCGAGTTTATACACTGTATCATTTTCTATGGCATACACATGCTGGCCGTTGGCGGAGACTGTTAAATGAGGGAATTCGGGTGTATGGAATGAAGTCCTGCGCTTGTGTTTGACTTGGAGCGTAGAGGCGTCTGTCACTTCCAGCCAATTATCCTTACCCGTATAGAACAGGTTTTCCTGCGTGTTTACCCAAAGGCTGGCCAGCGGTTGAGGCCCCCAGGCAGTTCCATACCCAGCTACCTTGTTGTAGGTGGAATGCGTATTATAGTAATACTCTTTATTGACTTTTTTGGGATAAGCAACCAGCCGAAAGGCGAAATCAGTACCGAAACCAGGGTCCTCAAAGGTTACGACCGTGTCTGTTTGAACTTCAGAGAGATAGCTTAACCCCTGCGGGGAAGTAAGGGCGTAGCTTTCGAAGTTTTTGTAGAAAGGCGTCGTGGTGAAAGCCACTGTAAGCCGATGTGCGGCATCGTAGCTTTGCTGTACGATTGTGGGGAGCGGGTAATGATACGTGTAAGTAGGCCCTGTAGTATATTTGTCGTAACTGTCCTGCAACTCGGACACGGTAATCCAATAACTGACAAGGCCGCCAATATACGTGGTGTCACGCCAGGAGGTCTGCTTCACGTCTGAGATGGAGGCCATCAACTCCAAGGGGCCTCCTAATCTTATACGGTAGAGTTCATACTTGGCAAATGTCCGCCAGCTGCTCTGTTGCCACTCAAGGCGGAGTGTTCCGTTCTCGGGTTCAACCTTTGTGATGGCTACCGCCGCAGGAGGGCCGTTTTCGATGTATATGGTCCAGGTACGGTATACCTCTAGCACCTCCGCGCCAACCTTATCGGCCAGGCTGCCTGTGCCCGAGTTACCCTGCGCCGAAAGTTGAAGGGTATGGAAACCGTTGCCGTAGTTACCAGAAATAAAAGCGTGTGTATCAGCGTCTTTGTAGCCTTCAGTGAGCAGCGTGCCATCTAGCTTCAACTGGTACATTCGCAGGGCTCGGCCAGGCAGCGAAATCGAAAAGTCAAACAGGATCAGACCGCGGACATAGAGCGTGTCCTTATCCGGGTGGAGGGTTAAATCTGCAAGCACCGCCGGCTTCGGGTTGATCTCCTCGTAGTGCTCTCCAGAAGGGCTGTAATCACAGGAAAAGAACAGGAACGGCAAAGCCAGCACCAGTAGGAGTATACGTTGTTTCATAGGCTGATAAAATAAATTGGGGGGCACTCTGTGCGAGCAAATATACACATTAACAGGATGTTGCCAATTTTTTTTATCAGTGCAATTTTTGAAGCTACCTTGCCTTTTGGGGTTAAGAATCGACTTTTGTAAAGGATTGTAAAGTGCAATTTAATAGTTCCCCCTGACACGCAAAAAGCGCTGTGCCCCGAGCCTCTGTGTTATCAACATCACTCCTTTTCAACGATTGGATTTTTAGGGTGTTCTCCTTTAGAATGGCGCAATGCTCCAGCGCTGCGCAGTGCACCGCTGATAGAGTGCTGTTGGAGTGCTGTGCTGTGCGATGATCCGGCCTTGATCTTATACCAATATCAATTGATAAGCGCATACAGCGTTGCCTTTCATTAGAGCAATTCCCCTCGTGGGGGTAGGGGCCCTCTTGGGAGGGTAGGGTCGTTAAGTTCTAACGAAAATTGTCCCCTTGAGGGGACCGCAGGGGTGTAAAGCCAGCGAAAATAACCTTCCGCAAAGAGCAAACACCCCTCTAACTCCCCTCAAGGGGAGAATCGTTTTTCTGCTATATTAAATCTTTACGTGAAGACATGGTGCAAATTCTTAGAACTTAACGGCCCTACCTCTTGGGAGGGGGAGAGGTAGGTTATTCTGCACAAACACTTATACATGCGCAGAATCTATTTGATAAGGGTATAATACCTGAAATAAAAAGGCAGAGCAGCCTGCGCCACTCTGCCTTCCCAAATAAAAAAGGTTTACTAGTTCTTGTACGTCTCTTGGGTACTGCCGCACTTCAGCATCTTGTCGCCGAAGTATGGGTTGCGGATTTCCTGGGTTGTGCTGATCCAGTAAGCGCCCTCGTTGTTGTTGGCCATGGGGCAGTGCTGGTAGTAAAGCTCCTGGTTTGTGGCACCAAACGCCTTTGCCATCGAGAACACCGACTCAGACAACTTGTCCAGGCTGGCGCGCTGCGCGTCAATATCCGAGGCATTGGCAATAGCGGAGGCGCTTTCCTTTACCTGAGCTGTCTTTTCCTCTGCGTAGGCCTTCTCATCGCCTGTCAGGGTAGCCACTGGCATCGCGTTGGCAAGTGTCAGCACGCTGTTGGCTGCTTTTTTGGCTGCTTCGGCGTCGGCGCTTACCAGGGCCTCTTTCAGGTTCAGGTACTCGTCTACCAACTGCTTGATCTGCGTCTGCACGGGCTCGGCTACGGTGGTATAATCCGGTGTTTCTACCACAACGGTAGCAGGGGTAGCCATTTCTTCCTGTGCTGCCGCGCTGTTTTCGGCGGTGGCTTCAGTGTCAGCGGTCTTGTTTTCTGAACATGCCGAGAAGGTGAATGCAGCGACGAACGCTGCTGCTAAAAACGTCTTTTTCATGATTAGAATTTTGAGTTATTGAATAATTGGTTGTTGAATTCTGCTTTGGTATACTGGCTGCCTGCAGGAGAGAGTTATAATGCGCTCCTCCTTAATGCAGCCATTCAGTGTTAGTGATTGTGCCCGGCCATGGGGTTTGCGCCTTTCTTGAGCACAAACTCGCTATACAGCAGGTATGCCCCGGATGTCACCACCTGGTCATTCTCTTTCACGCCGCTCAGAATCGAGGCGTTGTCGGCGCTGGCTTCTCCCAGCGTAACCATGCGGGCCTGAAAGGTGTTGCTGCCGGTCTTTACCCATACATGGCTGCCTTGCCCGTCGCGGATCACGGCATCGGTGGGCACGAGCAGTGCCGCCCCGTTTTTGCCCGGAAGCACCACGTTTGCCTGCATGCCAGGCAGGTACTGCGCGTCTTTATTTGGCAGCTCGGCGCGTAACACCGTTACCTGGCTGCCTTGTCGCAACTCCGGGCTGATGAAGGTAACCTTGGCTGGCACCGATTTGCTGAATCCCTGCACAGCCACCTGCACATTGTCGCCGGCCTGCACAGCCGCCACTTCCTGCGGGTATAGCTCTGCCTCCACCCAAATGCTGCCTAAATTGCCCAGGCGGTATAGCACGGCCCCTTCGGCCACGTACTGGCCCTCGGCGGCGGCAATCTCGGTAATTACCCCAGCGGCAGGGGCTACAAAGGTAATGCGGGGAGATAGTTGCTCCGTTTTCCCCAGAGTTCTGATTTGCCCCTCGGTGAGCCCGTAGAGCAGGAGCTTGCTTTTGGCGGCCTTTAGGAAGGAGGCGAACCGCGGGTTTTGGGTACCCAGTTCCTGCTGCTGCTTCAGGGCCAGCAGGTACTCCCGCTGCAGCGTCAGCAGCTCTTCGGAATACAGCTCATACAGGGGCTGCCCTTTCCGGACCTGCTGCCCTGTTTCCTTTTGGAAGAGGCGCTCCACACGGCCCGCCGCCCGGCTGCTGATCACATCAGTCTGTGTCTCGTCCAGCACCAGCTTTCCGGTCAGGATGGCGTTGCTGGCGAGTTCCCCGGACTGCACTTTGGAGGTCTTGATATTGCCCAGCAGCATCTGGTTTTCGCTCAGCATTAGCTCGCCGCTGTCTTTGCCGCTCTGCGAAACAGGCACCAGGTCCATGTGGCACACGGGGCAGGTGCCCGGCTCCTGTTGCACCACCTGCGGGTGCATCGGGCAGGTATAGGTGGTGCCATCGGCAAGGGCATCGTCGTGCTCATGGCTCAGCTCACTCTGGCAGGCAACGGTGGCCAGGGCCAACACGAGCAGCACTATATTTCGGTATCGTTTCATGTCTTTCTACTTTTTACTTCTGACTACCTGAATGATTGAATCGGGATGGGCTTGCTGGTTTACATTCCATCGTGCAGGAGTCCCTTATTCAACATTTACTTTCACAAAGCTCTCGCTGTCGACCAGGAACTGGGCGTTGGCGGCGATGGTGTCGGTGGGTTTCAGGCCATCCAGCACCTGCACCTCATCGCCTGCCACGGCACCCAGGGTAATGGGCACAGGCTTGAAAATGCCCTTCGAGGGGATAAACGCAACTGTCTGCGTGCCCAGGTCCAGCACCGCCGTGCGCGGCACCCATATACCAGGGGCCGTAGGGTAGGAGGCCGTAGCCGTCACCAGCGTGCCCACACGGGCCAGATTCTGGGAGCCGGGCAGGTATGCGCGTATTTTCGCAAAATTCTCGCCAGCCTCATAAAACGGCTGCAGAAAGTCTACTTTGGCCTCCAGCCGCTCGCCCGGCAGTTGCGGAAACGTGATCTGGAGCGGCGCGCCCTTGGCCAGCGCGCTCACCTCTCCGGCCGGGACATTGAACTCCGCCCAAAGCGTGGAAGTGTTCACGACGCTGAACAGGGGCTGGCCTGTGCTCACATACATACCCTCCCGCAAGGGCGTCGCCTGTCCGCCGGGTGCAGTACTGCCTGCGGGAGTGGGGGCGCTGCCGCCCATACCCCCACCCATACCACCTGCCGCTGGCGCTGCACTTGCCTGGCCCGGGGTGGCCGCTGGGGCCGACGTGTTCAGGTTCACTACATACCCGTCGTAGGGGCTATAGATCGCGAAGGCATAGCTGGCCTCCCCGGTGCGCAGCAGCCGGTTTACCTGTGCGTCGGTGGCGCCAAGCAGCAGGAGCCGTTGTCTGGCCGCCGCCTGCATGGCCTTGTCTTCCGGGGCCGACCGGACCAGGTAGAGCAGTTCCTTCTGGGCAGTGACCAGGTCCGGGCTGTATAGCTCCATCAGCTTCTGCCCCTTGTGCACCGGCTGGAAGTTATACTGCACCAGCAGTTTCTCGATGCGGCCACCCACCTGTGCCGGTATGGTATACACCCGGCGCTCGTCGTAGGTCACGATGCCTTCCAACTCCACGGAGGCTTGCACCGTTTTCTGCGCGGGCTTCACGGTCGTCACCGACGACAGGATCGCCTCATTAGTGGGCTGCAGCAGGTACGTCAGGTCGCCGGTCAGCTCCACGTCTGCGCCGGCGGCATTCTGAGGCACCAGGTCCATGCCGCAGATAGGGCAGGTACCCGGCTCATTCTGTACCACCTGGGGGTGCATCGGGCAGGTATAAGTAGTGCCTTCGGCGTGTTCGTGCTCCTGCTCAGAACAGGCGCTGAAGACCACGAACAGCAATAATAAGAGTATGCTCAGGTATCGTTTCATATGTGTTTAATTTTGAATGATTGAATTCTGAATGAATACCTCCCCAATTCAAAATTCAGTTATTCAGGTATCCAAAACTTACTTTTCAAGCTCCCGCTCATAGTTCACGGTCAGCAGGTAGAGGGCCTGCAGGTTGTTGAGGTACTCCATCTGGGCCATGTTCAGGGCTTCCCAGGCATCGATCACCTCGGGCAGCTGGGCGTTGTTCTCCTCGTAAGAGAGCATGGTCACGTCGTAGTTCTTTGTCAGGGCCGGGATGATCTTGGTGCGGTAGTTCTCTGTCTGTTCCCGCTTGGCGTTCAGCTCCAGGGCCATGTTGCGCACCATCCCCTGGGCCTCGTTGAGGATGTTCTCGCGCTCCCGCAGCATGGCGTCAATCTCCAGGCCCATGGCTTTGGTATTGGCTTTGTACATTTTGCTCGACCATGGCGCAATCGGGATGGAAATCATACCCATGGCCGTGAACTGGTTCGGCATCATGCTGTTGCGGGGCGTCATGTGGTCGAAGCGCACTTTAAAATCCGGCTTGCGCTCCAGCCTTTCCTGCTCCACGCCCAGGCGCATGCTCTCAACGGTGCGGTCGAGCTGGCGGAGGTCGCTGCGGGTGTTGTTCAGGTATACCGTGTCGGCCGCAAGTGGCACCGCGTCGGGGATGCTGCCCAGGGAGTCGATCTGAAACTGCTGCTCTTTGGGCAGGTTCATGAGGGTGTTGAGCTGCACACGCTGCTGGGCAATCTCATTGCGGGTCATCAGCTGCATGTTCTCCACCTCGTGCAGGCGCCCCTCCGCCTTGTAGACGCTGCCCAGGCTCCCCTGACTGTAGGGGTAGCGGATGCGCGCCAGTTTCAGCATATACGCCATCAGGTCGGCGTTATCCTGCAGCACATCCAGTTTCTTTTCCAGCACGGCCCAGCTGTAGTAAGCGGCCTTGGCCTGGCTGCGGAGCTCGTTGTAGGTCACTTCCGCCTTGGCAAGCTCAATGGCTGCCCGCGAGTCGAAAACGGCCTGCTTGGCCCGCTGCTTGGCCGGGTTGGGTATGGCCTGCTCCGCCGAGATCATGAAAGAGCCTTCACGCTCGTCGCTCTCCACGTTCTGGCCCGGATAGGGCAGCATAAACACGCCTCCGCCCACCATGGGGGCCATCCAGCTCGTTGCCCCCTCGGCATAGGCATCCTGTGCCTTGGCCCGCAGGTCGTACTGCTGCAGCATGGGGTTGTTGCTGCGGATGGCGCTGAGCACGCTGTCCAGGGGCACGGGCTGCTGGGCCAGGGCAGGGGCGCTAACCGACAGCATGAGTAGCGCAGCCACAGCAGCGGCGAAACATCCGCCTACCCACTTCCGGAGCAGCGTCTTGAGCGCAGTGGTTTTCAAGGTATATAGCTTAGTGCTTGACATCGTAGATCTCTAGTTTACCGTGTTTCTTCAATTCATACTGTTTCGTCATCTCAAACACCACCGGGGTTACCAGCAGGATGTGGATCGAGGAGGTGAACACGCCGCCGATCATCGGCAGCACGATCGGCAGCATCACGTCGCTGCCCACGCCGGTGGCCCACAGTACCGGGATCAGGCCGAACAGGGCCACCGACACGGTCATGATTTTCGGGCGCAGGCGCTTGGCAGCCCCCATGAAAACATAATCGGACACATCCTGCTTTGTGATGGTCTCGGACGAGTTTCCCTTTGCGTCGGCCAGGTCCTTCATGGCCTCGTTGAGGTAGACCACCATCACCATGGCCGTCTCAATGGCCAGTCCGAAGAGGGCGATGAAGCCCACCGCCACCGCCACCGACAGGTTGACGCCATAGAAATACACGATAAATACGCCGCCCACCAGCGCAAACGGGATGGTGATCAGGTTGAGCAGGGCCTCCTTCATGGACTTGAATGAGAAGTAGAGAATCAGGAAGATGATCACCAGCACCAGCGGGATGATGAGCTGTAGCGTCTGGTTGGCGCGCACCTGGTTTTCCCACTGCCCGCTCCACTCCAGGTAGTAGCCCTCCGGCATGATCTTGCCCTCGGCGTTTATCTTCTCCATCGCCTCTTTCACCGTGCTGCCCAGGTCGCGGTCGCGCACGTTGAAGAGCACTGCCCCGCGCAGCTGCGCATTCTCAGAGTTGATCATCGGCGGACCGTTGGTGAAGCGGATGTCAGCCACAGACGAGAGGGGTATGGTGCCGGAGGAGGTTTCGAGCGGGATGCGCTGAATGCGCTCCAGGCTGTTGCGGTACTCCTGCGCCAGCCGCACGTTAATGGCGAAGCGCTCGCGCCCCTCAATGGTGTTGCCGATCGTTGCCCCGCCCAGCGCCGACTCCACCGTCATGTTCACGGCGTCTATCGTCAGGCCATAGCGGCCCAGGGCGTTGCGGTCGATGTCGATCTCCATGTACTTGCCCCCCGTAATGGGGTCCACGTACAGGTCCTTCACGCCGGGCACGGCCTCGAGGGCCGATTTTACCCGCTCTGACACGGCGTATACCGAGTCGAGGTCCTGGCCATATACCTTCACGCCCACATCGGTGCGGATACCGGTGGCCAGCATGTTGATGCGGTTGATGATGGGCTGCGTCCAGCCGTTGACCACACCGGGGATCTGCAGCTTCTCGTCCAGCTCCCGGATGATGTCCTTTTTCGTGATTCCCTCGCGCCACTCTTCCCGCGGCTTGAGCATGATGATGGTCTCGATCATGCTGATCGGGGAGTTGTCGGTGGCGGTGCTGGCGCGCCCGGCCTTGCCCAGCACACTCTTCACCTCGGGCACCGACTTGATGATCTTGTCCTGCACCTGCAGGATGCGCTTGGCCTCGGCATTCGACACGTCGGGCAGCGTAACCGGCATGAACAGGATGGAACCCTCGTTGAGTGGCGGCATAAACTCGGTGCCCAGGCTGAGCAGCATGGGTATGGCCACCAGCAGGGCGAGCACGTTCAGGCCGATGGTGGTTTTGCGCCAGTTCAGGCACCATTTCAGCAGCGGGCCATACACCCGCTCCAGCCCCCGGTTGATCGGGTTGGCGTTATCGTCCCGGAACTTTCCCTTCAGGAAGAAGGAGATGAGCACCGGCGTGAGGGTGATCGCCACCACCGCATCCACCAGTAGGATAAAGGTCTTTGTCCAGGCCAGCGGGCTGAACAGTTTGCCTTCCTGGCCTGTCAGCAGAAACACCGGCAGGAAGGAGGTGATCACGATGATTGTGCTCCAGAACACGCTAGGGCCAACCTGCTTGGAGGCTTTCTCGATGATGCGGAGTCTGGTTTCTTTATCTAGTTTCATATATTAGTTTTGAATGAGCGGGTGAGTGAATGAGTGAATTTTATCTGGTAGTATTTTTTCTGGCCTTTGCCAAAACAGATAAAATCTCAGTCGTTTCTTTTACCAGTGGTGTTGTCGTCAATTTGCTGGTGATGCCAGATTCCTCAAGTAGCTCAAGCCAGAAAATTGTCTCATCCGCCTCTTCAATCACGATGCTCACTTTTGAATAAAATTCTGCTGCTGACCTTGCGCGGCAAGCAGCTCTATAATTTGCTCCTACTGATGTGGCTGAGCGCAATAACTGCCTTTTCATGATGTTTGCTTCCTCTGATTTGGGTAAACCTTGGCTAAAGCGAATGACATCGAGCGCAAGTTTTTTGGTGCGCTGGCGGAATAGTTCAACAAACTCTTCCTTAGGGGTTTTATTTAAATCACTCATGGCTAATCCATTTAAGATTCACACATTCACTCAAACACTCATTCAAAATTTCTCCTATTCCTCCTCCATCCACTTTTTGCTCTTTGCTGCTTCTGCCAGGTGCCGGTAGGAGTTTTCTACCATCACGATGGCGTCGTCCACGATCACACCCACAGACAGGGCGATACCCGTCAGGGACATGATGTTGGAGGAAATATCGAAGGCGTTGAGCAGGATAAAGCCGATGGCCACGGAGAGCGGCAGCTGAATGATAATGACCAGGGCGCTGCGCCAGTGGAAGAGAAAGAGGAACACCACGACAGAAGCCACGATCATCTCCTCGATGAGGGTGGTTCTCACGGAGCTCACGCTTTCGTTGATCAGGCCGCTGCGGTCATACACGATGTTGAACTTTACCCCCTCGGGCAAGCCCTTGGAAATCTCGGCCATCTTGGCCTTCACATTGTCAATCACCTCGGCGGCGTTCTCGCCGTAGCGCATCACCACAATGCCCCCCACGGCCTCGCCCTCGCCGTTCAGGTCGAAGATGCCAAGGCGGCTCTCGCCCGTCATCTGCACGGTGGCCACGTCCTGCACGCGCACGGGTATGGTGTTGTTGGTGGTGATGGCGATGTTCTCGATCTCCCCCGCCGACTTCAGGTAGCCGGTGGTTTTGATGATGTAGCCGATGTCGGATCGCTCAAACTTGCGCCCGCCCGCCTCGTTGTTGTTGGCGCGCACGGCCTGAATCACCTGGGGCACCGTGATGTTGTAGTAAGTGAGCTTGTTGGGGTCCACGGTAACCTGGTACTGCTTCTGGAAACCGCCGAAGGAGGCCACCTCGCTCACGCCACTCACGTTCTGCAAGGCAAACTTCACATACCAGTCCTGCACGGCGCGCTGCTCGCCAAGGTCCATGCCGGGGGCATCCAGGGTATACCACAGCACGTGCCCGACGCCGGTGCCGTCAGGCCCCAGGGTTGGAGTAACGCCCTCAGGCAGCATGTTGCCAACCGTGCTCAGCCGCTCCAGCACCCGCGAGCGGGCCCAGTACACGTCAGTGTCCTCATCGAAAATGATATAGATAAAGCTCATGCCGAACATGGAGCTGCCGCGCACATACTTCACCTCGGGCAGGCCCTGGAGGTTAGTGACCAGCGGGTAGGTAACCTGGTCTTCGATGATCTGGGGGCTGCGGCCCATCCACTCGGTGAAAACGATAACCTGGTTCTCAGACAGATCCGGTATGGCGTCTACCTTGTTGGCTTGCACAGAATAAAGTCCCCAGCCAAAGAGTATGGCCGAGACGAGCAGCACGAGCACGCGGTTGCGCAGCGAAAAGGAAATGAACTTCTCAATCATGGAGAAAGATGTTTTAAACCAATACAGAACAGAAACAAGCAGCTGCATGACAGCTGTCGGGGAGTGCCTGAAACAGGGGTATGGCCGGGGAATGCGTTAGCGTGTGGACCAAAAAGGCCACGGGTGGTCAGCATGCCCGGGAGGCACTCCGGTCTGTATGGTTATAGGAGGAAAGACTGCACCAGCAACGGAATGTCGCGGGCAAAAGGAGGTGACGTGTAAGCGGTATACCTCGGGGCAAGTGTGGACTCGGACGCGTAAAACTGCAGCACGACCGCTTTTACGATAGCCAGCAGCTTGATGTGCTGCAGCTTGTGCAGGTCAATGGACGACTGGGTGTCTGTAGCGGAATCATGGCGTTCGGCCACTGTTTTGTGGTCCTGGCAGCAGCCGTCATTGTCAGGTTTGGCTTGCTTTGGGGTATGGCACGGGGGCTGTGGCTCCTGAAGCACTTGCCGCATCGGGCAGTCGGAGGAGGCGCCAAACAGGGTCACGTCACGCAACTCACCGCCACACAGGTGCACACCCACCGCCATACCCGTCGAGGAGACGAGCACCAGCAGCGCAAGCGTGAGGAGTATGATTTGGCGGTATAGCTTCATGTTAATTTTTGATACTACAAAGGTATAAGCTCTGCAGCAAGCGGCCTTACAAAATTAGCAAAATTATTTACAGAATTCTGGAAACGGCCCAGGGGGCCAGTCTGATAACAGGCATACCGGTAAAGAAGTTGCCGGTATGCCTGCCTTTTATACCCGTTGCCGCAACAGCCTTTGTCGCTGAAGCCGGGGTAGAGCGTCATGCCGCCGTCCACGTACAGGGTGGTGCCGGTGATGTAGTCTGCCTCGTCGGTTGCCAGCCACACGGCCACTTTAGCGACGTCCTCCGGCTCCCCGATGCGGCCATAGGGGATGAGCGAGAGCATGCCCGCGCTGCCTTCTCTGGTTTCCCATACCTCCTGGTTGATCCCGGTTTTGATGGCGCCGGGGGCAATGCTGTTTACCCGGATCTTGTTGGGGGCGAGCTCCTGGGCCAGCGTCTTCATCAGCATCTGTACCCCGCCCTTGGCTGTGGCATAGTTCACATGGCCTGCCCACGGGATGATATCGTGCACGGAGCTGATGAAGAGGATATGCCCGGCCGCCGTTCTTGCTTCCGGGTCAACCTTGCGCTTCGTAAACTCGCGGGCCGCTGCCTGGGCACACAAAAAGTAGCCGGTCAGGTTGGTGTCGATCACCTGTTGCCATTCTTCCAGGGTCATGTCCAGCACAGCGGCGTCCCGCTGTATGCCTGCGTTGCTCACCAGAATGTCCACGGTGCCAAATGCGTCTGTGGCGGCCCTGAAAAGCCGCTCCACGTCTGCCGGGTTGCCCGTGTCGGCCTGTACCACCACCGCCTTGCCGCCTCCCTCCTCCAGCCGGGCTTTCAGCTCCTGTGCCGGTGCCTCATTCGCGTGGTAGTTAATCACGACACTTGCGCCTTCCTGGCCCATGGCCAGCGCGATGGCCTGGCCTATACCGGCGCTCGACCCGGTAACCACCGCTACTTTTCCCTGTAACCTTTTGTTTTTCATCGTGTTTGTTTCATGTGCTTTCTCCTGTGTGCCCGGCCAGGTGCGCGTGCAGTGGCCGGAGGTGTTTTCGCTTTCCATCTGCTAACGGCTAAACCCGGCCGCAGTTGCCTGAAACGATTGCACAGCCACAAGCCAGCCCCAGCAGGCCACGGGTTCAGTTGCGCGGGGTTGTCTGATAGGAGTTATCCTTGTACATTTGTCTGAGCAAAGCAGGCCAAATACGCAGGCATGCAGCATCATGTATGATACAGCACTGTCAGATTCGCCTTTGCCCGGTGCCGCCCTATGGTGGGGCAGGGGAGCGAATGACCAAAACCGGATATTTAAGGATGATGGGTGCAGCACTCTCACATAAAGCGGGCTTCAGGGCGGTATTTTTGCTGCTGTTGCAGGCGATCCTCTGTTTTTTGCCTTCCCAAGCAGACGCCGCGCCGGATGCCGGGTTCCCCTATGTCCAGAACTTCACAAAATTGGCGTACCAGGCGGGCAACCAGAACTGGGGTATCGCGCAGGGCCCCGACGGAGTGGTATACTATGCCAACGCCAACGGGCTACTGGCCTACGACGGAAACCACTGGCAGCTATACCCCTTGCCCAACAACCAGATTGTCCGGGCGGTGGCCTCCGATAACAAAGGGCGTATCTATACCGGAGCCTACGGCGAGATGGGCTACTGGAGCTACAGCCAGGAGGGCCGCTTCACCTATACCTCCCTAACGGGCCTGATTCCGGGCAAACAGGCGCTGGCCGATGAGATATGGAAAATCTATACCGACGGCAGCCGGGTGCTCTTCCAGTCGTTTGGCAGCATTTATATATATGAGGACGGCAAGATAGACGTAGTGAAGGCAACGCGGCCCTACCTGTTCCTGCTCAAAGCCGCAGACCGATTTTTTGTGGAGGTGATCGGGGAGGGGTTTTATGAGCTGAAGGGCAAGGAGCTGGTTCAACTTGTTCCTGCCGGGGTGCCTGGCACCGCCGGAATTCTGTCGGTGCTTCCATACCGGAAGGGGCAGTTTCTGGTGGGCACCAACCGGAACGGCCTTTTTATATACGACGGCAACACGCTGAAGCCCTGGGAGAACCAGGTGAATCAGCTCCTGATCGAAAACCAACTGAACAATGGCGTACGGCTGCCGCACGATGTTTTTGCCTTCGGCACCATCCTGAAGGGCGTTGTGATGGTAGATACCGCCGGCAACCTGGTGCAGCAGATAAACAAGAACAGCGGGCTGCAGAACAACACGGTGCTGAGCATGTTCGCGGATGCCAGCGACAACCTGTGGCTGGGGCTCGACAATGGCATCGACCACATCGACGTGAACTCGCCACTCTACTTCTACTTCGATAAAACCGGCAAGTTCGGGACGGTATACGCCAGCACGATCTTCCGGGGGAAAATATACCTGGGCACGAATCAGGGCCTTTTTTACAGCGAATGGGCGGGCAATAACAGTGCAGCCCTTTTCCAGAACCTCGACTTTAAGATGATCCCCGGTTCGCAGGGGCAGGTATGGGATCTGTCGGTGCAGGACGGCGAGCTGCTGTGCGGCCACAACGACGGCACGTTTCGGGTGGAGGGCGACCAGCTGGTGAAAATAGCGAACATCAAAGGCGGCTGGGTGCTGCAACGGCTGCAGGCAAACCCCGACTACCTGTTGCAGGGCACCTACAACGGGCTGGCGCTGTTCCGCAAGGATGAACAGGGGAATTGGGCGCTGTGGCGCCAGATAGAGGGCTTTGGCGCGCCCTCGCGGTATGTGGAGCAGGACAACAGCGGGCACATCTGGGTGAGCCATGCCTACAAAGGGCTGTTCCGGCTAACGCTGGGTAAAGAGCTGTGGAAGGTGAAGGAGAGCAGCAGCTTTAACGAGGCGCAGGGCCTGCCCAGCGATTACAGGATCAACATCTCCAGGCTCTTCAACCGCATCCTTTTTTCGTCGGATGATGGCTTTTATGTGTTTGATGAGGTCGGCAGCAAGTTTGAGCCATACCAGGAGCTGAACCGGAAGCTCGGCAGCTTCGCCACTTCCAACCGCGTCATCAAAGCCAACGACTCGACGTACTGGTTCATCAACCACGGCAAGGTCGCGCTGGTGGGCTTCGGCAGCGACGGCACGCTTACCCTCAACACCAACCAGTTCAGCATCCTGGACAACCGCATGGTGCAGAAGTATGAGAACATCAGCCAGATACGCGCCTCCGACTACCTCATCAGCATAGACGACGGTTTCGTGGTATACAGTTCCGGCACCAGGCCACAGCCGTTTGCCCTGCCGCCCGTCCTGATCAGGAGGGTGGAGCACGCCACCGAGGGCAGTGCGCTCCTCAGCGACAGGGGCGGCACTGACGGTGCGCTGGAGCTTCCGTTTGCCCACAACAACCTGCGCATTTCCTATGCCCTGCCCCTTTACCAGCAGGCCACTGTCAAGTTTCAGTATTTTCTGGAAGGGTACTCCCGGCAGTGGTCGGCCTGGAGCAGCGCCGACCAGAAGGAGTTTACCAACCTGCCCTACGGCCGGTATACCTTTCGGGTGCGCGCCCGCGTGAATGACAACCAGCTGACGAAGGATGCGGCGTATACCTTCACGATCCTTCCGCCCTGGTATGCCACCACCTGGGCCTTTCTGGGGTATGCCGTGCTGGCTGTTTTGCTGGCCCTGCTCCTCCGCAGGCTTTACCACCGGAAACTGCAGCGCGACCATGCGCGGATACAGCACCGGCTGGAGCAGGAAAAGCAGGAGCACCTGCAGCGCGAGGCGCTGCTAAACGAGCAGAAGATCGTGAAGCTGCGTAACGAGCAGCTGAAGGCAGAGCTGTCGGGCAAGAGCCGCGAGCTGGCCAATACCGCCCTGAACATCGTGTCTAAAAACGAGCTGCTGCAAAACCTGCGGGTGGAAGTGAACAAACTGGAGGACGGCGACGGCAAAAAGCTGCCTGCGGCCAAGCTTAGGAAAATCCAAAAAATAATTGAAGAGGGTATGGGCGACCAGCAGGACTGGAACCTGTTTGAGAACAGTTTCGACGAGGCCCACGCCAACTACTTTAAGAAGCTGAAGGAAGAGTACCCGGACCTGACCCCAAATGACCTGAAATTGAGTGCTTACCTACGCATGAACATGAGCAGCAAAGAGATTGCCTCGCTGCTCCATATCACGGTGCGGAGCGTGGAGCTGCGGCGCTACCGGCTGCGCAAAAAGCTTAACATGGAGCACGATAAGAACTTGGTGGAGTTTTTTCTGGAGCTATAACACGGGCCGTACACCACATCATTACCTCTCATGCCACCCCTCAAAAGCCTCTCAGAGGCTTTTTTTGTCTTCGTGCTGCCCACCCCGGGTTTGTGTGCGTATAGGAGAATATCCCGCCAACGCCCTGTAAAACAGTGTGTAAGTGCTTGCTCACACGCTACTTTAAAGTATTTGCTCCCCTGATGTGGCGATGTAGTGGTGGCTTTTTTGGTTCGGGTGGCATTAAGTGAGACTTTTGGCTTAAAATCAACTTTCTACCAATCAAACAACAACGGCGTATGAAAAAATATTTTTTACTGTTCTGTATGTGTTTGCTAACGATCGGAATGCTGTATGCACAGGGGGATCTCTCTGTGAGCGGAAGACTGACGGACGCGGACAGTGGCCAGCCTCTTATTGGAGCAGGGGTGGCAGTGAAGGGAACCACCCGCGGAACACAAACCGACGCAAATGGTAATTTTACAATTACCGCTCCAGCAAACGGCACGCTTGTCGTGAATTATATTGGCTACCAGCGCAAGGAAGTTCCCGTGAACGGGCAAACCAACCTCGACATCTCACTCGCTATTTCTTCTGAGCAATTGGCACAGGTGGTAGTGGTAGGGTATGGTGTACAGGAGAAGCGCGACGTGACGGGCTCAATTGCTTCTGTAGATGGGGAGGAGTTGAACAAGCAATCCTCGCAGAACCCGGTAAGCTCGCTGCAGGGTAAAGTGGCAGGTGTGCAGATTACGAACAATGGGCAGCCTGGTTCTTCACCAAGCGTGCGTATCCGTGGTACGGGATCTGTGTTCGGAACAGTGGAGCCACTCTATGTAGTAGACGGTACTTTTGTGGATGACCTGACATTCCTCAACCCGAATGACATTGAGTCGATGGAAGTGTTGAAAGATGCCTCCAGTGCTTCTATCTATGGTCTGCGTGCTGCAAACGGTGTGATTTTGGTTACAACCAAGCGAGGTAAGGCTGGTAAGCCACGCATTAACTACAACGGCTTTGTAGGAACTAAATCAGCAACCAATAAGCTGGAAATGGCTAATGCCAGCCAGTATGCCACGCTGCTGAACGAGAAACTGAACACAGACAGGTTTAACACAAATCAGCCATCTACCGACTGGTATGATGAGGTGTTGCAGACGGCTACGATTCATAACCATCAGTTAAGCCTTTCGGGTGGTACCGAGAAAATCACTTACAGCTTTAGCGGCGGTTACTTGAACGAGGAAGGTATCGTTAAAGGTAATGACTATGAGCGCATTACGGCTCGCCTGCAGACGGATGCGAACCTGACCGACAATATCAAAGTAGGCTACAACGCCATCTTTAGTGATTACGACTCGAAGGATGTGCCGGGTGGCGTGTTATACCAGGCCTTTGTGGCTCCGCCTATATTGCCGGTGTTTAAGGCGAACGGCAACTATGGAGACCCTGCTGATATTGGTGTGGGTAATTTTGCAAACCCACGCGCCACCTTGGACCGCTTCAACCAGATATCCGGAGGTCAGCGCCTTGTTAGCAACGCCTTTGCAGAGGTGGACTTTCTGAAAAGCCTTAAATTCCGCTCCAGCCTTGGTCTGGAGTATGGCATCAACGAGTTTAGAAACTACCAGGCAAAAGATTCGCTTACAACTGTTCAGTTTGCTGATAGAAGCACTCTGACCAAAGGACGTTCGAAGAATACGCTATGGTTATGGGAAAACACGCTTACCTATGATAGAACGATTGGCGATCATCAGTTTACGTTGTTAGCCGGAACCTCAGCGCAGGAAAAGCGCAGCGAGTCATTTAGCGGATCAGCCAAAGACGTGCCTTTCGACTCTGAGGCGACCCTGTTCCTGGAACTAGGTGACCCAACAACCTACAGCCTGACAAACCGCGCTTCCTTAGAAACGCTTAACTCATACTTCGGTAGAATTAACTACTCTTTCAGAGACCGCTACCTTTTAACGGCTACACTGCGCCGCGATGGCTCCTCTAAGTTCCCTTCAGACAGCCGCTGGGATAACTTCCCTTCTATAGGCTTGGGCTGGATCGTTTCAGACGAGTCTTTCATGCAAGGCATATCTGCCATTGACTACCTGAAGCTGCGTGCCAGCTGGGGTAAACTGGGCAATGCAGGGGTGCCTTCCAATATCACTGACGTTGTTGCCGACTATAACCCACGCTACACGGCAATATTCGGTATACCGCCTATGCCCTATGTTGGGGCCAGTATCGTAGCCGCTGTACCAGACGATCTGCTTTGGGAAGTGGTGAAGGAGCTGGACTTTGGCGCCGAGTTCGCTTTCCTGAACAATAGGCTGACACTTGAAGCCGACTGGTATCAGAAGAAAACGGAAGATGCCATTTTCCAGGCGCCTATCCTGGGTTCTCAGGGTACCTCAAGCCAGTTTATACTTGGCAACTTCGCTGACTTCAAAAATACGGGCCTAGAGCTGGTGGCTGGTTGGAAAGACGACCTGAACACCGAGATTAGCTACGGTGTGAGCGCTAACGTTTCCTTCAACAAAAATGAAGTGACGAATCTGGCCACAGGCCGAACCGACCTCCTGTCTGGCGGGTTGCCGGTAGGTGGTTACCTGACCACTGTGTCGCGTGTTGGGCAACCGATCGGCTCTTTCTATGGCTACGAGGTGGTGGGCATCTTCCAGAATGAGCAGGAAGTAGCCAACTCGGCCCAGATGAACGCCACGCCAGGCAGCTTCCGGTATCGCGATGTGAACGAAGACGGTGTTATTGACACGAAAGACCGGGTATTGCTGGGCAACCCGAACCCAGGGGTATACTACGGCATCAATATGAACATGAATTACAAGAACTTCGACTTGCTGCTCGACCTGCAGGGCGTAGGGGATGTAGATGTGTATAATGCCAACAAAGGCGTTCGTTACGGCAACGAAAACTACACCAAAGAGTTCTTCGACAACCGCTGGAACGGGGCAGGCACATCAAACTCATACCCATCGGCAAATTTGTCTGGCTCAAACCTGGACCCCAACAGCTGGTATGTAGAAGACGGAAGCTACTTCCGTATCCGAAACATCCAGGTGGGGTATACCCTGACTAGCTCATTTGTGAGCAGCCTAAAAATGCAGAGCGTGCGCTTTTACGCCAACGCCCAGAACCCGGTTACCTGGTTCAATTACAATGGCTTTACCCCAGAGGTGGGCGGTGGGCCAACCAACGCAGGCATCGACCTGAACGTGTACCCTCTGTCGGCTACTTATAACTTTGGTGTGAACGTGAATTTCTAATCTAGAAAGAGAAAGACCATGAATACGATCCTATATAAATCGAAAAGAAAAATTACCATGCTTGGGTGCGTGCTGGCTCTGGGTGGGCTTTACTCCTGCAAAGAAGACTTTCTGGATGTTGACCCGCAAGGGCAACCCCGTGGGGAGGACTTCTTTGTGACGCAGGAACACGCCCTACAGTCGGTAAACGCCATCTACGGTAACCTGCGTGAGTGGAAACTTGCTGCATTTGCCAACCTGGCCGTAACCAACATCGCCTCTGATAATGCCGATAAGGGCAGTGATCCGGGGGATGCCACGTTCATGAACGACTTCGACAACTTTACCTTCACCCCAACGCAGTTTATCCTGAACGACTACTGGACGGGGCAGTACCAGGGCATCAACCTGACCAACCAGGCCCTGGACAACATCCCGAACATCAGTATGGACCAGACGCTGCAACAGCGTTTGCTGGCTGAGGCAAAGTTCCTGAGAGCTCACCATTACTTTAATCTGGTGCGTGCCTTTGGCGATGTGCCGTTGTTGACACGCGTGCCGCAGACTCCGGAGGAGATCAACCCGGTGCGCGCGCCAAAAGAGGAAGTATACCAGCAGATTATTAAGGATTTGCAGGAGGCAGCAACTGTGCTGCCGGCAAATTACGATGCCGTGAACGTGGGCCGTGCCACCAAAGGCGCGGCACTTACCCTGCTTGCCAAAGTGAACCTGTACCAGAAAAACTGGCAGCAGGTGCTGGACCTGACCAACCAAGTGATGGGCATGGGCTATTCGCTGACACCAAACTACAACGACATCTTCCGCATTTCGGGGGAGAACAACAGCGAGTCTATCTTTGAGGTGCAGGCCCTGACGCTGCCCGGCAACTGCGGCGCATCGAACATCCAGTGGGCGGAGGTGCAAGGCGTGCGCGGCCAGTTTGGCTGGGGCTTTGCCATCCCTTCGGAGAATCTGGTGAACGCCTTCGAAGAAGGGGATGTACGTATGGACGCCACGATTCTTTTCAGGGGTGAAACCACACCGGAAGGCGACAAGATCAAAGACGATGTCCCGAACCCGTACTACAACCAGAAAGCTTACGTGCCGAGCTTTGTAACCCGCGACTGCGGCTACGGGAAGGACCAAAACATGCGAATCCTGCGCTACGCCGAGGTGTTGCTGATGCACGCCGAGGCGGCTAACGAGCTGGGTATGACCTCAGAGGCGCTGAGCTCCTTGAACATGGTGCGTGTGCGTGCCAAGCTCGACCCGATTGAGACAGCCACGCAGCAGGAGTTGCGCAACATCATCTGGCAGGAGCGCCGCGTAGAGCTGGCCCTGGAGGGCGACCGCTTCTATGACCTGGTGCGCCAGGGAAGAGCCGCGGAAGTGCTGCAGGCCGCAGGCAAGCAGTTCACCGCCGGTAAAAACGAGTTGTACGCCATTCCACAACGGCAGATTGACCTGAGCGGCGGAACGCTGACCCAAAACCCCGGCTATTAATCGGGTAGTATAGTGCGGATGGGGCCATATTGGGGTATGGCTCCATCCTTTTTTTAATGAATGATCTTCTTCAGCATGATCCAAAAACAACTTTTGTTTTATTGTCTGCTCCTGATGTGCGCTTTGCTGTCCTGCTCCGGCGATCCAGACAAGGCACCAGTACCAGACCCGACCACCGATCCCGACACACCGCTTACACCTACCACCACCGAAGATCGGGCCCTGCTCGACAAGGTACAGGAAACAACTTTTCGCTATTTCTGGGATTATGCCCACCCTGCCAGCGGCATGGCCCGCGAGCGCACCGGCTCCGGTGACCTCGTGACCTCCGGGGGCACAGGCTTTGGCGTGCAGGCCATCATCGTGGGGGCGCAGCGCGGCTGGATTACCCGGGCGCAGGCCACCGAACGACTTACCAAACTAACCGATTTCCTGGCAACTGCCGACCGCTTCCATGGGGTATGGCCGCACTGGCTGAACGGCAGCACTGGCGCAGTCATCCCCTTCAGCCCCAAAGACAACGGGGGCGACCTGATCGAGACTTCCTTCCTGATGAACGGCCTGCTGACGGCCCGCGCCTATTTCGACGGAGCCGGGCAAGAGGCTGCGCTGCGAACCAAAATCACGCAGCTCTGGGAAACCGTGGAGTGGGACTGGTATGCCTCGCGGGGCAACGGCCTGCTGTACTGGCATTGGAGTCCGAACCATGCCTGGGAGATGAACATGCCGATCCGGGGATGGAACGAGGGCCTGATCGCCTACGTGCTGGCGCTTGCCTCGCCCACCCACGCCATCTCCCCGGAGGTATACCAAAACACGTGGGTCAATGCCAGCTTCGGGCAGCCCCAGGACTTTGCGGGCTATACCCTGAAAATGGGCCCCAGCTACGGCGGACCGCTGTTCTTTGCGCACTATTCCTTCCTGAGCCTGGACCCGCGCCAGATGCAGGATACCTATACGAACTACTGGCAACAGAACCAGCACCATACCATGGTGAACCGAAGCTACAGCCTCAAGTTCGCGCCACAGGGGTATGGCTACGCCGAAAACTTTTGGGGCCTCACCGCCTCCGACGACCCGGACGGGTATGCCGCGCACTCGCCCACCAACGACAACGGCACCGTGGCCCCGACGGCCGCGCTCGGCTCGTTCCCCTATACCCCTTATTACAGCATGCAGGCACTGCGCAATTTCTACAAAGGTTTCGGCGGCAGGCTGATCGGGGAGTATGGACTGAAAGACGCTCATAACAAAACCCGCAACTGGACGGCCTCCGACCACCTGGCCATCGACCAGGGGCCGATCGTGGCGATGATTGAGAATTACCGGAGCGGCCTGCTGTGGGGCCTGTTCACGGACCTGCCCGAGATCCAGAACGGCCTGGCGAAAGCCGGCATACGCAAGCCAACCTACGAAACCGGTTTCCCGCTGGAGGTGCCCGATGTATTCACCAATCAGGTAGACCTGCTGAAACACCCGGACCGGGAGAACTACTTTGTCGGGGTGGCCACGAAGGAGGCGGGCGTTTATACCCTCAAGCTGCTGAAAGAGGACGGTACAGAGGTAAAAACGATCTGGAACGCAGCCAGCAAAGCCGCCAACGGCCTGGAGCAGGTAGCGCTGGGCGCGGAACTGGTGGCCGGCAAGTACAAGCTGCTGCTCAGTTCTTCCGCTACATCCAAAGAAGTAACCCTGTTTCTGCATTAACCCAAACGAAAAAGACGACACGAACTGATTATGAGAAAACAACTACTCGCCATACCCTTACTCGCTGCGCAGCTTTTTTACGGTTGCCAGGGTGCCAAAGTAAACACTGCCACCGAGCCCACCGCCACCACCTCTGAATCCCTTTCCGACGACGAGCTGCTCACCAAAGTGCAGGAACGCACCTTTCAGTATTTCTGGGAGGGGGCCGAACCGACTTCCGGGCTGGCCCGCGAGCGCATCCACATGGACAATGTATACCCCTCCAACGACCGCAACGTGGTGACGACGGGTGCCACGGGCTTTGGCCTGATGGCGATACTGGTAGGTATCGAGCGCGGCTTCATCACCCGCGACGAGGGCGTGCGGCACCTGCAGAAGATGGTGAATTACCTGGATACGGCCGACCGCTTCCACGGGGCCTGGCCACACTGGATTGAGGGCGAGACAGGCAAGGTGAAGCCATTCGGCAAGAAAGACAACGGCGGCGATCTGGTGGAGACCGCCTTTCTGGTGCAGGGCCTGCTAACAGTGCGTCAGTACCTGCAGGACGGCACCCCACAGGAGCAGGCGCTGGCTGGCAAAATCGACAAGCTCTGGAAAGAGGTAGACTGGAACTGGTACCGCAAGGGCGGCGAGAACGTGCTGTACTGGCACTGGAGCCCGGAGTATGCCTGGGAGATGAACTTCCCGGTGAGCGGCTACAACGAGTGCCTCGTGATGTATGTGCTGGCCGCCTCGTCGCCCACGCACGGGGTGCCGGCGGAGGTATACCACGAGGGCTGGGCACAGAATGGGGCCATCAAATCGGATGCGCGCATGTATGGCCGCGATGTGGTGCTGAACCACAACGGACATCAGGGCAGCGTCGGGCCGATGTTCTGGGCGCACTACTCATACCTGGGCCTAGACCCGCGCGGCCTCAAAGACAGGTATGCCGACTACTGGAAGCTCAACCAGAACCATACCCTGATCCAGCGCGACTACTGCGTGGACAACCCGAAAAACTTTAAAGGCTACGGAGAGGATGCCTGGGGCCTGACTTCCAGCTACTCACCTGCAGGCTATGCCGGACACAGCCCAAAACACGACCTGGGTGTGATCTCGCCCACGGCAGCCTTGTCATCCTACCCGTACGCCCCAAAAGAATCCATGACAGTGATCCGCCACCTCTACGAGGACCTGGGCGACAAGGTATGGGGCACGTATGGCTTTTACGATGCCTTCTCCGAGGAAAAAGACTGGTACACGCCCCGCTACCTGGGCATCGACCAGGGGCCGATCGTGGTGATGCTGGAGAACGGACGCAGTGGTTTGCTCTGGGACCTGTTCATGAGCGCCCCAGAAGTGCAGCAGGGCCTAAAAAAGCTGGGGTTTGAGAGCCCGAAAATTAAGTAAGCAGCCCGGCCTGGGCAATCCGGAAGCGAATAAAAGGAAACAGTGGAGTATGCCATACTTAACGCAAAAAGGTTATATTAGGCAGAACGCTTCTCTCACCATACTAAAAAACGAAACGATGAATCGAACGAAACCACTGTTTACAAGCTGGATCACTTTACTGTTGATCGGGTGGCTGGTGCTGCCAGCGGCGCAGGCGCAGGAGAACACACCGCCTTTCTGGGACGAGATCCAGGCCTTTAAGCAGCAGGACAGCCGGCAGATGCCCCCAAAAAACGCCGTGCTGTTTGTAGGCAGCTCGTCGCTGCGGATGTGGAAGGACATGCAGGAAATGCTGCCCGGTTATACCGTCATTAACCGCGGCTTTGGGGGCTCTAACCTCCTGGACCTGAACCGCTACCTGCCCGACATCGTGTACCCATACCAGCCGAAGCAGATCGTGATTTACTCCGGCGAGAACGACATTGCCTCCGACACGGTGCAGGCCCCGGAGGTGCTGGCCCGATTCAAGGACGTGTTTCAGCGCATCCGGCAGGAGATGCCGGGAGTACCGGTGGTGTTTATCTCCATCAAGCCGAGCCCCTCGCGGTGGCACTACAAGCCGATCATCGTGGAGGCAAACCAGCAGATCCGCAAGTACCTGAAATCGCAGCCCAAAACGCAGTATGTGGATGTATACCGCCCCATGCTGAACGCCGGAAAAAGACCAAAGCCCGAGATTTTTATCCAGGATAGCCTGCACATGAACAACAAGGGGTATGAAATCTGGGCCAAAACCCTCACCCCGTATTTACTGAAGTAAAGAACTGACAACCTCAATAACATGAGAAAAACATCTACCGCCTTCGCACTGCTGCTTTTAGCCGGCTGTGCCCAGCCAATTGCGCAACCAGACACCGCAACGCAAACAGCCACAGCCCCGCAGGCAAATGCCGCCAGTGCGCCGGCAAGCCAATCCGCCGACCCCGAAATGGACGCGTTTATCAGCGACCTGATGGCCAAAATGACGCTGGACGAGAAAATCGGGCAACTGAACCTGGCGGCTGTGGGCTTCGACGTGACCGGCCCGGTGGTGAGCCAGAACGTGGACGAGAACATCCGCAAGGGCAACATCGGGGGCGTGTTCAACACCTTTACCCCGGTGGCGGCCCGCAAGCTGCAGGAAATGGCAGTGAAAAACACGCGCCTGCACATCCCGCTGCTGTTTGGGTATGACGTGATCCATGGGCACCGCACCATTTTCCCGATCCCGCTGGGCATTTCCACGAGCTGGGACATGGACGTGGTGGAGCGCAGCGCGCGCATTGCCGCTGAGGAAGCCTCGGCTGACGGCCTGAACTGGGTTTTCTCGCCAATGGTGGACATTGCCCGTGACCCGCGCTGGGGACGCATCGCCGAAGGTGCCGGAGAGGATACCTGGTACGGTTCGCAGGTGGCCAAGGCCATGGTGCGCGGCTACCAGGGCACCGACCTGACCAAGGAAAACACTGTGATGGCCTGCCTGAAGCACTTTGCCCTGTATGGCGCCGCCGAAGCCGGTCGGGATTACAACACCGTGGATATGAGCATGCTGCGCATGTACCAGGAGTACCTGCCGCCTTACAAAGCAGCGATCGAGGCTGGCGTGGGCAGCGTGATGACCTCCTTCAACGAGGTGAACGGCGTGCCTGCCACGGCCAACAAGTGGCTGATGACGGAGTTGCTGCGCGACGAGTGGGGCTTCGACGGCTTCGTGGTAACAGATTATACCGCCATCAACGAGCTGGTGCCGCACGGCCTGGGCACGGAGGCAGAAGTGGGTGCGCTGACACTCAAGGCTGGCGTGGACATGGACATGGTGGGCGAGGTGTTTCTCAAGCACCTGAACCAGCAGGTAAAAGACGGCTCAGTGAGCGAGGCCGATATCGACAAAGCGTGTCGCCGCATCCTGGAGGCCAAGTATAAACTCGGACTTTTTGAGGACCCATACCGGTATACCAACGAGCAGCGCGCCACCGAGACGATCATGAAGCCCGAGTTCATCGAGGCTACCCGCGACATTGCCCGCAAGAGCATGGTGCTCCTGAAGAACAGCAAGCAGACGCTTCCGCTCAAAAAGACCGGCAGCATTGCCTTGGTCGGGCCGTTGGCCAAGAGCCAGCGCGACATGATCGGGAACTGGAGCGGTGCCGGCGACTGGAAACAGGCGGTGTCGCTGGAGCAGGGTATCCGGAACGTGGCCGGCAATGGCCTCAAGATAAACTACGCCAAAGGCGCCAACTTTACCGACGACAAGCAGATGATCGACCGCCTGAACGCACATGGCGGCGAGTTGCAGATCGATACCCGCACCTCGCAGCAAATGATTGCCGAGGCCGTGAAAGCCGCGCAGGCATCTGATGTGATCGTGGCCGTGGTGGGCGAGTCGCAGGGGATGACCGGTGAGGCAGCCAGCCGTGCCGACATTACCTTGCCCGGTCAGCAGCAGGAACTGCTGAAAGCGCTGAAGAAGACCGGCAAGCCGCTGGTAGTGGTGCTGATGAACGGCCGTCCGCTGGCCCTGCAGTGGGAAGAGGAGAACGCCGATGCCATGCTGGAGACCTGGTTTGCCGGCACACAGGCCGGTAACGCCATCGCCGATGTGCTGTTCGGAGCCTACAACCCATCGGGCAAACTGACGACCACCTTTCCGCAGGTGGTAGGCCAGGTGCCGCTGTACTACAACCACAAAGCTACCGGCCGCCCCTACGGTGGCCAGATGCTCGATAAGTATAAGTCGCGCTACATGGACGTGTCGAACGAGCCGCTGTATCCGTTTGGGTATGGCCTGAGCTATACCACGTTCAGCTACGGCAAACCGCAGCTAAGCAAAACCAGCATTACCCCAACCGAGACGCTGGAGGTGACGGTAAACGTGACGAACAGCGGTAACTTCGATGGGGAGGAAGTGGTGCAGCTCTACCTGCAGGACGTGCATGCCTCGGTTACGCGCCCTGTCAAAGAGCTGAAGAACTTCCAGAAAATCAACCTGAAAAAAGGGGAGAGCAAAACCGTGACGTTCCGGGTAACGCAGGAAGACCTCAAGTTTTACAACACCGACCTGGAGTATGTATATGAGCCCGGAGCCTTCAAGTTATATGTAGGCACCAACTCCCGCGACGTGCAGGAGGCAGATTTTACACTGACAAAATAGGGGAGGAGCACATCGCCGGGAGGACACGGTGAAGTTAATAACTCTCCTGCTTCAGCCGTTACATCAGTATATGCAGACAAACCCTAACATGTTTTGATCATGGACTCCAGTTGTAAAAAAACATATATGCGGAGCACGACCCACAGCCTGCGGACCTGTTGCCTTGCAGCGCTGGGCCTGCTCACTATCTTTGGCTGCGACCAAAAAAACCCCTCTACCTCAGCCGAGCAGACATTCGAGCGAAAAGTAGTAGACAAAAACCCGCCCTCCACGCCCTTGTCGCCGGAGGAGAGCATGAGCAAGGTGCAGCTGCCGCCCGGCTACCGCATCGAGCTGGTGGCCAGCGAGCCGATGGTGCAGGAGCCTGTTGCCATTGCCTGGGACGGAAACGGCAGGATGTACGTGGCCGAGATGAACACCTATATGAAGGATGCGACGGGAAGCGGCCAGTTTGAGCGCACCAGCCGGATCAAGCTGCTGGAAGACACCGACGGCGATGGCCAGATGGACAAGGCCACCGTGTTTGCCGACAGCCTGCTGCTGCCGCGCGCCGTGCTGCCCGTAGGCGATCAGGTGCTGGTGCAGGAAACCAACGTGCAGCACATCTGGAGCTTCCGCGACACCAACGGCGACGGCGTGGCGGATGAGAAAAAAATGGTTTTCCGAAACGACGCCATCGACCTGCGGAACCTGGAGCACCAGAACGGCGGCCTGCTCTGGAACATGGACAACTGGATATACCCCACTCGCGACAACCTGCGCTACAAATACACCAACGGCAAGCTGGTGGCCGACACCCTGATCGATAACATGACCGGGCAGTGGGGCATCACCGCCGATGACTATGGTCGCCTGTATTTCTCAGAGGCCGGTCCGGGTTTGCCCGCGGTGCAGATTGAGCAGATGCCCGCGTATGGGGCCCTGAACTTCAAAGACCAGTATACCCCGGATTTTGCGGTGCCGTGGCCCATTATCGGTACGCTGGACGCACAGGGCGGGAAAGACGCACTGCGGCCCGAGGACAACACGCTGAGCCACTTCACCTCTGGAGCCGGGCAGTCCATCTACCGGGGCGACCGCCTGCCCGCAGACATGCAGGGAGATTACTTTATACCCGAGCCGGTTGGGCGCATCATCAAGCGGGGCCGGGTGGTGAACAAAGATGGCAAGATACAGATCCAGAATGTGTACGAGGGCAAAGACTGGCTGGCGTCCGCCGACATGAACTTTCGCCCGATCAACACTTATACCGGTCCTGACGGTGCCTTTTACATCGTGGACATGTACCACGGCATCATACAGGAGAGCGAGTGGTCGGGGCCAGGCACCTACCTCTACGACATCATCCAGGAGAAAGAACTCTTCAAAAACAGGGGTATGGGGCGTATCTATCGGATCGTTCACGACGATTTCAAGCCCGACCCGACAAGACCCAACATGCTGAACGAACCTGCCAGCAAACTGGTGAGCTACCTGGAGCACCCGAACGGCTGGTGGCGCGACAATGCGCAGGCCCTGCTTGTGGTGCGCAACGACAAATCCGTGGTGCCCACGCTCCGGAAAATCGTACTGGGGGAGAAAGCCACCCTCCGCAAAAAGCCAAACCCCGTGACCCGCATCCACGCGCTATGGACGCTGGAAGGCCTGGGCGCGCTGAACAAGGACATCCTCTTCGAGGCCCTGGCTGCTGATGCGCCCGAAACCAGGAAGGCAGCGGTATGGATCAGCGAGATGTATATCCGCCAGAATGATCAGGAGGTGCTCCGGAAGCTGGGCGCGATGACCGAGGACCCGAGCGCGGACGTGCGGATACAGCTCATGCTCTCGCTCCGCGAAAACAAAACAGCCGAGGCGCAGGCCACCGTGAAAAAGCTGCTGGCCGCCAACCCGCAAAACGAACTGATGCAGAAGTCCTATGCCGCCTTTATCGACACCCGCCAGAAAATCGCGGCAGAGAAAGAACGCGTCAAGAACATCAGCCCCGAGGATCGGGAGCTTATTGCCAAAGGCGCGACCATATACAAGCAGCTTTGCACCAACTGCCACGGCCCCGCGGGCAAAGGGATACAGGTCGGCGACCGCATGCCGGCCCCACCGCTTGCCGGCTCTCCGCGCATGAAAGGCGCTGACAGAATCCTGCCCATCGAGATCCTGCTGCACGGCATGAAAGGCCCTATCGATGGCGTGGAGTATACCGATATGATGCCCTCCATGGCGGGACAGAGCGACGAATGGATTGCGGCTGTGCTCAGTTATGTGCGCAACAGCAGCGAGGTCGGGAACAAGGCCTCCGTCATCAAGCCGGAGGAGGTAAAAGAAGTGCGCGGCCGAACAGAGCTGATACCCGGCGGCGCAACTTTGCAGTATCTGGAGGTACACAAAGGCTACCGCACCACCCAGCGAAACTGGGCAAAAGACTAAAGCAAAGACATCATGCGCATGAAACGGAACCCCCTGTTGCTGCTTCCCCTCTTGTTGCTTTGTGGCTGTGCCCTTACTGCGCAGGAGCCCGCCTATACCAACCCCGTCGGGATGGAGTTTGTGCTGATAAAGCCCGGCAGCTTGGTGGTGGGCCAGTACCAGCCCACCGTAGGCAAACCCGACAGGAGCAACACCAACAGGCAATGGCTACCCGACTCGGTATATGCCGTGGCGGAGGAAATGGCCCGCAATGCGGCCATGCCCGGTTTTGAGGTAACCATCGAGCGGCCCTACTACCTCGGTAAGTTTGAGGTGACGCAGGCGCAGTGGCAGCAGGTGATGGGCAGCAACCCGTCCTTCTTCCAGGGCGACAAGGTGCCCGACGACGCGAAACAGCACCCGGTGGAAAACGTGACCTGGGAAGATGCGCAGGCCTTTGTAAAGACGCTGAACACGCTGGATAAAAAGCATACTTACCGCCTGCCCACTGAGTTTGAGTGGGAGTATGCAGCCAGAGCCGGGGCAAAGGATGATATTCCGTGGGCGGAGATGAACAAGGTGGCCGTGAAAGGCGGCAACACGACCAGCGCCATAGGGCAGAAGCAACCGAATGCCTGGGGGATGTATGACATGCTGGGCAACGTATGGGAATGGGTGCAGGACTATTACAACGAGAAGATTTTCGCGGACCCGGTGCCGCCGCGTTCCGGCAAGCAGCATGTACTGAAGGGCGCTTCCTTTACCGGCGACGCGAAAAATGCCACCTACAAAACGCACGCCGCCGGTCCGGGCAACGGCTTCGACGTGGGGCTGCGGGTGGTGATGGAAGCCAATAAATAAGTATACACGAAACTGGGATAAGAAGCCGTATGCAGCTAAAAAGTATCACCTTGTTCCTCTTCTCTGTTTTGCTGAGCCTCACGGCGGGCGCACAGGCACCCGCGGGGTTCAGGCCCATTTTTAACGGCCAAAACCTGGAGGGCTGGCATATCAGCCGCACCACGCACCAGGGCACTACGCCCGATGTGCGGGTGGAGGACGGTGCGATTGTGCTACGGCAGCAACCCTACGGACAAGGCGGCGTGTTGCTGTCGGATAAAAAATACAAGAACTTTGAGCTGTATGTAGAGGCGAAAATCGACACTTTCTCGAATGGCGGCATTTTTCTGCGCTCCTCCGAAAGCGGCATCGCTTACCAGATTGAGCTGGACGAGACGGCGGGCAGCACGGGCAGCCTCTTGGGAGAGCGCATGCCGGTCAGCAATAGCGTGAAGGCGACTGAGCGGGAGCGGGTATGGAAAGCCAACGACTGGAACGCGTTCCGGATTCGGATGGTGGGCGAGGAGCCGCACCTCACGCTCTGGATAAACGGCGTGCAGATGTGGGACGTGACGCAACCCAAAAACGATTTCGTGGCAGGGGCCACCGAGGGTATGATCGGCTTCCAGTCGCACTGGACGGCGCTTTTCTCTCCGGCAGCCTTCGACTGGAACGGCCTGGAGTCGTGGGCTCCCGGGGCAACGCATCGCTTCCGCAACATCGCCATCAAAGAACTGGACAAGGAACTAACGGAATAAAACCGCGCGCATACAGCGCTTGCATACAGGTATTTGAATTATTCGCAGTATAAAAGCCGCTTCTATATGTCGTGCCGGCTACTGCATCACTTAAACGAAAGAAACATGAAAGAGACGTTTACTTTCCTGCGCACCCCTTTTCGGGCGGCTGCGCTCCTGATGATCACGCTGCAGATGCTCTGCGCTGCCGGAACAGTGCAGGCCCAGAAGAAACAGGCCGAAGCGAAGCCCCTGAACGTGATTTTCATCCTGAGCGATGACCACCGGTATGATTTCATGGGTTTCATGAACAAGGTGCCGGGCCTAAAAACCCCGAACATGGACCGCATGGCCAAAGAGGGCGCGCACCTGCAGAATGCCTTTGTCACGACCTCGCTCTGCTCGCCCAGCCGCGCCTCCATCCTGACCGGGCAGTATGCCCATACCCACCAGATCGTGGACAACAGCGCCGCCTTGCCCGAGGGGCTTACCTTCTTCCCGCAGTATCTGCAGGAGAAGGGCTACCAGACCGGCTTTTTCGGGAAGTGGCACATGGGCAACACCGACGACCAGCCGCAGCCCGGCTTTACCAAGTGGGTGAGCTTCAAGGGCCAGGGGGTATACTACAGCCCGACCTTCAACGTAGACGGCAAGGAAGTAAAACAACCCGACAGCAGCTATACCACCGACCTGCTGACGGATTATACCCTGAACTGGCTGAAGCAGCGCGACAAGAACAAGCCGTTTTTCGCCTACCTCTCGCACAAGGGCGTGCACTCGGAGTTTATGCCAGCCAAACGGCACCGGGACGTGTATAAAAACATCCAGGTGGTGAGCCCGCCCTCCATGTACCTCACCGCTACCGATTCGAGCAAGCGCTGGGGTATGGTGCAGGCCCCAACAACTCCCGTGAACACCCGTGACATCCCGGAGTGGGTGCGCAGGCAGCGCAACAGCTGGCACGGCGTGGACGGCATGTATGACGGAGCGATTCAGTTCGACGACTTCTATCGGCAGTACCTCGAAACCCTCCTGAGCGTGGACGAGAGCATTGGCCGCGTGCTGGACTGGCTGAAGAAAGAGGGCCTCGACAAGAACACGATGGTGATCTATATGGGCGACAACGGCTTCCAGTTCGGGGAATTGGGCCTGATCGACAAGCGGGACATGTATGAGGCGTCTATCCGGGTGCCGCTGCTGGCCCGCGCCCCCGGCCTTATCAAGCCGGGTACGAAAGTGCCGCAGATGGTGATGAACGTGGACATCGCCCCGACCGTGCTGGAGATGGCCGGTATGGAGAAGCCCGCGCAGATGCAAGGAAACTCCTTCCTGCCCCTGCTGAAGGGCGAGCAAATTGCGTGGCGCAACAAAATGTACTATGAGTATTACTGGGAATGGGCTTTCCCGCAGACGCCCACGATTTTCGGCGTCCGCACCGACCAGTACAAGTACATCTACAACCACGGCGTGTGGGACATCAACGAGCTGTACGACATCCAGAAAGACCCACAGGAGATGAACAACCTCATCCGAAACCCGGAATACGAGGCGGTAGCCAAAGAACTGAAAGCAGATATGTGGAACTGGCTGGAAGCTACGAACGGCTTGCAGATACCGCTCAAAAACTCTCCCTACCGCCGTATCGACCTGCCATTTAAAGGTACTTACTAACCCGAGTGAACTCGAGAATTTATACATATACCTCAACATCAGCAACATGATAAAACACACCTGCTTTTTCGCCTTCCTGCTATGTCTGTTTTTCACTGCGGCAGGAGTACAGGCACAGGGAGAACTGGATGCCTATGCCCGGAAAACATATGTGAAAGGGAATGACACCTTGCCCTACCGCATCCTATACCCCAAAAATTTTGACCCTGCCAGAAAGTACCCGCTGGTGCTGGTGCTGCATGGTGCCGGTGAGCGGGGAGACGACAACCAGAAGCAACTGGTGTATGGCGCAAAGCGCTTTCTGGAGGAGCAGGAACAGTTTCCGGCGATTGTTGTTTTTCCACAATGCCCCACAGATTCCTATTGGTCCAACGTGGACATCGTGAAAGACGAGGCGGGCAAGCGTACCTTCAACTTTCAGGAGAAAGGCAAGCCCACCGAAGCGATGCGCTCCCTGATGGGCCTGCTGAAGCAGCTGGAGAAAAGCGGCTCTATCGACAAAGAGCGGATGTATCTGGGCGGCCTCTCGATGGGCGGGATGGGCACCTTCGAGTTGCTGCGCCGCAAGCCCAACACGTTTGCGGCTGCTTTCCCGATTTGCGGGGGCGGACACCCGGCTACCGCCAGAAAGTATGCGAAAAAAGTGGACCTCTGGGTTTTCCACGGGGAAGATGACAGCGTGGTGCCGGTGGAGAAATCCAGGATTATGGCTGCCGCGCTTGAAGACGCCGGAGGCGACGTGCAGCTGACGATTTATCCGGGAGTAAACCACAACAGCTGGGACTATGCGTTTAAAGAGCCCGCGCTGCTGGAATGGCTCTTCTCTCACCAATAGGGTGATTCAGGGGTACTTATAGATGCCTGGCGGAGGTATAAACAGGCATCCGCTAGCCAGCTCCGAGCAGGGAAATGCGCGTTTACGTTAGGTATACAGTGGGTTTTTCTCTCCGCCTTTCTTCGTGGAAAGGCTTTTGTTTAGCTCTACGGCGGCGCTGATCAGGGCCAGGTGGGTGAACGCTTGCGGGAAGTTACCGAGCAACTCACCCTGCAGCCCGATCTCTTCGGAGTATAGCCCCAGATGGCTGGCGTAGCCCAGCATCTTCTCGAAGTGCAGCCGCGCCTTGTCTACCTGCCCGGCTTTGCTGAGGTTTTCGATGTACCAGAACGAGCAGATGCTGAAGGTGCCCTCTGTGCCATCCAGACCGTCGGAAGCGCCGCGCTCGGTGCTGTAACGGTATACCAGCGAGTCGGTCACGAGGTTTTCCTCAATGGCTTTCAGTGTGGCCTGCCAGCGCGGGTCTGCCGGACTGAGCATCCGCACCAGGGGCATCACCAGCGCAGAGGCGTCCAGCACGGTAGCGCCACGGTACTGCACAAACGCCTGGCGCTCCTCGCTCCAGTAGTTCTCATACACATCTTTGTAAATCGCGTCGCGCGCTTCGAGCCACTGCGCTAGCGGCGCCGGGAAAGAACGGTCGCGGGCAATCCGGATGGCCCGGTCCAGCGCCACCCAGGCCATCACCTTAGAGTACAGGAACTCCCGTTTCTCGTTGCGCACCTCCCAGATGCCATGGTCCGGCTGCTTCCAGTTCTCGACCACAAAATCGACGAATACGGTCAGGTCTTTCCAGAAGGCATACGTGATGGGGCCACCATGCTTGTTGTAGAGGTAGATGGTGTCGATGAGCTCGCCGTAGATATCCAGCTGGAACTGCTGGAAAGCCGCATTGCCGATGCGCACCGGGCCGGAGCCCACATACCCCTCCAGATGGTCCAGCACCTGCTCCTGCAGCTGCGTCTCGCCATCCACGGCATACATCAGCTGCAGATCCGAGGCCTTAACCATATCCTTGCACCGCAGGATGATCCATTGCAGAAAGTGCTTCGCCTCGCCGATAAAGCCCAGCCGCAGAAACGCATACATCGTGAAGGCCGCGTCGCGGATCCAGGTGAAGCGGTAGTCCCAGTTCCGGCTACCGCCCAGCACCTCGGGTAGGCCGAAGGTGGCAGCGGCGATGGTGGAGCCGTGTTCCAGGGAGGTCATCAGCTTGAGGGTGATGGCAGAGCGGAGGACCATCTCGCGCCAGCGCCCCTGGTAGGTGCTCTGCTCGGCCCAGTCGCGCCAGTAAGCAACGGTGTCGGCAAAGGCGATGTCGGTATAATACTGCAGCTCCCGGCCCTTAAAGGAACTTTCCTCCTGCGGCACGGCCTCCAGCACAAAAGAGGCCTGGCTTCCCTGCTCCATCGTCCACTCGCCCAGCAGGTCGCCCTCCTGCACCTGCACCGGCTGGTCGGAGATAAACCGGAACTCGGCCTTGTCGGCCCCCTTGCTCCGGATGAGCAGCGCGCCGTCCTCGTTCAGCACCTCGTGGCTGGCACGGGCATAATCAGGGCGCGGCCTGCACTCCATCCCGAACGTCATGCTCCCCTTGATCACGGTGAGCATGCGCACCACCGAGCAACTGAAGTTGTTGCGCCGGAGCGGCATGAAATCCGTCAGCTCGCCCATACCCTCAGGTGTGAAAAAACGGGTGATCAGGACGCCGGTGTCTGGCAGGTACAGCTGTTTGTAGCGTGTTTCGGGGTGCTTCGGCTTGATTTGCCAATACCCGCCCTTGTTCTTGTCCAGCAGCGCCGTGAAAATAGTGGGGGAGTCGAAGCGGGTAAAGGGCAGGTAATCAATAGAGGCGTATTTCGATACCAGGGCCACGGTGTGCATGTTGCCGATGATACCGTAATTGGCGATGGGGCAGTAGTCTGTTTGCATGGGCAGGGGCATTTGGTGCTCTTATCTCCTAACGGCTGGCTGTGGGTTGCGTTGTGCCGGAAGCGGGCGGAATCCTTCCTTTTGCAGTGCAATCCGGAGGGGGGAAAGATCTCCCAGAAAAAATGGTGATGAGGCTTTCGGGGGTATAATGAAAATCGGTTCAGTTACGTTGTAGACAAGGCAGATTTCGCTTTTAGGTATGGCACGGGATTTGGATCTATGCAGCGGCTTCCGCCTGTTAAACCGGTCATCATACACATTAATAACACGATACCATGAATAAGAAAACTATCCTGCTACCGCTGCTGTTTGCCCTGTTTTTAAGTATGGCCAGTGCCTTTACCCAGCAAATAGCCGCCGCCGGCGAGAAATGGAATTTGGATTATGAAGCAGCCAGTAAAACGGCAAAAGCCGAACACAAGCCCATCCTGATGGTATTTGGCGGTTCGGACTGGTGCAAACCCTGTATCATGCTGCGCAAGGAGGTATGGGAGTCGGAAGCGTTTAAACGCTATGCCGCAGACAACCTGGTGCTGGTGGAGCTGGACTTCCCGAGGTTGAAGAAAAACCAGCTGCCCGCCGAGCAGGTGCAACAAAACGAGGCGCTTGCTGCCCGCTATAATAAGCAGGGCGTGTTCCCGCTGGTGGTGCTGACCGATGAATACGGTAAGGTGCTGGCCACGACGGGCTACCAGGCAGGCGGGCCGGAAAAATACATCGAACACCTGAACACACTGCTGCAGCATTAAATGCCTGAACCCGCCTCCCACAGAGGCGGGTTTTTACTTTCTGTAAAGCAGGTATAACGGAAACGCAGGTATAAATTTCACTTCCCAAAACGAAATTTATACCTGCGTTTCCGTTATACTTGTTGTTTAAACCTTAAACCCTTTTGATTAGATGGCGCAGCGGTTTTTTGCGTATGCCAACATACTACCCGATCGTTGTATGCCGCGCTCTCTTTTTTTACTTCTCCTTTTTATGTGCATGGTCCTGCCACCAGCACGTGCCCAACGACTCCCGACCAAAGAGCCAAACACGTACAGGAAGGTTTTGCTATTGATGGGCACCCGCTTCGAGCTGGCAGTTGTTACCCGCGACGAGCAGCGGGGGTGGGAGGCGATAGCGGCGGGCATTACGGAAATAAAACGCATCGAGGCGCTGATCTCCGAATGGCAACCCACCTCCCAAACCAGCGCGATTAACCGGAACGCAGGTATAAAGCCCGTTGCGGTAGCTTCCGAACTGTATGACCTGATCAGCCGCAGTAACCGCATTTCTGAGATGACCGGCGGCGCCTTCGATATCTCATTTGCCGCTATCGACAAGGTATGGCACTTTGATGGCTCGATGAAAACCCTGCCCACGCAAGCACAGGTGGCAGCATCCGTTTCTAAAATCAACTACAGAAACATCATCCTGAACCCGGCAGACCACTCTGTGTTCCTGAAGGAAACCGGTATGAAAATAGGCTTTGGGGGTATAGGCAAGGGGTATGCCGCCAACCGCGCCCGCGATGTGATGCGGGAGATGGGTATGGCAGGCGGTGTAGTAAACGCTGCCGGCGACCTGGTGACCTGGGGCAAACAGGCTGATGGACAGCCCTGGTACGTGGGCGTGGCCGACCCTGCCGAGAAGGACAAGGTGTTCTCGTGGCTAACGGCAGACGAAACCTCGGTGGTGACATCCGGCAACTATGAAAAGAACGTAACGCTGAATGGCAAGCGGTATTCCCATATCATCGACCCGCGCACCGGGTTTCCGGTGTCGGGCCTCAAAAGCGTGACCATTGTCTGCGCAAACGGCGAGTTGGCCGATGCACTGGCAACGGCCGTCTCGGTGCTGGGACGCGAGGAGGGATTATACCTGATCAACCAACTGAAAGGGGTAGAGTGCCTGCTGCTGACGGACACCGATGAAATGGTGACGTCGGATAACCTGCACCTGCATTTTTACAACAACCAAAAAAATACTGCTGGCAATACTGCTCAGCCGGTTCCCTTAAAGTGATGGCATGAAAAAGCACCTGAGATATTGTATTGTTGGCTCCTCCCTGGCCCTGATGGCGCTCGCGAGCAGTTGCCAGGCGGTAATGCCCTATCAGAAAACCTACCTTAACGAGGAGGAGATGAAGCTCAGTACCCGCGGGCTGGAGTCGTTTGAGGTGAACTTCGAATCATACCGCGAGGGAAGCTCGGGCGCAAACGGCGGTAAAGTGGGAGGAGGGTGCGGATGCAACTAAGGCTTTTAGTTTATGGGATGCTGGCCCTGGCATTTTTTCTAGTAGCCACTGCTGCCTTCGGGCAGGAGGGCAATTCCGCCAAGCGCGTGCAACAACTGCCTCCTTCCGATGTGAACATACTGGCCAGTTACTATAGCCAGGACGGCAACCACTCGCCGGTAACAGGCGGCATCGGGACGGAAGAGCTCACCGATTTTACACCCACTATCATCGTAAACGTGCCGCTGGATACGGTCACGAACCTGAACGTGAATTTCGGCATGGACTATTATACCTCCGCCTCCACCGACCGCATCGACTTTAACGTTTCCTCCGCCTCCAGTTCTGATACCCGCACCCACATCAACGTGGGCCTGAGCCGCCGAAACAGCGTCCGCCGCACAATTAAAAGCATTACGGTGGGCGGTTCTACGGAGTATGATTACCAGTCGCTGTCGCTCGGGTTGGGCTGGTCTCAGGAGTCGCGGGACGGGAACCGCGAACTGAGCGTGGGTGGGCAGGTGTACTTTGATACCTGGAAGCTGATCTACCCCATAGAGTTGCGGGGACAGGGAAGTCTGGTAGACACAGACAAGCGCCAGTCGTACAACTTTTCCGCCACCCTTTCGCAGGTTATCAGCAAGCGTTTGCAGGGGTCGATCTCGGCAGACCTGGTGTACCAGACCGGCCTGCTTTCGACGCCATTTCACAGGGTATACTTCCGGGAGCAGCAGACGGTCCAGGTAGAACAGTTGCCGGACAGCCGCCTGAAATACCCGATTGGGTTGCGTCTGAACTACTACGTCAGCGACCTGATCACGATGCGCCTCTTCTACCGCTTTTATGCCGATAGCTGGGGCCTGATCGGGAATACCGCTGAGGTGGAGGTGCCGTTTAAAATTGGGCCGTTTTTCTCGATATACCCTTTCTACCGCTACCATACGCAAAAGGCCGCCGACTATTTCGCGGCTTTTAAAGAACACAGCCTGAGTGAGGAGTTTTATACCTCCGATTATGATCTCTCAAATTTTAATAGTCAAAAGCTAGGGTTAGGCGTGCGTTACTCGCCGCTGTTCGGTATCGCCAAGTTCGGACTGCCCTTCACGAGCAACAGCACCCAACTCAAGAGCATCGACCTGCGGGCTGGCCGCTATTGGCGCAGTGACGGCTTAACCTCCATGATTTTCAGCACCGACTTTGGCTTTACCATACCGAGCGAGTAAAAGAAAGCGGGCCTCAACTGTGTAAGCTGCGGCCCGCTTTCAATTTATACTGCCTATGTACTCGACCAATTTAATTACCAGAATTAGCATTTGTTTTTATATGACTAGAAACGGCTTTATGCCTCATTTCTAATTCTTAATTTATAATTTGGAGGAGCACTAAATGCTACGGCATCACTTCCTGTTTCGCTATTTCTAAATGCTGCAGGATCACATCAAACACATCCACGGCCTGTAGCTCCTGGGGTAGCGGCTGCTTGTTTTTGGTGAGCAGCACCGGCCACTCGGCTTTGTCTTCCTGGATGCGGCCATGCGAGCCCTTGATGAGCGTGGCGTCCAGCGGGATAATGTCCATCACCATCCGGAAACCCAGCTTCTTCTTCAGCACCTTCCCGATCACTTTTGGCATCAGGAACTTGATGGTCGGGTCGGCAAACATCTCCACGGGGTCGTAACCTGGTTTTTTATGGATATCCACCATGCGGGCGTAGTCCGGGGCACGGCTATCGTCGAGCCAGAAATAGTAGGTAAACCAGGATTTGGCATCGGCAATTACCACCAACTCGCCGCACCGCTCGTGGGACAGGTGATATTTGTCGCGCTCCGCTCCGGCCAGTACTTCCTGCACGCCCGGAACTTGCCGCAGCAACTCCTGCACCGCCGGTATATCGGCTGGGTTCTGGATGTAGACATGCGCGATCTGGTGGTCGGCAACGGCGAAGGCTTTGCTCATGGCCGTGTCCAGTAGCTCCGTTCCGCGTTCCTCGCGCACGGCAATATAGCCACTGGTGCGTAGCACGCGGTTCAGGTGCACCGGCTGGCTCACCTCGCTGATGCCATACTCCGACAGCACAATCACCTCGGCGCCTTTGGCCTCATAAAACGTGATCAGGTCGCCCACTACGGCATCTATTTCCCGCAGGTCTTTGGCCACGCGCGCATCGTTGGGGCCGTGGCGCTGCAGGTTATAGTCCAGGTGTGGCAGGTAGATGAGCGTTAGCGTCGGGTTATACAGGTCGTCGGTTATTTTGCTGGCATCCGCTATCCACTTGCTCGACTTGATGGAGGTTTTCGGGCCCCAGTAATTGAACAGCGGAAACGTGCCCAGTTTGGCTTGCAGCGTGTCGCGCAGGTCGGCGGGCTGGGTATAGCAGTCGGGCATTTTACGGCCGTCGGCCAGGTACTGCGGGCGCGGGGTGAGGGTATAATCGGCGGTGGTGTTCATGTTATACCACCAGCCCATGTTGGCCACCGTGAAGTTCGGGTCTTTGGCTTTCGCCACGTCCCATACCTTCTGCGCCTGCACCAGCTTGTTCGACTGCCGCCAGAGCTTCACCTCATCCTCGTCTCGGAAGTACCAGCCGTTGCCCACGATGCCGTGTTCCTCGGGCCATTTTCCGGTGAGGTAAGTGGACTGCGCCGTGCAGGTGACCGCCGGCACCACCGGGCGAATAATGCTTTGGTTTGCCTCCGCGGCCCATTTAGAAAGGAACGGTGTGTTTTTGCCGAGGAGGGATTGCGTGAGCCCCACCACGTCCAGCACGACTGTTTTACGCATGTTGCCTGTCGTTTATAGTAGTCAGAACCCACTCCAGCTCGCGCTGAATGGACTCTGCAAGGTCTTTTTTCATGTCTTCGGGAAGCACGTCCCAGGTATAGGTCTCTACCTCGAGGTGGGCAGTGTGTGGCGTGTCCCGCACCAGTTGCAGCACGTCCACAATGTCCTGCTGTGTCGATTCAAGGCCATTGTAAGTTTGCGTGAACACCGGCACATGGAAGTGCGTGCGCCATTCCACAGCGTTCGGCTTCCGGATGTGCTGCAGCGCAAAAGTCAGGTCGGGGTACTGCGTTAGCGTGCCGTCATCGCCGCGCTCCACCACCTGGTGCAGGTATGTGGATTCGGCAAACCCGGCGAGCGCCTCGGCCAGTTCCCCGCGTGTTTCCACGTCTTTGGGCAGCTCGGTTTTCAGGGCCGCGCTCAGCTGTATCTTCCCGATCTTTATACCCACATGCCTGAGTTTGGCGAAGGCCTCAGCTGGTTTTTCGTAGGCCAGCGCGAAATGGCAGACATCGTAGCAAAGCTGAATGTGCTGCAGTATGGCGGCCCGGGCTTCTTCTTTCTCCATCCCCCGCGACTCCAGTAGCGCTTTTATACCTTCCGGCAATAGCCACTCCTGGTAATAATTGATGACCTCCTTGCTGTTCTCCAGCAGCCCGTCCGGCTCCGGCTCAATGTCGATGTGAATGGTTTTGCCCGTTTCCTCTTTTAAGTTGACCAGCGCCTCCGCCAGCTTGACAAGGCGTTTGGTGGCGCTGTTAAACACCGATTTTATCTTCGAGTCGTCCTCCCCCATAAACCAGGGCTTGTAGGAAAGGGGCGAGGTGGAAATACCGCCTTCCATACCGGCTGGCAACAGTTCCACCAGGATGCGTGCGAGGCGTAGGGTATAGTCCAGGCGGGCATCCGTGGTCCAGTCTGGCTTGTGCACGTTGTCCTTCACCGACTGATGGTGGAAGCCGCCGTACGGGAAACCGTTCATGGTAAACACATACAAATCCTGCTCCGTCAGCCACTGCTTAAACTCCTGCAAATGGTTGCCTTCTAGAATCTCTTCGCTGGCTAGGTTGGAGAGGCGCAGCCCGATGCCAAAAGGCTGATCCGGGGAAAGTTTTTGTTTGAGCGGCGGGAAATAGGCTTTGAGTTGCTGAAAGACCTCGGCCCACGATTCGCCGGGATGGATGTTGGTGCAATAGGTAAGATGATGTCCTGTGTCCAGATACATGTTTCGTCTGTTTTTTGGTATGAAACAGCGGCCAGCATATCACCGGCCCGACTGCTCTATAAGTTCGTGGCGGGTTGGCGCTGGTGGCGCTTTTGCAATAGGTTTACGGCCTCCCGCACGAGCGGTTCCTCCATGTGGTGCACTTCCACGCCTGCACCGATTCTGGTCAGCAGCATGATGGTGAGTTGCCCCCCGAGGTGCTCCCGAAACTCCTGCAGGCCTTTCCACACGCTCAGATGCCCGGTACCGGCTTCTGTCTGTGAAAGCTCAGGCACATAAACGGCAAAGCCCAGGTCCTCCAGCAGTTCGAGGATATCCTCATATTCCGCCTCGGTCAGCATTCCTTTCAGGAAGGAGTAGGTCACGTCGAGGGCCATGCCGATGGCAACAGCCTCGCCGTGGCGCAGGGTATAGTCCGTGAGTTGCTCCAGTTTGTGCGCGGCCCAATGCCCGAAATCCAGCGGGCGCGACGAGCCTGACTCAAAGGGGTCGGCTCCGCCGATGTGGTCCACGTGCATTTCAGCGCAGCGATGTATGAGCAGCTGCATGGCCGGCAAATCGCGGTGGGCCAGCTTCGTCGCATCCTGCTTGATCTGCTTGTAAAAGGCGGCATCCTTGATAAGGGCCACTTTGATGGCCTCGGAGATTCCGGCGCGCCAGTCGCGGTCGTCCAGCGTCAGCAGGAAATCACTGTCGTTGATGACGGCGAAGGGCGGGGTAAAAGTGCCAAGGAAGTTCTTCTTGCCGAAAAAGTTAAAGCTGTTTTTCACACCCACCGCCGAGTCGTCCTGCGACAGCACCGTAGTCGGGATGCGGATATGGCGGATGCCGCGGTGCGAAATGGCCGCGGCAAAACCGGCCATGTCCAGCACAGCGCCCCCGCCAATAGCCACGAAATAGGCATGGCGGTCGATGCCGTGGATGTTCACCGCTTCCAGCAGTCGCTGCAGAAGTTCGAGGCTGTTCTTCACTTCCTCGCCGCCGGTTATCACCATCGGCTCGGCCATCAGCTTCATCATACCCTGGTTGGCGGCAGCGTAGTCTTTTATTTCATCGGCCAGCTGCGGGTGCGCATCGGCCACGCCGCTATCGATCACAAAAAACACTCTGCGCGGGGTAGTGCCTTTATCTTGTTGCAGCACATCTGTGAACACAGTGTTGTCGGGCTTGAAAAGCCCTGCTGTAAAGTACACGCCGTACTGAAACTGCACTGTAAACGACTGCTCAATTGGCTTCATATCGAATCGAAAAAGGGTAAATCATGGTTCATGTCAAGCGGCTGCCAAACGGCTTCTGCCTGAAAGGTTGAGGCACTGCCTGAAGGTATAACAGTCGAAAAGGTGCAACAATTCTCAGGTAACGGCAAATTTGCGGGCAATGTATATAGAAACCGGCAGCAACAGCAATACCACGAGGCCATACTGCCAGCCCGCGAACCCCGCGGCCATACTGGCGTTCATCACAATCAATGCCAAAATGCCCGCTTTCACCGCTTTTATAATGAGCCGGGGCTCTTTGGTGGGCATGGCTTTGAAAAGCGGTGGAAAAATGAGGTAGGCAAACAATAGCAAAAAAGGCAGGCTATACAGCAGGTTAAACTGCGGCAAAAACGCCAGGCTGATAATGCCGCCAAACACCAGCGCATACATCAGCACGGCGCCGCGCAAAGCAGCCATGTTGCCGCCATGCACCTCGCCCCGGCTCACCATCGTGATGGCGGCAATGTATACAATGGGGATAAGGGCCATAAACCAAAGTTGCTCTATAGCAGCCGGAACGGCGCTCATACCCAGCAGCAAATTGCCGCCACGGCACGAGCCCATGTTGATCGGCCCCAGGAAATTGTGGTGCTTGCCTTTCCAGTCGTAAAGCACGGCCAGGCCTGCAACCGCCAGTGCAATGATGGCACTAATGCCGGATACCTGCCACGCCGCCAGCACGCCCAAAACCAACAGACTTATACCCAGCGTGGCCGCCCCTGAAACTGTAGCTCGACCGCTCGGGATAGGCCGCTCGGGGCGCTCCACGCGGTCGAGGTCAGCGTCAAACACATCGTTGAACACCACACCGCCGCCATACAGGCCGATGGTTGCCAGCACCAGCCAGCCCAGTGGCTGCAGTGTTTCGACGCTCAGGCCGTTTTCCCAGAAAGGTGTTGTCAACAGCATCCCGGAGGCCGCAAAGCCCATCAGGATGTCGGCGATGGCGGTAACGATGTTGGCAGGGCGCATGAGGCGCAGGTATGCTCCGAATCGCGTCATTAACGTACGATGTTTGAGCCCATCTCGCCCTCATCCGCATCCAGGTCGCCTACCACTGGGGTTTGGCCACCGCGCAGGATGGAGTTGTCGGAGAACTTCTCGCGCTGATCTATCATGTTTTTGTCGAGCCAGTCCGACTCGTGCATCTGGCCGCTCTTGCCAAAGGCATCCAGGGCATTCTGGTAGCACACCTTGCGTACATCCTCCATCGAAATACCGCGCTCCAGCATCAAAGAGGCCGTTTTCGGCACAGAAAGCGGATCGCTGATGCCCCAGTCGGCGGCGCTGTTCACGATAATGCGCTCCGAGCCATACTGCTTCACGATCTCCACCATGCGCTCATTGCCCATTTTGGAATGCGGGTAGATGGTGAAGGCCGTCCAGAAGCCGCGGTCCAGCACGTCCTTCACGGTTTCCTCGTTGTTGTGGTCCACAATCACCATGTCCGGGGCGATGCCATGCTCCAGGCTCACTTCCATGCTGCGGAGGGTGCCGGATTTCTTGTCGCGGTGGGGGGTATGGATCTGCACGGGCATGCTGGTTTCCTTGGCCAGCTCCAGTTGCAGGCGGTAGTACTTGTCCTCGGCCGCGGTCTGGTCGTCATACCCAATCTCACCCACGCCAACCACGCCTTCCTTATAAATGAACAGGGGCAGAAGCTCCATCACCTGCTCGGCCAGGGCCTCGTTGTTTGCCTCTTTCGAGTTCAGACCGATGGTGCAGTAGTGCTTGATGCCGAACTGGCTCGCCCGGAAACGCTCCCAACCCACCAGGCTGCTGTAATAGTCCTTGAAAGAGCCGACCTCGGTGCGGGGCTGGCCCAGCCAGAAGGCAGGTTCGATGATGGCCACAATCCCGGCTTTCCGCATGCGCTCGTAATCGTCGGTGGTGCGGGAGGTCATGTGGATGTGCGGGTCAATCAGCATCAGGTTTTGCGTATTCATATCTAAGTTTTATCTGTGATGTATGGATGGGTATAAAATCGTCTCTTGTTTCGTTAGGCTTTCGCCGCCGCCGCTTGCCCGATGCGGTCCCAGTTTAGCTCGCCATTCTCCACGCGCTGTTTTAAGGCGGTGTGCGTTGCCAGAAGTTCTTTGGCAGGCCCGAAGCTGCTGCTGGCGCAGGCCAGTGCGGCAGCCTCCCGTTCCGTCTCGTCCGGCTGCACGAAAAGCTTCTGGATGTCTGGGAGGATCGCTGTGTCAATATGGGGCCCTACCGGCCGCCACAGCTCCGGCGACACGGGCCGACCTGCTGCCCAGCGCTCGTGGGCATAGCTAGAGAGCATGTGCGCGAGCTTGGGGTTGCTGCGTGTCTCTAGGCCATATATGCGGTAGAGCGGCTTGCCCACAAACAGCGTCTTCAGCACCAGCTGGTTCCATTGGTCTTCCTCCATATAGTCGGCAGGGTAGGGGTTGTCCAGCGCCACCGCCTCGTACACGTCGCCCATGTTGGTACGCACGCCCTCTGCGGCCCGGTGCGTAAATCGCTCCGGGTGCGGCAGCAGCGGCAGGCTGCCGTACAGTGCCACCAGTTCGCCCATGTCGGCGGTGCCGAAAAGCGTCTCGATCTGCTTCACAAAGGCCTCGGCATCACCCGTCGGGAGCGAGAGCAGCAGCAGCGTACGGGCTGCCCGGTCTGCGGTCCAGCCGCTGGGACTGAAGCCGGGCCGGATGGTGTTGGCCTGCGCTACCTCGGCATCAGTCAGTTGGAGCTTCTCTTTGCCTACAAACCGGGGGGCGGCACTGAAGGCAAGGTAGAGGTCCCGCGCTTTTGAGGTGTCGTTTCCCACCAGTTCCATTTTCTGGGTGAGCCAATCGTTGCCTTGCACAGACGTACTGCGCCCGAGGATGCTTTTCAGAAATGCTTTTGTTTCGGAGATGTTTGCCTGGTACACGATATGAATAAGGTTTTAAGATACACAACAAAGCAAAATACAGGTACTTCCGGCATTGCCATACTGCAGCCAACGGCTATGGCACCCGGCACACAGCCAAATGCACTCCTGTACGGGCTGTGGCTTGTTTGCCTCGTGCAAACTGGTATAAAGTTTAAACAACGACGCCAGCCTGATACCAAGTGAAGCACAGGTAAAGGTAAAAAGAATGATGCATATATATAAACCTACGGGAAAGGAAATGTTCGGCCGGGATGCAAAGTCCATGCAAAGGGGTATGACTGCACCAGCAGCCTACTTTTATCCCCGCCTGAAGAGACTAATTAGTTGGAGAAACCTTGTCTCTCCTACCTTATCGCTTGTGCAAATTTGGCTCACCCATCCCATTGGGCGGTAAGTAACGGTATACCTGGTTTTAAGTACAATGCATCATGCTGATTTTCAAATCCAATCGCGCTATTTATTTTGCCAGCGTCAACAGGAAATGATATCAAAATTAGTATGCATGCCGCTTAGTTAAGTGCTAAAACGATAGATGTTTAAACGTATTAGTTATATCTACCATGTAAATAGTACCTTTCACTTAAGATTATGATTTATTTGAAATAATTCATTATATATTTGAACGATACTTCTATTTAACTTGTATACCATGTGTAACCAAAACAACTTAAAAGACCGCTATGAAGGAATTAGAAAGAATTGAGAAGGGACTGAACAATAGCAAAACTTTACTGTACAAAATTGACCAGCAAGGTCTCGCCTGTTCTTTTGTGAACGGCGGCCTGGTGGTAGATTCTTTCGTGATTGAGGATGGGGTGCTGGCAGATGCACTCACAAGCAAGGGACTGAATGGCGTGGTGGAAGGATCTAACTTTGAGCAGTTGAGGAGCAATTATTCCTGGTTCTCAGTTCATGTTAAAACCAAGCGAGTATGCAGGGAGCTGCTGCAGAAATTGCCTGTTGACTCCCTGATGGTATAGACCGCTTCCGCTTGATTTTCTCGCTTCATATCGGGAAGATAGATTTAAATATACATGCTCTTAACACAAAGGCCTCTCCGGAATACGGAGGGGCCTTTGTGTTGAAAGACTAGGGAGCACCGTTTGGCGCACTGTTAATAGTTTTTGCCTAGCGGCCAGCGGCAGCTATACCTCAATTTCGCCGATCAGGTAGGTCACGGCCTTGCCGGATATTTTTACCCGGTCTCCGGCCATCTCGCAGCGCAGCTCGCCTCCCCGTTTCGAGAGTTGCAGGGCGCTGAGTACGGTTTTCCCGAGTTTCAGGCTCCAGATGGGGGCGAGGGTGGTATGCGCCGAGCCGGTAACGGGGTCTTCGTCGATGCCTGCCTGCGGGGCAAAGAACCGCGACACGAAATCCGCCTCGTCGCCCGGAGCCGACACAATCACCCCTCTGCCCCCTACGCTCGCCACGGCTTTGAGGTCTGGCTGCATGGCCGCTATCTCCGCCTGCGTGCTGTAGAGCAGCAGGTAATCGGTTTTGCCCCGGTACGCCTCCTGTGGCGCGGCACCAAACGCCTGCACCAGCGCCGCTGGCACTTCCACTGGCTGCACCTCGTCCACCGGAAAGTCAAGGGTCAGGGCATACCCTTTGTTCTCAACAGTGAGCACCCCGCTCCGGGGCGAGTGGAACCTCAGGACAGCAGACGGATGCCCGTAATAGTTGAACAGCACATGCGCCGAGGCCAGCGTGGCATGCCCACACAAGTCCACCTCCAGGGTCGGGGTAAACCAGCGGATCTTATACCCATCGCCGTCCGGCACCACAAAGGCCGTCTCGGCCAGGTTGTTCTCGGCCGCGATGTGCTGCATGGTCACTTCGGGCAGCCATTCCTCCAGCACGCACACCGCCGCGGGGTTTCCCCCAAACAGCGTGTGTGTAAAGGCATCTACCTGGTATAGCTTTATCTTCATGGGTCGTTATTATAGACAGGGTCTGGTGCACACACTATAATTGGCACAGGGGTAAAGATAAGGCATCCGGGTATAACTGAAAACACTCCCGGACATTTAGTTATCGGAGCGGCCAAAGCCGAAAGTACGCACGGTGGGTATGGCATGAGGCGACAGGCTGGGGCAGCTCCAGGAAGGCCGGTGGCTCGGGGCCTGCCCCTTTCCTTTTGCCTGCACGAAACTATTTGCGGGAAGAGCCTGTTAGCATGCTAAGAGTAGAAAAACTTTACGATTTTATCAATTCTGCATAGGAAATGATAATTATTTTCTACTTTTGTAAAGAATATTATTGCTACACGCAAGAAATTTATAGACGAAGAGGCGAGAGAACAGGCTCTGCGACCCTCTGGCAACCATCCAATCGGAAAGGTGCCAAGTCCTGCCCAACGAAGGGGAAATATAAATTATAGAATCATGAACAAGACATCAGGCACATCCCATACCAATCCAGCTTCAGCTGCTAACATTCCCTTTGCGGTCTCCCCGCAGAAGGCGTGCTGTTGTTGCTGTTGTTCCTGCTAAAGGAAACCCCCATTTTCCCCCTTCGGCCCCACGCGCACCAGCAGGAGCCGCCCACAAAGGGAAACATCACCTTAACAAATAGTATCGACCACAGATTGCGCGTGCCCTGGGCACTTACGCGAGCCTTGGGCACATTTTAAAGAGTCTATGTCGTTTTTTGCTTCCCCCTTTGTGCCATACCCCGATGCAGTGCCTTTGCTGCATAACTCCGCCGGGTGTTTCCTGAACGCAGCAGGCTATACCTGCTGTTGTTGAAGCATGGATTGCCCGGGGGCGGCAAGTAGCTTGTTTTCCTCTATAAATTTATACCATTTTTGAGCAGAGGCCTTTTGGCTCCTCCATATAACAAAATAGCAGTATGCAAACCTTTAGAACCGAGTTAGAGAATCCGATTGTAGAAAAAGACATCATCGAGCTGGAAAAGAAAATCCGGCTGTACCGCGAGGGCAAATTGCAGGAAGACAAGTTCAAGAGCCTGCGCCTTGCCCGTGGGGTATATGGGCAGCGCCAGCTAGGCGTGCAGATGGTGCGCATCAAGCTGCCTTTCGGGCGGCTGACCACCACGCAACTCCTGCGCATCGCTGGCATCTCCGATGAGTACTCTACCGGAAACCTGCACCTGACCACGCGTCAGGACATCCAGATACACTACGTGAGCCTGGACAGAACCCCGGAACTGTGGGCCAAGCTAGAGCAGGACGACATTACGCTGCGCGAGGCCTGCGGTAACACGGTGCGCAACGTCACGGCTTCGCCTGAGGCCGGGATAGACCCGCAGGAGCCCTTTGACGTTTCGCCATATGCCGATGCGGCTTTCCGCTACTTCCTGCGCAATCCGATCTGCCAGGACATGGGCCGCAAGTTCAAGATGTCCTTCTCGTCCAGCGACTCGGACACGGCCTTGTCATACATGCACGACCTGGGCTTTATACCGAAGGTGCGGGAGGAGAACGGAAAAACAGTGCGCGGCTTTAAAGTGATGATCGGCGGCGGACTGGGAGCCCAGCCGGCCCTGGCCCATACCGCCTACGAGTTTCTGCCCGAGAACAAAGTCATACCCCTGATAGAGGGCGTGCTGCGCGTCTTCGACCGCCACGGCGAACGGAACAACCGCAACAAGGCCCGCTTCAAGTACCTGATCGCGAAGCTTGGTTTAGAGGAGGTGATGCGCCTGGTGGATGCGGAGTATACCGCCCTTAAGGCACACACCTTCGAGGTCGACACGACCGTGGATTTCTCACCCTCCATACCAGCGGCGCGTGAAATCCCTGATTTTGTGATCGAGGACACCGAAAAGTACGACCGCTGGCTGAAAACCAACGTGTTCGCCCAAAAGCAGGACGGCTTCTACGGGGTATACATCAAAGTGCAGATCGGCGACATCAGCAGCGACACGGCCAGGGCAATGGCCCCGCTGGTACGCGATTTCGCCGCCGACGATATACGGGTAACGCAGGGGCAGAACCTGCTGCTGAAGTACGTGCGCCAGGAGGCCCTGCCTTTTGTGTTCGCGCAGCTGGACGCGCTGGGGCTGGCAGAGCCAGGCTTTAACAGCGTGGCCGACATTACCACCTGCCCTGGCACCGACACCTGTAACCTGGGTATCTCCAACAGCATGACCACGGCCAAAGTGTTGGAAAACATGCTGGTGCAGGAATACCCCGAACTGCTCTTCAACACTGATATCAAGATAAAAATAAGCGGTTGTATGAACTCCTGCGGCCAGCACGGTATGGCTAACCTGGGCTTCCACGGCTCGTCGCTGAAAAGCGGCAAAAGCGTGGTGCCGGCCCTGCAGGTATTGCTGGGCGGTGGCACAGTGGCGAACGGCGAAGGCCGCATCGCGCAGAAACTCCTTAAAGTGCCGAGCAAGCGAGGCCCCGAGGTGGTGCGCCAGGTGATCAACGATTTCCAGGCCAACAAGCAGGAAAACGAGCGCTTCAACGCCTACTTCGACAGAAACGGGAAAGACTATTTCTACCAGATGCTGAAGCCGTTGGCCGACCTGACAACCCTGACGCCGGACGACTATATCGACTGGGGGCATCAGGAGCAGTTCTCGACCGCCATCGGCGTGGGCGAGTGCGCCGGTGTGATGATAGACCTGGTGGCTACCCTGCTGTATGAGGCGGATGAGAAGCTGGAGTGGGCGGGTGAAGCATTGGAAGACAAGCGCTTTGCGGACGCCCTCTACTATGGCTACAGCGCCTACATCAGCACGGCCAAGGCCCTGCTGCTCGACAAAGATGTGAAGTGTAACACGCAGGCCGGGATTATCCAGGACTTCGACACGCATTATGTATCGGAGGGCGTTTTCAGCTTCACGCCTGATTTTAAGAGCGAGGTGTTGCGGATCAACCAACTGGAGCCGACAGAGGCGTTTGCAAACGAGTACCTTGGCAAGTCCCTTCTGTTTTTGCAGCAGGCAACCACCTACCGACAGCAGCAACGCGAGAACGCAAGCGCCGAAACGGTAAAATAGTTTTGTGTGGCTGAAGGGTGCGGAGCGCAGGGAGGAAATCCGTTCACCTGTCCATCTTTCAGCCACACTATTTTTCAGTCTTTTAAATTGGAGCGAGATGGCAGCACGAAGTAAGGAAACACAGCAGGAAGTAAGCAGCACGCGCCAGGAAGCGGCAACCGCCAGACAGCCAAGGCTGACGCTGGTGGGCGCTGGCCCCGGCGACGTGGAGCTGATTACCCTGAAAGCGATCCGGGCGCTGCAGCAGGCCGACGTGATCCTGTATGACGCGCTGGTGAACCCTGCGCTTCTGGATCATGCGGATGCCGACACGCCAAGAATATTTGTGGGCAAGCGCGCCGGGGCACACAGCCTGACGCAGGACGCGATAAACGGGCTCATTGTGGAATCGGCTTTGGCCTATGGCCATGTGGTGCGCCTGAAGGGTGGCGACCCGTTTGTGTTCGGGCGCGGCTACGAGGAACTGGCGTACGCAGACAAACACAACATCGCTACCGAAGTGGTGCCGGGTATAACCAGTGCCGTGGCGGTGCCCGAGCTGCAGCAGATTCCGCTTACCATCCGGGGCGTGAACGAAAGCTTCTGGGTGATCACGGGCACGACCCGATCGGGCGAGATATCCAGCGACATTCCGTTGGCCGCGCAATCCAATGCCAGTGTGATCATCCTGATGGGTTTGAATAAGCTGCCCCAGATCGTGGACGTGTTCATGGCCGCCGGCAAAGCCGACACACCCGTGGCAGTGATTCAGAACGGCTCGCTGCCCGATGAGAAAATTGTGCTGGGCAATGTCCACAACATCGTGGAACGCGCAGAAACCAAAGGGGTAGGGGCACCTGCCATCATCATGATCGGGGAGGTGGTTGCCTATCATCCGTCGCTGCGCTATACCCTGGACCTGGAGCGGGCCCCGGAGCTGGCAAGCGCATAACCCAGTTATACCTACAGTACAGAGATAGAAATGAGTAACGGTTCTCAACAACCCATCACCGATCCTCTTGTGGCTGCCGTGCAGCCCGTTATCAACCCGCTGTTCCCGATTTTTCTGAAGCTGGAGCAACTGCAAACGCTGGTGGTGGGAGGTGGTGCCGTGGGGCTTGAGAAACTTTCCGCCATCCTGGCCAACAGCCCGCAGGCCCAGGTCGTGCTGGTGGCCCCTGAGATACTGCCGGAGCTGGAGGAACTGGCGCAGCGGCATCCGCTGGTGCAACTGGTGCGGCGCGAGTTTCAGGAAACAGACCTGGCGGACCGCGACCTGGTGCTGGTGGCCACAGACGACCACGTGCTCAACATCACGATCCGGGATCTGGCCAAGTCGCGCAAAATCCTCACCAACGTAGCAGACACACCGCTGCAATGCGATTTTTACCTGGGCTCGATTGTGCAGAAAGGCAGCCTGAAACTGGCGATCTCCACCAACGGGAAATCCCCGACTGTTGCCAAGCGCATCAAGCAGGTGCTGAACGAGGCGCTGCCCGATGAGCTGGAGCAGGTGCTGGACAAGATGACCCGCCTGCGGGCGCAGCTTACCGGCGATTTTGCCTATAAGGTGAAGCGCCTGAACGAGGCAACCGAGGTGCTGGTAGAGCCCACAGCGCCAAACGTGGGCCAGAAGAAACTGCCGAAGTACAGCCTGAAGTATATCCTGATGCTGGTGTTTGCCGCTGTGTCGCTGATGGTGACCGGGCATATCCTGTTTAGCTACATCCCGTTCGCCACTATCGGCAACCTGGCCCTGGACGTGGCCGCGCAGGTAGACTCTGAGATTCTCATTTTCATACTGGCGGGCTTTGTCGCCCAGCTGATTGACGGCGCGTTGGGTATGGCCTACGGCGTGAGTGCCACCACGTTTCTGTTGAGCTTCGGCGTGACGCCGCTCGCCGCCAGTGCCAGCGTGCATGCCTCAGAGATTTTCACCTCCGGTGCCTCCGGCTGGATGCACCTCAAGTTCGGGAACGTGAACAGCAAGCTGTTTAAGACGATCGTGGTGCCTGGCGTGCTGGGGGCCATAGCAGGTGCCTACCTGCTCTTTGCGCTGGAGCAGTACATCTACCTCATCAGGCCGGTCGTAGCTATTTATACTTTGTTTCTGGGCATCCTGATTATCCGGAAAGTACTGAAGAAACGCGTGAAGAAGAGCCCCGTAAAGCGGCTGGGCATGCTTGGTGCGGTGGGCGGTTTTATGGATGCCATTGGCGGCGGCGGTTGGGGGCCTATCGTGTCTTCCACGCTCATTGCCAAGGGCCGTCACCCAATGTATACCATCGGCTCCGTGAACCTGGCAGAGTTCTTCGTGTCGTTTGCCAGCTCGGCGGCGTTCATCTCGCTGGCCGGCATCTCGCACTGGCAGATCATCATCGGCCTGATTCTGGGCGGCACCATCTCCGCGCCACTCGGTGCGTATATGGCCCGTAAGATCCCCGTTAAAACCATGATGATCATTGTGGGGATAGTGGTCATTATCGTCAGCCTGCGCCTGATCTACATGGCTTTTGTGTAGGTAATTAAACTTAAGAATAACTGTGATTTAAATTCCTTTAAATTTTAGATAGTAGACACTCTAGAGGTATCATACAGTAAGATAAAGACAAAATGATTCCCAGTTTTTCCGGGAAGCGCCTTGTAGGTGTTGCGGTGCCGAACGCAGTGAGGCAGCCTGAGCAGAGCGAAGGCAGCTTCAACTACACAGCGCCGAGCGGAAAAACGCGCCCCAGCGGGCGTGGAGCGCAAAGCAAGCTATTAAATTTAACAGTTTCAAGCTATCCTAAAGCTGTTAAATATGGAATTCACGTTAACTTATGTTCTCTCGAATTTGTGTGTTACCTGAGTTTAGGGCAACTTTCCGTTGTTTCAGGCTCAGGTTATTTTAGTAACTTGTAGCATGATTGTGTGACTTGCAAAAGCATGCTCAGTTTTTCCGCAATCAAACCAATTTATGTCTGACAAAGAAACAAACGCCATACGGCTGCAGGCGAAACGCAGCCATAACCGGGAGCACTCGGTACCCCTTTACCTCACTTCCAGCTTCGCCTTCGAAAACGCAGAGCAGGCGCGTGCCGTGTTTGCCGACGAAGAGCCGGGCAGCATTTACTCGCGCTTCTCCAACCCCAACGTGGATGAGCTGGTGGAGAAAATGTGTTACCTGGAGAACGCAGAAGACGGCTTCGCCTTCGCCACCGGTATGTCGGCCGTGTTCACCAGTATGGCCTCGCTGCTGAAGTCGGGCGACCACATTCTGGCGGGCCGGGCCGTGTTTGGCTCCACCCACCAATTGCTGACAACCATCCTGCCGCGCTGGGGCATCACGCATTCGTATGCCGATGCCCGCAAGCCTGAGGAGTGGGAGCGCCTGATCACGCCACAAACCAAGATGATTCTGGTGGAGACGCCTTCTAACCCGGGCCTCGAGCTGATCGACCTGGAGTGGCTGGGCGAGCTGAAACGAAAGCACAACCTCCTGCTGGTGGTAGACAATTGCTTTGCCACGCCCATCCTCCAAAACCCCATCGACTTTGGCGCCGACCTGGTGGTGCACTCTGCCACGAAGTATATCGACGGACAGGGCCGCGTGCTGGGCGGGCTCATCGTGGGCCGTGCCGACCTGATCAAGGAAGTGCGCTTTTTCTCGCGCCATACCGGTCCGGCCATGTCGCCGTTCAACGCCTGGGTGCTGTCCAAGAGCCTCGAGACACTCTCGCTGCGCATCGACAAGCACTGCGAGAACGCCCTGAAAGTAGCCCAGACGCTGGAGAACAACCCGGCGCTGGAGGTGGTGAACTACCCGTTCCTGCCCTCGTTTGCGCAGTATGAACTTGCCAAAAAGCAGATGCGCCAGGGCGGCGGCATCGTAACGTTTGTGGTGAAGGGAGGGTATGAGGCGGCCAAGCGCTTTATGGATAACCTGCAGATGGCCACCATCAGCGCGAACCTGGGCGACACCCGCACCATTGCCACGCACCCGGCCTCTACCACGCACTCCAAGCTCTCCGCTGAAGAGAAAGCCGCCACCGGTATCTCCGACGGGCTGATCAGGGTTTCCGTGGGACTGGAAGGCATCGAAGCCATTATTGGAGACATTGAGCAGGCACTGGCTAAGGTATAGGTGGTTGTTGATTGTTAATTGTTGGTTGTCAATTGTTTTATGGATTTTGCTGCAAGCTCGCACCAGCGTCAGGGGGGGCAGCGTCGCGGTATCAGCATTAGGTATATATCAGCATTGGGTATAGTTTAAGAGCAGGTAACTAAAGTAAAATATTGCTTCATTGCTTTTGTGTCCGATAGCGCAAAGTGTCTTATTTGGAGGTTACCGATAAAAAATCAAATCATATATGGAAGTTAATTTAACACGCGTAGACGGAGATTTTCATTTTGCAGGAGCAGGCGCTTCCGGTGTGGAGGTGCATATCGACGGCTCTCCGGAGATCGGGGGGCAAAATGCAGGTGCCCGCCCCATGGAAATGCTGCTGATGGGCCTTGGCGGTTGCAGCGCCATCGACATTATCCAGATACTGAAAAAGCAGCGCCAGCAGATCGACTCCTTCAAAATAAAGGTAACCGCCGAGCGTGAGGCCGGTGTCGTGCCGTCGCTGTTCAAGGAGATTCACGTGCACTTTACATTGGGAGGGCCGCTGGAGGAGGAGCGGGTAGGGAAAGCCGTCAGCCTCTCAATGGATAAGTATTGCTCCGTAGCCGCTATCCTGTACAAAACGACCACCATCACGCACAGCTTTAACGTGGTGCAGCATGCCCAGGTGACGAAGTAAACCAATTCCAGATCAGGCAAAAGACAAGAAGGCCGCCGCAGAAACATCTGCAGCGGCCTTCTTGCATAAAACCAGACCTCACAGTGTCTAAAAGACCTGTGAGTGTCAATTACTAAAGTGTCTAATACTACTATCAATTATTCATCACATATCCCTCTCCCTTTCAAAAAATAAAGCCGTTTCTCTCTACTTAAACCTATACCTATGATGCTAGCGAGAATGCTCGCGCTATAGGTATAAACTGGCCCTCTGGCCCATTCAAGTCACAGACTCGACCTTATTGTAAGACACCCCGATAGCTTTCGGAGCGCCATAGAAGTGAAGGCAACGGCCCTACGCTTTGGAAGAATTTGGGGACAGCTATTTTTTACAACAACTGCACGAACAATCTCAAATGCGCACTTTCTCTTTTATAATGGTCTAAAGCGTTGCCTTAAATCATATAATTCAGCTCGCTCTCATGCGACACGATGGCAACCATACCGGCACCCACCGTGGTAAATGACGTCTCATCGATCAGGATGAAGCCGCCATTGGAGCGGTTTTTCAGGTAGGGGTCTACCAGCAGCGGCGTGGCGGTGCGTACCTGCACGCGGCAAATGTCGTTCAGCTGCACCTGGTCCACATCCTCAATCCGGTCGAGGGTGTTCACATCCACTTTATACTGAATCTCCCGGATCACGGCGCGCGTCTCGGTGGAGTTATGGCGGAGCAGCAGCTTGGCACCCGGCTTCAGGGCCTTGGCGTTCATCCAGCAAACCAGCGCCTCAAACTCCTTGGTCACGTCCAGTTCCTCCTCCTGCTTCACAATCACGTCGCCGCGGCTAATGTCCACGTCGTCCTCCAGTTGCAGCACCACGGATTGCGGGGCAAAGGCTTCTTCCAGCTCCTTGCCGCCTAGTTCCACAGACTTAATGGTAGAGGTTTGGCCCGAAGGCAACACCACCACCTTATCCCCTTTGCGGTAGATGCCACTGATCACTTTGCCCGCATAGCCACGGTAGTCGTGGTGCTCGTGCGTATGGGGCCGGATCACGTACTGCACCGGGAAGCGGGAATCCTCCAGGTTGAAGTCCTGCGAAACGGGTACCTGCTCCAGATGCTCCAGCAGGCTAGGGCCGTCATACCACGGCATCGCTGTAGAGCGGTCCACGATATTGTCGCCTTTCAGGGCGCTTACCGGTATAAACGTGATGTCTTTAGACGTCAGTTTTTTCGAGAACTGCTTGTAGTCTTCTACAATCTGGTTGTAAACGGATTCATCAAACCCCACCAGGTCCATTTTGTTGATGCAGATAACCAGGTGCGGGATGCCCAGCAAAGACGAGATGATGGAATGGCGGCGTGTTTGCTCCTGCACCCCGTTGCGGGCATCCACCAGGATGATCGACAGGTTGGAGTTAGAGGCACCCGTCACCATGTTGCGGGTATACTGGATGTGGCCCGGCGCATCCGCGATGATGAACTTGCGCTTTGGGGTAGTGAAATACTTGTAGGCCACGTCGATGGTGATGCCCTGCTCGCGCTCGGCCTTCAGGCCGTCCGTCAGCAGCGACAGGTCCATTTCGCCGTCCTCGTTTACGCGGCCAGAGCTTTCAATGGCCTCCAGCTGGTCGAGGTATATTTGCTTGGTGTCGAACAGCAGGCGGCCGATGAGGGTGCTTTTTCCGTCGTCAACGCTTCCGGCCGTAATAAATCGTAATATATCCATCTTAAAAATATCCTCCTTTTTTACGGTCTTCCATAGCGGTTTCCGTCAGTTTGTCATCTATACGGGTTGCTCCGCGCTCACTTATTTTCGAATCCAGTATCTCAGCAATCACACTGTCTATGTCGTAGGCCACAGACTCTACGGCGGCCGTACAGGTCATGTCGCCCACGGTGCGGAAGCGCACTTTGCGTGTCACCACCTCGTCCTCAGGCTCACGGTAAATAAAGTCTGAGGTTGCCATCAGCTTGCCGTCGCGCACCAGGCACTCGCGCTCGTGGGTGAAGTAAATGTTTGGCAGGGTGATGTTCTCGCGCTTGATATAATTCCATACATCCAGCTCCGTCCAGTTACTGATCGGGAAGGCGCGCACGTTCTCGCCCTGGGCGATGCGGCCGTTGTAGATGTTCCAGAGCTCCGGGCGCTGGCGTTTTGGGTCCCACTGGCCAAACTCGTCGCGCACCGAGAAAATCCGCTCCTTGGCGCGGGCCTTCTCCTCGTCGCGGCGGGCGCCGCCGATGCAGCAGTCAAAGCCAAACTCCTCTATTGTCTCCAGGAGGGTATACGTCTGCAGGCCGTTGCGGCTGGCGTAGCGGCCTACGGGCTCGGAGAGGTTTTGCTTTTTGATGGTGTCTTCCACGTGGCGCACCACCAGCTTCTCGCCCAGCTTCTCAGCCAGTTCGTCGCGGTACTTGATCGCCTCCGGGAAGTTGTGGCCCGTGTCGATGTGCACGAGCGGGAACGGGAACTTGCCTGGGCGGAACGCCTTTTCGGCCAGGCGCACCAGCGTGATGGAGTCTTTTCCGCCTGAGAACAGGAGCGCCGGTTTCTGGAACTGGCCTGCTACCTCTCGCATGATGTGGATAGCTTCCGCCTCCAGCTGGTCGAGGTAATCTAAATATCTCTTTGTCATCTTTATAAGTTAGAGAGTTAGAAGGTTAGAAAGTTAAAGAGTGAACATGCTTTAACTCCTGATTCGTAACTCGGAATCCGTAATTCGTAATTATCTGGCGTGCAGGCCGCATTCTTTTTTGGAGTTGCTCTCCCACCACCAGCGGCCGGCCCTGAAGTCCTCGCCCTCGGCAATGGCCCGGGTGCAGGGCGCGCAGCCGATGCTCACAAAGCCTTTGTCGTGCAGCGGGTTGTAGGGGATGTGGAGTTCCTTCACGGCCTCGCGCACTCCCTCAAAAGACCAGTCGAGGAGCGGGTTATACTTGATCGTCTGGAAGCCCGGGTCCCACTCCAGCAGCTGCAGATCGTGGCGCGCATCCGACTGCTCTGCCCGGATGCCCGTCACCCACAGCTTCACGCCCTGCAAGGCGCGCTTCAGGGGCTCCACCTTCCGGATGTAGCAGCACTCTTTTCGGTTCTCGATGGAGTTATAGAAACTCAGGGTTCCTTTCTCGGTCACGAGCCGCTCCACGGCCTCGTGCTGCGGGAAGAAGACCTCGATGTTCTTGCCGTAATGCTGGTTTGTTTTGTGCAGCAGGGTATAGGTCTCGTTGAAAAGACGGCCGGTGTCCAGCGAAAAAACGCGGATAGGCAGGTTGTTCTCAAATATATAATGCGTGATGAGCTGATCCTCGATGCCGAGGCTGGAGGAGAAGGCGATCTGGCCCTCAAACTCAGCAGCCAACAGCGTAAGGCTCTCCACGATGCTCTTGCCTTCCAGCTCACGAAGCAACGCTGGCACCCTCGTGTCGAGGGCGGAGGTTTCTAAAGCGGATATCTGACTCATGTATGGGATATTAAAACTTGGGGATAAAATTACTTATAAGTTGCCTATAGACCCAATAAGTAATGAGATTTCTTTATTTTTTGTTCCTTTGGTTGAAATATAGGCAATCGAGTTGCACTTATTTTAAAAAAAAGGAAATTAGCTGCAAAAGGCAAGGCATGAAGTGCCCGGTACAGCATCAACGCTGACAGGCTAAATTCTGGAAATAAGGAGACTTAGCCGTTTAGCGCTGCATACAGCAGCAACAACAGCAACAGGCAGACATACGGAGGGGGGCTGCAAGGGCAGAAGAGGTGGCAACCGATGTGTTACCGAAGAAAGAAGGCGATGTGTAAGCTGTTGTTTGCATTGTATCTGAAATTTATATGTTCCTGCCGGGGCAGGATAGGATTTGGCACCTTCCCGGTAGGGTGGTTGCCAGAGGGTCAGGGAGCCTATTCTCTCGCCTCTTCTTTATAAATTTTACTGACTGTTATGTCAATTGGTACTCGAAATACAAATTTAAGGTATTTTTTGTTCAACTCCCTAACATGTAAGGGAAAATAAATTCCGGAGCCCTCCCGGAGCAGCCTTCCTTTCGCCTCAGGTTCTGGCCCAGCGTGCTCCATACCGAAGGCCAGCATGGAACTGACTTATACCAATAAGCGAAGGGTATAGCACGCTGCGCAGCATCACATAAGCGATAGCCTGGTATGGTATGGTATGGTATGGTATGGTATGGTATGGTATGGTATGGTATGGTATGGTATGGTATGGTATGGTATGGCTGCGACTTTCGGGGGAAACGCCCGACTCCCAACTCAACCGGGAGACTTCAATAGAAAGCTGTGCCAGGCAGCGAGGCGTTATTCGTGCCAGTGCTTCGGCAGTTTCGCTTTGCTTGCCTGCTTTGGCGCGACATGTCCGTGCAGTAGCTGCAGAATGTAATTGACATCCTCCTCATACTCGATGTATAGGTCCTCGTGCACCTTGGCCAATTTCTGCAGCACAAACTGCGTTCGCTTCACGAGATACTCCTGCAGGGTTTGGGCGCGGTAGAGGTAAGCCACGATAAAGGCATCGTGTTCTTCCAGAAAGCGGCGGAGCAGCAGCAAGGTCAGCTGTATCTCGCCCTCTTTGTCTTTGGTGTATTTCACGTGCCGGGTAATCTCCGCGTTCAGGGCGCGCATGTCCATCATCAGGTATCCCGGCGAGTAAGGGTCGTACCCGGCCTGGGTGTTGATGCTGGCTACCAGTTGCTCGCGTCGCTCCAGCAAGGTGTCGCCCTGCTCCACCAGCTCAAACTGCAGTCGCTGGCAGAGGTCGCTGTCTTTCTTCAGCAGCCGGAACAGGAGCTTGTCTTTCTCTGAGTCGGGCAGCTTGCTTATCGCGGTTTTGAATTCAGGAGTTAGTTGCATGTGTCAAAAAGCCAGTGTGGAAAAGGCATGCGTCATGCCCTATGTAAAGAAGCGAAAATGATTTTGCCGGGGCAAGGGGTGCCACAGGATTTTTGGATTACAGCGCGCACTTTACTGAGAGCCCCAGGTATCGCTTCTTCCATTTCCCCTTATGCGTATAAAGCGGCTTGAGGTAGTATAAGGTTATGTGAAAATTGAAAAGCTTTCTTCTTTTGCAAACTGCCAACGAAGCGATCAGGAGCTGGGGCGGTCAGAAGAACAACACGATTTATACTGGGTATGTATAAGTCATTCTGAATCCCGAATAATTATAAGGTTAAATTTTATGAGAATTTATTTTGATTGTAATAATTATTGACTAAATTTCAAGTATAAGTCATTTCTGATAGCAGATTTTCAAACATACGTTGATTTGCTATGCTTTATCTCAATACCTCGCAAAAGAAATTTTTAATCATAATGTACCATTTATGACAGGTATATCACGTCGGGATTTTATCTCGAAAGCGTCGGTTTTGGCTGGTTCAAGCTATCCGGCCATGATCGCGCTGGGGCTTCTGAAAGCCGCGCCCGCAGCGGCCTTTAACCTCGAAGGAAAAGGGAACGGCAAGCACGTTATCATCCTGGGAGCGGGACTGGCTGGCATGACGGCTGCCTATGAGCTGAAAAAGCTGGGATATAAATACACCATCCTGGAAGCAAGGGACCGCGCCGGAGGTCGAGTCTGGACCGTCCGGAACAACACCACTGAAACCGAGCTGGATGGCAAGCCGCAGCGGGCAAAGTTTGATGACGGGCAGTATTTTAACGCAGGAGCCGCCCGCATTCCGCACCACCACGGGCTCTCGCTCCACTACTGCCGCGAGTTGGGCGTGCAACTGGAAACCTACAACAACATCAACGAGTCCGGTTTTGTGTACAACGACGGCACGGGGCCCCTGGCCAACAAGCGCATCCGGATACGGGAGATCCATAACGACATGCGCGGCTATACCAGCGAGCTCCTTGCCAAGGCCATCGACCAGGATGCCCTTGACAGGCCCATGACCGTGGATGACAAGGAGATACTGATCGAGTACCTGCGGGCCGAAGGCGAACTGGACCCCGACAAACTCTACAAAGGCACTCCCCGACGGGGGTATATCTCCCCACCCGGCGCAGGCGATACTCCCGGAAAGCTGGCAAACCCCTACGAACTCTCAGAAATCATCAAGTCCGGATTGATCGGGCACTCCTTCTACAACATCGGCGATTATATCTACGAGCAGCAGATGACCATGATGCAACCCGTTGGGGGTATGGACATGATCGCCAAAGCCCTGGAAAAGCACGTGGGCAAGGATATTCAGTATAAAGCCGAGGTGCGCGAGATCAGGAAAACGACGGACGGAACCCGTGTCGTTTACGCCGACAGCCACGGCAAAATGAAGGAGCTGGAAGGAGACTATTGCATCTGCACGATCCCGCTCCCTGTGCTCTCCGGCATCACCTCCGATTTCTCTTCGCCTGTGCTCCGCGCCATCGACAGCGTGACGTATTATGAGGCAGGTAAAATAGGGCTGCAGTTTAAGCGGCGGTTTTGGGAAGAGGATGACCACGTGTTTGGCGGCATCTCCCGCACCAACATGGATATCCACCAGATTTTTTATCCCTCCAATGGCTTCCTGTCGAAGAAAGGTACGCTGGTGGGGTACTACAACTTTGGGGACAAAGCCATAAAGGTGGGCAACCTTACGCTTGCCGATCGCGAGAAACTGGCCCTGGAGCAGGGAAACAGGATACACCCGCAGTATAAGCAGGAGTTTGAGTCGTCTTTCTCGCTTGCCTGGCACAAGATCCGGTACAGCCAGGGGGCATTTGCCACCTACTCCTCAGACCAGAGGCAGCGGTTTTACCCGGCGCTGCTGCAGCCAGACGGGCCGGTCTATTTTGCCGGGGAGCACACCACCTACCTCACAGCCTGGATGGCGGGCGCGTTTGAGTCGGCCAGGCGCTCGGTGAGCGATCTGCACGAGCGTGTGATGCGCTCTCAGCAGGTACAGGCTGAGCTGAAAGGCTAGTTTATACCCATTACCCGATTACAATACACGTCAGGCTGAGCAAGCGCAAGCTTCTTTTATTTGGCCCGAACAGCACGAACACATACGGCGGCCTACGCCGCAACTTGCACAAGCTTACTTCAGCAAACAGGGGACTGGCTTTACGGCAAGCCCTACTCGCAACGCTTACTTGTTGATGCCTCCTTTTTTGAGGGGCGGCACAAGGTATACTGCATGCCCCTGAGAGCATGTTTAAATTTCGTTTTTGGAAGCGAAAATTGTTCAGGAAGGGTTCTGGCGAAGCGTTTTTTGAGCCGCAT
>NZ_JAKVIR010000029.1 GCF_022601975.1 Pontibacter sp. E15-1
GCATATTCCTTTAAGCTTGGTTGACACCGCTTTTGTTCATCTCATACCCCCTATAAAATTTATCGTAATATCATTTAATATAGTTTTATTAGCTAAAGCACTTGCTGGATATTTCAAATAATTCTCTCGATTATATTCCCGTAAATACATATTTATAAGTTCCGATAGTCTGTCCATTAATTGAATCAATCCATTGCGGATAGCCATCTTGCTATCAAACATATCCTTCGAATGATGGTCATATTTATTATATAAGTCTTGGAATAATTCTGGTAGAAAATCGAGAATATTATATAGTTTGCTAAACTCCTTAATCCACCTTTCTCTATGGCTTAGAAATAAACTAAATCCATTAAATATTGAAAGTCTATCAATTTCAAGAATTCTAGAGTAATTTTTTAAAGGGGATTTTATAAATAAATTTCTCTGAAAAGGTGACTTCTTTTCACTTTCAAAATATTTTTTTAAATTTTCAGCTTTCGATTTGATATCTGATTCTATATCGGCTAAATCAACTTTCAACAAAGTTAGTTTGTTAAAATAATCTTTTTTTTCAATTAATAGTCTTAATTCCTTCTCTTTTATTAATCCTTGATTGAATTGTGTTATTTGGATTTGGTTAGCTTTTATTTGCATATAAAAAGCTAAAAAAGTAAGTAAAACACCTGCTAAAGCAATAAATGGATTGACAATTCCACCTATTGTATCACCTATTTGCCCAGTTTCAGTAAAATCATATGCATAAGAAATAGAAGTTGATGTGAAAATTATTGGCGAAACAAAGGAAAATATAATTACAGAAATCGAAATTCCTAAAATCAATTTAGTAATACTGTCCCAATTTTTTATTTTAGTCTTTTCTTTATCGTTCATGAATTCTCAAATGTTACACAACTAGTTTCTAATAAAAGAACCATACTTCTTACTATTTGCTATATGGTTAGATATGGCTTAATAATTCTACAAAATTATACTTTATCAAGTCTTCCCCGGAAGGGCAAACTGCCAGCATAGCAGCCCTTGCCTCATCTAAGATATAAAACTTACAGTTGTATTTTCTAGTGGAGCCAATTATATATACCTCCTCTATATAGGAGATAGTTACAAGCTATCTTGCACGAGGGGTAATGCGTTTTAGCCGAAGAAAATAACGAGGATGAGGATGAAGAGGATGAAGAAGCTATACATGATCAGGTCGAGGGAGTAATTTTTATACTTTTCAAAAAGTTCTTTGAATCGTTTCATGTCCTAGCCTGTTGTATCCCTGCAAAAGTACGAAATTCGGGGCAAAGGCAAACGGGACACTTTGAGGTCTTCCCTCAAAAAAACCTTTTAAATAGCTACCTTTGCAGCCAATCGTTTGACGTGTAGCAGAAGCATATGGAGAAAAGGTGGGTATACAGCCAGGAGGCACCAGCAGAGGTAGTAGCACAGCTTTCGGAAAATCTCAAGATCAGCCCGACCCTGGCTGGCATCCTGTGCCAACGCGGCATCTGCACCTACGACGAAGCCAAACACTTTTTCCGCCCCAGCCTTGCTGACCTGCACGACCCTTTCCTGATGAAGGGAATGGACAAGGCCGTGAACCGCCTGAACGAGGCCCTGCACAAGAGCGAGAAGATACTCGTGTACGGCGACTACGACGTGGACGGCACCACCTCGGTGGCCATGATGTATGGTTTCCTGCGCGGCTATACCCACCAGATCGACTTTTACATTCCGGACAGGTATAAAGAGGGGTATGGCGTGTCGCAGCAGGGTATAGACTGGGCGGCAGAAGAAGGTTTTTCCCTCATCATCAGCCTCGACTGCGGCATCAAGTCGGCGGATAAAGTAGCTTATGCCTCAGAAAAAGGCATCGACTTCATTATCTGCGACCACCACCTGCCCGATGAGGACGTGCCGCAGGCCGTGGCCGTGCTCGACCCCAAGCAGGTAGACTGCCCATACCCCTTCAAAGAGCTCTCGGGCTGCGGCGTGGGCTTTAAGCTGATCCAGGCGTTCTGCATACAGAACGGGATAGACCAGGAGGAGGCCTACAAAATGCTGGACCTGCTGGTGGTGAGCATCGCGGCCGACATTGTGCCGATCGTGGACGAGAACCGCATTCTGGCCCACTTCGGCCTGCGCCACCTCAACGGGCCGCAGCCGATGCGCCCGGGCATTGAGGCGCTGAAGGAGCTGGCCGCTATCAACTACGACATGGACATCTCTAGCATCGTGTTTGGCTTTGCGCCCCGCATCAACGCGGCAGGCCGTATGGGCGATGCCAAAAACTCGGTGCGCATGCTGCTGGCCCAGACCAAGGATGAGGCCTTCCGGATGGCCAGCATCATCAACGAATCCAACAAAGAGCGGCGCACCAAAGACTCCAACATTACTAAGGAGGCGCTGCAGATGATCGAGGAGGACGATTTCCTGAAATCAGCGAACTCCACAGTCCTTTTTAAAGACAACTGGCACAAGGGGGTGATCGGGATTGTGGCCTCGCGCTGCATCGAAAAGTATTACCGCCCCACCATCATCCTCACGCAGTCGAACGGCAAGGCGTCCGGGTCGGCGCGCTCGGTGCATGGCTTTAACGTGCACAACGCCATCGAGAGCTGCTCGGATTTGCTGGAGCAGTTTGGGGGGCACATGTATGCCGCAGGCCTTACGATGCCCGTAGAGAACGTGCCAGCCTTCCGGGAGCGCTTTGAGGAGGTGGTAAGCAAGACCATCACCGAGGAGCAGAAGATTCCGCAGATACAGATCGATGGCGAGATCAAGCTGAACCAGATCACACGCAACTTCTACAACATCATTAAGCAGATGGAGCCTTTTGGGCCGGGCAACATGGGTCCGGTGTTTGTGTCGGAGTGCGTGTACGACACGGGCAGCGTGCGCGTGGTGGGCGAAACGCACCTGAAGCTGCGCCTGACGCAGGACGGTTCGCAGAGCATCGACGCCATCGGCTTTGGCCTCAGCGATTATTACAAGTCTATCTCCAAGGGCATCCCGTTCGACATATGTTATACAGTGGAGGAAAACATCTACCGCGGCGTCATCACGCTGCAACTCCGCATCAAGGATATCCGGATAAAGTAAGAGAGGCTCCTGAACGGGAGCCTCTCTTGCGGATTATACCATTATCAATTGAACATTGCGCAATGAAGCCGTTCAATATTTTACGCACTACGAAAACCCACCCCTACCCCTCCGAGGAGGGGAATTTTCAATAGGTGTATAAAATTGAATGCGCACGAACCAACTGATATGGGTATTATAGTGAGTTTGTGCAGAATAACCCAACCCTGCCCAAAGGGAATAGCACCAATAAAAGGCAGGGCTGTATACACTCATCAGTTGATAAAGGCATTGTAAGTCACAAGCGGACGCTTGCGCCATAGAGAGGCGCTATGATTTGTACCGCTTTTTCCGAAAAACAATCAACGATCAACGAAAAACGATTCTAAGGAAGCGGGTACATGTGCTTGAGTTGCTGAAGCGGACTTACCTGCTCCTGGGCCATCAGGTCGGGGATGCAAAGCTGGTTCAGGGTCTCGTAATCTCCGGCGAAGAAGTTCATGTCCACAGCTGTTTTGATGCCGGTAATCTTTCCTCTGTCGGTGTGTTGCCAGAACATCCAGCTGTCAGTATGGTGTACTTCGGGCTGCACCGCGCTGTAGCGGGCAATCCAGAAGTGATAGTCCTGAAAGTGGCCCTGCAGGTAGCGGCGGTAGTAATTTTGGCTGGTATAGATGATGGGTTTCACGCCATAATGCGCGGTTACAGCCTCCAGCCAGGTTTTGATGCCCTGGCGCAGCTGCGTGGCGCTTACGGTAGGGTCTGATACCTCCACATCCAGCACCGGAGGCAGGTCGCCGGGTTCCAGCACCACAGAGTTCGTGAAAAGCTCTATCTGGCACTGCACAGGCGCCTCGGGCTTATAGAAATGGTATGCGCCGCGCTTGATGCCATGGCGCTTTGTCTCTTCCCAGTTGCGCGAAAAGTAGGGGTCCTGCCGGAAGTCGCCCTGTGTGGCTTTCACAAAGGCAAAGGACACTTCATCCTCGCTCACCAGCGCCCAGTTCACCTCTTTCTGCCACCGCGACACATCCACGCCCTTGATTACCTTTGCGGCAGAAGTGGTGGAAGCGGTTTTGGTTTCGTCGTTCGCATCGTCGTGAGGGGCAACAGCGTCAGCGGCTGGCGCAAGCCCGGCATACCCTGCCAGGAGCAGCATACCTGAAAAAGCCAATTTTTGAAAAGCCGATAAAAGAAAGGGCAAAGGCATATAAAACACGATTAGAGGTGAAGCGAGTTATAAGTTAAATATTAAAACGCGCATATACAAGCCCTTGCCCTGAGGTTTGTCCAGAAAACAAAAGTTTTTTTACATAGGCCGTAACTTTGCCAGCGGTATTACGTGCAGCCTCGCTGCAGGAGGCTCAAACCAGGCAGCACCACAAGCGTTGGAGCCTGGGAAAGGGCTGGGCTGGCACCCGTTGCAGGATGCCGCCTTTATGCGTAAATTAGCCACAATGATACTAAGAGCAGAGAACCTGATAAAAAAATACAAATCGCGCACCGTCGTGAACGATGTGAGCGTGGAGGTGAACCAGGGGGAGATTGTGGGGCTGCTGGGGCCAAACGGTGCCGGTAAAACCACTTCGTTCTATATGATTGTGGGGCTCGTGAAGCCGAACACCGGCAAAATCTTCCTCGACAAGGAGGACATCACCAACCTGCCCATGTACAAGCGCGCCAAGCGCGGCGTGGGCTATCTGGCGCAGGAAGCCTCGGTGTTCCGGCAACTGACGGTGGAGGAGAACATTCTGGCGGTGCTGGAGATGACGGACCTCCCGCGGAAGGAGCAGCACGAGAAAGTGGAGGCGCTGCTGGAGGAGTTCTCGCTGACGCACGTGCGCAAAAACAAGGGCATCGTGCTGTCGGGGGGCGAGCGCCGCCGCACCGAGATTGCCCGCGCCCTGGCCGTAGACCCGAAGTTCGTGCTGCTGGATGAGCCTTTCGCCGGTGTAGACCCCATCGCGGTGGAGGAGATCCAGAGCATCGTGGCCAAGCTTAAAAGCAAGAACATCGGCATCCTCATCACCGATCACAACGTGAACGAAACCCTCTCCATCACCGACCGCGCCTACCTGCTTTTCGAAGGCAAGATCCTCAAATCCGGCACCGCCGAAGAACTTGCCGCCGACGAGCAGGTGCGCCGTGTATACCTCGGCAAGCACTTCGAGCTGAAACGGAAAGTTTGAGCAGGTAGCAATTATCAGTATTCAGTAATCAATTGTACAACTTTCCGCTGTTTATTCAGGTAGGTATAGCTTATCATATATGGACAGCAACAATCTTTATAAAAAGTGCTATGCTTTTGCTATTAGAATCGTAAAGGCACATCAGCACCTAAGCACAGAGAAAAGAGAATTTACGCTATCAAAACAGCTCTTGCGAAGTGGTACATCCATTGGGGCCAATGTGGCAGAAGCTAACGACGGAATCTCTGTTGCAGACTTCTCATCCAAAATATCATTGGCTTATAAAGAGAGCTTGGAAACAAAGTATTGGCTAAGTTTATTGAGAGATACGGGCTATCTGGATATCTCGGTTGCCGAAAGTATGTTAGGAGATGCCGATGAACTTAGTAAGATTTTATTCTCTATACTGAAGTCTACAAGGCTTAAAGCTAAAGATAGTGGGAAGTAGACTCCGCATCTGTTTACTGTTTATTGTTAACTGTTAACTGCAAAAGTGGAAATTATAAACTCAATCGTGACGTGGGTGATGAAAAAGCGCATCCACGACATTGATCTGTTCCGGAAATACCCGCACGAAGTACAGGCAGAGCTGTTTCAGAACCTGATCAGCACAGCCAAAGACACAGAATGGGGCAAGAAGTACGGCTACGGGGACAGCCTTTCGGTGCGCGAGTTTCAGGAGCGAGTGCCTATCTGCGATTATGAGGGGCTATATCCATACCTGGAGCGTGTGATGATGGGCGAGCAGAACCTTCTGTGGCCAAGCAAAATCGAGTGGTTCGCCAAATCATCGGGCACCACCAACGCCCGCAGCAAGTTTATACCGGTAAGCCCCGAGTCGCTGGAGGATTGCCACTACAAAGGCGGCAAGGACATGCTGTCGATCTACGTGAATCTATACCCCGAAACCAAGCTTTTCTCCGGCAAAGGCCTTTCTATTGGCGGCAGCCACCGCAAAAGCGAGCTCAACTCCAAAATGTCTTACGGCGACGTGTCGGCGGTGATTATGCAGAACCTGCCCATTTGGGCCGAGGCTATCCGCACACCGCCGCTTAAAGTGGCCCTGATGGACAATTGGGAGGAGAAGATAGAGAAGATGGTGGAGATAACCGTGGAGGAGAACGTGACCAGCCTGAGCGGGGTGCCCACCTGGACCTATCTGCTGCTGAAACGCATTCTCGAAGTAACGGGCAAAGACAATATCCTGGAGGTATGGCCGAACCTGGAGCTCTTTACGCACGGCGCTGTGGCCTTCGGCCCATACCGCCAACTGTTCCGCGACATCCTCTCGTCTGACAAGATGAACTACCTGGAGGTATACAATGCCTCCGAAGGATTTTTCGGGATACAGGACCAACTGGGCACCGAGGATGAGATGCTGCTGATGCTGGACTACGGGGTATACTACGAGTTCATCCCGATGGATCAGTTTGAGGAGGAGAACCCTAAAACCCTGACGCTGGACGAGGTGGAGCTCGACAAGAACTACGCCCTTGTTATCTCGACCAACGCCGGTTTGTGGCGCTATAAGATCGGGGACACTGTGCGTTTTACCAGCCTCAGCCCATACCGCATTAAAATTTCGGGCCGTACCAAGCACTTCATCAATGCCTTTGGCGAAGAGGTGATTGTGGAAAACGCCGAAGAGGCCATCACCAAGGCGTGCCAGGCCACAGGTGCCGTGATTTCGAACTTCACAGCGGCCCCCATGTACATGGAGAGCGGCAAGCGCGGCGGCCATGAGTGGCTGATTGAGTTTGAGAAGGAGCCCAATAACCTGGCCCGCTTCACGCAGGTGCTCGACGAGACCCTGCGGGAGGTAAACTCCGACTACGATGCCAAGCGCCAAAACGACATCGCCCTACAGGAACCGATCGTGCACGCCGCCCCCAAAGGCACGTTCATGAACTGGCTCCGGGACAAAGGCAAGCTAGGCGGCCAGAACAAGATTCCCCGCCTCAGCAACTCCCGCGAGTACCTGGAAGAGATTATGCAGGTGAGCGGGCTGTAGGAAGGTAGAAAGTTTGGGAGTTTGGGGGTTAAAGAGTCAGAAAAATTCCAACCACCCCCTGCCCCCTCCTTTTCTAAGGCGGGGAGTTTTCTTACTGCTTTCACCGACATAACATTTAGCTGTAGTCCTTGCTTTAATACAGAATTTAAAACCAAGATTATCTAATAGCTATATCACTTCTACCGTCAAGGTAGCAAAAGCAGACTCCCCGCCTTAGAAAAGGAGGGGGCAGGGGGTGGTTGGATAGCAGAAGCTTCAGAAAAGCGAGCGTCCCCGGCAGAATCATACCTGCCGGGGACGCTCGCTTTATACCTCCTCCTCAAAACCACAATCTCCTAATTCACAATTCGGAATTCGGAATTCGGAATTGGGAATTGGGAGCGAAGCGACCACCGTCTATTCCAGGAAACTACTCATAAAGCCGCCTTCCTTGTTGGCGTTCTCGCCGCGCGGCATCAGAGCTTCGATCAGTTTCTTCACCGGCATCGACTGAAGCCATACCCGGCCGGTGCCGCGCAGGGTGGCCAGGAAAATACCCTCGCCGCCAAAGATCATTGACTTCAGGCCACCGGCGCGCTGCACGCTAAAATCGATGCCCTCTTCAAACGCCACCACGCAGCCCGTGTCTACGCGCAGGGTTTGGTTGTTGAGTTGTTTCTCCACCACGGTGCCACCGGCATGTATAAAGGCCATACCGTCTCCCTGCATCTTCTGCAGTATAAAGCCCTCGCCGCCAAACAGGCCGGAGCCGAACTTCTGGTTGAAATGAATGCTGAGTTTCGTGCCCAGGGCGGCAGCCAGAAAAGCGTCTTTCTGGGCGATGAGGCTGCTGTTGCGCATCTGGCGCAGGTCGATGGGGAGGATGGTGCCGGGGTATGGCGCTGAGAAAGCCACACGGCTTTTGCCATGGCCACGGTGCGTGAAGTGCGTCATAAACAGCGACTCGCCCGTGATCATGCGGGAGCCGGCCGAAACCAGCTTGCCAAAAAAGCCCTGGTTGGGGTTAGAGCCGTCGCCCATCTTGGCCGCAAACTCGATGCCCTCTTCCATGTATACCATAGCGCCCGCCTCAGCAATTACCGTTTCCTGCGGATCGAGTTCTACCTCGAGTACCTGTATGTCGTTTCCGAAAATCTTGTAATCTATCTCGTGTGAGTTTATCATAGTTTTAGGTATGGATTAAACAATGGCGTATGTCGCACTGGGTATAGAACGCAATATTTCGTTGATTCTATATAAGTAGGGTATGGGTATTGAGCCGGGGAAAGGTTTTAAGGTATAAAACTCCATAATTCGGTTGCCTGGCGGAGGTGTTAGTCCTCCTCCTCAACGTCCGCTTCCTCGCCTTTTTTACCGCGTCGGCGGGCTTTAGGCAGGCTCTTGTCGTCTTCGTCATCGGATACCTCGGAGGTGCCGCGCACAAAGTCCTCGTCAGTTTCCTCTACTTCCTCGCCCTCCTCTATGTGGTAGGCCTCCTCTTCCTCGCGCTTTGCCTTTTCGGCGGCGTCGCGCTTCACCAGCTTCTTGTCTTCCACGTTGCGGTTCAGGAACTCGTTGATCTTGTCGATGCTGTAGTTGGAGATGATCTCCCCGTGCTCGTTCACTTTTATCTCGAAGCCCTCCAGGTCTTTGTGCACCTTGGACTTTTTGCTGCTGCTTTTGCTTTCTTTTTTATTCTTCGCCATGATAGTTCGGGTTTATACCTTGTTGTATAAGTATGCAGGGGCAAATTGTTGCATGGCCAATCCAAAGCGGGCAATAAAAAAGGCTAGCCGGTATGGCTAGCCTTTTGGGTATGGTATAGGAGCTGCGGTTAGGTGGTTGCGTAGCCGCTCAGCTTGTCGATGGCTGCGCCAAGGCGCTGTGCCGTCTCCTCACGGCCGATCACCTCGATGATGTGCATCAGGTCCGGGCCCGCCTCTGCGCCCGTCACGGCAAGGCGAAGCGCCTGCATGACCTGGCCCAGCTTCATGCCGTGGCGCTCCAGTATGGCGGTCAGCAGTTCTTTCACAGTGTCGGCGTTGAAGTTTTCCAGCGTAGGCAACTCGTTCTTGAAATCCTCGAAAACGGCAACCGAAGGGCTGTTCCACTTCTTAGACGCTACTTTCTCGCTATACTCAGTCGGGGCGATGAAAAAGTACTTCGCCTCTTGCCAGAAATCCTGCGGGAAGCTTACGCGCTCCTTCATCAGGCCAGCGATCTTCTCCGCCTTCTCATGCGTGGCGGTGATGTCGTGCTCGGCCAAGGCCTGCAGCAGGTAATCGGCCAGCTCGCTGTCGGGCTTGGCGCGCAGGTACTGCTCGTTAAACCAGCGGGCTTTCTGAATATCGAAACGCGTACCGGACTTGCCGATGCGCTCTACGGAGAATTCCTGGATCAGCTCGTCCATCGAGAAAAGCTCCTGCTGTGTGCCCGGGTTCCAGCCCAGAAAGGCCAGAAAGTTGGTGAAGGCCTCCGGCAGGTAGCCCGCCTCACGGTATCCTGACGATACCTCGCCTGTGTTCGGGTCGGTCCAGCGCAGCGGGAACACCGGGAAGCCCAGCTTATCGCCATCGCGCTTGCTCAGCTTGCCGTTTCCGTCGGGCTTTAGCAGCAGCGGCAGGTGGGCAAACTCAGGCATGGTGTCTTCCCAGCCCAGGTAGCGGTATAGCAGCACGTGCAGGGGCGCAGACGGCAACCACTCTTCCCCCCGGATCACGTGGGTGATGTTCATCAGGTGGTCGTCCACTATGTTGGCCAGATGGTAGGTTGGCATCCCGTCCGACTTCATCAGCACTTTGTCATCAATGGCGGCAGAGTGCACCATAACCCATCCCCGGATCATGTCTTTCAGGCGCACTTCCTCTTTACGCGGCACCTTCAGGCGGATCACATACGCCTCGCCGGAGGCCAGGCGCTGCTTCACCTCGTCTTCGGGCAGCGTGAGCGAGTTCTTCATGGTGGCGCGGGTGATGGCGTTATACTGCGGCGTGGCCACTTTAGCGGCCTTCAGGCGCTCGCGCATCTCGTCCAGTTCCTCGGCAGTGTCAAAAGCATAGTACGCGTGGCCACTCTCGATCAGCTGCATGGCATACTGCATATACATCGGCTTGCGCTCCGACTGGCGGTATGGCGCGTATGGGCCGCCTTTCCAGGGGCTTTCGTCCAGCTCAATGCCGCACCACTCCAGCGACTCGCGGATATAGTCTTCGGCGCCCGGCACAAAGCGGTTCTGGTCGGTGTCCTCGATGCGCAGGATCATTTTGCCGCCCGTTTTGCGGGCCAGCAGGTAGTTGTACAGGGCAGTGCGCACACCACCGATATGGAGAGGCCCGGTTGGGCTGGGGGCAAAGCGTACTCTAACTTCTCTTTCCATGTATAGTTGTCTGATTCAGATCGTTCAAATGAGGCACAAAGGTACGAAATAAAGTTCTATTCGGTAAGCCCTGCGGCGGCAAAGCCCATTTGCCTGTAAACAAGCAAAGCCCCTCTGGGTTAATTGCTTAGAAACATAATCGGATATTTGCGTATCTGCTTAGTAAAGAAGCCCCCGGGGAGTTATGGTAAAGAGCCGATTGACAATTGTGTGGTGCCTGTTAAAGGAGACGTGGCTGGAGTTTATGGAGAACAACTCCTGGCAAAAGGGCGCGGCACTGGCCTACTATACCATCTTTGCCCTGCCGCCCATGCTCATCATCATCATCAGTGCCGGAGGCTACTTCTTTGGCCGGCAGGCCGTGTCCGGCGAGATTTACTACCGCATCAAAGAGCTGATCGGGTCGGAGGGGGCATACTCGGTGCAGAAAATGGTCGAGAACGTGAACCAGTTCTCCGATGTCAGTGTGGCGGCGCTGGTGGGTGTGATTGCCCTCTTTGTGGCAGCCACGGGCGTTTTCATCTCGCTGCAAGACTCCCTGAACGAGATATGGTACGTAAAGCCCAAGCCCAAGCACGGCTACGTAAAGCTGGTGCTCGACCGGTTTCTGTCCTTCGGTATGATCCTGACCATCGCTATTGTGCTGCTGCTCTCGCTGCTGGCCAACGCCATCCTGGTAGCCATCGGCGACTTCCTGACATCGCGCTTCTCAGACTGGATCCTGTACGTTATCCACGTTGCCAACCTCATCTCAGCGCTTGTGCTGATGACTTTCCTGTTCGCCTGCATCTACAAGTTCCTGCCCGACGCCAAGATAAAGTGGCGTGATGTATGGGTGGGGGCGGTGGTAACGGCCCTGCTCTTCGTGCTGTTCCGGGGCCTGATCGGGTTTTACCTGGGCAAGAACGATGTCGGGTCGGTGTATGGGGCAGCGGGCTCTGTGGTGGTGATCCTGACGTGGGTGTTCTTCACGTCGCAAATCATCTTTTTCGGGGCCGTGTTCACCTTTGTGTACTCGCGCAAGTACGGCTACAACATCTACCCCTCAGAGTATGCCGTGCGCGTGATCCGCAAGCAGGTAGAGGTCGGAAACACAGCCGTTAACACCGATCCGGAGTTGCTGCAGACAGACAAAACGCCAGATATGGCAGAAGTAACAGAGGTGCCCGAGCCGGTGGAAGAGGAGAAGGAGGACACAGACGCTGCCTCGCAGGGATCGAATATTTAGAGCGAGGCGGGTGAGCGATGTATTTTGAAAGGCAATCAGGGAAAAGACAACGGAAGCAGAGGGTATACAGCGCTCCTGCTTCCTTTGTCTCCCGTCAAAAAAGATTCTATCAGGGTTTACTTTGCCGCGATGCAGGAAATCTCCACGTTCACATCCTTTGGCAGGCGGCTTACCTCCACGGTTTCGCGGGCAGGCGGGTTGCTGCTGAAATAGCTGCCGTAGGTTTCGTTGATGCGGCCGAAGTTGTTGAGGTCTTTCACAAAGATGCTGCACTTTAGCACATGCGTGAAATCCATACCTGCCTCGGATAAAATGGCCTGCAGGTTTTTCATCACCTGGTGCGTCTCGCTTTCGATGCTGTCGTTGATCAGGTTGCCGCTCTCCTGGTCCAGCGCAATCTGGCCGGATACATATAGCGTGCCGTTGGCTAAAGTCGCCTGGCTATAAGGGCCGATAGGAGCCGGGGCCTTGGAAGAGGTGATAATGGTATGTGCCATATATGGATTCGTTTAAAATTGTATCTTTACTAGCAAAAGTACTCAAAATTTATGCACATAGTTGTTTTGTCGGGGCCCGAAATGGCCGCAGAGTTTCAGCAAAAGTTCCCGGAGGGTAAGGAGGATGTCTCGTTTACCTTTCTGAGCAGCCTTAGTATGCAGGATGAGCTATGCCAGCCAACCGATGTCATTTTCGACTTTACCCTGCACCAGCACCCTGAGCGCCTGACCCAGTATGCGCCGGAGCAGGTGGTGTTCTGCCACGCTCCCACCGTGCAGCTGGCGGCACTGGTTAACGAAGTGGAGCTGGACCAACCCTGCACCCTGATCGGCTTTAACGGGCTGCCAACCTTGTTTAACCGCCCCGTGTTGGAGGTGAGCCTGCTGCGGCCGGAGCACGAGGAAAAGCTTCGGGAGGTATGCGCGGCGCTAGGCACCGAGTACCTGCTCGTGGACGACCGGGTGGGTATGGTAACGCCCCGCATCATCTGCATGATCATCAATGAGGCCTGCTATACCCTGCAGGAGCAAACCGGCAGCGTGGCTGATATTGACCAGGGCATGAAGCTTGGCACTAATTACCCGAAAGGCCCTTTTGAGTGGGCAAAACAGCTGGGTATACGCCATGTGTACGAGGTGCTGCAGGCCGTTTACGAAGACACAAAAGAGGAGCGTTACAAAATCTGCCCGCTACTGAAGACGAAATACCTGAAAGGAGAGGAGTTCTGAGGGTAACCAGACCTGGCTGTGCGGCACTGCCGCAGCGACTGCTTATTGCTAAAGCGACTGCTTATTGCTAAATTGTTAAATGGTTTAATTGTTGAAAAATTATCAGACATGAGGCCATTTAACAATTGAGCCATTTACCCATTTATTGACTGACTGGCTCTTTATTCCTTTTTGCGAAAGTCCATATATAAAACAGGAAAGGGCACCTCTTGAGGTGCCCTTTCCTGTTTTATATGGTATGGCCGTGCCTTACTCTACCGTCACAGACTTGGCCAGGTTACGCGGCTGGTCTACGTTGCAACCGCGCATCACGGCGATATGGTATGAGAGCAGCTGCAGCGGAATAACCGATAGCAACGGCATCAGCGGTTCGCTTGTCTCCGGAATCTCGATCACGTAGTCTGCCATGGATGGGATGGTGGTGTCGCCTTCGGTTACCACCGCGATCACTTTCCCCTTGCGGGCCTTTACCTCCTGCACGTTCGACACGATTTTCTCGTACGAGCTGTCCTTCGTCGCGATTACCACTACCGGCATGTGCTCATCAATCAGGGCGATCGGGCCGTGCTTCATTTCTGCGGCAGGGTAGCCTTCGGCATGGATATAAGAGATCTCTTTCAGTTTCAGGGCGCCTTCCAGGGCTACCGGGAAGTTATAGCCGCGGCCCAGGTACAGGAAGTTCGTCGCATCCTTGAACACCTTTGCAATTTCCACGATCTGGTCGTTCAGTTGCAGGGCAATCTCTACTTTAGCAGGGATATTCTCCAGTTCTACCATTAAACGGCGGAGGGCTGTTGTCTCCAGCATACCACGCTTGCTGCCGATGATCATGGCGATCAGCGTGAGCACGGTTACCTGTGCCGTAAAGGCTTTGGTACTGGCTACCCCGATCTCCGGGCCAGCGTGGGTATAGGCACCCGCATCAGTGGCACGAGCGATAGAAGAACCCACCACGTTGCAGATACCAAATATGGTAGCGCCTTTTGACTTGGCCAACTCCAGTGCCGCCAGCGTATCAGCCGTCTCGCCGGATTGGGAGATGGCGATCACGATGTCTTTCTCGTTGATAATCGGGTTGCGGTAACGGAACTCAGAGGCATATTCTACCTCCACCGGTATGCGTGCCAGATCTTCGAGCAGGTACTCGGCCACCAGGCCTGCGTGCCACGAGGTGCCACAGGCTACGATGATGATGCGCTTGGCTTTGGTGAACTTGTTTTCAAACTCACGGATGCCGCCCATCATCAGGTGGTTGTTCTCCGCGATCATACGGCCGCGCATGCTGTCCAGGATAGAGCGGGGCTGCTCAAAGATCTCCTTCAGCATGAAGTGCTCGTAGCCGCCTTTCTCAATCGACTCGAGGGCCATCTCCAGGCGCTGCACATAAGGGGTCTGCTTCACATCCTCGCGTGTGCGGATATCCAGCTCGCCGTTGTTGATTACGGCCAATTCGTAGTCGTTCAGGTACACCACCTCATTGGTATACTCGATGATCGGCGTGGCGTCTGAAGCCAGAAAGAACTCGCCTTCTCCAATGCCCACCACCAGCGGGCTGCCTTTGCGGGCCGCTACCAGTTGGTTCGGGCTATCCTGTGCCAGCACCACAATGGCGTAAGCCCCTACAACCTCGTGCAAGGCAAGGCGCACAGCCTCCGGCAACGTGCAGTGGCTGTTTGTACGGATATCCTCGATCAGGTTGATGAACACCTCTGAGTCAGTATCAGACTGGAAGGTATGGCCCTTCTCGAGCAGGAGCTTCTTGAGAGAGGCGTAGTTTTCGATGATGCCGTTATGGATGATCGCGATGTTTCCGGAAGTAGAGTAGTGGGGATGCGCGTTTGCGTCGTTCGGCTCTCCGTGCGTTGCCCAGCGCGTGTGGCCCATACCTATGTTGCCGTGCGTATCCACGCCAACCAGAGAGGCCTCCAGGTCTGCCACTTTCCCCTTCTTCTTAAAAACATTCAAAGAGCCATTCATCAGCGCCACTCCGGCGCTGTCATAGCCTCTGTATTCCAGGCGCTTCAGGCCTTTTATAATAACGGGGCAAGCTTCGCGGTGCCCGACGTATGCAACAATTCCACACATAATTCTATTATGAATATGAACAAAAAACAATAGGTACCACAAAAGTACCTATTATTTGAAAAAACCTATAATAATTATTTTATATAATTCAGATCATACCCGAGGCGCTACTGGCCAAGGCGATTATATAACTCATAGTAAGAATCCAGAAGGGTTTCGTCGGCACTTACCGTGCTGATATCCTTGGTTTTCATGTACTCGTTGAAGGTGGCGTTCATGCTGTCGCCAAAGTCCTCGTTGGTCTTGATTACAGAATCGGCGTACTTCATGCCACACTTCACGAAGCCGTCGCAGTCAGAGGATTGCAGGTCGGTCAGCATGCTGTCGTCAATGTCGAGCATCTTCACTTTCTCCAGCAGGCCCTCGTCGAACTTCTGCGTATAGTTGTGGTTGTAGACCGTGAACATCGACTTGGCATCCTTAAAAATTGGATCTTTTTTGTAAGTCGTCTTCAGGTACATCGGGATCAGGCCCGTCATCCAGTCGTTGCAATGTACAATATCTGGAGCCCATCCCAGTTTTTTCACTGTTTCCAGCACGCCCTTGCAGAAAAAGATCGCGCGCTCGTCGTTGTCTGCATGGAACTTGTTGTTTTTATCAACAAACACAGATTTTCTATGAAAATAATCCTCGTTGTCGATAAAATAAACCTGCAGCTTTGCATTTGGTATAGAAGCTACCTTAATTACCAACGGTTTCTCGTCTTCGCCGACAGCGATGTTGATGCCAGAAAGGCGTACCACCTCATGCAAGCGGTTCTTGCGCTCGTTAATCAAACCAAACCGCGGCACGAAGATGCGGATTTCCATCCCGCGCTCCTGCATCCCCTGTGGCAGCGTCTGAAGAAACTCGGCTACTTTGGTGGTCTGTAAGAAAGGGTTGATCTCGGTGGCGGCGTATAAGATTCGCAATTTTGACATGGATATGAGGTTAAAATTTAAATAGCAACAGTAATGGGACGTGCAAAATTAGTATTTTTTATTCTAATTTTCAATTTAAAACGTTATAACTTACTTTTGCCGGCTTTGAGCAATCCCAAATGTAAACAACACCGACATGGAAGTTATAGAGCAGGTTCATACCATCCGGGAGCGGGTGCAGGCATTACGCTGTAGCGGCAAGACCATAGGCTTCGTACCGACCATGGGTGCCTTGCACGAAGGCCACCTGCAATTGCTCCGGGCCTCTGCCCGGGAGAATGACGTCACGGTCTGCAGCATTTTCGTGAACCCGACGCAGTTCAACAACCCCGACGACTATACCCTTTACCCGCGCACGCTCACCCAGGACACTGAGCTGCTGCAAACTGTTGGCTGCGACATTCTGTTTGCACCGGCTGCAGCGGAGATATATCCACAACAACACGCGCTGCTGCAGTTTAGTTTCGGGCCGCTGGAGGCCGTGATGGAGGGCGCCAACCGCCCGGGGCATTTCAACGGGGTGGCCATCATCGTCAGCAAGCTGTTCCATCTGGTGCAGCCGCACCGGGCGTACTTCGGGCAGAAGGACCTGCAGCAGGTGGCCATTGTGCGGCAGCTTATACAGGGCCTGAGCTTCCATGTGCAGCTGGTCTGCTTCCCGACGGTGCGGGAGGAGGACGGCCTGGCGCGCTCGTCGCGCAACACGCGCCTGAGTCCGGCGCAGCGGCAGGCGGCCCCCAGCCTGCACAAGGCTCTGAAGATGGCGGAGACGCAGCTAAAGCACCTGACCGTGGCAGACATCAAGGCCCAGGTATCCGATTTGCTCGGGCAGGTAGACGGCGTGGAGCTGGAGTATTTTGAGATCGCCGACCCGGCAACGCTTCAGCCAATAGCTGACTTACGCGACGTGCAGGAAGTGGCCCTTTGCGTGGCGGCGGCGGTAGGCCCCGTGCGCCTGATCGACAACATTCTGGTGAATTTAAACGAAGGGTAGCTTGTTGCTTTGGTAGTGCGCAGGCGGGCGCCCGGGCGTGGGTAGTATATCTGCCGTCAATTCCATAACTTTGCGCATTATTACAAAGCAAGCCATGTATATCGAGGTTTTAAAATCCAAAATCCACCGTTGCAAAGTAACGCAAGCTGAGTTGCACTACGTAGGCAGCATCACCGTCGACGAAGACCTGATGGACGCCGCCAACGTGGTGGAGAATGAGAAAGTGCAGATCGTGAACATCAACAACGGCGAGCGCTTCGAGACATATGTGATCAAAGGTGAGCGCGGCACGGGCACGATTTGCCTCAACGGCCCCGCCGCCCGCAAGGTGCAGGTAGGGGATGTGGTCATCATCATCTCTTATTGCAGCATCAAGTTCGAGGATGCCAAATCCCATACCCCCACGCTGGTGTTCCCTGACCAGCACAACCGCCTGGTGTAGCCTTCCTGCATGAAAAAACTGCTTTCCGTCTTAAAGCCTGCCGCGCTGCTGGGTGTGTCCGCGTTCCTGATGTGGTATGCCCTGAAGGAGCTGGACTTTGAGAAGATGTGGGCAGAGTTCCTCCGGGCGGATTACGCGTGGGTGCTGGTGTCGCTGGTGATGGGGGTGCTGGCCTACGTGAGCCGCGCCATCCGCTGGCAGATGCAGATCCGGCCCACCGGATACCGGCCCTCGCTGCGCCATACCTACAATGCCATGATGATCGGCTACGTGGCCAACCTGGTGCTGCCCCGCGCAGGCGAGGTGGTGCGCTGCAGCGTGCTCAGGCGCACCGACGGCGTGCCCGTCAACACCGGCTTCGGCACCGTGATCGCGGAGCGGATGATCGACGGCGTGATGCTGCTCCTGGCCATCGGGATAGCCTTTTTGCTGGAGTTTGGCCGTGTGCAGGAGTTTTTGCTCCGACTTTTTTCTGACAAGTACAATTCACTGGAGCACGGCATGAGCTCGCTCTATTGGCTGTTCTGGGTACTGCTGGGCTCTGTGGCTGTGGTGCTCTTTTTCGGGCTGCGCTACCTGAGCCGCCTGCGCAAGAACGCGTACTTCCGGAAGACGATGGCCTTTGTGCGAGGCATGCTGAAAGGCGTGTTCAGCATCACGAAGCTGGACAACCCGGCAGCCTTCTGGGGCCACACCGTTTTTGTGTGGAGCATGTACTATGGCATGAGCCTGGTGGTGTTCTTCGCGCTTCCGGCCACGGCGGGCCTGTCGTGGGGCGCGGCTTTGTCGGTGCTGGTGATAGGCAGCCTGGGTATGGCGGCGCCGGTACAGGGCGGCATCGGGGTATACCACCTGCTGGTGCAGGCCACGCTGCTGCTGTATGGCGTGCCCAAAGAGGCCGGCATGGCGTATGCCCTGCTGGCGCATACCTCGCAAACACTTTTGGTTGTTCTGATGGGAGTGCTTAGTTTTATGGGAAGCATGCTGCGGCGCAACGGCGTGGGCATGCGGCTAACCCAAACCAAAGCAGAACCCCATGAACTCAACAGATAAGATTTATACCCTCCCGCAGCTGCAGGAGCAACTGCGCCGCTGGCGGAGCCAGGGCCAGAAGGTCGTTTTCACAAACGGCTGTTTCGACCTGCTTCACCTCGGCCACGTCGATTACCTGGAGAAAGCCCGCCACCTCGGCGACAGGCTGGTGCTGGGCCTGAACACCGACGCCTCCATCAGCCGTATAAAAGGCCCGGACCGCCCCCTGCAGGACGAAATGTCACGCGCCCGGATTATGGCATCCCTTTTGTTCATAGACGCTGTGGTGCTGTTCGACCAAAACACCCCGCTGGAGCTGATTGAGGCCGTGCAGCCAGACATACTAGTGAAAGGAGATGATTATTCCGTAGAGAGCATTGTGGGCCACGAGGTGGTGCTGGCCAAAGGCGGCGAAGTGAAGACGGTGCCGCTGGTGAAGGGCTATTCCACAACCAATATCGTAAAGAAAATAGAGAAGCAGTTTAACCAACAATAAAGGATAAATTAACCATGATCGGGATATATTTCATAGGTATAGTTTTCATGCTCATCAGTATGTGGGTGAGCAGCAAGTTAAAGAGCAAGTTCAAAGAATACTCCCAAACGCCGCTAAGCTCCGGGCTGAGCGGCCGCGAGATAGCAGAAATGATGCTGGCAGACAATGGAATCACGGATGTGCGCGTTATATCTGTAGCGGGCCGCCTGACGGACCACTACAACCCCGCCGACAAGACCGTAAACCTGAGCGAGTACGTGTACGAGGCGCGTAGTGCCGCCGCCGCAGCTGTGGCAGCTCACGAGTGCGGGCACGCCGTGCAGCATGCCAAGGCATACAGCTTCCTGAAGTTCCGCTCGGCGATGGTGCCAGCGCTTAGCATCGCCTCGCGGTACATGCAGTGGATCATCCTGATCGGGATCCTGCTGCTGCAGACAACACCGTTGCCATTAACCATAGGCGTGGTTCTGTTTGGGCTTACAACGATTTTCAGCTTTGTAACACTGCCTGTAGAGTTTGACGCCAGCAAGCGTGCCCTCGCCTGGATCGACCAGCGCGGAGTGGTAACGCCGCAGGAGCACGGTATGGCCAAGGATGCCCTCAAGTGGGCCGCTCTGACGTATGTGGTGGCAGCCTTAGGCTCATTAGCGACACTTTTATACTATGTTTCGCTGCTGATGGGGCGACGCAACTAAATTGCCTCAACCTGCCTGATTAAAAAGCGCTGCTTGTACTGTGTGTATGGGCAGCGCTTTGTTTTTTCATAAAATTGGCCGAAACCAGCCAAAACACATGCTCTAAGTGCTATAAAAGCAGCAGAACTTGACAATTAACGGTATATTCTGTATAGTTAATGCAGCAGATTCCTTAGTTTTGTACCAGATAACATAAATAGGACATTTCTATATATAACTACCATGAACTTTCAATTCACAGAAGAACAATTGGCCGTGCAGGCTGCCGCCCGCGACTTTGCACAGACAGAATTGCTGCCCGGCGTGATAGAGCGCGACGAGCACCAGAAGTTTCCTGCAGAACAGATTAAGAAGATGGGTGAGCTGGGGTTTCTGGGCATGATGGTAGACCCCAGGTATGGCGGCGGCGGAATGGACGCTGTGGCTTACGTGCTGGCCATGGAGGAAATCTCGAAGGTAGACGCCTCTGCTTCGGTCGTAATGTCTGTGAACAACTCCCTGGTGTGCTGGGGCATTGAGAATTTTGGCACAGAGGAGCAGAAGCAGAAGTACCTGACGAAACTGGCAACCGGCGAGATCATCGGCGCGTTCTGCCTCTCAGAGCCGGAGGCTGGCTCCGACGCCACCTCGCAGCGCACCACCGCCGAGGACAAAGGCGACCATTACCTGCTTAACGGTACCAAAAACTGGATCACGAACGGCAGCACCGCCTCTGTGTACATTGTAATTGCCCAGACCCACCCGGAGAAAAAGCACCGGGGTATAAACGCCCTAATTGTGGAGCGCGACATGGAGGGTTTTGTGGTAGGGGCGAAGGAGAACAAGTTGGGTATCCGCGGCTCCGACACCCACTCCCTCATGTTCACGGATGTGAAGGTGCCAAAGGAAAACCGTATCGGAGAAGACGGCTTCGGGTTTAAGTTTGCGATGGCCACCCTGGCGGGCGGGCGCATCGGTATCGCTTCGCAGGCGTTGGGCATTGCATCCGGTGCCTATGAGCTGGCAGTAAAGTATGCCAAAGAGCGCAAAGCTTTCGGTGTGGAGATTGCCAAGCACCAGGCGATTCAGTTTAAGCTGGCCGATATGGCCACAAACATCGAGGCTGCCCGCCTGCTTTGCCTACAGGCCGCCTACGATAAGGACACCCATCAGGACTATGCAAAATCCGGGGCCATGGCCAAGCTTTTTGCCTCTAAAGTAGCCATGGACACCACGATTGAGGCAGTGCAGGTGCATGGCGGATACGGCTTCGTAAAAGAGTACCATGTGGAGCGCCTGATGCGCGATGCTAAAATCACACAGATATATGAGGGTACTTCGGAGATACAAAAAATAGTAATATCAAGAGAATTGTTGGCGTGATAACATGGTTAAAACACTGTGCATCTGTTGTTTAGCCTTTAGATATGCTTTTTCTAATTTAAATTTAAATTAATATTTTTTTTGAATTTTATAAAGATAAATCTTAGCTTTAGGCCAAATTTAAGGGTTTTATAGTATAAAAGTAAGTAGGTAATATACATGGAAGATTACAATAAGATTATTGAGTCGCTTGGGGTGCGATTCATTAAAGCTAAAAATCTGGTGTTGCAGCAGCCGTTTACGGTGCGCAATTACTACGATGTTGGTAACAATTTGATTCTGCTCCATAAGGGCAGCATCTTTTTCGGCAACGAGGAACAGATGGTAGATGAAGGGGAACTTCTATTCATCCCGGGCGGCCGAAGCACAAAAGTTACCTATGGGCCGTCAGGCGATGGAAAATCCATCACAAACGACGACCTGATCACGAACCGCGAGAAGTTCTTCAGAAGCAACAACGATCTTGATCTGATCGGTGATGCAGAGGAGAGCCACAGCTACGTGAGCTTCGAGGCCAAAGTGTTCGACTCGGTTAACTTTTTCGCTTCGCTGGACCTGCCAGCGTTCCTGATCTCTAACAACAGCAAGCTTGCCAACCTGGTAATCAAAGTGGTGGAAGAGAACATGCAGGAACTGCCGGGCAAGGAGCGCCTGATCACGCTGTATACCGAGCAAATCGTGGTAGAGATCGTGCGCCATATCCTGCGCAACCGTATGTTTGTCGAGCAACTGGCCACAAACAGCACCTACTTCAAAGATCCTCGCCTCATCGACCTGTTCAACTACATCAAGGAGAACATCGGCGGCGACCTTTCCAACAAGGTGTTGTCTAACGTGGCCAACGTATCGGAGGACTATGTGGGCCAGTACTTCAAAATGCTGACCGGCATCAACCCGCAGGATTATATTGAGTACCAGCGCATGGAGCGCGCGGTGTTCCTGCTTCGCACCACGAAGAAGAGCATTCGCGAGATCGGCAAGGAAGTGGGCTACAAAGACACCGCTTACTTCTGCCGTCGTTTCAAGATGATGTTTGGTATACCAGCCGGCAAGATGCGCCGTCGCGAATCAGCGATGAACATCTAAGGCAACATTGTAAGAAGAGACAAGTGAAGAAACCTCGGCCAGAAAGCCGGGGTTTTTTTCAATGTGGTTCCCGATCACGATCACGTCGGCACCAGCCTCTAAAGCAGCCTTTGCTTTCTCGGTCGTGTTGATGCCGCCTCCCACCACCACAGGCACATCTACCGCCTCACGCACGGCAGCAATCATCTCGGGGGCCACGGGCCTGTGCGCGCCACTGCCGCCATCCAGGTAAATATACCGCAGCCCGAGCAACTCGCCGGCCAGGGCCGTGCAGGCCGCAATGGCAGGCTTGTCATACGGAATCGGGATGGTACCGCTCATATAGGACGCCGTGGTCTGGCGGCCGGTGTCTATCAGCATATAGCCGGTGGGGTATACGCGCAGCTTGCTGGCCTTTAGTGTAGGGGCGGCAAGCACGTGCTGGCCGATCAGGAAGTCTGGGTTGCGGCCTGAGATGAGGGAGAGCAGCAAAATGCCATCCGCCGCCTTGTCGATGTGCTGACTGTTACTCGGGAAAAGAATGACGGGGGTAGAAGTGTGCTCTTTCAGAAGCCGGATGATACCGGCCTGGTTTTCGGTGGTGATCAGGCTGCCGCCCACGAAGAAGAAATCCACGGAGTGGTCTGCGGCCAGGGTGATAAGATGCAGGCAGGAGGCCTCCGTGAGATTGTCGGGGTCGAGCAACACCGCGAAGTGCTTCCTGCCTGTTTGGTGTGGGGTGTGGCGAAGGTCTTTAAATGGCATCCTCTTTTGGAACGATATACTCAGTTGTCTCTATCTCGGTAACTTCTGCAGGCCTTGCTGCAATATCGTTATTTTCAGAGACACTATGTAAGTATTCTTCCAGCTTTTTGCCCGCATACACCAACAGGAAGGCCACAGCCTGCTGTGTCAGCACTTTGGCCACGGCAGAATCTCGAAGGCCGCCGGTGGAGGCTTCTGCTTCTGCTTCGTCTTCAGCGGGTGTATGGGCGTGGTGCATCCGCTCCGAGGAGAGGGTATACCCGTCTTCCTGCTCGTGCAGCATCGAGTCATAGTCGATAATAGGCGTGGAGACCACATGCACTACGGACGGTTGCTCGCCCTTTTCTTCCTGCTTTTTAAGCTTCGCCTTCTTCTTTTTTTCGGCCTTTACGGTTTTGTCCTTTTTTTTCCCGCCGCTGAACATGCGCTTCAGCAGGTAGCCCGCCAGGAGAGCGCCGCCAGCCATTGCCGCTTTCTTGCCAATTTCCTGGCCCTGGGATTTGATCTGGTCCACGTCGCCCATCAGGGCATTTTTATACTCTTCCTTCTGCCGCTCCAGAAACTCCCGCTCGTTGTTGAAAATAGGGTTGTATAACTCGCTCATATGTTTTTCTCTCTTTTATCGGATTTATAAATTGTGTTGTCGAACGCCTTGTCGGCGATACCCTGAAACACCTTCTTGTCTAAGCCCACTACGAGCACCACCAGCATAATGACATAGACAAGTGCCACGATGCCAAAGCCCCAGAAAGAGCTGTCGAGCAGGTGGTTGAGTACCAGGCCCAGAAAGATGCTCACGAAGATCACGCTCATGAAGGCGGCAAAGCCAAGAAGTGCGATGTGGATGGAGCTGACAAAAGCCCCTTTCAGCTTTTCCTGTATTTCCAGCCGTATAATGTCAATGCGGGTGTCCATGTAACCCATCAGGTTCTCGATGAGGTTGTGGTTTCGTTCCCGTGTGCCGTTGTCTTGTAATGCCATAGTTTATTTCAGCTTTTGTAGCGTTTCACCTATATACGAGGGTATAAATAAAAATTTGCGTAATATATGAGAAGTTAGAAATGTAGTACGGAAATTGAGGTATATTGTCCGGGTTTAGTTAAATTTATCGTTGACTTTTTCAGCGTTTCATCTATTTGGATTACAATTTCTATAGCATTTTAGGGGTAAGCCCGGTTGCCTCTGCCAAAGAAGTGAAGGTTGCTTACAAGCAACTCGCGCTTAAATACCACCCCGACAGGAATCCCGGGAACACGCGGGCTGAGGAACTGTTTAAGCTCGTGAACACGGCCTACCAGACCCTGTCTAACCCGACCAAGCGCGCCCGCTACGACATCCGCCTGCAACTGCAGCGCCAGCGCCAACATGCCATGTCGCAGCGCCAGGTTACCTACCACGACCCGCGCTACGCGCCTACGCGCCCACCGGCAGGCGTGGCCGAGCGCCACTACCGCAAGATAAAGCGCAAAGACAACCGCTTCTCGCGCAAAGACTGGTACATCACGTTCGGCTTTGTGGCGGGGCTTTTCTTTTTCAGCCTGCTGCTGAAAATGGCCATGGACCACATCACAGGCGAGGACAAGTACAAGACAGCCCTGACTTATATGGGCGACGGAAAATACACCAGCGCCCACCGCCTGCTCACCGATGCCATTCATTTCATGCCCGATAATGCGGCGGCCTACGAGGCCCGTGCAGACATCGCGCTCAACAACTTCGAGGATTACAAAGCGGCCCTGCGCGACCTGGATAAGGCCATTGCCTTGCGGAGTCGGCCCTCGGCCCAGCTATACTATATGCGCGGGCGCTGCAGGCAGCAACTGGAGCAGTATCAACTGGCCCAACAGGATCTGTCGAGAGCCATTGAACTGGACGCAGAACTTTGGGTGGCCTATCTGGCGCGTGGAGAGGTGCGCCTCTTTTACCTGAAAAAGTATGAGGCGGCCATCGCGGATTTATCTGCCTTTCTAAAAAACAGCGGCAAGGGGCCGGCTCGCGTGAGTGCCCTAACCTCGCGGGGCTTTGGCTATTTCAAGCTGGGGGATTATGTGCTGGCAGAGCAGGACTACCGCGAGGTGCTTGCCCTGGACAAGGAAAACGGGCGGGTATACTACCTGCTGGGGCGGCTGGAGCTGGCGCAGATGCAATCAGACACAGCCTGTGCCCATTTCTCGGAGGCTTACCAACTGGGCTATTCGGCGGGCCTGGCCGAGTACCGCGCCAACTGCGAGAACTGAGCATGCATAGCGTTACGCTGGCTGCGAAGAGGGGAGGACTGCGGTGCAATTAAATTTGCAGCCCACGCGCGCAAAACACGGTTAGCAGAACAAGCGAAAAGGCCTTTAAACAGAAAACCCCCACGTTTTCACGTGAGGGTTTGCAGTGGTGATGATTGGAATCGAACCAACGACACAAGGATTTTCAGTCCTTTGCTCTACCAACTGAGCTACATCACCAGCTCTTGTTGTGTCCCCCTTTTCCGTAAGGGTATGCAAAAGTAGCAACCAATTTTGAAGTAGCAAATATTATCCTGAAAATTATTTTAAAAAATGCCCCAGCGTACATTATTCTCAATATTCTGCTATCTTTAGCTATAAATTAGTATGTATAACGAATAGTTTGCCGTGATAGGAATAGAGAACATTGTCTTTTTGCTTGTGGCTGCCCTGGGCATTGGCCTGTTTGTGTGGCAGATCCGCAAAATCCGTAAAAACGTGCTCTTGGGCCGCGATGTGGAGTTGGCAGACAACCCCTCGGAGCGCATCAACAAAACGCTGCTGGTAGCCTTTGGGCAGCAGAAAATGTTCAAGCGCATGCTGCCGGCGGTCCTGCACCTGTTTGTGTATGTGGGCTTTTTGGTGATCAACATCGAAGTGATCGAGATCCTGATCGACGGCATTTTCGGCACGCACCGCATCCTGGGTTTCGCGGGCATACTCTACAGCGGCCTGATGGCTGTGAACGAGGTGCTGGCGGCGCTGGTGATCGTGGCCTGCGCGATTTTCCTGTGGCGCCGAAACGTAACCGAACTGCCCCGCCTGAAAGGGGTGGAGATGCGCGCCTGGCCAAAGATGGACGCCAACATTATCCTGATCGTGGAGATTGTGCTTATGGTGGCGCTGTTCGTGTTCAATATCTCCGACCTGAAGCTGGCACAGCTGCGAGGCGCGCACATAGCGGGCGCATACCCCATCAGCTCGCTGCTGGTGGATGCCCTGGGCAGCGACGAGGCATCGTTGCATGTGATCGGGCGCGTGGGCTGGTGGTTCCATATACTGGGTATCCTGGCGTTTATGAACTACCTGCCAAGCTCCAAGCACTTCCATATCATCATGGCGTTCCCGAACGTGTATTACTCTAAGCTGGTGCCCAAGGGCAAGTTCACGACCAACCCCGCCATTACCCAGGAAATTAAAGCGATGCTGGACCCCAGCTTCCAGCCGCCTGCTCCTGAACTGGACGCCGAAGGCAACCCGATCATCCAGCGCTTCGGTGCCAAGGACGTGGAGGACCTGACCTGGAAGCAGCTGATGGACTCCTATACCTGCACCGAGTGCGGGCGCTGCACCTCGGTGTGCCCGGCCAACCTGACAGGCAAGCTGCTCTCGCCGCGTAAGATCGTGATGGACACCCGCGACAGGATGGAGGAGAAAGGCGAGCACCCGGCTATATACCACCCCAACCACTACAAGGAAATGGGGGTAGAGCGCGTAGACGTGACCGAGGAGAAGACGCTGCTGCGCGGCTATATCACGCCGGAGGAACTGTGGGCCTGCACAAGCTGCAACGCCTGCGTGGAGTCCTGCCCGGTAAATATCGACCAGCTGTCCACGATCATGGACCTGCGCCGCTACCTGGTGTTGGAAGAGTCTGCCGCCCCGGCCTCGCTGAATGCCATGTTCACCAACATCGAGAACAACGGCGCGCCATGGGCCTTTTCGCCTTCAGACCGCTTCAACTGGGCCGATGAGTTGTATGTGCCAAGCAAGAATTAAGTTTTAGACATAAGACATTAGACACAAGATTTTAGACTGTATTAAAGGCGAAGGCAAATTTCTAAGAGAATGTCTTGCGTTTTATGTCTTGATACTTGTGTCCTTTTCAAAAAGAATCAGATGGAAGAGAATAAAAGATTAGTGAAAGTGCCAACCATGGCCCAAATGGCTGCGAACGGCGAGGAGCCGGAGATTCTGTTCTGGGTGGGATGCGCCGGGGCCTTCGACGACCGTTATAAAAGAGTAACCCGTGCCTTTGTGCAGATACTGGAGCACGTGGGCGTGAAATATGCCGTGCTGGGCACCGAGGAAAGCTGCACCGGCGACCCGGCCAAGCGCGCGGGCAACGAGTTCCTGTTCCAGATGCAGGCCATCACCAACATAGAGGTGCTGAATGCCTATAACGTGAAGAAGATCGTGACGGCCTGTCCGCACTGTTTCAACACGCTTAAGAACGAGTACCCAGATTTAGGCGGCAATTACGAGGTGATTCACCACTCCACGTTTCTGCAGCAGCTGATTAACGAGGGCAAGGTGGCAGTAGCGGGCGGCGAGGCTTTTAAAGGCAAGCGCATCACTTTTCACGACTCCTGCTACCTGGGCCGCGCGAACAATATCTACGAAGCGCCCCGCGAGGTGCTGGCCGCGCTGGATGCTGACCTGGTGGAGATGAAACGCAGCCGCGCGAACGGCCTTTGCTGCGGCGCAGGCGGCGCACAGATGTTCAAAGAGCCGGAGCCGGGTGCCAAAGACATCAACATAGAGCGCACCGAAGAGGCACTGGCCACACTGGGCACCGCCGGGAAAGGGGTGATCGCCACGGCTTGCCCGTTTTGCATGGTGATGATGAACGACGGCGTGAAGAACAAGGAACAGGAAGAGAACGTACAAGTTTTCGACATCGCAGAACTGATCGCGCAAGCCGAGGGGCTTGGGAAATGATTGTTGGCTGGTAATTGTTGATTGCTAAATCGTTAGTTGTACAAAATCATATATAACTCTCCATTTAAAATTCAGATCATATATAATTTGATCCTCCCCTTTGAAGCATGTAACTATATTGGAATGAAGCACAAAGCCATATATGGAGGAGATAGTAAGCGATATGCATTCTAAAAGGCAATCAACAATTTAACCATGCAGCCATTTAACCATATAGCCATTTAACAATCAGCAATCAACAAGTAATATGTATATTCCTCTGAACGAATTGCCGCCCCATGCCCGCCTCTGGATATACCAGGCCAACAGGGCGTTAACGGCAGATGAGCAGGCTAAAATAAAACCAATGCTGCAGCGTTTTGCAGAAGAGTGGAGCAGCCACGGCCGGGAGTTACAGGCTTCGGCGGAGCTGCTGCACGACCAGTTTCTGGTGCTGGCCAACAACGAGACGGCCTCCTCGGCCAGCGGATGCTCCATTGATAAATCCGTGGCTTTTGTGCGCGAGCTGGAGCAACTGCTGCAGGTAACGTTTTTTGACCGTACCCGGCTGGCTTTTCTGAAGGAGGGCGAGGTGGCGCTTGTGGGCATGCAGGAGATGAAAGGCAAAGTGGCCGCAGGCGACATTGATGAGAACACGCTATATTTTGATACTCTGGTAAATAATCTCGGAGAGTTACAGGCGGCCTGGCCACGGCCAGCCGGCACCAGCTGGCTTTCCCGTTACTTCTGATCCGGCCATACCTTAAAAAGACTTGTTCATGCATTCAACGCTGCGACTCCAATATCCCGTGCGACAACTGAAAACCCTAAGCGCCTTCCTATTGCTGCTGCTGTTTTTAAGCGGATGTGCTGGCCAGTACCTCAGCAAAGGCGATAAACGCTTTGGAGAAGAGCAGTATGAGCGGGCCATAGAATTTTACAAGCAGGCACTTCCCAAGGCAGGCAATGCCGGGCTGGTAAACTACAAGATTGCGGAGGCCTATCGCCTGTCGAATCGGCTGGCGGAGGCATCGCCCTTCTACAAAGCCGCGCTAGACGCCAATTTCCGCAAAGAAGACACCTACTACTATTATGGGATGGCCCTGAAAGCTAACGGGCAGTATGAAGAGGCCCTGCGACAGCTAAAAGACTATGCGCGCATTGGCACCAGCACACGGCTGAAGGCACTTGCCGTACGCGAGGTGGAGAACCTGAGCACGCTGAGCACCATCCTGCAGAAAAGCTCGCCATACAGTGTTCAGAGCCTGGAGGCCCTGAACACGGAGGCCTCGGAGTTTGCGCCATACGTACTGGAAAATGAGCTGGTCTTTTCCTCCACACGCGGGCCTGGCAAAGAGTATATGGGCAACGGAGAGGGTTTTCTGAACCTATACGCCACTACCCTCACCGACTCTGCCGCCGAGATGGGCGGCGCTGTGCGGGCTTATGAGGGCATCAACAAAGAAAACATACATGATGCCCTGGCTACCTTCACCAACGAAGGCCGCACCATGATTTTTGCCCGGGGCAACGAAGGCACCAAGAAAGGCCGCCAAAACGTGGACCTCTTCCTCTCCAACCTCCGCTCCGGCACCTGGACCGAGCCCCAGAAACTGAGCATCAGCGACCGGGATGCCTGGGACTCTTCGCCGGCTTTCTCGCCGGATGGCAAGACGCTTTACTTTTCCTCCAACCGCAAAGGTGGCCTGGGCGGAAACGACATCTATAAAACAACCCTTGATGACAACGGCCGCTTCTCCAGACCGGAGAACCTCGGGCCGGACATTAACACGCCGGGCAACGAGAGCTTTGTGTCGGTAGGCCCGGATGGTACACTGTACATTGCCTCAGACGGCTTGCCTGGGCTGGGCAACCTCGATTTGTTCCAGGTTGAGGACGGCAAGCCCGTGAACATGGGCCCGCCCATCAACTCGCCGGGCGACGACTTCGGGATATACATAGGCAAGGGCAACATGGGCTTTTTCTCCTCTAACCGATCAGGCGGCAAGGGCGGCGACGACCTCTACCGGTTTGTGAAAAGCGCCCGCAAGCAGGTCAACTTCTTTGTGGATGGAACCCTCTACCAGCTTCGGGACGGGGCCCGGCAGCGTGCCACGGTGCCAAACAGCGCAGTGGTGCTGCAAAGCGAGCGGGGTGAGGTGCTGCGCACCGCTACCACAAACGCGAACGGGCAGTTCACATTCGCCCTCGACTCGGCCACTGCATACGCTTTAGTCGCCGAAAAGTCCGGCTTCTTCACGGCCCGCCAGCAGATCACGACCGTAGGCAAAATGCCCACGCAGGAGGAACTGACAGCAGAGCAGAACGAAGTGCGCCTGACGGCAACACTGGTGCTGAATGAGATTGTGAAGGAGAAGGCCATCGTGCTCGACAATATATTCTACGACTTCGACAAAGCCGACATCCGTCCGGATGCCGCATTGGAGCTGGACAAGCTGGTGCAGGTGCTGAAAGACAACCCCGGCATTTCGATAGAGCTGAGCTCGCATACCGATGCCCGGGGCACTGACGCCTACAACCAGGATCTGTCGCAGCGCCGCGCCGAGTCTGCCGTGGAGTACATCATTTCGCAGGGCATCGACCGCGACCGCATTACGGCGAGGGGGTATGGCGAGAGCCGCCTGGTAGTGAAAAACGCCACCACAGACGAAGCGCATCAGCGCAACCGCCGTACCGAATTCAAGGTGGTGCGTATACAGGAGTAATCAGTGTAGCGCTACAAGCAAAAAGAGCCGCAGGAGTTAACAACTTTTGCGGCTCTTTTGGTATCGTGGCACAGGGTAAGGTTGCGTTGGCTGTGGGGCTGTGTTTTGAAGAACTGGAGTGGGAACTAAACATATCTATATGAAAGCAATCCATGGTTCAGAAATGCGGCGGCCAAACAGCGGGGCGCCAATGTTGCTCCTGTTTAGCACGTTAATTCTTGCTCCCAGCAAACTCATCGCACAAGAAAGGCATTTCACGCCGCCTGCCCTGGCCATGCCGCTGCACACCCAAAAGAATCAGCTGCACGCATCAGCGGGGGTAGGCCGTGGAAGTGATCTTGCCTTATCGTATGCTTTTAGCAACCACATGGCCGTTTTCGCGACGGGCATACGCAACAGCGGAAGGGCAAGACGCATGACTTTGCTGGGAGGAATGTTAGGAGGAGGCCCCACCTTCTACGAGCAGGATGATTGGGCTTATACGGGAGGCATCGGGTACTTCTGGAAACCTGGCACCAACTCACCGAGACTATTTGAGACCTATATAGGAGCAGGCAGGTTCTTTGTTGGTAACTACCGCCACGCTGGAAAAAGAGGCGGATATTTTAGCTCAAGAACAAAGACGAACTACTCAAGCCTATTCTGGCAGTTTAGCAATAGCAGGAAGATGAATAAATTTGAAATAGCCTATGGGGCGAGGCTCTCCTACTCAAATTACGATGACTTGTATTTCGAAAACGACGGAGGGATGTATAAGCCAACTGTAGCCAAAGGGCTATGGGGTATAAACATAGACCCTGTGGCAAGTTGCAGTTACCTGTGGCATGATTTTAAGCTCAATGGCCAGGCCGGGTTCTCGTTGCCGGTTTTTGAGGCAGCGGCCGAAGAGACCCGTACCGAGTATTATTTAGGGGAAGAAATTGTAACCACGGAATCAGCCAAATATGCCTTAGGGGCGTTGCTGGTGAGGCTGAGTGTGCAGTATACGCTTAACTTCAGCCCTAGGGTCACCCAGTAAACTCCCTGTGCTTCAGGCACTCGCTTGTAGTGCTTTTGGGCATTCAGGGAGTTTGCCGCAACTGCCCCGTCAGCTCCTCGCAGATGCGAACCAACTAACTTCCCTCATCTTATCAGGTATTTTACGCTGAGTCCCACTGTATTAATCCGTGAGAAGCCGATATAGTTGAAGGTGTCGGTATTAAGCCCTAGGAGCGTATGGCGGTAATCAAGAGATAGGGCAAGCGGGACTTTCGGAAATGTGTATTCTACCCCGATAGTTGACAGGAGCACGGCGCCAACCTGCATGTCTTGCCTTTCAAAGTACCGGCCACGACCGATGCCTACTGCGCCCACGCCAATGCCTGCATAAGGCCGCAGCCGATTGGAGGTAAGCAGTTGGGGTTGCCACAGATAGTGCAGAGAGGCCTGGAAAGATTCCTGGAAGCCCAGCTTGCCCACCTGCAACTCCAGTGCGGTTTCCGGTTTTACAAAATACTTCAGTCGTAGCTCGGGCAATGTGCCTGCAGGGCCACCAGTGCTGACCCGCAAGCCAGCAGAAAACTTGTAGGGCGCCACGGCCTGAGGTCTGGAGGTGGGTATATCTTGGGCGCGCAGGGGAGAGGCTGCCAGCGCCAACGCACTCAGCAAGGGGAGAATCAGTTTGTTTTTCATGGGGATTCAGGGTTTATAGGATGGTTTATATATAGCAGGAGCCAAAATGGGGAGGAATGGTTGCAGGCAGCATCGGAAAACAGTGAGACACGATATCTGCTTAATTTATACCCTTTCCTGGCGCGAATGCCGCCGTCTTTCGTAATTTTGTAGGCAAACCATCCTGCGTTATGGAAAATAGATATTTGCGCCGCGGCGTTTCTGCGTCCAAGGAAGATGTGCACAACGCCATCAAGAACATCGATAAGGGCCTTTTCCCGAAGGCTTTCTGCAAAATCATACCCGACATCCTGACCAACGACCCGGAGTATTGCGCTATCATGCACGCCGACGGGGCCGGCACCAAATCATCGCTGGCCTATATGTACTGGAAAGAGACCGGCGACCTGAGCGTGTGGAAAGGCATTGCCCAGGATGCCGTGGTAATGAACACGGACGACCTACTGTGCGTGGGCGCGACAGATAACATCCTGCTTTCCTCCACCATCGGAAGGAACAAGAACCTGATCCCGGGCGAGGTGATTGCCGCCATCATCAATGGCACCGAGGAAGTGCTGCAGATGCTCCGCGACAACGGCGTGGGCATATACAGTACCGGTGGCGAAACCGCTGATGTGGGCGACCTGGTGCGCACCATCATCGTGGACAGCACCGTGACGGCCCGCATGCGCCGCGACCAGGTGATCTCGAACCATACCATACAGCCCGCCGACGTGATCGTGGGTTTCGCCTCTTATGGGCAGGCCACTTACGAAGACGAGTACAACGGCGGTATGGGCAGCAACGGCCTCACCTCGGCCCGCCACGACGTGTTCCATAAATACCTGGCGGCATCCTACCCTGAGAGTTACGACCACGAGTTGCCCGCCGATCTGGTATACTCGGGCAGCAAGCGCCTGACCGATATCGACAAGGAAACGGGGCTGGAGATAGGCAAGCTGGTGCTGTCGCCAACCCGCACGTATGCGCCCATTGTGATGGAGATACTAAAGGCACACCGCCAAAACATACACGGTATGGTGCATTGCAGCGGCGGCGCGCAAACCAAAGTGCTGCACTTCACCGACAAGGTACACATCATCAAAGACAACCTGTTCCCGGTGCCGCCCCTGTTCCGCATTATTCAGGAGCAGAGCCACACCGACTGGAAAGAGATGTATAAGGTGTTTAACATGGGCCACCGCCTCGAGATATACCTGTCCGAGGAGCACGCCCAGGACCTGATCGACATCTCGAAGGACTTTGGCGTGGAGGCGCAGGTGATTGGCCGCGTGAAGAAAAGCAACAGCAACGAACTGACCATCCGGAGCAAGTACGGCGAGTTTTATTACGAAGGATAAATCGCGCATTAAATTTTACGGAGCCAGCATTGTTTGGCTGGCGATAAAGTACAGACCACAGGCAAAGCGCCTGTGGTTTTTTTCTGCGGTTGATGTTGCAAAACTCCTTTCGGTTGCCAAAAAGAAAGTGCATTGACGGGCATATTTAGGCAGTATTCGAATATTCTTCTTAGCGGATAGATGCCTTTCCCATGTTACAAAGCCCTCGAAAAAGGCTTTTTATATAACAAAGCTGCGACATACATTTCATCACGCTTCACCATTCTGTTTTATGAAAACAGCTTTGGCAGCGCTTGCTTTTTTAAAGCGCATCTGCTAAAGGCGCAGCTCCCTATGAAAACACTTATATTTCTATCGCTCTCTCTATTCTTGTCGCTTTCAGCAACAGCCCAATCATCTCCAGCACCTGATTCTACAGAAAGCAAGTACTTTGTGGGGCTAAACCTGAGCAGTAACAGCTATCCTGTTATGGGCGAACGAAAATACAAAACTTTTGGTAGCGTTATTCCGATTGCGAACTTGTATTATGGCTATCGGCTTAGCAAAAGAGCAACAGTGCAAGTTGGCATTGGATACGGTGCAAATGCATCTGGAGGAGGGTGGTACAGCGAATATGTATCAGCTGACAGCATCTATGAGGTGTATGACTACAAACGCATACGAGGAATAGCTCTGCCCATCACGTTTAAATTCACGCCATTCAATCCGCACAAGCGGCTGCAGCTTTATGCCCATGCCTCTCTGTCCCCGATTTTTGGCCACATTAAGGCCAATGCGATAATGAAATACGAAGGCGCAGAAACGGTGCTGTACGATGAACAGTCCCTGACTTTTGACCTAATCGCCACCAGCGGCCTGACCCTCAACTACCGCGTCAGCAAGCGCCTGGATCTATACGCGGATGCAACGCTGCTCTACAAGAACTTCTACTTCAGCCGTCCGGCCTGGAATTATTATGAGGGCAAATCAGCAGGTATAGGTATAAACTACAACCTAAAGTAGCTCTCTCTACTCTGGCATAATAATTGGCTTTATCGGAAGTATAAGCTAAACCCTATACTTCCGATGAAAAAGCTTCTACTTCCGCTCCTGCTGGTGCTGCTGGCCTTGCCGGTATTCGCACAAAACGCCGTCGTTACCTTCACCGCCGAACGGGGCGAGGCCTTCTACCTGAAGCTCGACGGCCGCACCATCAATCCTACCGCCACCAACTTTGTGCGCATAGCGCCGCTGCGGCCGGGCATGCATTACGTGGAACTGAAAGTCAGGACGCGGCAGGGGCTATACCAGATGGGCCAGCGGATTTTGGTGCCCGATGGCGTGGAGGCTACCTATGTGGTGCGTACCCACGGCAGAAGCGGCAAAGCCTACCTGCGCCTGGTGAGCGAGGTGCCCCTGGCGCCGCCCATCGGCAGGCCCTTGCCCCGCTACCCCGACCGCTACGAGGACTATGACCACCCCAGCCCCCGCGATCCATACCCCCCGCGCCACGACGACCGCTATACCCCTCAGTGCCATAATCTTTTAACAGGCCGCGAACTCGACCGACTGCTGGGAACCATGCGCAGCCGCAATTTCGAGCGCACCAAACTGAGCATCGCCCGCGACGCCGTGCGCAACAGCAGCCTCATGGCCGAAGACCTCAAGCGCATCCTGCAGGAGTTCGACCATGAAACCACCCGCGTAGAATTCGCCAAATACGCCTACGATTACCTCTGCGACCGCGAGCACTTCTATTACATCTACAACCTCTTCCGCTTCGACAGCAGCGTGCGCGAACTGGAGGAGTATAGCAGCCATTATTGAGTTATAAAGTTTGGGAGGTATGGAATTAGAAAGTTTAAATTTGAGAAGGGAATTCCTTAAAACTCGCTCAATCTTTAGAATTGGGTGTAACAATAAGGCTGAGTCTGTGACTCAACTGGGCCGCAGGCACAAGAAAAGCATTGCACGGATGGGGATGAAGTCGTGATCTTCAAAAAGCAATACCTACTCAGTTAATTACGAGCTTAAACGGAACCAACAGGTTTGGCCCTTAGAGCCAGTCGAGTCGCAGACTCGACATTATAAAAAGGCACAATTCTGAAGAATTGCGCCAGCTTTCGGAGTAGCTAATACCAGATTGAATTAGCAATGACTTATACAAAAATTTAGAAAGGGATTGTTGGCTTATTTAACCACTAATTTCTCCTGGGTTATACGTCATCCTTGAATCAATCTGGTATAAATCCCCCCTTTCAGGTATACTTTAACAAGCCAAAACCACTAAAATCAAAAAAGCCGCTCCCGGATATCATATCCAGGGCGGCTTCTTATTAGGAGTGACATAAAATTCACTCATTCAAAATTCAGTTATTCAAAATTACCTCAGCCTATCCACTGACCGTACCAGATCCTCATCGCGCTTGATGAAGCGGTTGGAGAGGGCGTTGAGCAGCAGGGCCAGCAGCGGCATATAGAAACCGGCGTGGTAAGAGCCGTTATCGGCAGCCTGCACCATGTCGGTGCCCACATACAGAGCGTAGTAGAGCGTGGTGCCGATGAGGGCAGCCACAACCAATGTGTTCAAAAGGCCGAGTTTCATCTGCGTCAGGCGGCTTTTGTACTGGAAAATCTCGTAGGCGGCAACAAGCGCGGCGGCGATGGCCAGTATACCGATGGCGAAGGTGCCGTGCTGTGGAAGCGTGCCGGGTGCAGTAGGCTCGCCAGCTTCGCTCAGGATGGTAGACTTGAGGTTCCAGGCCGAAAGCACGACGGTTTCGCCGGTAACGGCATCCGTTTTAGACCAAAGCGGCAGAAAAAGCATGGAAACCATCGCCACAATTAGCAGGAACAGAAATACGGTTTGAATTCTTTGTATCATAAAGGGGTTAATTTAACTTGCAATTACGATGCAAAATTAGACAAAGACCTGTAAAACAAAAATCAGATGCACACAGCTTATATTGTTGATATACTCAGAACCCCGGTTGGTAAGTTTGGCGGTGCCCTGAGCGCGGTGCGTCCCGATGATATGGCGGCGCATGTGCTGCAGGCAATCATCGCCCGCAACCCCAGCCTGGACCCAACCTTGATAGAGGACGTGGTGCTGGGCGCTGCCAACCAGGCTGGCGAGGACAACCGCAACGTGGCCCGCATGGCGCTGTTGCTGGCTGGCCTGCCCAAAGAGATTGGCGGCGTGACTGTGAACCGCCTGTGCGCTTCCGGCCTCCAGTCGATTATCGACTCTTCGCGGGCGATCTCGTGCGGCGATGGCCAGGTATACCTTGCCGGTGGCGTGGAAAGTATGACGCGCGCCCCTTTCGTGATGGGTAAGTCGGAGACGGCCTTCGGGCGCACCGCCGAGGTATACGACACCACCATTGGCTGGCGCTTCATCAACGACAGACTCTCGAAACTGCACTACCCCTTCGGGATGGGCGAAACGGCTGAGAACGTGGCAGAGCGCTACGGGATTTCACGTGAAACGCAGGACGAGTTTGCCCACAGCTCGCAGGTGAAGTACAAAGCAGCGGCCGACGCAGGCAAGTTTAAAGACGAGATCGTGCCGGTGTCCATACCTCAGCGTAAAGGCGGGGATATCGTGTTTGATACCGACGAGCACCCGCGCTTGTCGTCGGTGGAGAAGCTGGGCAGCCTGAACCCGGCCTTTAAGAAAGGGGGCAGCGTAACGGCAGGCAACTCATCGGGTATAAACGACGGCGCTGCCGTGTCGATCGTGGTAAGCGAGGAAGTGCTGAAGCGCTACAACCTCACCCCGATGGCACGCGTGGTGTCGGCGGCCGTGGCCGGTGTGGATCCGGCGCACATGGGCATCGGTCCGGTGCCAGCCACCCAAAAGGCCCTGAAGCGCGCCGGGCTGACCGTCAACGACCTCGACCTGATCGAACTGAACGAGGCTTTTGCCTCGCAGGCGGTGGCCTGTATGCGCGAACTGAACCTCGACCCGGCAAAAATAAACGTGAACGGCGGCTCTATTGCCATCGGACACCCGCTTGGGGCCAGCGGCACCCGCATCTCCGCCACCTTGCTCCACGAGATGCAGCGCCGCGACAACGTGCGCTACGGGCTGGCCACTATGTGCGTGGGCGTGGGCCAGGGCGTCGCGGTGATCTACGAGAAGGTATAAAATCGTGGCAGGAGACACCCACCCTGTGCGTGTCTTCAGAAGTAAGTTAAAGACAAGCTCACGGCCAAAGATCATACAACCCGCAACTGATTCGAACGTGCGGGTTGTATTATTTTATACCTTTGCCATATGCGTTATTTCTTAGAGATCGCCTACGACGGGACGCGCTACCACGGCTGGCAAACACAGCCAAACGCCCTGGCGGTGCAGCAGGTGCTGGACGATTGCCTGAGCAAGGTGCTGCGGCAGTCCATTAGCTCGACAGGCAGCGGCCGCACCGATACCGGCGTGCATGCCAGCCAGCAGTTTGTGCATTTCGACGCGGTGCAGGAGCTGGATACCCAGCAGGCTGTGTTCCGCCTCAACCGCATCCTGCCCAACGATATCTCAGCGGTGAATTTATACCGGGTGCCCGACGATGCCCACGCCCGCTTCGACGCCCACGCCCGCACGTACCACTACCATATCACCTTTGCCCGGAACCCCTTCCGGCGTTTCCATGCCTACTACCACAGCCGCTCTCTGGATGTGGCGCAGATGAACGCGGCGGCCGCCAGTCTTTTGGCACACGAGGATTTTACCACTTTCAGCAAAGTAAAGGGCGACACCAGGCACTACCGCTGCAACATCTACCAAGCGGTATGGCAACAGGAGGGCGAGGAACTGGTGTTTACCATCCGGGCCAACCGCTTTTTGCGGGGCATGGTGCGCCTGGTTGTCGGCACACTGGTAGACGTGGGCCGGGGCAAGCTGACGGTAGCGCAGTTTGAGCAGATCATCGCTAGCCAGGACCGCAGCAAGTCGAGCGGCGCGGCACCGGCAGAAGGCTTGTTCCTGGCAAAAGTGGAGTACCCGGAGCAGCTGCTCTAAAGACCTCACAGTGTTTGCAAAACCTGTGCGTGTCTGCTGCCGCCAGCCTTCGCGAGGCGTGTATGAAGCCGAAGGCCACTGCCTTGCCGCAGCCAAGGTGCCACAGGCCTGAGCAAATTCCGCACATCGCACAAATCCTGAAAACCCTTCCCGTAAAACTATTAACTTTACAGCCGGTTACACAGGAGGCCCTAAGGGCTTCAAACTCTGCAATCAATTATATATTGATTATACTATATTGGAAGATAAACCTAAAAACACAGGTAAGGCATTCGACTCGGATGTGCTGAAGCGGCTCTTCACGTTTGTGAAGCCCTACATCCGAATCTTTTACTTTATCATATTCCTCACATTTGCCTCGGCTATACTGGGTGCCCTGCGCCCTTTCCTGATTCAGTATACCGTAGACCACGAGATCCTGAACAACGACTGGGATGGCCTGAACCGCATGTTCGTGATCCTGGGCGTGCTGCTGGTGCTGCATGCCATTGTGCAGTACCTCCATACCTATTTTGCGGGCTGGCTCGGGCAGAACGTGGTGCGCGACATCCGCATCAAGCTATACCGCCACATCCTGGACCTGCGCCTCAAGTTCTTCGACCGCACGCCCATCGGCACGCTGGTCACGCGCAACGTGTCGGATGTGGAGACGCTGTCGGATGTGTTCAGCGAGGGATTGGCGGCCATGATCGGCGACATCCTGCAGCTGGTGTTCATCCTGGGCTTTATGTTCTACATCGACTGGGAGATGACGCTGGTGAGCCTTTCCACGTTCCCGATCATGATCATCAGCACCTATATCTTTAAAGAGAAGATAAAGGGCACGTTTCAGGAGGTGCGCACGGCGGTGGCAAGGCTGAACTCGTTTGTGCAGGAGCATATCACGGGTATGAGCATCGTGCAGATCTTCAACAACGAGGACCGCGAAATGGACAAGTTCAAGGCCATCAACAAAGAGCATACCCGCGCCAACATCCGGTCGGTACTGTACTACTCTATCTATTACCCGGTGGCGGAGATTATCGGGGCGGCCGGTCTGGGCCTGCTGGTATGGTATGGCGCGCACGGCGTGATCGAGAACGAGACCTCGCTGGGTACGCTGATGGCGTTTATTTTATACATCCAGATGTTCTTCCGCCCGATTCGGATGATCGCTGACCGGTTTAACACGCTGCAGTTAGGTGTGGTGAGCACCGAGCGCCTCATGCGCCTGCTCGACAGCAAAGAGCTGATTGCCGACAACGGGACGTATGCGCCCGAGAAGATAAAGGGAAACGTGAGCTTCCGGAACGTGTGGTTTGCCTATCAGGAGGAGGAGTGGGTGCTGCGCGACATCTCGTTTGAGGTGAAAGCCGGGCAGAGCATTGCCTTCGTGGGGGCCACAGGCGCGGGCAAAACATCCGTGATCAACCTCCTCAACCGCTTCTACGACATCAACAAAGGACATATAATTATAGATGGGCACGACTTGCAGGAGTATGACCTGAGCGTGCTGCGCCACCACATCGGCGTGGTGCTGCAGGACGTGTTCCTGTTCTCGGGGTCTATCGCCGACAACATCACGCTGGGCAACAAGGCCATTACCGCAGAGCAGATATGGGAGGCCGCCGACATGGTGGGTGCGCGCAAGTTTATTGAGCGCCTGCCCGGCGGGCTGAATTACCCGGTGATGGAGCGCGGGGCCACCCTGTCTGTGGGGCAGCGCCAGCTGATCTCGTTTGTGCGCGCCATGGTGTATAATCCCGAGGTGATTATCCTCGACGAGGCCACCTCCAGCGTAGACTCCGAGACCGAGGAGCTGATCCAGTTTGCCATCGACCGGCTGATGCATGGCCGTACCTCCATCGTGATCGCGCACCGCCTCTCTACCATCCAGAAGGCAGACAAGATTATTGTGCTCGACAAAGGCGAACTGAAGGAGATAGGCAACCACGAGGAACTGCTGGAGCACGACGGCTACTACGCGCAGCTCTACAAGATGCAGTACAAGAACATGATCGATTTATGAAAAAGCTCTTTTACATAACAGCCGGAATCGCCACCATCCTGCTGGTGCTGTATACCTATATTGGCGGCTTTACGGCGCCAGAAGTTTCCCTCACCACCTCCGAAACCCTGTATGTTGCAGGGCAGCCATACCATGGGGCCGTAGACGACGCGGCGCTGGGCAATGCGTTTAAGAGAGCTGCGGAGGCGCTGGACAATAAAGAGTTGGAAGGCGTGCCCGGCAACATCTTCTACAACGACCCGGATAAGAGCGGAGACAGCCTGCGGGCCTTTATCGGGGTGATCATCCCAGACGCAACCGTAGCCCTGCCTGCGGGGTATGAGTTGCGCACGGTGCCGGGTGGCCGCCAGGTGATACACGTGGAGGTGAACGCCAACATTGCCATCGCCCCTAAAAAGCTGTATGGCGCCGTGGCAGACTACGCCAAGGAACAGGAACTGCAGTTCGAGGATTTCTATGTGGAGTGGTACCCGGCCAGCGACAGAGCGGTAGTGGAAGTGCCCGTAAAACAATAGCTGCACAGCATTTCGTAAAAACATATAAAACGCTATATTTGAGTGAGGCTGCGGGTTGTCTGACCAGCGGCCTTCTACCATAGCGGCAAAATTTTGGGCAAGAAAGCAGAGGCGAAGAAAGAACTCATACTACAGTCAGCGAAAGCGGTGTTTGGCAAGCTGGGGTACAGCAAAGCCACGCTGGACGATATCGCGGAGGCGATCGGTATGAAAAAGCCGTCGCTGTACTACTATTACAAAAGCAAGGAGCTGCTGTTTGTCGAGGCCTTTTCGGAAGAGTGGCGCGAGAGCCTGTCGCGCATCAAGCGCATCGCCGACGAGGAGGCAGACCCACGCGAGCGGCTGCTTTTATACATCCGCTCGTCGCTGCGCTACTACCAAAAGATCGTGACGCAGCATACCATCTCCATCAGGGTGCTGATCGAAACGCGCGTTACCTTCCAGGAGCTCTTCCGGGAGTCGCGGGGCAAGGAGACCAACTACTACGCCTCTGTGATAAAGGAGGGAATGGAGCGGGGTGTTTTTGTGCCCTGCGAGGCCGAGCGGGTAGGCTACTCGATGATGGTGGTGAAAGACCTGATCCAGTTCGAGGAGTTCCAGCGGGCCGACTTCCATAAACTGCCTTCCATCGATTTCGAGAAAATTGAGCACGATGTGCTGTTTACCATCAACCTCATCCTGAGCGGCATCAGCAAAACTTGATTGCTGGTTGTTGATTGCTGAATGGTTGAATGGTTGGATGGTTGAATTGTTATGCCAATATCAATTGATCAGCTCTTCTCTGGCGCAAGCGTCCGCTTGTGCCTCACCATGAGTTTAACCTGATAATTAAGGCACAAGCGGACGCTTGCGCCAGAACAGTGAAGCTGTTGGAAAGTTGATTGGGTAGCCCCTGAGGGGGTATGGCAGTTTGTATCAATGCTGCACGAAAATACCCCAAAACGCAAAACCCATTCGGTAATGGTATAAATTGTTAGTGATTAAACCATCAGTAGAGTATACTACAATATGAAACAAAAATGCAGCGCCTGATTTGCAGGCGCTGCATTTTTTATGTTCAGTATATCTCAGGACTTAGGCCGGCGAGAGTTGTTTGGTATGTTCCTTTCAGCTGCCAGCCACTAAAGTGAATCTTAACAGCTATTCAATTTAAACATTCAACCATTTAACACTCAGCTTAATGCGCCGCTTTGTAGGCATCCAGCTTAGCTTTTAGCGCGTCCACATCGGCGTGGTGCCCTTTGGCTACCTCGGCGGCGTCCAGTTCCTGCAGCATTTCTTTCATCTGGCCCAGGTAAGCGGCTTTGTCTTTCTTCAGGAAGCCTTTCTGCCCGTCCTTGCAGGTGCCGTCCTCGCTCATCGGTTTAAACATGCTTCCCTCGCCATATATAAGCCATTGGGTGTTCAGGTCGTCGAAGTGTTTCACTATCGCCACGAGCTCGTCTAAGGCGTAGTTCTGCCCGCAGATAATGTTGGAGAGTGTGGTTTCGTCGCTGCCGGTCATGGCCTTTAACTGTTCCATTTCCAGTTCCTTCAGGTTGGTGTAAAACCTGAACCTCTTACCGATTTGTTGTAAATCAACAGCCATATACAAGGTGTGTTTGGTTTTTCAGAATTGCTATACGTGCTTATAACAGAATCTGCTTTAAAAAAATCCCACAAACCTTATTCTGCCGTCTAGATAGTATAAGCGGCAGGTGAACGGAGCGAAAACGGGGGCGAACCTACTCCGAGTCTTCTGACTGCAGCTGGCGTTCGTACAGCGCCTTGTACAGGCCCTCCTGGTTAATGAGCTCCTCGTGCGTGCCGTGTTGCACAATGCCCCCGTCCTCCATCACCAGGATGCGGTTTGCCAGCTTCACCGACGACACCCGGTGCGAGATGATGATGCTGGTGCGGTTGTGCATGATGCGCTGCAGGCTGTTGAGGATGGCGTTCTCAGTCTTGGTGTCCACTGCCGAAAGCGAGTCGTCGAGGATGAGGATGCTGGGCTCCCGCACCAGCGCCCGCGCAATAGACACCCGCTGCTTCTGCCCCCCCGACAGCGTGATGCCGCGCTCGCCCAGCTTGGTCTCAAACTTCTCGGGGAAGCGCGCGATGTTCTCATACACGTCAGCGTCTTTCGTCGACTGGATCATCTGCTCCTCCGTGATCTCGGGCAGGCCAAAGCCGATGTTGTTGCTGATAGTGTCGGAGAACAGGAACACGTCCTGCGGCACATACCCGATCTGGCTGCGCAGGCTCTTGATGTTGTAGTCGCGCACGTCCACGCCGTCAATCAGGATGCGGCCCCGGGTGGTGTCATACATGCGCGGCAGCAGGTTGGCGATAGTGCTCTTGCCCGAGCCGGTGTTGCCGATCACGGCCAGCGTCTCGCCGTGGTTGATGCTGAACGACACGTTCTTCAGCGCCTGTATGTTGGTGTCGGGGTAGATGAGGTCCACGTTCTCGAACACAATGTCGCCCTTGATCGGTTTACTGATGTTTTCACGGGAAACAATGTCGTTTTTGGTGTTCATGAACTCGTTGATGCGCTCCTGCGAGGCCGCCGCCCGCTGCACCAGGCTGGCCGTCCAGCCGAGGGCAGTCACCGGCCAGGTCAGCATGTTCACGTAAATGATGAACTCCGCGATGTTACCCGTGGTGATGCTGCCGTTGATCACCTCCTGCCCGCCAATGTATACCGTGATGATGGTGCTGAGCCCCACCAGGAACAGGATCAACGGAAAGAACAGCGAGTTCACGAAGTTCAGCTCCAGCGACTTGTCGCGGTAGGTGTTGCTGGCCTTGGTGAAGTTGTTGTGCGAGTCGTTCTCGCGCACAAAAGACTTGAGCACCCGGATGCCGGAGAACGCCTCCTGCACAAAGGTGGTAATGCCCGAGAGGCTGCGCTGTATCTCATCAGACTTGCGCTGGATGATGTTGTTAACGTAGTAAATACTGATGGCCAGCACCGGCAGCGGGATGAGGGTATACATAGTCAGCTTCACGTTTACCGACAGCATATAAGGGATCACCATCAGGAACAGCACGATCAGGTTGATGCCATACATGATGGCCGGGCCCACATACATGCGCACGCGGCTCACGTCCTCCGAGATGCGCGCCATCAGGTCGCCTGTGTTGTTGCGGCGGTAAAAGCTGAGGGGCAGGCTCTGGTAGTGCGCGTAGATGTCGTTCTTCAGGTCATTCTCGATCAGGCGGCTCATCACGATGATGGTCTGCCGCACAAAAAACAGGAAGATGCCGCGCAGCAGCGCCATCATCAGGATCACGACGCCATACACCAAGATGCTCTTGGCAAAGATATTATACACCAGCTCCTGCTGGTCCAGGCCTTCGTACAAATTAAACAGGCTGATCCCCTCCTTGATCAGATTAAAAGCGTGGCGCACGATCTGGGCTGGCAGAATCTGGAAGAAGTTGGAGATGATCGTAAACACAATGCCAAGCAGAAGCCTGTATTTATACCTGATCAGATATTTGTTGATGTAACGTAATGATTTCACAGTATATGGTTGCAGCCTAGGGGCTTTTACGTACTCTTAGAAGAGCACAAATTGAAATACTAAAAAAAAGAATTAATTTTGCAGCTTGAAAAGGGGAGGGATACCGAAAGCCCCTTTGCAAAGATAGAACAACCCATAAGGAATAGCTAAATGGTCAAGTTAAAAGAAGTCGGGTTGAAATCAGATAAATCAGTCTTCGGTCAGATAGCAGAACACAATCACGAGCAAGTTGTTTTCTGTCATGACCAGGACACGGGCCTGAAGGCCATCATCGGTATCCACAACACCGTGCTGGGCCCTGCCCTGGGCGGCACCCGCATGTGGTCTTACGCGTCTGAGGCTGAGGCGTTAGCGGATGTGCTGCGCCTGTCGAGGGGGATGACCTACAAAGCCGCCATCTCCGGCCTGAACCTGGGCGGCGGCAAAGCCGTGATCATCGGCGACGCCAACCAAGACAAGAACGAGGCCCTGCTCCGCAAGTTCGGGCGCTTCATCAAAAACCTGAACGGCTGCTTTATCACCGCCGAGGATGTGGGCATGACCACCAAGGACATGGAGTACATCCGGATGGAGACCAAGCACGTGTCGGGCCTGCCCGAGGCCATGGGCGGGGGCGGCGACCCGTCGCCCGTGACGGCCTACGGCACCTATATGGGCATGAAGGCGGCGGCCAAAAAGGCCTTCGGCTCCGACTCGCTGCAGGGCCGGAAAATAGCCGTGCAGGGCGTAGGCTACGTTGGCGCCTACCTGGTGGAACTCCTGAGCAAGGAAAACGCAGACATTTACGTGTCCGACATATATGAGGACCGCCTGCGCGAGGTGGCCAAAAAGTACAATGCCCAAGTAGTGAGCATGGACAGGGTATACGACCTGGACGTGGATATTTACTCCCCCTGCGGGCTGGGAGGCACCATCAACGCCGACACCATCGGGCGCCTGAAGTGCCAGGTTATCGCGGGCTGCGCCAACAACCAGCTCCGCGACGAGCAGGTGCAGGGCCCGGCCCTGGCCGTGAAAGGCATTGTGTATGCCCCGGACTTCCTGATTAACGCCGGCGGCCTGATCAATGTATACGCTGAGATTGGGGGGTATAACCGCGAAAGCGCCTATGCCCAGACCGAGCGCATCTACGGCTTCACGCTGGATGTTTTTGACCTGGCCGAGAAAGAGGGCCTGCACAACCAGCAGGCAGCCATGAAGATGGCCGAGCAGCGCATTGAGCGGATCGGCAAAGTGCGCGCTACCTTCTAGAGGCCGCGCTTTTTGGCGCAGGGCGCGCACGGAACTATAGTATGCTTTCTTCCCTTTAGTAGAGGACTGAAAAATAGAGTGGCCAGGCGCTGTAGCCTGTGTAGTTAAAGATTTACCCAACTTACGTTCTTTTAAATATGCTTAACCGCAGAACACTACGAATTAAGGCCATGCAGGCGATCTATGCCTATAAGCAAGCCGTAGGTTCAGACTATCTCCTGGCCTTAGACCAAATTAGCGAGGACTTTGCCCCGGACCTGAACTCCATGGAGGTGCAGGACCGGAAACTGCTGGAAGGCAGAAAGCAAATCGCGACCCTGCTCTTCAAGGAGTGGCGCGAAACTCAGCAGTTCGAGACCGAGGAGTCCGACAAGGAGACAATCGATGCGGTGAACAGAGCCATCGTGTACTACCAGAACCTCCTCAAGAAAGACTATACCTACTACGGCAACCAGATGCTGAGCGCGGTGGAGCGCATCTACGACCACTACCTGGGCACGCTGCAGATATTGCAGGTGCTGGTGAGCCTGATCGAGGAAGAGGAGGAGAAGAAGGAGAAGCGCTTTACGGCCGCCACAGGCCCTGATGTGCAGCGCTTCCTGCAGAACCGCGTGGTGCAGCACCTGCTCCAGAGCAAATCATACCAGCAGCACATCATCCGGCGCAACATCAGCTGGGGTTCCGACATCAGCGAGATCAAGGCGGTTTACAAGAATATCCTGAAGCAGGATGAAGCCTTCCTGGCCTATCTGGCACTGCCTCAGCCCACCCTGGAAGAGGACCTGGAGGTAGTGAAACATATTTTCAAAAACATTATCTTTAAAGAAAAAAACTTACAATCTTTGTTTGAAGAGCAGGATCTGAACTGGGTCGAAAACAAGTCCATTGTAAAGAGCCTTGTAAATAAAACCATCAAGATTTTTGGCGAGGAGGCACAGGAAGATGTGCAACTGCTGGACCTTTCGGCCAACTGGGAAGACGACAAAACCTTCTTCGAGGATCTCTACTTCCAGACCGTGAAGGAGGAGGGCCGCTACGAGGCGATGATTGCCGAGAGCGTGAAAAACTGGGATGTGGAGCGTGTGGCCATGCTGGACAAGATCATCCTGAAGATGGCCCTCTGCGAAATGCACATTTTTCGCAGCATCCCCGTGAAAGTGACCATCAACGAGTACATCGAGATTTCGAAGCTCTACAGCACACCAAAGAGCAAGCAGTTTGTGAACGGCGTGCTGGACAAGATGGCGCAGGAACTGATCCTGAAAGGAGAGATCCGCAAGTCGGGCCGTGGCCTGATCGACAACAAATAGAACACCGCTTACCCGAGCCGACCGCTGCGGCAGAATTGCCGTAGACATACGTGAAATCGACTCGCTAGCTAAATAAGCATATACACTATGAGCAAAAAGACGACCGTACTATTGGCTTTCACATCGGGCGCTGCCGTAGGCGCCCTCACCGGCATACTGTTCGCCCCGGAAAAAGGAAGAGAAACCCGCAGCTGGCTCAGCTATCGCCTGGAGAAATACCGCGACACGCTGGCCGACCTGACGCAGCAGCTGGTTGCCAAGAGTGATAGCCTGCCATCCAGCGCAAAATCCGAGGGGCAGCGCGTGATACAAGACGCTAAACTGAAAGCGGAGAAGTTGCTGGGCGATGTTGATTCGCTTATCAACGAGATTAACAGCAGGAAAGAAATTTAATATATGAAACAAGTTACCCTTATACCCGGCGACGGGATAGGACCTGAGATTACAGAAGCTGTAAAAGCTGTTTTTAGTGCTGCCAACGTACCCCTAACCTGGGAAGAGGAAAACGCCGGGCAGACAACCTTTGATGCGGTTGGCGAGCTGATCCCTCAGACGCTGATTGACTCTCTCAACAAAAACAAAGTGGCCCTGAAAGGGCCCATCACCACACCGGTAGGCAAGGGCTTCAAAAGCGTGAATGTGCAGCTCCGCCAGATGTTCGACCTGTACGCTAACGTGCGGCCCGCCAAAACCACCCCCGGTATCCATACCCGCTTCGAGAACGTGGACCTTGTGCTGTTCCGCGAGAACACCGAAGGGCTATACTCCGGCCTGGAGATATTTGACGAGCGCCTGCAGATCGCGGACTCCATCTCCCGCGTGACCCGCGTCGGCTGCGAGAAAATTGTGCGCGCCGCCTTTGAGTATGCTAAAAAGCACAACTGCGGCAAAGTGACCGTGGCCCACAAGGCGAACATCCTGAAGAACGCAGGGGCGCTACTGCTGCGCGTGGCCAGCGAGGTGGCCAAAGACTACCCAAGCGTGCAGATGGAAGACAAGATCATCGACAACATGTGCATGCAACTGGTGATGAAGCCGGAGCAGTTTAAGGTGATCGTGACGACAAACCTGTTCGGCGACATCCTCTCTGATCTCTGTGCCGGACTGGTGGGCGGACTCGGCGTTGTGGCCGGGGCCAACATCGGCGACGAGATCGCGATATTTGAGGCCGTGCACGGCTCTGCCCCGGACATAGCGGGCAAAGGAATCGCAAACCCAACGGCCCTGCTCCGCTCGGCCATCATGATGCTGCACCACATCGACCTGAAAGAGGAGGCGAGCCGCATCGAGGCCGCGCTGGAAGCAACACTGGCAAACCAGGAGGAATGCACCGGCGACCTGGGCGGAAAAGCGAACACGACTGAGTTCGCGCAGCACATCATCTCTAAATTAAAGTAAATTAAACTTTCACGTAATGGATATGAAAAAGAGCCTATTTTTAGCAGCAAGCTTTGCTGTAGCTGTTTTCACTACAAGCTGCGACAACACAGCAGGCAACGATACGGTAGCCAGCGAAGCAGCGGTTGCAGACAACAACGCGGTGCAGCCCATCGAAAACCCCAACGTGGTATCGGGTACTGAGACTGCCGGGCCAGCGGATGCAAACGCGCCTGTCATCACCTTTCAGGAGCAGGAGTATGACTTCGGCACGATCAAGCAGGGCGATGTGGTAAACCACACGTTCAAGTTCACCAACACAGGCAAGTCGCCGCTGATCATCGAGAGCGCCACGGCCTCTTGCGGCTGCACGGTGCCACAGCCACCGACAGAGCCCATCGCGCCGGGAGAGTCCAGCCAGATCGAGGTGAAGTTTAACAGCGCAGGCAAGATGGGGCAGCAGTACCCTACCGTGACGGTGCGTGCCAACACACAGCCGAACATCGTGAAAGTATCCTTGAAAGGCAACGTAGAGACCAGCAGCATTCCAGCCGCCGGTGCCGACGGACCCGTGCGCCGCAACTAAAGCGCCGCACTGTTATATAGCGTAACCCCCAGTATATATGAAAAATATTTTATTGCAAGTACCGGATGCGGGCATGCTGCCGCAGCTGCTCATGTTCGGTGCCATAATCCTTGTCTTTTATTTCTTCATGATCCGGCCGCAGCAGAAAAAGGTGCGCGACCAGAAGAAATTCCGCGAAGAGCTCACCAAAGGCATGACGGTTGTTACGATCGGGGGAATGCACGGCAAGATAACGGCAATAGATGACGACACAATCACGTTAGAAGTTGACAAAGGCGTTCGCCTGACGTTTGACAAATCTTCCGTATCTATGGAAGCCACCATGAAAGTGCAAAATCCCTAACAGCGTTGTTGGTTGAGAAGACAAAAAATATAGCTCTATGGTTTATGAGGCCATTCCAGCCACGGACAAAGCAATACTGGCGTGTAGTATTGCTTTGTTTTGTGGCGGCCTCTACCTTTTGGCTCCTCAACGCGCTCAATAAAAGTTACTCTACGCAAACCACATACCCTATCCGGTTTGTGTATGACCAGAGAAGGCTGATCCCGATCAAGCCGCTGCCCGAGGAGGTTTCCATTAACGTGACGGGCAAAGGCTGGAAGCTGCTGCGCAAAACCCTGCGCCTGGAGGTGCAGCCCGCCGAGATCTATATCCGTAACCTGCCCCGCAACAATTATTTGCTGGGCTCCGCGCTGCGGCCGGCCCTTGTCAACTCGCTGGATGGCCTGCAGCTCAACTTTGTCGTGACGGACACGGTCTACTTCAATTTCAACACGCGGGTGACGGCACGCATCCCGCTGCGCCTCGATACCTCCAGCCCCCTGACAGACGACCAGCACCTGGTGGTAGGGCCGGTGCGCATCACCCCCGACTCCGTCACTTTTGTCGGGCCTTCCTCACTGATCGACAGCCTGCCCAATCCTTTCGTGCTGCGCCTGCCAGAAAAGCAAACTCTTACGGAGTCTGCCAAAATATCGGTGCCGATCGACTACAACTATGCTTCGCTGATACAGGCCAGTATAAAAGAGGCCCAAATCGCGGTGGCTGTCAAGCCGCTGGTGCAAGACGAGCGGCAGGTGGCCCCAGACCTGATCAACGTGCCCAAAGACGTCAGGCTGTCCATCCGGCCCCCTCTTACTATGGTGCGGTATCAACTGCTGCAGGACTCGCTGCCGCTGCTAAACCGCAATGGCTTTAAAGTGATTTTAGACTACAGCAAGTTCAACCCAAATGACTCCACCTTGGTGCCGGAGTTGGTGCAAAAGCCACGCGGCATCCGGAATGTGGTGATGTGGCCGGAGCGGTTTAAGGCTGTCCAACAACAATAGCGTATGCTCAAAGTAGGTTTAACCGGCGGAATCGGGGTAGGGAAAACAGTGGTTGGCCGCATGTTCTCGCTGCTCGGCGTGCCTGTTTACGACTCTGACGCACGGGCCAAATGGGTGATGCGCCACGACGAAACGCTTCGCCTGGAGTTGGTGGATGCCTACGGGCTGAAGACCTTTACCGAGGAAGGTGACCTGAACCGCGATTACCTGGCACCGCTCGTGTTTGGCAACCCCGTGCTGCTGGAGCAACTCAATAGCCTGGTGCACCCGCATGTGCGCAACGACTTCACGAAATGGCTGGACTTGCAGGCCAAGGCGCCCTACGTGCTGAAAGAAGCCGCCCTGATGTATGAGTCGGAGGCCTGGAAGCAGATGGACCAGATCATCACGGTGCACGCGCCCATGGACGTGCGCATGAAACGGCTGCTGCAGCGCGATACGCACCGCACAGAAGCAGACATCAAAGCCATCATGGGGAAGCAGCTGAACGAGGACGAGCGGATGTCCCGGGCCGACCATATCATTTACAACGACGGTCAGCAGGCCGTTATCCCACAGGTGCTACAGCTACACCAGCTCTTCCTGAGCCCATCGGCCTAAAGCCTTACTGAGATTTGCCCTTCGAGGCGCTGCCAAAGAAGACGGCAGCGCCGGATACTGATTGCCCTGTTTACAGCGTTCCCTTGGTATAAAGAGGCTGCAAATGAGATGGCATGCAGGCAGTTATGGAAGGATTTGAAAAAATGAGGACATAAAAAAAGGACAACTTTGCAGTTGTCCTTTCGTGGGGCGTACTGGATTCGAACCAGTGACCCCCTGCTTGTAAGGCAGGTGCTCTGAACCAGCTGAGCTAACACCCCGTTTTGGTGTTTCAGAGACCTTTTGTCCCTGTTTGATGATGCAAATATGGGGCATATTTTTTTAATCGCAAAACATTTGGAAAAAAATTCTTAAATTTTTTTTCGGGGCGGAGGGCCTCTTGTTCGCGTGTTTTAACTGGTGTACCTTTGGTTTCTGTAAGGTGCTAAAAATCTGAACTTTCGGTTAGTGAAAAAAGGAGTTGTTAAAAAAGTGCTATTTTATGTTGTGGCAGGCATCACGGCTGCGATGGGAATAGCGTTTGGGTTGGTCTACACTTACCAGGATAAAATAATAGAGCTTTTTGTGGACGAGGCGAACAAGCACATCAAAACGAAGGTGGAGGTGGGGCAGATTTCGCTTTCGCTGTTCGACAAGTTTCCGCATGTGGCCGTGAGCCTGGACCAGGTGAACGTGCATGAGGGCTTGCCGGAGAGCACAGAGTCGCTGGCGCGGGCCGACAAGCTGTACTTTACCTTCAGCCTGCTGGATGTGCTGCGCGGCGCCTACAGCGTGAAGGAGTTTTATATGGAAAAGGGCGAGGTATACGTGAAGGTGCTGCCGGACGGAAGCGTGAACTACGAGGTGATCGCCTCCGACACGACCGCCTCAGACGATGAAGGCTTCTCCTTTGACCTCGAGAAGATCAGTCTCAGCGAAGTGGCGCTGCATTACATAGACCAGCAGCTGCAACAGACCTACGAGGTAGACGCGCGCCAGCTGGTAGCCGCGCTGGCCATCACCCCGGAGACTATTGCGATAGAGGCAAACGGAAGCACATCCATCCATACCATAAAAATAGGCACAGGCGAGTATTTTAAGGGCAAGAAGGTGGAGCTGGCCACAGCGCTTCGCATCGACAGGGCGGCGCGCACGATACAGCTTGAGCCCTCGGTGGTGCAGGTGGAGGGGGCAGCTTACGAAGTGGGCGGGACCATCGCCTATACCGGCCCCACGGCTCTTGACCTGAAGCTGGAGGGAAAGAACACCAGTATCCAATCCATCTTGTCGCTGCTGCCGCAGGAGATAACCCGCGAGCTGAGCCAGTACCGCAGCGAAGGAGAGGTATACTTTGCCGGAACCGTGAAAGGCAACGCCTCCTCCAAAGAAACACCCCTGATCAACATCAGCTTTGGGGCCCGAAACGCCTCCTTCTATCACCCGGACGCCAAGCAGAAGGTAGAGAAGGTTAACCTGAAAGGGAGCTTCACGAACGGGGAAAAGCAGATTGCCGCCACCTCTGCCCTGAAACTGGAGAACCTGAGCGGCGTGCTGAGCGGGAGGCCCTTTAAAGGCAACCTGACCTATCGCAACTTCAACAACCCGAACATTGCCTTCGATGTGCAGGGGATGCTGGATGTAGGCTACGTGCTGGGGCTGGCCAAGCTGGAGCAGGTGCGCAAAGGCAGCGGCCTGGCCGATGTGCGCATCGCCTTCTCGGGCAACCTGAATGAGTTTAAGGCGCGCCCCGGCAACAGCACCGTGAGCACAACCGGAGACATTACGCTGCACAACGTGTCGCTTACGCTGCAGGACCTGCCGTTGCCCCTCAGCAACCTGAGCGGCAACTTCATGTTCAAGCGCAACGATGTGGCGGTGTCTGATTTTAAGGGCAAGCTGGGCGAGTCTGACTTTGTGGTGAACGGCATGTTCAAGAACATGATGGCCTGGCTGCTGCTGGACCGGCAGCGCCTGCTGGTGGAGGCTGATTTCAGCAGCCATTACCTCAACTTCGACCAGTTGCTGAGCGAGGAGCTGAATACGGCCGAGGCCGACCGCACGGGCAAAGGCAGCGGCGACAATTACAAGTTCGTGGTCTCGCCCAACATTGCCTTCGACCTAAGCGCCTCTATCGACCGGTTGCGTTTCAGGCGTTTCAGAGGCAAGCGGATGCGGGGCGAGGTGAAGCTGCGCAACCAGGTGCTGTCCACGCCAAACATCTCCTTCAGTGCCGTGGGCGGCGAGTTTTCCGTGCGGGGCACGCTCGACGCCCGTACCCGCGACCATATCAAAGTGAGCACGGCGGCCAAGCTGACCAACATGAGCGTGGACAGTCTGTTTTACGTGTTCGAGAACTTTCATCAGGACTTTATAGAAGAGCGCCACCTGCGCGGCCAGCTGACGGCCAACATTGTCTCGGATGTGTTTCTCAACAGCCAGCTAGACCCCAAGACGAACCTGCTGCAAGCCGAGATAGAGGCTACCGTGCGCAACGGGCAGCTTGTCGGCTTTGCGCCCATGCAAAAGATGTCGGCGTTTGTGAAGCGCTCCGAACTGGCCAACATGCGCTTTGCGGAACTGCACAACAACTTCTGGATACAGCAGCGCACGATCTATATCCCCGAGATGGATATCCGGTCCAACGTGTCGGCGGCCCCGGTGGTGTCGATCTCCGGCACCCATACCTTCGACCAGCGGATGGACTATAAGATAAAGCTGCCTTTGCTCGGGAGCCGCCGCCCAGACAAGGACGCCGTGTTTGGCGTAGTGGCCGAAGACCGCGATGCCGGAGGCAGCAGCCTCTTCCTGACCCTGAAAGGCAATGAGAGCGACTTTAAGATTGCCTACGACAACGAGCGGGTGCGCCAGAAAGTGAAAGCCGACCTGAAAGAAGAAGGGAGAGAGTTGAAAGACCTGCTTCGCGGCAAGAAGCCAAAAGCAAAGGAGAAAGAAATACAGCTGGCGGAAGATACCTATTTTGACTTCGATTAGCAGCCGTGAAGCGCCATTCTATTAAATAGTATAATTCATATAGTTTGAAAGCTGAATTTACGTTGGCATGGTTATTTGGGCCATTCACCCTTAATATCAACCCCTGTCAATGGTATTTGTATTATTGCTGTAACTATGGCTCGTGCGGGGCGTTAAAGATATCAAAACTGCAATAGAGCAGAGTTGCAGTAAGAGATTTGAAGTTTAAAACTACAGCTGTTTTTAAGATAAATACTCGGGGCCGGCAATCAGCGCCAAGTATAATTTAAATAAGATTAATAATATAAGGGTGAAAAAAAAGCCGGAGCTTCTCCGGCTTTTTTGTGTTTATACCTTTCCGGTTACTCCATGTCAGACTCTTTTGCAGCGGGGTATGGCGACGCGGCGGTAAGCGGAGGGGTATGGGTGGGCCGCTGCAGATGCAGGGTCTGTGTCGGGAAGGCAAACTCAGCCCCGTTCCGCTCCACGATTTCCACAATCTTGTAATTGACCTCCTCTTTCACATCAATAAACTCATTCCAGTCCATCGTGTCCACAAAGTACAGGATCATCACATCTTTGGAATGGGCCCCCAGGTTCAGGAAACGGATGCGGCCCTCCTGGTTGGTGCGGGGATGATGGTCTATATACTCCTGGATTTCGCGGCTAATGGCCCGGATCTGCTCCGAAGTGGTGCCATAGGTCAGGTTGATGTCGAACTTGGCGCGACGGAAGGTGCGCAGGGTCAGGTTGTCCAGCGGCTTGTCGATCATGAACTTGTTGGGCAGCGTCACGAAGCTTTTCTCCAGGGTGCGGATGCGTGTGCTCCGGAAGCCGATCTTCTCCACCACGCCCAGCAACTCTCCCACTTGCACCAGGTCGCCGATCACAAAAGGCTGATCCAGGAAGATGGTGAAGGAGGCCAGCAGGTTCTCAAGGCTTTCTTTGGCGGCGAAGGCAATGGCCAGGCCACCCACACCCAGTCCGGCCACGAGCCCGGCCACATTCACGCCAAACACCAGCCCCAGCATCGACAAGAAAGAGAAGATGACGAGCAGCACCTTCGAGAAGTCCTTGAAGAAGGGCACCAGCTGGTCGTCCAGCTTCGAGGCAGTTTGCTCGGCACGGTGCTTGAAAATCAACCCGACGAAATCGACGAAGCGAAGCACCACCCAGGTGAGGGCCACAATCACGAACACCTGATAGGTGCGGAACGCGAATGTTTTGACAAAAGGGTCGCCTTTGCGGATCTCGGTGGGGTCGAGGGGATAGTCCAGCACCAGGAACGCGAAGTACAGGAAAAACAGAAACAGCAGCACCTCCAGCGGCTGTATGAGCAGGTGCTTGAAGGCCGACTGGTTGTCGTTGCCGTTAGAGAAGCGGTTGACCAGCTTGTAGAGCACCCCGGACAGAAGTCTGGACAGTAGCGTCTTGAAGATAAAGCCAAACAGCAGGATGCCCGCAAAAATCAGGAACTCTTGTACGGTGTTGCCCAGAAACTCATAGGCAAGGATTTCTCTCCAGTTCATATCGGTTAAAGCAACTGGCTCAACGCTATTTCAAAACTTGTCTTGGCGATCTCGGTTTTCTGGCCGCTCTTCTCAAAGGCCTTTTGCAGGGCCGCGCGGATGGTAGCGGAAATGTCCGTGAAGATAGCCTCGTCGGTAATCTCCACCTCACTCTCCATAAGGTAGGCAAACACGCGCGCCATACCGCAGTTGGCGATAAAATCGGGAATCACGGCCAGGTTGTGGTCGGCAAACTCGCCGGTGGGGCCGAAGAAGATCTCCGGATCCTGGAACGGCACGTTGGCGCCTGAGGAGATCACCTCCATGCCACTGCTGATCATTTGCTCTACCTGCACCCTGGACACAAGTCGGGACGAGGCGGCAGGTATAAAGATCTCGGCCGGGAGCGACCAGATGCGCGCGTCCACCTCCTCAAAAGGCAGCAGCCCCGCCGGGTTCAGGGCATTGCCCTGGCGGTTGAGAAACAGCTCCGTCACTTCCTCAAAAGTAAAGCCCTCCTCTTTTATCAGCCCGCCGGCCCTGTCGATGATGCCCACGACCCTGACGCCCCTGGAGGCAAGGTAATAGGCTGCCGAGGCACCCACGTTTCCCCAGCCCTGTATAATGGCCCGCTTGCCGGCGTATGTGCCGCCCCATATATCATAATACTGGCACACAGACTCCGCCACGCCATACCCCGTGATCATATCGGCAATGGTGTATTTGCGTGCGGTGGAGGGGGAGTAATGCGGGTCCTCGATAACCTTCACGACTCCCTGGCGCAGTTGCCCGATCTTGTTTATCTTTTGCGGCTCCGTTGCGTTGAAGTGGCCGTTCACGATGCCCTCCTGCGGGTGCCACAGGCCATACTCCTCCGTGATCGGGATCACCTCGTGTATCTCATCCACATTCAGGTCGCCGCCGGTGCCGTAGTAGTTTTTGAGCAGCGGAATCACCACTTTATACCAGCGCTCGAGCACCCCGCGCTTGCGCGGGTCGGCGGGGTCGAAGTTGATGCCGGACTTGGCGCCGCCAATGGCTGGGCCGGACACGGTGAACTTTACCTCCATCGTCTTTGCCAGCGACTCCACCTCGCGCTTGTCGAGGCCTTTGCGCATGCGCGTGCCGCCGCCTGCCGCCCCGCCCCGCAACGAGTTGATCACAACCCAGCCCTCTGCCTCCGTCTCGGCGTCTTTCCACTCAAAGACGATCTCAGGTTGCCTATTCTCAAACTTAGCCAGTAGTTCTTTCATCTGTTTTTATGTTTGTGCCTCCGTTCCCCAAAGGTACAAAAATAGATCGGAGCGTGCAGGCAAAGCGCGCTCAGCACAGGTAGATGGAGCCGCCGATATTGTCGTGGGAGGCTCCGGTGACGCTGCGCAGGCAGTTGTGCTCCCCTCGCCAGCGCAGCACGCCCAGAAAGGCGAAAATCAGCGCTTCCTTAAACGCCACCACCACCGGTTCTGGCACCACCACCTGGCACTGCTCCCCCAGGTACTCCTGCAGCACCTGCACCAGGTAACCGTTGAAGGCGCCCCCACCCGTTAGCAGCAGGCGATGGGTGCCCCCATGGAGCGGTGGCAGGGCCAGCCTCAGCTGCTCCGCAATGTGGTGGCAGACGGTGTGCAGCTGGTCGGGGATGGAGGCTTCGGAAGCCTGCAGGGTATGGAGGCTGTGCGCCAGCACCCACTCCTTGCCCAGCGACTTGGGGGCCGGGGCGGCGAAGTAGGCCGGGGCGTTCAGTTGCTGCAGCAGCGCGGGCGCAAGGGAACCGGAGCGGGCCACGTCACCGTTAGTATCATAGGCATGCCCCAGGCTGTTTGCCAGCGTATTCAGCAGCATGTTGCAGGCGCATATATCAAAGGCCAGCCGCTGGCCGTTCTGATTATATGAGACATTGGCGATGCCGCCCAGGTTGACGCAGTAATCATACTCTCCGAAAAGTAACTCGTCCCCGATCGGCACCAGCGGTGCTCCCTGGCCCCCCAGGGCAATATCCAGCGTACGGAAGTCGCTGACCACCGGCAGCTGCGCGTGGGCGGCAATATAGGCCCCATCGCCCAGCTGAAACGAGATGTGTTTGTCGGGCTGGTGGAAGATAGTATGGCCGTGCGATGCAACAAAATCGGCGCGGATTCCGTGTTCCTGCACAAAACCAAGAACTTGTTGGCCCAGGTGCCTGCCAAAGGAATGGTGCAGCCGGATGAGCTCGGTACCGCTGGCTGTCTCGGCTTCCCGGAGGGATTCAATTAAAGTATTTGAATATTTTAATGTATTTGTATGTAGTATTTTATATATCCAATTTTTTCTTTCGTACGTAAAGCAACAATGTGCCAAATCGAGGCCATCCAGAGAGGTGCCTGACATGAGGCCGATCACTTGAAAAGAAGTATCCATCACCAAAAATAAGAAATATACGGGAATGTAGGTTCAGCCAAATAATGCAGGCCTCGTATATATCTTAATATGAATAAGATTGTTAACTGAAAATAGAATTGTAGGAACTGTTAGGTATAATTAATTATTATGAAAAGTTTATTATCAAGAGTAGAATCGAAGAAGATAGATAAGGCAGCGGCCATGCTTAAAGTGTTGGCCCACCCGAAGAGATTAGCAATCGTTGATTTGCTTGGAAAGGAGGACAAAATGACTGTAACTGAGATATATAAGCAGTTAGACCTCCCGCAAGCCATCGCTTCGCAGCATCTTATCACACTAAAAGACAAAGGTGTTTTGTCTTCCTTTAAAGTGGGGACGAAAATCTATTACTCCCTGGCCATCCCGAAGCTGATTGATGTGATTGATTGTTTGGAAGAGTGCTGCATTGATATTTAATAGCCACAGCCGCTGTTAAAGCTCACCCTGCCACCCATCAAAAACAGCCTGAGGCCTCCGCAATTCATCTAAAAATGAACGCTGCGGAGGCCTCAGGCTTTTATTTTAACTAACAAAAAATGGCTGTTTACTCAGAAATCTGACCTGCTTCGGTTGTCTGGTTTTCGAGGTCAAAAAGGTCGTTCAGCAGGTCGATCAGTGTTTCGGCCTCGCCGCGCTTGCAGGCGGCCTTCAATTGCAATACCGGAAGTTTTATAATTTTCTGCATCATGGACTTCGTTATATTGTCCATGAGTTTCGCCTCTTTTGGGCCGAGTTTTTTCATGTAGCGCGCCATCTCCTCCTGGCGGATGGTTTCCAGCGCGTTCTTCAGCCGGTTGATCGTCGGCGACACCATCATCTCTTTAGACCAGTCGTTAAACTGCGCGATAGACTCCGTGATGATTTCCTTCACCTTCGGCACCGAGTTGATGCGGCGCAGCAGAGCCTCAGAGGCCTTGCTCTGGATCGTGTCGATGTTGTATACCAGCACGCCCGGCACGGTCTCTACGTCCGTTTCCACGCTGCGCGGCACTGATAGGTCGATGAAGAACTTAAACGACAGCACATTCAGGCGCTTGACCATTTCTTTTGTGAAGAAAGGGGTTTCGCGGGCCACGGAAGAGATGATCACGTCGGCGGCCTTCATACCCTGCACGATCTCCTCGAAGGGCAGCACTTCCATGCCGCACTCCGCTGCCAGCGCGGCGGCCTTTGCCTGCGTGCGGTTCGCGATCTTCACGTTCTTATAGCCGTTGTCCTGCAGGTTGCGGCACACATCGGCCCCGATCTCGCCTAAACCCACCACCAGTATGCTCGGCTCCGTGATGTCGGCCGTCAGCTCCTCAATCAGCTCAATGGCGGCATAGGAGGTGGAGGCGGCTCCGTCGCGGAAGGAGGTTTCCTGGACCACGCGCTTGTTGGTGAAGAAGATGGTGTGCATCAGGCGGTGCAGAAACGGGCCAGCCGTCTCGTTGTCGGCGGACCATTGGTAGGCCTGCTTCACCTGGTTAGAGATCTGCATGTCGCCCACCACCTGCGACTCCAGTCCGATCGACACGTCGAACAGGTGCTGCACGGCATCGTTGTGCTCGTTCAGGATGGTGAAGAAGTCCAGGTATTGGGAGATGTTCTCGATGCCTTTGGTGATGCCCAGCAGTTTCACAATCTGGGTGCTGTGGTCTACGTCGGCGTTGTAGTATACCTCGGTGCGGTTGCAGGTGGAGAGCACCAGTATGTCAGAAGCCTGAATGAAGCCCCTGAGTGTCTGTAGGAATAGCCTGCAGGAAGTTTCATCTAAGGCAATCAGTTCCCTGATATCCAGCGGCGCTTTCTTATACGACAGGCTGATTGCTTTGAAATTCTGAAGCATAATTTAGGTAAGGTCTACTTAGGTGCAAAGTTAAGTTTCAATTTATTAAAATGAAACTTAGTTGCTGTTAATGTTCAATTTAATACTAATTTCAAATAAATTACGTGTACACTGCATGATCCCCATTTACGCTCAGAAGAACAGGATAAAGCTCATTGTTGTCATCGTCGCGCTTATCATCGGTGCAGTCACCATTACTTACACCAACATATTAGTCAGCAAATTGTCTGAGCGGGAGCAGGAATTAGTTCAGCTATACGCCAAGGGCCTCCGCTACATGATCAATGCGCCCAGCGACGACAACATTGTGTTTATCGAGGAGGAAATCCTCTCCTCCAACCACACCGTGCCCGTTATCCTGACAGACGAGAACGAAAACATCCTTGATTCCAAGAACATCGACATCCCCAAAAACATTGCGAACAACAACGAGAAAATAAACGAGCTGCTGCAGCGCGAGATTCAGAAAATGAAAACAGAGCACGCCCCCATTGTGGTTCCCTGGGCGGAGGGCTCCGTGAACTATGTGTTTTACAAAGACTCGGCCTTGCTCTCGCAGCTGCGCTACTACCCCTATGTGCAGCTGATCGTGATTGCCTGTTTTGCCGCAATGGCGTATTTCGCGTTCAGCTACTCCCGCCGCGCCGAGCAGAACCGGGTATGGGTGGGGCTGGCCAAGGAAACGGCGCACCAGCTGGGCACGCCGCTGTCGTCGCTGATGGCATGGTATGAGTACATCAAGGCCAACCCCAAGTTCGAGAAGGAGCCCATTGTGGAGGAACTGGGCAAGGACGTGCGGCGGCTGGAGGTGATCACGGAGCGCTTCTCCAATATCGGTTCGGTGCCCACGCTGCGCGACGAGAACATACTGCAGGTGACAGAGAACGCCATCAACTACCTGCAGAACCGCATTTCGCGCAAGGTGATTTTTACTGTAACCTCTACCTTCGCCCCCGAAATTACCGCCAAGGTGAACCTGTCGCTGTATGACTGGGTGATTGAGAACATTTGCAAAAACGCCGTGGACGCCATGGAGGGCCGGGGCAGCATCGACATACAACTGGTGTTGCTGGGCAAGAGCAGCATTGCCGTGGACATAGCAGACACAGGCAAGGGCATCCCGAAAAGCAAGATCAACAATGTTTTTCTGCCCGGCTATACCACCAAGAAGCGGGGCTGGGGCCTCGGCCTGGCGCTGGCCAAGCGCATCATCGACAATTACCACGAGGGCAGGCTGTACGTCAAATCGTCGGAGGTGGGCAAGGGCACCACATTCCGGATTGTGCTGAATCGGTGATAATAGTTATGAGTTCCGAATTACGAATTCCGAGTTATATAGAAGCCCAGCTTCGGCTTTCTGTTTTTCTTTCGCATTCATTTCACCGCCATTTATACATATGGTAGCAGTAGTACGGTATACGCTTGCGCATAAAGATGCCTGGGACGCCTTTGTGGCGGCTTCTAAAAACGGCACCTTCCTGCTGCTCCGCGACTATATGGAGTATCATGCCGACCGGTTTACGGATCACTCGCTGCTGTTCTATCGCAAAGGCCAGCTGCTTGCCTTGCTGCCAGCCAACGAGGCGGGGCAGGAGATACACAGCCACGGCGGCCTGACGTATGGCGGCATCATCAGCGGCGGGCGCATGAAAACCGGCGCGATGCTGGAGGTGTTTGAGGCGATGACCCAATACTTCCGGAAGGAGGGTTTCCGAAAGATCCTCTATAAAACCATACCCCATATATACCACCAGTTCCCGGCCGAGGAAGATGTATATGCCTTGTTCCGCTTCGGGGCCACGCTGTTCAGGCGCGATGCGTCTTCGGTGGTAGCGTTGGCCCGGCTACTTGGGTATAGCAGGAAAAGGCGGTGGGAAGTGAAAAAAGCCAGGGAGTCGGAGCTGCAGGTGCTGGCGTCAGAAGACTACGGCGGGTTTATGCAACTCGAGCGTGACCTGCTGCAGACCCGGTATAACCTGTCGCCTGTGCATACCGCGGCTGAAATGGCATTGCTCGCTTCCCGCTTCCCGCAAAACATTAAACTGTACATCGCCTGTGCGGGCAACGAGATGGTGGGGGGCATTCTTGTGTATGAAACGGCTACGGTGGCGCACTGCCAGTACATAGGGTATACCGTGGCGGGCAGGGGTATGGGTGCTGTGGATGTGCTGATAAACCACCTGCTCACGGAGGTATACCCACACAAGAAGTACTTTAATTTCGGGATATCCACGGAGCGGCAGGGCCAGTACCTGAACGAGGGGCTGATCCGGAACAAGGAAAGCTACGGGGCCCGCACCATGGTGCACGACTTCTACGAGCTAGCCCTATAGCGGCAGACAAGGTATAAAAGACATCGCGGGCATAGCTGTAGATTAACCTGCTTTTAAATAAGTTTTTCTGCTTTGTAGAAGTATGGTTTAGCTAGATCAAGGCAAAATGATTCCCAGTTTTTCCGAGAGGCACCTTGTAGGTGTTGCGGTGCCGAACGCAGTGAGGCAGCCTGAGCGGAGCGAAGGCAGCTTCAACTACACAGTGCCGAGCGGGAAAACGCGCCCCAGCTTAAGTAGGGCCCCTACCCCAGGCGTGGAGCGCAAAGCAAACTATGGAATAAGGCTGTTCCTGTATTGTAATAATCCCGATATTCCCGAATTAACGTTATAAAAGAAATCGCGGGCTGCTCTAACACAAGAGCAGCCCGCGATTTCTTTTAGAGGTATGATGTGAAAGGTATAAATTAAGCCTCCACGGCCTCAGCGACAGGTATGGCCTCCACAACATTCTTCTTGCCCAGCCACCGGATGATCGCCCAAAGCACCACGGCCCCAATGAGGTATACCAACAGCCAGTGCACGCCCCAACTGGAGAGGTTGGTGCACACCAGGTTCGCCACCAAAGCCACGGTGACGGCATACGGCAGCTGCGTTTTCACGTGGTCGATGTGGTTGCAGCCGGAAGCCAGGGAACTGAGAATGGTGGTGTCGGAGATGGGGGAGCAGTGGTCGCCGAAAACAGAGCCCGCCAGCACCACCGAAATCACGTTGTAGATGATCGGCATAGTCTCCTCCAGCGAGAAACCCTGCATCTGGCTCACATACCAGGCCGCCGGCAGCATCAGCGGGTATAGAATCGCCATCGTGCCCCAGCTGGAGCCTGTAGAGAAGGCGATGATGGCGGCCAGGAAGAAAGTGATCTCCGGCAGGAAATGCGGGGAGATGTTGCCCGAGAAGAGCGACGTGAGGTACTCGGCGGTATAGAGCTCCTGCGTGACGGCCGCCAGCGACCAGGCCAGCACCAGGATGAGTATGGCCGGCAGCATCGTTTTAAAGCCCACCACCAGCGACTCCATGGTTGCCGTCAGGGACATGATGCGCTGGCTCACGGTAAGTAAAATCGCCACAATCACGCCGGAGAGCGAGGCCCAGATAAGCGAGAGGTAGGAGTTAGAGTCGCCGATGGTGATCGAAAGCTTGCGGATGGAGCCGAGGCTGGCGTCTGCCCACACATCGGGGTTGTAGCCGGTATACAGCAAGCCAACCAGGGTGCCGAAGATAACGACCAGCACGGGCAGCAGCGCATTGGCGGCACGCGTGCGGGAGTTGTCCACCGGCTCAAACTCAGCCATTTCCTGCTGTTGCCTCGCCTCACCCTGGCGGTCCATGCTGGCCGAGGTAACGGCACCGGTGGTGCGGGCGCGCACTTCGGCAGTGTGCATGCTTCCGAAATCGCGGTTCATCAGGATCAGCATGAGCATAAACACAAGCGTCAGCACCGGGTAGTAGGCGTATTCCAGCGAGTGGAAAAACAGCGAGTAAGCGCCTTCCTCTATCCCCAGCGACGTGGCGGCGTCTTTGATATACCCTAACTCGGCCCCCACCCACGTCGTGACGAAGGCGATGGCGGCCACCGGGGCGGCGGTGCTGTCCACGAGGTAGGCCAGCTTCTCGCGCGATACCTTGTGCCCGTCGGTAACGGGGCGCATGGTGTTGCCCACGATCAGGGTGTTTGCGTAATCGTCGAAGAAAATGGCCAGACCCAGGGCCCACGTCACCACCTGGGCGCTTTTAGCGGACCTGGCATAGCGGGAAAGCAGGTTCACGATGCCGGCCATACCCCCGTTCTTAGAGATAATGGCCACCATGCCCCCGATCAGCATCGAGAAGATAATCACCGAAACGTGGTCCGAGTCGGTAAGCGCCTCCATCAGGTAGGTATCGCCCACGGCCAGTAAACCGGTAAAAGCAGACTTAAAGGACAGCCCGTAAATCACGAAGCCCCCCACCCAGATACCGGCGAAAAGCGCCAGCAACACCTCCCGGAAAATAAGCGCCAGCACAATGGCAATCAGCGGCGGCAGGATCGACAGCCACATCGGGAACTCGCGCAGGCCACCGGGGGCCGCTGCATCGGGGCGGTAAAGCCGGGCCAGGGTATGCGTGCCCAGGTTGGCGCTAACCTGCACCAACTCACCCGCCTTCGGAAGCTGCAGCAGCGTTTCGCCCTCCAGAAAGTCGGCCTCCTGCAATGCGCCGTTTACCCGGAGCGGCAGCACGCCTGAGTACTTCACTAAATTGCCCGCTGTGTTTGTGGTGCGGAGGGTATAGGCGGTGTCGTTGATTGCCTGCAGGGTAAACTCCTCGATCGCAGCCTTGTCAATGGTTTCCTGCGCCTGCACCCGGAAACAAAACAGCAGGAGCAGCGCCAGGGGTAGGAGGGACTTATATAGCTTCATGTATCAGCATAAGGGATTATTCAGACGCTTAAGTACGCAAAAAAAAGGGATATCCGGAAATAAGGCACTATACGCAGCATGCCGCCATCGGGTGCTTCCGGTGCCTGAGGAGGCCGTTAGGGTATAAAAGCAAGGCGTGTTTGGTGCGCTGTGCGCCGTTCATTTTGCCCGGTTCACGATAAACACACCCGCCAGGATCACGAGCATGCCCGCATAGTGCCACAGCTGGATACGCTCGCCGTCGAGCACGCCCCACAGCAGCGCCACAATCGGGATGAGGTAGGTGATGGAGCTGGCGAAAAGCGTGGTGGAAATGTGAATGAGCTTGTTGAAAAGCACCAGGGCAATCGCGGTGCTCACAATGGCCAGGATGGCGATATATGAAAAGGCCTCCCAGGCGCCCGGGGTATGCTGCAGCTTGCCTACCACGTTGGTGGTGAAAAGGTACCCCAGGGCAAGCGGCCCCACCGTGAGCAGCGCCAGGCTGGAGATAACGAGCGGCTTGATGCCCTGCAGGCGGTGCTTGATAATGTTGACGCTGGCCCCGTAGCACACAGTGGCGAGCACAATGTAGATGCCATAGTACTTGTTGTCGAGGTCGGTGCTGCCGTTGCCCGAGAAGATGAGCACGGCCGTACCGGCGATGCCCACCACAATGCCCAGCATGCGCATCCAGGTGATGGACTGCCGGAAGAAGATGGCACCCATCAGCAGGGTGAACAGAGCGGTGAGCGAGTTAAGCACACCCGCCAGGCCGCTGGCTAGTCGCGTTTCGGCATAGGCAAACAGAAAGGCAGGCAGGAAATTGCCCAGCATGCCGCTGCCCGCTATATACTTCCATCGGCCTGGCTCCATTCTGCTGACCTGCCGCACGGCAAAGGGCAGCAGCGCCAGACTGGCAATAGCCATCCGGAGGCCGCCCACTTCTCCCGCCGAAAAGACCACTAGCCCCTTCTTCATCAGGATAAATGAGGTGCCCCAAATAAGGGTCAGGATTGTGATCAGGAACCAGGAAAGCGCGTTGTTAGTGGTTTTGGCAGGTGCGGGAGTAGTAGCGGTCTTGATAGTTTAGGAGTTTAGGAGGTAGAAAGTTGGGGAGTTGGTGGAGTTTGGAAGTTGGATGTGGGGCTTGGGTGAGTTAAGAGCATGTTTAAATTTCATCTTTTGGGCTACAAAACGTCCATTAAGGAACCTGACTTCACCTTTTTATCGCCCCATAGCGCTGCTATGCGGCTCAAAAAACGCTTCGTCAGAACCCTTCCTGAACATTTTTCGCTTCCAAAAATAAAATTTAAGCATACTCTAAGGCAGGTGGTGGTATATATAATATTCGGCAGGAAGTACAGGTAGGCCAGGGGTATGATCCCATGTGGCGCAAGCGTCCGCTTGTGCCTCTGTAGACAGTTTTACTGGCGCAACTCCATGGCACAAGCGGACGCTTGCGCCAGTTGAAGACTATACCTCTCTAACTCCCCAACTCTCTAACTCCACCAACTCTCTAGCTTTCTACCTCTGCATAGCTCATGGTCTGGGCGATCTCTTCCAGCGTGTCGTAGATCTCCTGCACGTTTTCGGACTGCACGAGGCGCATGCGCAGGGGCTTGAAGTGCGGCAGCCCGCGGAAGTAGTTGGTATAGTGGCGGCGCATCTCAAACATCCCCAGCTTGTCGCCCTTCCACTCCAGCGAGTGCGTAAAGTGCTGGCGGCAGACGGCCACGCGCTCTTCCAGCGTTGGTTCCGGCAGCACCTCTCCCGTGGCCATGAAGTGCTTCACCTCATTAAAAATCCATGGGTGGCCGATGCTGGCTCTCCCGATCATGATGCCATCCACGCCATACCGGTTGCGGTACTCCAGGGCCTTTTGCGGCGTGTCGATGTCGCCGTTGCCGAAAATCGGGATCTTCATGCGCGGGTTATTCTTCACGGCGGCAATCAGGCTCCAGTCGGCCTCGCCCTTATACATCTGCACGCGGGTGCGGCCATGGATGCTCAGGGCCTGTATGCCGATGTCCTGCAGCCGCTCGGCCGTGTCCACGATGTACTTCGTTTCCTCGTCCCAGCCCAGGCGCGTTTTCACGGTTACGGGCAGGTGCGTTGCCTTCACGATCTCCTCGGTCATCTTCACCATCTTGGGCACATCGCGCAGCAGCGCAGCGCCCGCGCCCTTGCAGGCCACGTTCTTTACCGGGCAGCCGTAGTTAATGTCGATCAGGTCGGGGCCCGCCTGCGACGAGACGATGGCCGCCTCCCGCATCGAGTCTATGTCCGAGCCGAAGATCTGGATGCCGACGGGGCGCTCGTAATCAAAAATATCGAGTTTCTGGATGCTCTTGGCGGCATCGCGTATGAGGCCCTCCGAGGAGATGAACTCCGTGTACATCAGGTCTGCGCCGTTTGCCTTGCACACCTTCCGGAACGGGGGGTCGCTTACGTCTTCCATTGGTGCCAGCAGCAGCGGAAACTCGCCGAGCTCTATGTTCGCTATCTTTACCACAGCTAAATCTAATTTTTCGCGTAAATTTACGTCAATTAAACCTAATCTCCTGTATGAAAGGTTTCATCTCCAAAGATCTTCACCCGTTTTGGGTACTGCTGCTGCTGCTGGTGTTTATGGCGGGGGGCTATTTTGTGGCCACGTTTCTGGTAGGCGTGCTGGCAAACTGGATCTTTGGGATCAGTATTTTCCAGTTGATGGATGTGGTGGCCAACCCGGCCTCGCACCCGCAGGGGAGGGACGTGATGCTGCTGCTGCAAGGGGTGCTGCAGTTTATCTCGTTCATCGTCGGGCCGCTTATACTGCTCCGCTCCATCGGGTATGATGTAGACCGCCACCTGAACTGGAAAATGCACCCGGCTGCGTGGCTAGTGCTGCTGAGCGGGTTTCTGATCGTCATCATCATGCCGGCCAACTCGGCCGTCATCAGCTGGAACGCCAACCTCAACTTCCCGGGCTTTATGGACGGGTTTGCGCGCTGGGCGCGGCAGCAGGAAGACCAGCTGGCCGAGATCATGAAGCTCATCACGCAGTTCAACTCTGTGGGCGACCTGCTGATCGGCTTGCTGGTGTTTGCGCTTATACCCGCCATTGGCGAGGAACTGGTGTTCCGGGGAATCGTGCAGCGGCAGTTTTACCGCTGGCTCGATAACCGGCACGTGGCCATATGGCTGGCTGCGCTTATTTTTGCGGCCATCCATGTGCAGTTCTTCGGGTTTGTGCCGCGGCTTTTGCTGGGGGCCTTGTTCGGATACCTGTATTTCTGGTCGGGGCGCATTGTGGTGCCGATGGTGGCGCACTTCGTCAACAACGGCTTCACGGTGGTGCTGCTCTACCTGCACCAGACCCGCGCCATCGACGTGGATGTGGAAAGCACTGAGGCGATGCCGCTCTACACAATCCTGCTTTCGCTGGTGCTGAGTGCCGCCGTAATCTATTACCTTTACCAGCAGTTTGGCGCTGTGCCGGCGCGGCCCGAGGTAGCTGCGGCAGCCCCAGAGAAAGACCCTGTATAACCCACGCTCGCTAACCCTATCCTCCCACTTGTCGCCCTGCCGACGCAAAACCGATGCATGAGCAAAAAGATATCCACCCTCAGTAATTTAAGCCAACGTGTCATTGTCGGGGTGCTGGGTGCCGCGGTTTTCATCGGAAGCATCTGCTTTGGCGCCTATACCTATTTCCTGCTATTTCTGGGACTCACGCTGCTGGGCATCGCCGAGTTCTATCGCATTGTGCGGGTGCAGGGCATCCATGCCAACCGGGGCATTGGGTTTCTGCTGGGCGGGTTGTTCTTTGTCTCCATGTTTCTGGTGCAGGCAGGCATCATGCCCGGCGAGCTGCTATACCTATCGCTGCCGGTGCTCTTCGCCATATTTATATATGAGCTGTACCGCAAACGCCCGCAGCCGTTCACCAACATCGCTTTTACTATGCTGGGTGCCATTTATGTGGCGGGCCCGTTTGGGCTGTTGCACGTGCTGGCATACATCGAGGGCGAGTACAGTTGGCACCCCATCCTGGGGCTGATGCTGCTGATCTGGGCCTCAGATACGGGCGCTTATATCGCGGGCAAAAACTTCGGGAAGCACAAGCTGTTCGAGCGCATCTCGCCGGGCAAAACCTGGGAGGGGTGGGCCGGAGGCACGCTGCTGGCCGTGGTGGTGGGGTATACCCTGGCCTTTTTCCTCACCGACCTGGAGCTATACCAGTGGGTGAGCATTGCCGTGATCGTGGCGGTGTTCGGGGTGCTGGGCGACCTGGTGGAGTCGATGCTGAAGCGCAGCCTGGGCGTGAAAGACTCGGGCACGCTGCTGCCGGGCCATGGCGGCCTGCTCGACCGGTTCGACAGCCTCCTGATGGCGATTCCCTTCGTGGTGGCTTTCCTTAAAATATTCTAAAAAATTGCACGATGCCTGTAGGAGGTTGCCGCTAATATGAGCAACTTTGCCGCATAATTGATCACTCACTACTCACTACATATTCTACACACTAAAAATGATGTTATATAAAGAGCCTGCACCGATCAAGGACAGGGAAAACCCTTTTGAGTCGATGATGTCGCGTTTTAACGTGGCGGCTGAGGTACTGGGACTGGACGAGGAAGTATATAATGTTTTGAAATCACCGACGCGCCAGGTGATCGTGAACGTGCCCGTGACCATGGATGACGGCAAAGTGCGCGTGTTCGAGGGCTTCCGGGTGATGCACTCTAACATACTGGGGCCATCCAAGGGCGGCATACGCTACGCCCCCGACGTGTTTCTGGACGAGGTGAAGGCCCTGGCCGCCTGGATGACCTGGAAGTGCGCCGTGGTGGACATCCCTTACGGCGGTGCCAAGGGCGGTATTATCTGCGACCCATACTCCATGTCTGCCGGCGAGATTGAGCGCCTGACCAGAGCCTATACCTCTTCTCTGGTAGACCTGTTCGGCCCTGATCAGGACATCCCGGCTCCGGACATGGGCACAGGCCCGCGCGAGATGGCATGGCTGATGGACGAATACTCCAAAACCAAAGGATCGACGGTGCACGCCGTGGTGACAGGCAAACCCCTGGTGCTGGGCGGCTCATTGGGCCGCGTGGAGGCCACGGGCCGCGGTGTGATGGTGTCGGCGATGGCGGCGATGGAGAAACTGGGTATGGACCCGAACAAATCGACCGCGGTGGTGCAGGGCTTCGGCAACGTGGGCTCCTGGGCAGCCAAGCTGATGGCCGAGCGTGGCGTGAAGATACTGGGCATCAGCGATGTGAGCGGCGCTTACTGGAATGACAACGGCATCGACATAGATGAGGCTATCGCCTACAAGAATGAGCACAACGGCCGCCTGGAAGGGTATAAAGGCGCTGAGCTGATTGACAGCGACGACCTGCTGACTTCGAAGGTGGACGTGCTGGTGCCTGCTGCCGTGGAGGATGTGATCACGATTCATAACGTGGACCGGATACAGGCCCGCCTGATTGTGGAAGGCGCCAACGGCCCAACCTCCTACAAAGCGGACAGCATCATCAACGAGAAAGGCATCATGGTGGTGCCTGATATCCTGGCGAACTCTGGCGGCGTAACGGTATCTTACTTCGAATGGGTGCAAAACCGCATGGGCTTTAAGTGGACGCTGCAGCGCGTGAACGAGCGTGCCGAGCGCATCATGAACGAGGCCTTTGAGCGTGTGTATGCGGCATCGCAAAAATACAATGTGCCGATGCGAATCGCGGCCTATATCGTGGCAATCGACAAGGTAGCCATGACCTACAAGTACCGCGGCGGATTCTAAATATTAAAATTTTGCAACAATAAACGTAAGTTTAGTATTTTTGAGGCAGGATGATAGCCCGTCCACCAAACTTGGGCGGGCTAATGCCTGCTTATATAGCGCCTGCTGATAACCAAAATACTGATGAAGATTCATAAAGAAGGACGTAGAATTTTATTTTTCACGCTGTTTATACTGCTGGTTTTCAACCTTTTGCTATATAATTTTAATGCAGAGAACAGTACTTTCAACAAAATTTTCTCAGCGGTTTCTGCCGTTCTTTTCCTCCTGATTCTCCAGTTTTTCCGGAGCCCTTATCGCAACCTGCTGCTGCACGAAGACCTGATCACGGCTCCTGCCGACGGAAAAGTGGTGGTGATTGAGGAAGTAGAGGAACCGGAATATTTTAAAGACAAGCGCAAGCAAATCTCCATCTTCATGTCGCCGATCAACGTGCACATCACGCGTAACCCGGTCTCAGGCATCGTCAAGTATTTTAAATACCACCCAGGCAACTACTTTGTGGCCTGGCACCCTAAATCGAGCACGCAGAACGAGCGCACTACCGTGGTGGTAGAGTCTACGGCGGGCCCCGAGGTGCTTTTCCGGCAGATAGCCGGTGCCATGGCACGCCGCATCGTGTGGTACGTGAACGAGGACGACGAGGTGAGCCAGGGCGAGGAGTTCGGCTTCATCAAGTTCGGCTCCCGCGTAGACGTTTTTGTGCCTCTCGACACGGAGATAAAAGTAGAGCTCGGCCAGAAAACAAAGGGCGGCCAGACCGTTATCGCCCAACTCAAGACACCACCGCCCACCTTGTTTGGATAGCATTCTTACAGATCACGATAGAAGAAAAGGCCGCTGCAGGTATAAACTGCAACGGCCTTTTTTTATCGTCATGACCTCACAGTGTCCGGAGGACCTGTGAGTGTCCTGTTTGTAGGTATAGTGTGGTCCTGTTTGCGGGTATCGTGTGTCTGACTTTTTGAATATCGAGTGTCCTACTAGTGCTCTACCAATTTAATTTAAAGAACTAAAAGTGTTTTAAAATCCTTTTACTGAAAAGCAAGAGGCAAAATGG
>NZ_JAKVIR010000002.1 GCF_022601975.1 Pontibacter sp. E15-1
CCCTTACAACATGAAGATGCAAGAGATAGAAGAAAGGATTAGCCGGGAGCTTCAGAAAGCAAAGCTGCTCCAACCAGCGAAGATAAGCAACATCCTCCAGTACATGGAGCAGCAAATAAGTGTACCCTTATAATAAGGTAATGGGAGTAAGTTAAGCTATCTGGCGCAGGTCTACCGGTATTACCCTGGAGATACCCGCCTCGATCATCGTGATGCCATACATCACGTCGGTAGAGGCCATCGTGCGCTTGTTGTGCGTGACCACGATAAACTGGGAATCCGCTGAAAACTTACGGATGATGTTGTTGAATTTGTCGATGTTGGCATCATCCAACGGGGCGTCCACTTCGTCAAAAATACAGAACGGCGCGGGCTTTAGCAGGTAGATGGAGAAAAGGAGAGAGATGGCCGTGAGCGTCTTCTCCCCGCCGGAAAGCTGGTTGATGGTGAGCGGGCGCTTTCCTTTTGGCTGTGCCATAATCTCGATCTTCGAATCTAGCGGACTTTTCGGGTCTGTCAGCACCAGGTCGCAGTTGTCTTCCTCTGTAAACAGGCTTCGGAAAACCAGTTTAAAGTTGTGCTTGATCTGGTTGAAGGCATCCATAAACTTGTCCTTGGCCACCGTGTCAATCTCGTTGATGGTATCGATGAGCATGTTCTTGGCGTTCACCAGGTCGTTGCGCTGCTCTGTGATGAAGGTGTTGCGTTCCTCGATCTCGGCATACGCCTCAGCAGCCATGGCATTCACCGGTCCCATCTTATCCAGTTGACCTTTCACGGTGCCGATGTGCTGACTCAGTTCATCCGAGGAGAGCGGGATCAAAAGGTCTTCCTCCGGAACCGGTGTGGCAAAATCCTCATCAGATATACTGAACTCTGCTGCAAGGCGCTCTTTGATAGCCACCAGCTTGAGCTGCGTTTCTGTTTTAGCCTGTTGCATGCGCATCAGGAGCTCGTCTGAGTTCTGGCGCTTGCGCTGAATCTCGCGAATGGTTTTCTCTTTCTCGTCCAGGTCGCCGCGCAGGCTGAAGTACACCTTTTCTATATCCTCCAGCTCATGGCCAAAAGCGGTACGGGCCTCCAGCATAGCCGCAACCACTTCCTCATTGTCCGCTATAAACACCTCGGCCGCGCCGATCTCTTCCTCTGCCTTCACCAGTTCCTGCTGCAGGGTGTTGATACGCTCCTGGTTTGTCTCCACCGTTTTCTGCTTGTAGCTGATTTCCTGCTGCAGGCTGGCATACCGGTTTTTTAGCTGGTGAAACTGTATGTTCTCCTGGTTATACCTGCCCGAGATCACGGTGATCTTCTCCTGCTGCCCGGCAATGATGGCGGCATGCTCTGTCAGTTGAGCTTCGAGCTGGCTCAATGCATGCATGTCGGCCTCTGCCTGCGGAGACACTTCCTGGCTTTGCTCCCGAAGTTCCAGCAGGCGCTCTTGCAGCTCCTGCTTTTTTTGGTCGAAGTTGCGGAGGTTTTGCTGGTATTGTTCATGCCTGATCCGGACTGTGAGCAGTTCCTGCTGTTGTTTGGCCACGTCCTTCTCCAGTTGCCTGATCGCGTCTTTCTGCGATTCCAGCTTATAGTTTTGCAACAGCTGGTTCTGGGTGTTCACGCGGCCCTGCATCAAGTCCACCTGCCGGGTGAGCTCCTCTACCTCTTTGGCCAGCGCCTCCAAACTCTGCTTGCGCCCCAGCCGGTTGCCGTCGAACAGCCCGACAGACCCACCCGAAAGGCTCAGGGGCTTGCGGATGGCGCTGCCGTCCTTCAGAATGATTGTTTTATAGTCGTTGTCATACAGCTCTTCCTCGCTGTCTTCCGCGATATACACGTTGCGGAGCATGTACTTCATCAGCCCGCTGTATTTTTTCTCAGCAGAAACTACCTCATACCCGGCTTTCAAATTACCCTCACTGTACGTGGCGGTAGGCTCTAATTCCTCAATCTCAGAAAGGATAATGAAGTTTGCGCGCCCCTTGTTCTCGCTTTTCAGCAAGCCAATGGCTTCCACGGCATCATGCAGCTCATCCACCACAAAAAAGTTCATGTATGGCTCCAGGTAACTCTCTATAAGTGGCTTGTAGTCAGGCTCGCAAACCAGTATGTCAGACAGAAGGGGGGCAGGCTTCGACCAGTCAGTGGTTTTGCTCAGGTATTTAATCGCCTCCGGAAATCCCTCCATGTTCTCGACAAGAGACTTGGTGAGATTATACTGGTTTTGCTTTGCGTCGAGCGAGCGGGTCAGCTCAGCGCGCTGTGTCTTCAGCCCCTCTATATTTTCCTCGGTCGCCACTATTTGCTGCTGCAAGGTTTCTTCTTTAGCCTGAAGTCGCACCAGCTCTGAGGTAGAATCCTCTAAAATCAGCTGTGCCTCCTGCAACTGGTCCTGCAGCTCAAGGCCATCGGCATCCGCATTTGTTTGCTGCTGGTGGAGGCGCTCCAGTTCCTGATTGATGTTCTGTATCTGTACCTGACCGATCTCCAGTGATTTGCTGAGTTGGTATACCTCATTCTGCTTCGCCTTCTGCTGCTGCGTCAGGTCCTGCAAGATATCCTGCAGGGAGGCTTTCTCCTCATTGGCTTCCTGCAGCTGCTCCCGCATTTCGGATACCTGCTCTTCTGCCGTGGCATAATGTTCCTGCACCTCTGTCAGTTCGTCGCTCAGTTCCAGGATGCTTTCCTGGGTATGAGTCACGTTCGCGGTGTCCTGGCTGATCTGTTGGCGCAGTTGCTGCATGCGTTCCTGCAAGTAAGACCTGCGCTCGGCGTTCAGCTTGATGTCGTTCTCGAGTTGGCGGAGCTTGGCAGTTTGCACCTGCATGGTTTTCTGCATCTCCGCCAACTTTTCCTGTGTCGCGTTCAGTTCCTGTTTTTGGTCCGCAATGGCGTCTTCCGCCTCTGTCACGGTGCTCACATATTGTTCTTTCAGGCAGTTCTCCTGCTGCACGTCCTGCTCCAGGCGCTCCAGGGTATGCTGGTACTGCGAGATGTTGCGGCGGGCAAATGCCAGGCTGTGCTTTTTATAGTCTTCCTTTAACTGAAAATACCGAATGGCCTGTTTTGCCTGGCGTTCCAGCGTTTTCATGTTCTTGCCAATCTCATGCAGCACGTCTTCCACGCGCTCCAGGTCCGCGTCGGTTTCCTCCAGCTTCTTCAGCGTTTGTTTCTTCCGTACCTTAAACTTGGAGATACCCGCCGCTTCCTCGAACAAAAGCCGGCGCGAGTTCTCTTTGTCGTTCAGTATCTCGTCCACCATCTTCAACTCGATGATGGCATAGCTGTCGGAACCGATCCCCGTGTCCAGAAAAAGTTCGTTGATGTCCTTCAGGCGGCAGGGCACGCTGTTGAGCAGGTATTCGCTGTCGCCGTTGCGGTAGTACTTGCGCGTCACAGTTACTTGCGAATACTCTGTCGGTAGGATGCCCTTGTTGTTGTCGAAAGTGATGGAAACCTCTGCTAACTGCACGGGTTTCCGGGTTTTGGAGCCGTTGAAAATCACGTTCTCCATTTTGTCGGAGCGCAGGTTGCGGGTTTTCTGCTCGCCTAGCACCCAGCGGATGGCGTCCACGATGTTGGACTTGCCGCAGCCGTTAGGCCCGACAATTCCCGTAATCCCGTTGTCGAAATTAATCACGACCCGGTCGCCGAAACTCTTGAAACCTTTAATCTCTAATTTTGATACTTGCATTCGCGTGTGCGGAAACGATGTTAATCTAAACTCAAAAATAAGACGATTTTCGATACCAATAGGTCTGACCGTGCTTTAATATTCGGGGAGGCACATCAATTCTGCGCCGGATTTTCGCTATATTTGGGTATAGACCAACGCAATGGAAGACTTTAAATTAATTTTATATGTACTGGCAGCCGTTGCCTACTTTGTGTTCATGCAGTGGCGCAAAGCCTTCAACGCGCCAAAGGGGGAACAGGACCAAAAGGAACCACCAAGGCCTGAACGCCGCCAGCAACACCCCGCCAAGCCCGTCACATCTTTTGAGGATATTTTGCGGGAACTGCAGCCTAAGCTAGACCAGGCGGAGGCACGTGGAAAAAAGGCCGTGGATCGGGCCAGGGAAGAATTGACGCAAAGGATGCCGCCACTTGTAACTGAGGCAACTGTCATTCCGAGGTCTCCCACAAAACCGGACCTGGTACCGCGGGCGCTTTCCTGGGAGAAACCTGCTGACGCCAAGCGCCTGGCCGTGCTTTCGGAGGAACACCTTCAGAAAAAACGGTTTGAGTCGTATACCAAAGATAAGAAAAATGCGAACCGCTACGCCAGCCTGCTAAAAAACCCGACCTCCGTTCGTGATGCGGTAATCCTTACCGAGATCTTCAACAGGAAATATACCTAGCCGCTCAAATCTCTTTGATAATCTTCGCGTTGTCTGCAACTTAAAACTCATTTAATCTGCCACCGTCAGGGCAAACGTGAGGATATTGGCGCCCATCCGGAGGGCCTGTTGGCGTATGGGTTCCGGGTCGTTGTAAATCTCTTGGTCCTCCCATCCATTCCCTAAATCGGTTTCATAGGTATAGAAGCACACCAAACGGCCTTTGTATAGAATACCGAATCCTTGCGGGGGCTTGTTGTCGTGCTCGTGTATCTTGGGCAACCCGTTGGCGAAGGTATATTTTTGCCTGTAAATCGGGTGGTCGAAGGGCAGTTCTACAAAGTCAAGGTCCGGGAACACTTTTTTCATTTCCGTCCGGATGTATTTGTCGAGGCCGTAATTGTCATCGATGTGCAGGAAACCGCCATTGATGAGGTAATTTCTAAGGTTTTCAGCCTCTGCATCGCTAAAAACAACGTTTCCGTGCCCAGTCATATGCACGAATGGATAGCTGAAAAGCTCAGGGCTCCCAACCTCCACCACGGCTTCGTCCGGGGCGATGTTTGTGCTCAGGTTCTGATTGCAAAACCGGATCAGGTTTGGCAGCGAGGTTTTGTTGGCATACCAGTCGCCGCCGCCATTGTACTTCAGCTTGGCCACTTTAAAGCTGTAATTCTGTGCATTCGCAGCAGGAAGCGCGGCAAGAAGTAGCAACAGAGCAATCAGGAGGCGTTTCAGCATGGCGTGTTTCAGTCTTATAACGGGGCGTAGATGTCGTGGAGCACGTGCAGGGAGTGGCAGGCCACCAGGGCTGCCGTTTCGGTGCGCAGCCGGCTTGTGCCCAGCGTCACGGGCCGGATACCCGCCTTGTAGGCCATGGCAATTTCTTCAGGAGAAAAATCCCCCTCCGGGCCGATCATGATGCAGTGGGGCTGCCCATAGGTATAGTGATCCTTGATGCTCTTGGTGGCATCGTCTTCCAAATGAGCAATATAAGTATGGTTTGTCAGGGCTTTTTGTAAAAACCGGTGGAAAGGAGTGAGGTCGTGCAGCAGGGGAAGATACCCTTTCTGTGACTGCTTCATGGCACTAACGGCAATTTTCTCCAGTCGCTCCAGTTTCAGGTTGCGCCGCTCAGAGTGGTCGCACAGCAGAAAGGTGATTTCGCTGACCCCGATCTCCACGGCTTTCTCCACAAACCACTCCATGCGGTCGATGTTTTTGGTGGGGGCCACGGCGATGTGTGTGCTATAGGGCAGCTTGCCATACTCCATTTGCTTGTCTATCACCTGTAGCTGACACTTCTTTTGGTTGGCATCCTGAATGATGGCAGTATAAAGCCCGCCAATGCCGTCTATAAGGTAGATGGTGTCCCCCTGTTGCAGGCGAAGCACGCGCGTGCAGTGTTTGGACTCGTCCTCGCTCAGCACATAGAACTCAGATGATATGTCGGGGGTATAAAACAGGTGCACGGTGCTTGATTTGAAAGTTGATTACAGTTTTTTAAAGAATGTAGTATAAAACACGAACAGCGTTCGTCGCAGGCCATCGTCAGTTCCCAACGCGCTTACGGGATGCAGAAGTACCCATAGCCGGGCAGGTATACCCTCTTTTTCTACATACGAATGTATGGAATTTGCGACTATTACGGAAGCGGACAGAAAAAAAGCCCCTCCGACAAATGCAGAGAGGCTTCGTGTTAGAAAGTATGGAGTAGTTATGCTGTTACTTCTACATGCGGCGCGCCGGCCAGTATTTCTTCGCTCGCAAACGTGGCGTATTTCCGGAAATTCTCGACAAATTTAGCCGCGAGCCCGGTTGCCTTGGCGTCGTAGTCCTCTTTTTTCTCCCAGGTGTTGCGCGGGTTCAGAATGTCTGACGGCACTCCCGGGCAACTGTCCGGTATCTCTACACCAAACACCGGGTGCTCGGTATAGTTCACAGTGCTGAGTTCTCCGTTCAGTGCTGCCGTGATCATAGCGCGGGTATAGGCCAGTTTCATCCGGGAGCCGATGCCGTACGGGCCACCCGTCCAGCCTGTGTTCACGAGCCATACGTTCACATTCTCCTGTTCCATCTTCTGCCCGAACATCTCCGCATACCGGGTTGGGTGCAAGGGCAGAAAAGCCGCCCCGAAGCAGGCAGAGAAGGTGGTGACCGGCTCTGTAACACCAACTTCTGTGCCAGCTACTTTAGCGGTATACCCCGAAATGAAGTGGTACATCGCCTGGCTCTTGTTCAGCTTCGAGATGGGCGGAATCACACCGAAGGCGTCTGCCGTCAGGAAGAAAATATTTTTCGGTATACCGGCCCGAGACGGATTAACCGCATTCGGGATATGGAAAATCGGGTATGCCGTGCGTGTGTTCTGTGTTACAGAGCTGTCTGTATAGTCCACTGTGCGGGTTCCCTCATAAAAGCGGGTGTTCTCTACAACAGATCCAAACCGGATCGCGTCCCATATCTCCGGCTCCTTTTCATGGGTCAGGTCAATCACTTTGGCGTAGCATCCGCCCTCAAAGTTAAAGACGCTGTCCTCAGTCCAGCCATGCTCGTCGTCGCCGATCAGGCCGCGGTTGGGGTCTGCGGAAAGCGTGGTTTTGCCTGTGCCCGAAAGCCCAAAGAAAATCGCGGTGTCCCCCTCATGGCCCACATTGGCAGAGCAGTGCATCGAAAGGGTGTTCTTTTCCTGGGGCAGCAGGTAGTTCAGCACCGAGAAAATCCCTTTCTTGATTTCACCGGCATACCCGGTGCCGCCAATCAGAATCATACCCTTGGTGAGGTTGATGATGGCGAAGTTGGACTGGCGCGTTCCGTCCACGGCGGGATCAGCCTCAAACTCCGGCACACACAGGATCGTAAACTCCGGCTGATGCTGTTCAAGGTCCTTTTTTGATAGGCGAAGGAACATGTTGTGGCAGAAGAGGTTGTGCCAGGCCTGTGTGTTGATGATGCGCAGGTTCAGGCGGTAATCCGGGTGGGCTCCTGCATAGGCATCGCGCACGTATAGCTTGCGGTCTTCCAGAAAGTCCACCATCTTTTGCTGCAGCTGGTCAAACTTTTCCGGTGAAAAGGGAATGTTGATGTCGCCCCACCACACGGTATCCGCGGTTTTGGCATCTTCAACAATAAAGCGATCCTTCGGGGAGCGGCCGGTAAAAACGCCGGTGTCGCACATGAGTGCGCCCGTGTCCGTCAGCTTTCCTTCCCCATTCATGATTGCCTCTTCCACCAGTTCAGCAGGGCTCAGGTTCCAGCGGATCTCCCGTGCTTTGTTAATGCCTAGCGATGACAGGCCTGCTGTAAACAACTTACCTTCAGATTGTTTCATTATACACTGCGTTGAGTAATTAAGTGAGTGGTTACTTCCTGATGCAAAATTACTATAAAATTATGAATCTCATAATAAAACGCTGTGTGAAGCCTTATTTATTATCAACATCTTAATTTAGAGACGTGATGATGTATATATAATCATACGACACCGGGGCCACGGCGATTGGATGTATTTGCTGTTTTGCGGTTAACCTGATATATCTACTTATCTAATTCTGTAGCTGACTACTACAAACATTCATTACGGCGGGTTTGGTGGCGTTTGGGCTGAACAAGAAGCTGCTATAAAAATATGCATTGCTTTCGCCAGGCAGTTAGCTTATATATAGGCATTCCTAAATTTTAACAGTTGCAGCGGCCATCGGCAACATTCCGGGAGAGGGAGAAGGGTGCAGCGGCGGGCAATCATTTGCTTTAACCGAAATAGCGTGTTATTTTTAACGTGATATACCAACAACTACCTTTCTAATTATCGATCATTTATGTCAGATTCCAAACCTATTTCCGGAGGGAGAGCGCCAGCTTTTATTGATCCGCAGGACACTTTGTTTGGCCATCCCAAAGGCCTCATGATTCTATTTTTCACCGAAATGTGGGAACGCTTCAGCTATTATGGCATGCGCGGCATTCTGGTGTTGTTTCTGGTGTCGAATGTAAACGGCGGCTTCAGCTGGACTGAAACGGAGGCGATCAGCCTTTATGGCACCTATACCATGCTGGTGTATCTGGTGGCGATTCCGGGGGGATTGCTGGCGGACAAAGTGTTGGGACAGAAAAAATCGGTGATGCTGGGCGGCTTCACGCTGGTAGCGGGTCACTTTCTGATGGCCTGGCCAGCGGAGTGGGCTTTTTACACAGCCCTGGCGCTGATCATTGCCGGCACCGGAATGCTGAAGCCGAACATCTCCACCATGGTGGGCGGGCTTTACCGCGAGGGCGACAGCCGTCGTGACTCTGGTTTCACGATCTTCTATATGGGCATCAACCTCGGCGCTTTCCTCGCGGCACTGATCGTGGGGTACGTGGGCGAGACTATCGGCTGGCATTACGGCTTCTCTTTGGCGGGCATCGGTATGTTGCTGGGGCAGATGGTATTCATCGGCGGGCAAAAGTACCTTCGCCATGTCGGCAACCTCGTAAAAAGTGAAGACCGGATTTTTGACAAGAATGAGCGACAGCAGCAAGAAGGCGGCAATGGCTTCTCTAAAGTAGAGAAAGACCGTTTGGTGCTGCTGGGCATCTCCTTCGTGATTGTGCTGGTGTTCTGGGCTGCGTTTGAGCAGGCCGGAGGGTTGATGAACCTATACACCAAGAACTACACGGACCGCTATATCGGTGATGAGTTCGCCGTGAATGAATATAACACGCAGGGCAAGGATACGCAGGATCTGCTGGCCATTGAGGCTACCAAGAAGGTGGTGGAGAATAAGCAGGTTACAGAGTTCAACACCGTCGGGGAGTTTTTCGGCAACCTGGTATCGCCTCGGTCGCTCACCTATGAGGAAATCAACAGCGAGTTGAGCAAGCCTATAGAAGTGGAAGGTACCACCATTGAGCCAGCCACGCGCATTAACAGCCGGCAGTTTATGCTGCCGGTGGCGGAGGCAGACAGCGCTACCTACAACGCCTTGCTCTCGGATAGCGCCCCGATCGTGGAGACTTCCAGCGCCTTTACCATTTTTGACCGGCAGAATGAGCAGCCTGGGTTTATTGTTCCTGCCAGCTGGTTCCAGAGCCTAAACGCCCTGTTCATCCTGATCTTCGGGGGTATAGTAGCCACCATCTGGCTATATCTGGCCAAGACCGGTAAAAACCCGCCGTCCATCGCTAAAATGGGAATCGGAACCGCCATCATGGGCACAGGCTTCATCTTTATGGTGTTTGCCTCGCTGCAGCGGGAGTCCAGCATCTTTGGTCTTTCCTCGATGTGGTGGCTGGTGCTGGCTTACCTCTTCCATACCTTGGGGGAATTGGCGCTTTCTCCGGTGGCACTATCTTATATCACCAAGCTGGCTCCGAAGAGTCTGGTGGCATCCATCATGGGCATCTACTTTGCTGTGACTGGCTTGGGCAACAAAGTGGCCGGCCTTTTAGGGGAAGCCGCACAGAACATGGGCGAGATGGAAATCTTCGGCGGTATAGCCGTTGTGTCTATCTTACTGGGGCTGTTGCTGTGGATCTTCAGTGGCAAGCTGAACCGTTTGTCGCATGGTGCGGAAGACAAGCACGACAATGAGGGGAAGGCTCAGACCGGCCAGCTGCTGGAAGCGGAACTCAGCTAAATCCGCTGTAGCTGCGGCTCGTTAGAATTAAAAGGCCTTCAGGCGCTTAGCGCTTGAAGGCCTTTTTTTGTGCTTTCGTCTCAACACAGAAGTAGTAGCGCAGGCCCTCGGATACAATCCTGGAGATCAGCTGTAATACGTAAAAATCATGTATATTTATATATGATGATGTTTGGCTTTATAAAATTATGCAAATATTGACAAAAGCTTCTAATTTCCATATATAAAAAATATAATAGTATAATATAAAGTATATGATGGCATTATGAGGAAAAAAATTGCATATATGCTATCGCTTACATAGATTTCAGACATCAAGCCGAATTAATAAAATCATACTTCAACTTTTAGCCAAAGTTTATGATTCATTTTAACTGGCGAAGGCAGCTAACAGTTGCCTTCGCTTTTATTTGTCTGAGTTCCTGTGAGGTGATGTCGGATCTGGAGTTAAATCTGGAGCCTGCACCGGAAGCAGTTACGTATCTCATTCCGCAGGGACAACACTACGCCACCAGCAACTTCTACAAAAAAACAACTAGCAGCAAGCTCCGTTTCGAAGTCCTGTTTGACAGCAGTGCCGTTTATACTACCACCGATGCCGCGAATCAGGGAGACATCAACAAGCTATATGGCCTGTCAGACTGCGGCGGCTTGCACCAGGTGAACAGCGCCCGCTTCGGGTGGCGCTGGTATCAAAACAAGTTGGAAATACACGCCTATACCTACCTGAACAAGCAGCGCCAGTCAAAGTTGATTGGCACCGTAGCACTGGGTAAGAAAAGCGTTTGCGAGCTCGAATTCCTGGATCAGGAGTACCAATTTTGGCTGGACGGAAAGATGGTGAAAATGCCGCGTGCCTGTAACGGGGAAGGAGCGGGTTACCAACTGTACCCGTACTTCGGCGGCGACGAAACGGCCCCTCACGATGTCACTATTTATATCCGGGATCTGGAGTAATGCACTAAATGCTGCTGTGCTTTAAGCAGCTCTAATTTTTGATTGGTGAGTTTATTGATTTAACAGCCCTGCCTTCAAAAGGAGTTAAAAGAGAGCCTTGCGTAACAGCAGTAAATAGCTTTTCAACTCATCCTCCATATATAAAAAAAACCTGAGCCATTGCTGACTCAGGTTTTTTAGTGTTAGGTGAGGGGATGAATTACATCATGCCGCCCATACCGCCCATGCCACCTGGCATAGATGGAGCACCTTTGTCCTCTTCTGCATCTTCAGAAACCACACACTCGGTAGTGAGCAGCAGGCCTGCGATAGATGCAGCGTTCTCAAGGGCAAGACGTGTCACCTTCGTAGGGTCGATGATACCAGCCTGGAACATATTCTCATACTTGTTGTCGCGAGCATTGTAGCCATAATCAGCCTTACCTTCGCGAACGGCCTGCACAACTACAGAACCTTCGCCACCAGCGTTAGAAACGATTGTTCTTAGCGGAGACTCCAGTGCCGTCTTGATGATCTGAACACCTGTCTGCTCATCGGCATTGTACACATCAATGTTGTTCAGGGCATCTATCGCACGGATGAGGGCAACGCCACCACCAGCTACGATACCTTCCTCTACGGCAGCGCGTGTTGCGTGCAGGGCATCATCTACGCGGTCTTTCTTCTCTTTCATCTCTACTTCAGTAGAAGCACCGATATAAAGGATCGCAACACCACCAGACAATTTCGCCAGGCGCTCCTGCAGCTTCTCCTTGTCGTAGTCAGAAGTAGTAGCCTCCATTTGAGACTTGATCTGATTTATGCGCGCCACGATATCATCTTTCTGTCCAGCGCCGTTTACCAGCGTTGTGTTGTCTTTGTCGATGATCACCTTCTCCGCCTGTCCAAGATACTCAAGTGTAGCGTTTTCTAACTTGTAGCCACGCTCTTCAGAGATCACAGTTCCACCTGTCAGGATGGCGATGTCCTCCAGCATTGCCTTTCTTCTGTCGCCAAAACCAGGGGCCTTCACAGCGGCAATCTTAAGTGAGCCACGCAGTTTGTTTACAACCAATGTAGCAAGCGCCTCGCCGTCTACATCTTCAGAAACAATCACCAGGCCTTTACCAGTCTGGACAACCTGCTCCAACACTGGAAGCAACTCCTTCATGGTAGACACCTTCTTGTCGTAGATCAGGATGTAAGGGTTCTCGAACTCAGCCTCCATCTTCTCTGCGTTGGTCACGAAGTAAGGAGACAGGTAACCGCGGTCGAACTGCATACCTTCCACTGTTTTTACTTCAGTCTCGGTGCCTTTCGCCTCTTCTACAGTAATTACACCGTCCTTACCAACTTTGTCCATCGCATCGGCAATCATCTTACCGATTTCAGCGTCGTTGTTGGCAGAGATGGTACCTACCTGAGATATCTCAGAAGAGTTCTCAATTTTCTTGGACTGTGTACGCAGGTTCTCAACCACCGCATGCACGGCTTTGTCGATACCACGCTTCAGGTCCATTGGGTTAGCGCCAGCCGCTACGTTCTTGATACCAGCTGTGTAAATCGCCTGCGCCAAAACAGTAGCGGTAGTAGTACCGTCACCAGCCTGGTCGGCAGTCTTAGAGGCAACCTCCTTCACTAACTGGGCACCCATGTTCTCGATAGGGTCTTTTAGTTCGATTTCTTTCGCAACGGAAACACCGTCTTTCGTAATGGTAGGTGCACCGAATTTCTTGTCGATGATCACGTTACGGCCTTTAGGACCCAACGTAACTTTCACTGCATTTGCTAATTTATCAACGCCCGCCTTAATCTTAGTGCGTGCGTCTGTATCAAATGTGATGTTCTTAGCCATAGTTTAATATACTTTTGGATTAAGTTTTACAGATCTTAAATTAAAGAATCGCAAGGATGTCAGACTCGCGCATGATCAGGTAGTCACCTCCATCTACGGAAATCTCAGTGCCTGCATACTTGCCATACAACACCTGGTCACCCACTTTCAACTGCGGAGCGATAAGTGATCCCTGGTCAGAGGTTTTTCCTTCTCCTACGGCTACAACCTCTCCTCGCTGAGGCTTCTCTTTAGCAGTATCAGGGATGATGATACCTGACTTTGTCTTTTCTTCTGCTGCAGCAGGAGCTACAATTACTCTGTCTGCTAATGGTTTAATGCTGATTGACATAGTTTTTTGTTATTATGTTTATTGTTTATAAGTATGTAATAACACGGCTATACTATCACTTCTTGTGCCAAGACGGCATTCCTGCCATTTTACGTCAAATTTGCAGTTTTGAGCCGGTGGGCACCTGCCATCCCTGACATAACCTGACACAAGAAAACAAATTTGGCGGCAAAGCTGACACCGAAAGGGGAGTGACAGCAAAGCAAAAGAGCCAACCCTGCGTCAGGACTGGCTCTTTGCGTACGTATAGATCGGACTATTCTGCGTTAGCTGTGTCCACCATATCCGGGATATTGGCTGCATCAGGAATAGCGGCTGAAGAATCTTCTGACGCGCCTGGAAATGCGCCCGGGGCGGCAGGAAGCTGCGACTGACGCGCGCGCTCCTCGTTTACGCTGCGACTAACGGCTGCATCACCGGCAGAGCTGCCTATCATGTGAGTGCCCAAAGTCAGGATAACAAGACCGATGGCAAATGCCCAGGTGAGCTTTTCGAGCAGGTCGCCGGTGCGCTTCACGCCCATCAACTGGCTGGTGCTGCCTCCAAACTGGCTGGAGAGCCCGCCTCCCTTAGGGTTTTGGGCAAGTACCACTAAAATTAGCAGTACGCAAACAAAGATAATGATACTGATAAGGGTGATATACATCTCAGGTTAGTTTTTGTAATTTTTCTATCTGTCCGGCAAAGTAACTCTTTTTTTCCGGATTTTTCAAAATGAGCTGCTCATATATTTTAATGGCCTTTTTTACTTTTCCCTGGTTCAGGAAGATGTTGGCCAGGCTCTCGGAGGCAATACCTTTCTTGATCCTGGAGTTCCGCAACGAGAGATCCTCCTGCGGCTCCTGCTTCATTTTCAGGTTGTTCATGGCCTTCAGTCGCGGATTCAGCTTCAGGAACTGATCGATAAGGCTGGATTGGTGGTGCAACGAAACAGCGGGCTGCTCCTGTGTGTTTTCCTGCAGCTCGTGCGTTTTCACATATTCCAGAATCATCTCCGGGTGGAAAGCAGCCGGGCGCTGGCGCGTTATATTGTCCTTTAGTTGCAGCGATTCCCCCATGCGGCTGGACGCCATCCAGTAGCCCAGTGCATCTGCCTCATACATCCGGTCGATCTCACTAAGGGCGTATTTCACTTCAGCCTCCTGCCGGAAAGGGGCTGGGAGAGGATGTGTGTCATCTACTGGCATTTCCTCAGGCGCTGCTTCTACGTATGGCACCTCGGCTGGCAAGGCTGGCTCTGGATACGCTTCATCCTCAGATGCTGCCAGCTCACGTTGCGCTAGGTCTTCATCAGCATGCAGCGCATGTTCAGGCAAGGAGACGTATGGCCGACTTTCTTCATCATCAGACGGAGCGGTATAGGCAATCGGCACTTCTGGATCGGGTTTCTGGGCCAGCAAGTCTGTAAAGGTTGGGCTCAGGCTGCTGATCGTCATCAGTTGCTCCAACTCTGTGTCCGGCACTTCCTCCGGTTCTGATTTCGCAACGGTTTCTGTGTTAGGACCTATCGCTTCATCAGCCAAAGGAATGGTCACAGCCTCGGGTATGCTCTCCGCTTCATCACTGATTTCTAGTTCCATTTCCATTTCTGGCTGCACAGGCACATCCATTTCGGTTTCTTCTGCCTCCTCCGCTAGAATAGGATCTACTTCCTGAGGTATAAACTCTTCGTCCACAGTAGCGGTAGCGGCTTCCACTTGATGCGCTTCTGCAACGAGCGGCACTTCGCTTGAATGAGTTTCGGGGAGCATGGTTTCTACCACTTCCGGGGCGGCATCTTCAAAAACAGGGGCTGGGATGGGGGAGGTATAAATCACGCGCTTGAGCACCTGCCGGTTGGTGGCGTAGGCCGAGGCCCTGCGCAGGCGCTGCGTCGATAGCATGCTTCCTTTGTCGTGCGCTGACTTGGCCAACAGGAGATGGGCAGTCTGGCAGTATGGAAAGGCCGCGGCCACTTTTTCCAGCTCTTCAGTCTGCTGGTCCGAGATCGTGTAGGTCTGCTGTATAAGTTCGAGGAAGGCTGATTTATTCATACGGGCAGCTTATTTATACCTTAGAGTGTCTAGTTTCCTGAATTTATCCATTTGTCTTACCAATCTGCCACCGTCTTATTGAACACATCTGTCACCAGGCGCTCGGTCAGCTGCTCAATCTGCACGTTAGACAGCTGGGTGATATCAAGGTCATCCGGAAAGTCCTGTGAGATCGTGAACGCCCTGTCAAAGTCCTTGTCTTCCTGCTTTGTATTGGTAAAACGCACCTGCACGCTTATCGTCAAACGGTTCAGGCTGGCGATATCCTGCTGCCCGTCGCGCTGAATAGCCGCCGGAGAATAGTTAAAGCTAACAATCTGCCCTTCCAATTGCAAGTCGCCCGCGCTTTGCTGAACTTGTAGATTGGTGTTGCGCCGGTAGTAATCCGTGAAGCTGTTCGTCACGATCTGCGTCAGGTTAGCGGGGCCCTCTCCAGAGCTGTTCTCGAAGTTCTGGATCGAAATGGTCTTGATGTCCGGCGAGATGGTGGTGCCGGAGAGAGAGTAGATGCCACAGCTACTGCTAAGCACAGCCAGCAGCAGTATACCGATATAGCGTAAAGCGCTCAGGTTAGTCCTCGATGTCATACTGTTTCAGTTTGCGGTAAAGCGTGCGTTCAGAAATGCCGAGGTCCTGGGCGGCATACTTGCGCTTGTTGTTGTGTTTCTTCAGGGCCTTTAGGATCAGCTCCTTTTCTTTGTCCTCCAGCAGGAGACTTTCTTCCTCGTACTCGTGCGGAATATCTTCCACCTTTTGTTCGTCATAGTCCTGCACCTGGGCATGCTTTACAGGCAGGTAGTAGGGCTCCTTATGCACCTGTTCCTTTTGCTGGTAGCTGCGGCCATTGCTGCTGTAGGCTTTCTGCTCAATATTCTCGAAAAGGTGGCTGTGCTCTTTCAGCAGTTCCTCGTCGTTTGGCTGGTGCGTGATCATGTCGAACACCAGCTTTTTCAGTTCTGACATATCGCGGCGCATGTCGAAGAGCACTTTATAGAGAAGGTCGCGCTCCGAGAAATTATGCTCTGAGCCGTGTTCTTTGGCCAACAGGGCAGGCAGGGTGTTCATCTGATCCTGTGGCAGGTATTCCTGCAGCTTGTCTCCGTTTACCTCCCGCTCATACTCCAGCACCGAAATCTGCTCTACCATGTTCTTGAGTTGCCGGATGTTGCCAGGGAATCGGAAGCCAATCAGTTTCTGCACCGCTTCGGGCGTCAGGGTGATGGGCTTTACTTTATACTTCTCCGAGAAATCTGCCGCGAACTTCCTGAACAGCAGGTAGATGTCATCGCCCCGTTCACGCAACGCCGGAACAGTGATGGGCACGGTGTTGAGGCGGTAGTATAAGTCTTCCCGGAACTTCCCCTTCTCCACGGCATTGATCAGGTTCACGTTGGTGGCGGCCACCACCCGGACATCCGTCTTCTGCACTTTGGAAGAACCGACTTTAATAAACTCGCCGTTCTCCAGCACGCGCAGCAGGCGCGCCTGTGTGCCCAGCGGCATTTCCCCGATCTCATCCAGAAAGATCGTGCCGCCGTCTGTCACCTCGAAATAGCCTTTCCGAGACTCCTGAGCACCCGTAAACGAGCCTTTTTCGTGGCCGAATAGCTCTGAATCGATGGTGCCCTCAGGTATGGCGCCGCAGTTGATGGCGATGAACTGGCCATGCTTGCGTGGGCTTAGCTGATGGATGATCTTCGAAAATGACTCTTTTCCGCTTCCGCTCTCACCGGTAATCAACACGGTCATGTCGGTGGGTGCCACCTGCACAGCCACCTGTATGGCGTGATTGAGCAGCTGGGAGTTACCTATGATGCCAAAACGCTGTTTTATACTTTGTATATCGAAATTGCGCATGAATTTAATTTTTGATGATTTGGAGACTGGCTGCAGGAACGCCTCAGGAAAACGCCTCGCCTTTTAGTTGCTGGTGCCCCCAAATTAATCAACAGCCTCCCCAAACAGGGTGCCCACGCTACAGTCATGGACAAACACAGTGACGTAATCGCCCTTCTTGTAGTGCTTTTTGTCGAAGATCACCACTTTGTTCTGGTCGTTGCGGCCGCTGAGCTGCTCTTTCGACTTCTTCGAAAAATTCTCGACCAGCACTTTGTGCACCTTCCCAATGTCGCGCTTGTTGCGTGCCAGTGATGTTTCGCGCTGCTTCGTGATGATCTCATCCAGGCGGCGTTTTTTCACCTCAAGCGGAATGTCGTCCTCTAGTTTCCGGGCAGCCAGGGTGCCCGGACGCTCAGAGTAGAAGAACATATAGGAGTAATCATACTGCACATAGTCCATCAGGCTCAGGGTATCCTGATGCTCTTGCTCAGTTTCGGTACAGAAACCCGCAATCATGTCGGAGGAGATGCCACACTCATCGCCCAGGATCCTGCGGATGGCATCCACCCGATTGAGGTACCAGGCGCGGTCATACGTGCGGTTCATGAGTTCCAGCACCCGTGAGTTGCCGCTTTGAGCCGGCAGGTGGATATACTTGCAGATGTTCTCGTGCTTTTTCATCGTGTGCAGCACCTCGTCTGTGATATCCTTCGGATGCGAAGTGGAAAAGCGCACACGGAGATCAGGCGTCAGGAGGGCGACCTTTTCCAGCAGTTGCGCAAAGTTTACACGCTCTTCTCCGTCTTCCGAAGCCCATTTATACGAGTCTACGTTCTGGCCCAGCAGCGTCACTTCTTTATACCCCTGCTCAACCAGCGCCTGCGCCTCCCGCACAATGGAGTGTGCATCGCGGCTGCGCTCGCGGCCGCGGGTAAACGGCACCACGCAAAAAGAGCACATGTTGTCGCAGCCCCGCATGATGGAGATATAGGCGCTCACACCGTTGCTGTTTAGCCGGATCGGGTTGATGTCGGCATAGGTTTCCTCGCGGGAGAGCAGCACGTTCACTGCCTTCTGCCCGCCATCCACCTCGTTGATCAGGTTCGGCAGGTCGCGGTAGGCATCCGGCCCCACCACCAGGTCCACAATCTTTTCCTCTTCCAGCAGCGACTGCTTCAGGCGCTCGGCCATACAGCCCAGCACGCCCACCATCAGGCCCGGCTTCTTTTTCTTGAAGTGGTTGATCTGGCCCAGTCTGTTGCGGACCGTCTGCTCGGCTTTTTCACGTATCGAACAGGTGTTCAGGAAAACCAGGTCCGCCTCGCCAATTTCGGAGGTTGTGTCGAAACCCTGCTCAAACATGATCGACGACACAATCTCGCTGTCCGAAAAGTTCATCTGGCAGCCGTAACTCTCGATGTATAACTTGCGAGCCCTGCCGGTGTTCGTGCTGGCGGTCAACTTGGTGTCACTGGCGGCGGCTTGCTCGGGGGTGCGGTTGTCTATATAATCTAAATCTAGTATCGGATCCATACAAATGCTGTTTCAACCGCAAATATACAAGATTATCCGCGAAAACGTGACAGAATGACAGTAGAATTACGAATTATGAATTACGAATTACGAGTTGAGGGGTATGCATAGCGCGGGATTTGTGCTGCACCTAGCCTTGTTTTGTAATTCGTAATTCGTAATTCGTAATTGAAGGCGCAACGGTCATTCTTGTCCAAGCACTTTAAGGATAGCTTGCGCCTTGAGAAGGCATTCGGCGTATTCCTGCTCCGGGTCAGAGTCGTAGGTGATGGCGCTGCCCACCATAAAGGAGAGGTAGCGGGTACGGGCATTATACTGTATGCTGCGGATCACGACGTTAAAGTCGCAGTTGTTGTCTGGGGTGATAAACCCCATAGCGCCAGCGTATAAACCACGCTTGGTTACTTCAAGCTCCTCAATCAGTTGCATGGCGCTGATCTTGGGGGCTCCCGTCATACTGCCCATCGGAAACGCGCCCAGCAAGGCATCCACCAGGTCAAGATCGGGCCGCAATTGGCCCGTTACGGTAGAGATCATCTGCGACACCTGCCGGAAACCGTAAATACCGAACATTTCCTCCACCCGCACCGACCCGGTGGCGCAGGAACGGCTCAGGTCGTTCCGCACCAGGTCCACAATCATCATGTTCTCGGCTAGTTCTTTCTCATTGTGCCGCAGTTGGTGCTGCAGCTGCGCATCTTCTTCGGGGGTATGGCCTCTCCGAATGGTGCCTTTGATGGGCTGCGATATCAGTTGACGGCCTTCTTTTTTCAGGAAGCGCTCCGGCGAGGCGCACAGCAGGTAGGTGTCCTGGCATTTCAGATAACCAGAGAAAGGGGTTGGCGAGGCCGCGGACAAGGCCATATACAGGGGGAGCGGCTGCACCAAAGCATCCTCAGCGTAAAACTCCATACAGTAATTCAGTTCATACACGTCGCCCTCTGTTATATGCTCCCGGATGCGGGCCACCTGCACCGCATACTCCTCCTGGCTGACCCTCTGCCTTACCTGTATGTTTTCGGGCACGAAAGCCGGCGTCACACTGGCGGCCATTATTTCGCCCAATATCCTGTCGATGCGATCTGTTGATGCGTAGGCTGTTAGTCCGGTTTCATGAAAGTATATATAGAACTCTGGCGCAAAGAAAAGGATAGGAGAGAACCCGACATGATCCGGGTGCTGACTCACCAGCTTTTCGATCTGATTTTTCAAATCATACGTCAGGAAGCCACAAAGCAGTGGGTGTTCCCCCTGCAACGTCTGCCGCAGACTTTGGAAGGCCTCGCTGGCATTTAGCGAAACAGCCGGTCTGGAAGAAACAGCCAGCAAGTGCGCAAAGCCCTGATGCGGATACGAAATAGCGTTCGGGTTATAATAAGCGACATGCGGGAACTGGTCGGCCCAGGCCAATGCCTTGTGCCTGAAATCTTCTTCAGAAACGGGCAGTGCGGAGTAGGCGTATGTTGCAGAAAACATCATGCGGGTGTCTAAAAGGATGAAAGGGCCAGCTTGGCCTTCGCATCGATGCTGTTTTTGTAAGGATGGCCCTTGTAGCGGAGGGCCTGCCGGAAATACGCTTTGGCCACTTCCGGCTGATCGGCCTGCTGGTAGATATACCCCAGTTGCAGCGCGGCGTTCGGGGCGAAGTATAGTTCTGTTGCACTAGCCAGCACAATAGTCTGCCGGTATAAACTCACGGCTTCCTGCAAGTCTTTCAGTCCGTGGTATACCCTTGCTTTACGGTAAAGATACTCTGCCCGCACGGCCAGGGACGTGTCGGAAGGAGACAGGGGCTGCTTCAGGTCCTGCAATGCCTGGTCATAGTATCCTCCATCCGCGTGCAGGCGGGCCTTCAGCAGGGGCAGCACCGGCTGCGCATTTTCTTCTGCATACCTGGCGGCATACCGGTCTTCCTCGGTTTCCCGGATTCCGGCTTCGGCAATCTGCTTCAAGTGCTGCTTTGCGGCTGAGGGATTACGACTCAGCAGATAAGCCAGATATAGTTTGTAATGGGCCGATTTAAGGTAATGTTTGCCGCGGTGCTGCTGCAGAAACCTGTTGTTTTCTGCAGCAGAAGCAGCGTAGTCACCCCGGTAGAGGTATAAGTCGGCTACCATATGGTGGAGGAAAGGGAAGGGACTGTACTGCTTGCCCACAGGCCGCCGCTCATATAGCATGATGGCCGCCTCTCCCTGATTCGTCTTTTTGAGGAGGTGCATGGCGGCAAACAGAAACAGGAGGTTGTCGGGCCGCGCCTGGACCATTTCCGTAAGTTGGGTCACGGCCAGCGGGGCTTTCTCAGGCACCAGCGCATGCAGCACAACAGCCCGAAGCAGCTTCGCCTCATCCTGGAAAAGGGTAGGAGTGTCGGCGGCAGACTGCAAGTTGGCCATACCCTCGCGCACGCTGCCCTTCAGCCCGACGATGCTCAGGAACCACTGGTACTGGTCCGGCACAGACCCGATCATGACCTGCAGCATCCCCAGGTTTTTTCTGTTGGGTATAAATCCGGGCCAGCGCTGCAGGTTTGTCCTATACCGGAGGTATGCTTTCCGGAGATCCCAGGCGGCAGCCAGCTTGTTGCCAAAGAGCAGCTCACTCATTCCGATGTGAAGGCTGATTTCTGCGGCTGCAAAATCAGCCCAGGCGCTGCGGCCCTTTGATTTTTCGAGGATGGCCAGCCGTTGCTCCTGGGCTTCCAGCAATGAGCTATACCGCTGCTGGTCCTGCTCCAGGCACAGTTCCCAGAAGTCGTTGTAATTGCCGAATAGCAGGGCTGCCGCTTTCTCCTCGTCAGTATTTGGGGTTGCTTTATGGAGGATGGCCCGGCTAGATGCCACTTTCAGCTTCAGGAGCTCCTGGTAGGCGTGTGTCAACGGAGGGCTGAGCGCAGAGGCAGTGGCCGTTGCGGCAGCCAGCACAAAGCACAGCAGCAAAAAAAAAGGATGGGGTTTAGCCATCCTTTTCCGGGTATCTTTAAAGCGCTTTTCGCTCAAGGGGATATGCCTTAGAATACACGTTGCTCCACGCCAGCCAGTATACGGCCGCAATGCTCGCAAACGATCACCTTTTTCTGTGCGGCGATGTCTGCCTGACGCTGCGGGGGAACGGTGTTGAAGCAGCCGCCACAGGCATCGCGCTTCACGGTAACAACAGCCAGGCCGTTGCGCACGTTTCCGCGGATTCTGGTGTAAGCGCTCAGCAGGCGAACCTCAATGTTTTCAGCCGCCTTGTTGCGCTCCTGTTCTAACTGCGTTTCTTCCTCTTCGCTTTCGCCAACAATCTGGTTGAGCTCCTTCTTTTTGTTGTCCAGGTCTTTGCGGCGTTCTTCCAGGCGGTGCTTGGTGCCTTCTATCTCTGTGTTTTTCTGCTCGATCTGGTAGATCGCTTCCCTGATCTTCTTCTCGTTTATCTGGATTTCCAGCTTCTGGAGTTCTACTTCCTTGGTGATGGCGTCATACTCGCGGTTGTTGCGAACATTCTCCTGCTGCTCCTCATACTTGCGGATCAGGCCCTCTGAGTCTTTGATGCCCTGCTTGCGCTGCACAATAGACTCGTTCAGGTTGGCTACCTCATCATCAAACTTGCGAACCCGCACTTCGTAGCCTTCGATCTCATCCTCCAGATCCTGAACCTCCTCCGGAAGGTCTCCTCTTACTCTTTTGATTTCATCAAGCTGCGAATCGATTGTCTGAAGCTTTAAAAGGGCTTCGAGTTTGCTGGCTACAGTACTTTCCATGTATTAAAAAGTGTATCTGACAGGGTTTGTGTTTACTTCTGATATTAAGACTGCAAAATTAGGAAAGTTTTTTGAAATTGTGTCATAAAAAATCTCCTTTGTATATACTTCGCTCTCATAGTGCCCGATGTCGGCGACCAGCAACTGTCCTTCCGCGTCAAAGAATTCATGGTATTTAAAGTCGCCGGTCACGAAGGCGTCGGCTTTCTGGCGGAGGGCGTCTTTCAGCAGGAAGCTGCCCGCACCCCCGCATACCGCCACGCGCTGGATGGCCTTGCCGCCCACCGGTGTATAGCGCAGGCCCTGCAGCTGCATTTTGTTTTTGAGGTAGCCTAAGAAGGCTTCTTCAGTGAGCGGCTCCGCCAGGTTTCCGATCATCCCGATGCCGACTTCCTGGTTCTGGTTTTCGAGGGCATACAGGTAGTGCGCCACTTCCTCGTAAGGGTGCGCCTGTTTGAGCGCCGTCAGCACCTTGGCCTGCAGATAGGCCGGGAAGATCACCTCCACACGGTTTTCCTGCACGTGCTCGGGCTTTCCGGCCTCGCCCACGGTGGGGTTTGCCTGCGCGGAGGGCTTGAAGCGCCCCGTGCCCGTTACCTGAAAGCTGCAGTCGCTGTATTCTCCGATATGGCCCGCGCCGGCTTTGTGCAACGCCGCCAGCACATCTTCGGTGAAGCCCACGGGCACAAACACGGCCAGTTGCATCAGCGTATGCGGTTTGCTCACCAGGATCCGCTGCTCCCGCAGTTCCAGCTTGTCTGCAATTTTGGTGTTCACGCCCTGCAGCACATTGTCGAGGTTGGTGTGGCTGGCATAGATGGCGATATTGTTTTTTATGGCTTTGATGATAGTGCGCTCCACGTAAGTGCGGCCTGTCAGGGTTTTGAGCCCTTTGAAAATGACCGGATGGTGCGCCACCACCAGATTGCAGCCTTTTTGCAGCGCCTCGTCCAGCACTTCTTCGGTGCAGTCCAGCGTGACCAATACCCCGGTGGCCTCTGCCGCTGCGTCGCCCGTTTGCAGGCCTGCGTTGTCGTAGCTTTCCTGGTAGCGCAATGGGGCCAGGCCCTCCAGCACCTCGATGATTTCCCTGATTTTTGGCATCCTGTTGTCGTTTATTGCCTGTTTAATGACGGCAAGTTAAAATTAATTTACTTTTACACCCGTTACCCAACATGTATGAATAAGTTGAAACGGATACTTTGGCCCTTCGCGCTGCTGTATGGCGGCGTGATGCAGGTGCGGAATCTCCTTTATGATAAACAGGTTTTCCCGACGCACAGTTTTCTGTTGCCCGTGGTGGCGGTAGGCAACCTGACTGTGGGCGGCACTGGCAAAACCCCGCACGTGGAGTACCTGCTGCGCCTGCTGCAGGGGTATAAGTTAGCAACCCTAAGCCGGGGGTATAAACGCCAGACTAAGGGCTTCTTACTGGCCGGCACTGAAAGCACGGCTGCAAGCCTAGGTGATGAGCCATACCAGTATCACCAGGATTTCCCCGGGGTGACTGTGGCTGTGTGCGAAGACCGGGTAGCGGGTATACAAAACTTGCTAGACAGTGTGCCCGGCCTCGAAGTCGTGGTGCTGGACGACGCCATGCAGCACCGCCCAGTACACCCCTCGCTCAACCTGATGCTCACGGATTATACCCGCCCGTTTTACGAGGATCTGGTGTTGCCCGCCGGTCTGCTTAGAGAGCCGCGCCGGGGGGCTGCCCGTGCCGACGCCGTCATCGTCAGTAAATGCCCGCCAAAGCTTTCGCAGGCCGAGCAGGATCGGATTACGGAGAAGACAGCCCGGTATACTGCGCCCGGAACCCCTGTTTTTTTTACAACTTATACCTATGGCGCGCCGGTGCCACTTGGCCTTACAGAGGGGTATGACATGCGGATTGTGCTGCTCACCGGGCTTGCCCACGCAACGCCGCTAAAGGAGTATCTGCAGGCGGCAGGGTATGACGTGCTGCGCCACCTCGACTACCCGGATCATCACGCCTATACGCAGCAGGATATGTATAAACTACAGGCGCTGCTGCAACAGCCCGACTTTCAGGGGGCGCAGGTGCTTACCACGCGCAAAGACACCGTGAAGCTGGTTGGGCTGGAACTTGAAGCGCTGACCCGGTCACTTCCGATCAGCTACGTTCCGGTGGTTGTGCGGTTTCTGCAGGGGCAGGAGCAGTTCGACCAGCTCGTGACGCGGCATGTGGCGCAACTTAACCGTGTGTAAGCCGGAGATGCCGCTAATTTTAGATATAATTCACTAATTTTGACGCGTGAAAAGAATCTCATCTGCCTTTCTGCTCTTCGTGACCGGACTGCTGCTTTTAAGTCAGCATGCCGTTGCCCAGATTATAGACGACACCACCAAATTGTACTATAACCCCAAAACCACGCTGCAGCTGTATGAGCAGGATGTGCTGCGGGGGCGCTATACCGAACAACCCGTAGACACGCTGCTCAACAATCTGCATAACGAGCGGTATTGGTACAACGACACCGCTTTTTACCAGCACCTGGGCAATGTCGGGACGGCCTCTCAGCCAATGCTCTACCAGGTGCCCGATCAGATTGGGGTGCGGCTGGGCAAGACTATATTCGACCGGTACGCGTATCAGCCCAACAAAATCAACTACTTCAACACCCGATCGCCTTATACGCACCTCTACTACGTGCAGGGTGGGCGCGGGGAGCAAGCTTTCGAAGCCCTCCATACCCGCAACATCACACCCCGCTGGAATGCTGGTATCGCCTATCAGATCCTTTCCGCCAACCAGCAAATCGGGCAGGCGGCCCTTGATCGCTCCACACGGGGGTTTATCGACAACCAGGCAGTGAAGGCGTTCTCACATTACCGGTCTGAGAATGAGAAGTATGACGTGTTCCTGAACTTTACCTACATGAAGGTGGAGCAGATTGAGTCGGGCGGCATCGTGCCGGACACCTCTCTGTCTTACCAGCGAAACGGGTATGACGGGTCTTTTCTGGAGCGGTTTGCGGAGGCGCCGGTGCAGCTGACGCAGGCATCAAACGAGGAGTCGCGCGCAAACTTCCACCTGACGCACATATACCGGTTGGCCAAGGAGAACCTTAAAGCCTACCATACCTTCGACTGGAAGCGGCAGCAGAATACTTTTGCAGATGACAAACTGAGCATCTACCGGCAAAACATGGCGCAGTATGCCACAAACCTCGACCCCGCGTTTTTAGTGTATCCGAATTTCAGCGAGACGGTGACCGGGTATAACTTTACCCCGGTCCGCACGAAGGACGCCACTGCCTACCGGGAGCTGCAAAACGTGTTCGGACTGATCGGGAAGAACATGCTGTCGTCGTACAACGCCTACGCGAAGCTGCGCAACGCCAACATGACTTTCACTGCCAAATCCCCGTTTAAGGTGCCCGAAGACACGACTACCTTCTATGGCGACAAGCGCCTCTCGGATACTTATACCCAGGTGTTTGTCGGGGGCGACATCAGGGTTTTCTACAAAGATCTGGCTGAGCTGACGGGGGAGGCAGAGTACCAGGTGGCCTCAGACTACCGCATCAAGGGCAAAGCGCGCATCGGCGGCGCATACGCCACCGTCGAGCGGGTGTTGCTTTCTCCCACGCGCGTCGAAAACTTTATCTTGAGCAACCATTACGCCTGGGACAACGATTTTGAGACATCAGTAACCGACCAACTTGGATTTGGGTATGAAAGTAAGCTCGGCAAGCGACAGTTTGTGCGCCTCAGTGCGCATTATACCAACATCAAGCGCTATATTTACTTCAACGAGGAGGCAGTGCCGCAGCAGCAAAGCGGCAACCAGCGGCTTTGGGGAGCATCGCTTTCCCACCACATTCAGTTTGGCCCCTTGCATCTCAAAAACTTCGGGACCTATACCAATACCGAGGAGGCCAACAAAGTGCGCGTGCCAGAATGGCTGCTAGAATCGTCGGTATACCTGGAGGGATTCCTGTTCAAAAAGGCGCTCTTTAGCCAGTTGGGGGTACAGGCCACCTATTTCAGCAGCTACTTTGCCGATGGATACATGCCCGTGACGCAGCAGTTCTATGTGCAGGATCAGTTTCAGGTGCAGGCATACCCTGTGGTGGAGGTGTTCCTGAACGCAGACATCAAATCCGTAAACCTCTTTCTGAAAATGAGCCACGTGAACGACAGCCTGCTCGACCCTGTCTATTTCCTGACACCCTACTATCCGGGCATGCGCCGCAGCTTTGTCTTTGGCCTGAAGTGGATGTTCTTTGATTAATTAACAGCATACTATAGCATCATTTGATCTCATAAGGAAGGCTTCAGCCAGATAATTCAACAAGCAGCATATAAAACAAGTTACACACCGTAAGCACATGTCTACCTCACAACCCACCAAAACGATTCTGCGCCTGGAACTGCCCACCGACCCGCGCTGGGTCAACATCGCAGAAAAGAACATCGAGGAAATATTGGTAGACCATGCCTACTGCGAGCAGAAAGCGGCCACTTCGGGCATTTCGCTGATTGTGAAGTATCCGGACAAGACGCGGCTAGTAGAGGAGATGACCGACCTGGTAGCCGAGGAGTGGAGCCACTTTGAGCGTGTGCTTACCGAGCTGAAAAAGCGTGGGTATAGCCTGGGGCGCAACCGGCCGGATGAGTATGTGGTGGAACTGACGAAGCACATTCGCAAAGGCAACAAGCGCGAGCGCCAGCTCATGGACCACCTGCTGGTGAATGCCCTGATCGAGGCCAGGAGCTGTGAGCGCTTCAAACTGCTCTGGAAAAACATCGCAGACGCAGGATTGCAAAAGTTCTATTACGAACTGATGATTTCGGAAGCGGGCCATTATGTGAGCTTCGTAAAACTGGCCAAGGAATACATGCCCGTGGAAGAAGTTGACGCCCGCCTCAAAGAGCTTTTAGCCATCGAAGCCGACATTATCCGTAACCTGACGCCACGCCCGGACCGGATGCACTAATACAGTTAACAGTAAGCAGTAAACATTGATAAAGTTAATTAGTAACTGTTTGCTGAAATCATGTTTTCTGCTTCTTCTTTTTTGCTGCCGGGAATAGGATGTTGTTGAGGATAAGGCGGTAACCCGGGGAGTTGGGGTGCAGGGCCAGGTCTGTGGGGTCTTCGCCTACCAGGTGCTGGTAGTCCTCGGGGTCGTGGCCGCTGTAGAACGTCCAGGTGCCGCGGGCGTAAGTACCGTGCATGTACCGGATTTCGCCCAGTTCCTTGTTTTCGCCCATCACTACCACTTCAGGCTTAACCAGCGACTTCCGGAAAGCGGTCGTCTGGCCCATAAAGCCCTTGATCGTCTTCTCGTGGTTCTGGGTCAGCATCGTCGGAATCGGGTCCCACTTGGCGGAGAAGGTAAAGAGCTGGAAATAGTCGTTAGCTTCTGTTACGGGGCGTTCCTGCGGCTGCATGTCGATGTTGGAATACTCGTACTCCATGGGGTTGCGCGAAATCCTGAAATCCTTGAAAGCAAACGTTTTGTCAAAGTTCAGCTTCTGCTGCGCCTGCGGGTCGGCGGGGTCGCCGTCGAACATGGCCTCTACAATGTCGACACCCTCTGCCGCCAGCGCAATGTCGTACGTGTCCGTGGCCGAGCACATGGCAAACACAAAGCCCCCTCCGGCGCAAAACTCCTTTATCTTTTGCACCACGGCCAGTTTCATCTCAGAAACCTTCTTGTAGCCTTGCCTGGCCGCCGACTCCTCCAACTCCCGCTGCTGCTCCTGATACCAGGGATAATGGCGGTAGCTGGCGTAAAACTTGCCGTACTGCCCCGTAAAGTCCTCGTGGTGCAGGTGCAGCCAATCATATTTGGGGAGGTCCGCTTTCAGGATTTCCTCATCATAGAGCACATCATACGGAATCTCGGCGTAGGTGAGCACCAGTGTCACGGCATCGTCCCAGGGCATTTTCGACTTAGGGGAGTATACGGCTATCTTGGGCACTTTTTCCAGTTTCATGATATCCATGTTGGCCTCTGGATTGTTGATCTCGGTCAGGATGCTGTTGTACTGCGCATCGGAGATGACCTTGTAGCTGATGCCCCGCACAATCAGCTCGTTTTCCAGGAGAGGGGCATGCTGAAACGCAAAGCTCCCGCCCCGATAGTTTAGAAGCCAGTCCACCGGTATGTCCTTTCCGAGCACCCAGTAGGCCAGCCCATACGACTTCAGGTGGTCTTTCTGCGCTGCGTCCATCGGCACCAGTATGGTGCTGCCCAGCGTCGGGAACGAGAACAGGATGATAGCTAAAAAGAGGGCGATGGTACGGAAAAACATGGGGTTCGTCTTTAAAATATGTCCTAAGGTATAAAAAAGGTTCTTCTTTCAGAAAATGAGACTAACTTAGAAGCAATGCCCTTTGGATATACTTAACGTAAAATACTTTAAAAGCGCACATCAAGCAAGCAGATGAATCTGATAGAAAACATACTAGAGGGGCTCCGGTCGATACAGGGCAACTTACTGCGGACAGTTCTCACTGGCCTGATCATCGCCATCGGCATCATGTCGCTCGTCGGCATCCTGACGGCGGTAGACAGCATGAAGTACTCCCTGACGCAGACTTTCTCCAACCTTGGGGCCAACTCCTTCGACATCCGCAGAGCCGGTATGAACAACCGCGGCCGCAACGAGGGGCGCACCGAAAAGGTATACCCGGTGATCTCGTACGAGCAGGCCACCATGTACCAGGAGTTGATGGCGGCAGATGCCCGCGTGAGCCTGTCGGCCTTTATCTCGGGGGCCACCATCGTGAAAAGCCAGACAGAGAAAACAAACCCCAACATCAGCATTGTGGCCGGCGACGAGAACTATATGCCCAACAACAACCTGAACCTCACGAAAGGGCGTGACTTCTCTGCCTCTGAGCAGGAACTGGGAACGAACGTGGCCGTAATCGGCGATGAGCTGGTGACCACGCTTTTTAAAAACACCGACCCGGTCGGCAACTACGTCACTTTTCTGGGGCGGCGCTTTAAGGTAATCGGTCAGTTGGAGAAAGCGGGCAGCAGCATGGGCGGCAGCAGCGACCGCCGCATCATCATCCCGCTCGAGACCGGCCGGCAGATTCCGAGGGCTGGCAACTCAACCCTGAACTATGATATAAAAACCGCCATCTACCGGGCCGATGAGTTGAACTACGTGATGGGCGAGGCGACCGGCATCATGCGTAAAATCAGGCAGGACGCGCTGGGGCAGGAGGAATCGTTTGAGATCCGGCGAAGCGACTCGCTGGTGCAAAGCCTCGACGAGATATCCGGCTACCTGAAGGCTGGCGGTTTTGTAATCGGATTTATCACCTTGCTGGGCGCCTCTGTGGGTCTGATGAACATCATGATGGTGTCGGTGAATGAGCGGACACGCGAAATTGGCGTGCGGAAGGCCCTGGGTGCGACAGCCTTCCAGATCCGGCAGCAGTTTCTGCTGGAGGCCGTGGTCATCTGTATCATGGGCGGCTTTGTGGGCGTGGTGCTTGGCATTCTGATGGGCAACGGCATCGCCTCATTAATCGGAGAGGGGGGCTTTATCGTCCCGTGGCTTTGGGTAGCGGTGGGTATGACGATCTGCGTGGTGGTGGGTGTTATTTCAGGGTACTATCCTGCCTACAAAGCCTCAAAATTAGATCCTATCGAATCGTTGCGTTACGAGTAAAAGCAACGTATTACGTTCGCTACACTAAAAAGCCCGCTGCCATTTTCTGGCAGCGGGCTTTTTATATATATGATCAGGACTTTCCTCCTGTATCGATTTAATGCTGAGGTCAGGTATGCTACTTCTTCTTTTCCGCAGTTTCTGTTTTAGCGGTGTCTTTCTCGGCGGTATACGCATTGTTCAGTTCGGTCAGCACCTCGGAAGTGATGTCGCGGGTGGAGTCGCTGTACAGGATCGCGCTGTTGCCGCGTGAGTAAGTCAGCACCATTTTGTAGCCTTTCTCCTCGCTCAGTTTCTTGAGGTATTCCTCCACGCGGTCATAGATCTTCTTCATTTCCTCAGACTCTTCGCCAGCCAGCTCGTTTCCCTTGTTCTGCTGCAGCGACTGCAATTGCTGCTGCTTCTGCTGGAGGCGCTGCTCCGTAGAGGCACGCTGCTGGTCTGTCATACCCTGTGCAGACTGCTGATACCGCTCAACTTCTTTTTGGAAAGATTCTGCCTGGGCGCGCAAGTCTTTTTCAGCTTTCTCGCCCTTGCCTTGCAGGCGGGTACGAACGTCTTTAAAGTACTCGTAGTTGGCCAGCAGCGAATCGGAGTTTACATACACAATGTCGGGTGTTCCTGCTTCGCCATTTACAGCGGTGCTGGCGTTGGTGGTGTTGCCCTTAGAATCAGGCATCTTCTCACAGGCAGACAAAAAGGAGGCGGCAACTGCTAGGCTTAAGGAAATCTTCAGAACGTTCACTATTTCGTTGGTTAGATTGGTTGAAAGTTTATTCAGTTTAAATATAAGGCGAAACTTTGGCCAATACCTAATGCCGCAGCACTTCGTGGTAAGTTTCTTCCGCCTCCATCAGGCCCTCCGGGGTAAGCCGCGTGAGGCGCACGTGCTTGGTTTCGTTCACCAGCACCGGGTCATACTTGGCAACCACTCGCACATAATTCTCAGTCCAGCCTTCCATCACGCCGTCCTTCACATCGTCTTCGAACAGCACTGTGAACTCAAGGCCAATATTCTGCTCGTAGAAATGTCGCTTCTTCTTTTCCGAAAGTATCCGGAGCATGTCGGCGCGGCGGTTACGGTCTTTTATACCCACTTTGCCGGGCAGGGAAGGGGCCGCCGTGTTTTCCCGCTCAGAGTAAGGGAACACGTGCAGGTAACTCACATCCAGCTCGTTCAGGAAGTTATAGGTTTCCAGGAAGTCTTCCTCCGTCTCTCCCGGAAAGCCCACGATCACATCCACCCCAATGCAGCAATGGGGCATCAGCCCCTTGATCTGCGTCACGCGGTCAGCGTACAGCTCGCGCTGATAGCGGCGGCGCATCAGTTTCAGGATCTTGTTGGAGCCCGACTGCAGGGGCACATGGAAGTGCGGCATAAACCGGTTGCTCTGCGCCACAAAAGCGATGATCTCGTCTTTCAGCAGATTGGGTTCGATGGAGGATATCCGGAAACGGTCGATGCCTGCTACCTGGTCCAAGGCTTGCACCAGCTCGTAAAATGACTCCACGCGCTTGCCGTCCTGCAGGCCAAAGTCGCCGGTGTTCACGCCGGTAAGCACGATCTCACGCACACCAGATTCCGCAATCTCGTTGGCGGATCGCACCACATTCGCGATCGTGTCGGAGCGGCTGTTTCCGCGGGCCAGCGGTATAGTGCAGAAGGTGCAGGAATAATCGCAGCCGTCCTGCACTTTCAGGAAGGTGCGGGTGCGGTCGCCGAAGGAGTAGGAGTTATGAAACGTGTTGGCCTCTGAGATCGGGCTGGCGTATACCTGGGCCTTGTCCTTCTTCTCAAACGTCGCCAGGATGTCTACCAGCTGAAATTTCTCGGCCGCCCCCAGCACCGCGTCTACCCCCGGAATCTCAGCGATTTCTTTCGGTTTGAGTTGCGCGTAGCAGCCCACAATCGTGACAAATGCGTTGGGGGAGTGCTTGAGCGCCTCCTTCACGATCTTCCGGCATTTCTTATCGGCATTGTCCGTTACAGAGCAGGTGTTGATGACGTAGATATCCGGCGTGTCCGTAAACTCCACTTTCTCAAACCCACGCTCCTGGAAAATTCGGCCAATGGTGCTGGTCTCGGAGTAGTTGAGCTTACAACCTAAGGTATAGAATGCTACTTTTTTCATATTCAGGAGGCAAAGGTAATAATTTTCTGCCTTAAAGCCGCAATGCCGCCTGCAAATAATAAAGCATAACAAGCTGTTAATTAATGCTTTAAAAATAATTGCAACTAATCTACTGTTGGTTTGCCCTCAGGTATACGCTGGGTATGGTATGGAAACAGCGCCCTATAGCCGCTTATTTCTTCACAAAATCCTCGAACGACTGCTGCATATAGGCCTTCCCGTTTTGTATTTGTTCGTCGGTGATGCCTGTATCCGCTGTGATGACCTGCTTTGCCATGTTGTCGAAGGTCAGCGTGCCTTGTGGGGTGACGTAGCCGAAGCCATCATTGAACACATAAAACGCAAAAGGAGAGGTGTCCGGAGCGAACAGATTCCGGCTCCATGTGAAGTCCTGATAGGGCAGGTGAACCTGGGCAAGCAGCGTAGCCGCAATGTCGGTTTGGGAGGCAATGGCCCGGACTTCCAGCGTGTCCCGGATGGCGCCGCCCGTGAGTACGAACGGGATCCGGAATTTGCCTGGCGCGTAATTCGGGTCGTTGCCCGGCAGCGGGTGGCCGTGGTCGGCCGTAATCACCACCACGGTGTTTTCCCACCACGGCTGCTGCTTTGCCTTCGCTATGAATTGCCCAAGGGCCCAATCGGTATAATACACGCTGTTCCGGAACAAGGCTTCTTCAGTGCTTCCCGGAAACTTAAGCGAAATCGGGATCTCAAAAGGCTCGTGGCTGCTCAGGGTATACACCGTGCTGAAGAAAGGCTCACGCTCCTGGTTCAGCTCTTCCAACACCCGACCGAACAGCACATGGTCGTGAGCGCCCCACTTGGAGTTATAGGTGGCTGGGTCAAAATCCGCCTTGGCCGTCAGACGGTCATACCCCCCGTTGGTAAGGTAAGAGCGGATGTTGGCAAACTCCAACTCACCGCCATAATAATAGCTGGTGCTATACTGGTACTGCTTGAACACCTTGCTCAGCTGAGGCAGCCGCTCCGTTTTCTGCGGATACTTAATGATGGATGTTGTGGTTTGCACCGGGTAACCGCTCAGGAGGGCCACCATGCCTTTTTCGCTGCGGTCGCCGCTGGCATACATGTTCGTGAAGCTAATGCCCCCGGCTGCCAGGCGGTTCAGATTCGGCGTCACGTCCGGCTCGCCTCCCAGGCTGCCGATGAACTTGGCCGTATAACTCTCCAGGATGATAAACAGCACGTTGGGTTTGTCCGCCTGTATAAACGCAGCGGCACTCGAGTCTGGGGTATGATAGAGGGCCTGTACCCGTTCTGCGGCCTCCTCGGGCGGCATGTACTGGTATGGGTTTGTGTTGGCCTTGTTGTACTTGAGGAGCGCGTATGCCAGATTCCAGGGCATGTTCAGACCCGCGTGGTTGGCATAGGGCTTTGCCGAAAAATAAGCCGCGCTCTGGTTTATCGGAATCTGCTGCCACCCGCCGCGCAGCGGCAGTACTAACACTGCCAGGTATAAAAGCGCCAGTCCGGCCGCTATCCATTTCCCGCCCCGTGTCGCGAATCGCTTCAGGTCAATTGCTTTTACATAGAGCACGATATAGGCAAGCGACAGCATCAGCGTGATGAGCAGCAGCAGGAAGAGGGGAGCCACGGCGGCAGAAGCTACCATCTCGGCGGGTGTGTTGAGGTACTGCAGCGGAGTGGCATCCAACCGGAAACCCCAGTAGGTATACAGTTCCAGGTCTGCGGACAGGAGCGCGGAGAGCACGACCAGCAATACAAAGGTATAAACCCGCACAAACCCGGCTGCTTTAAACCTCGGCCACAGCGTGGCAAGCAACAGCGCTAAAAATGGGAGCAGGCAAAGGTAGGCGCTGGCGGAGGCATCCAGCCGCAGGCCATACACAAACACGTTCAGGGTGTCAGCCGAGGTGAGTGCAACGCTCTTGTCGAGGTGATAGATCAGGAACACCGCGCGGGCCACAACAAAGTAGAGCACCCAGAACAAAAAATAGAGGGGCTGGAAGTACAGTCGATTTCTCACGGCACAAATATACAGCTTCTGCCAGCGCAACGGATGCCCTTCCGTAGATTTTCGGAGAAGTGGGACAGGTATGGCCAACATGGGGGGAGCCGCCAAAAAAGTATGGTTATGATTTAAGATCCCTATTTGATTGACACGCTATTTTGCCAACAAAAGGGTGTTTTTGTTGGCAAAGCCTTAAAAAAAAGAGATCTTTTTATTTGAAAGCGAAATTTATATCTATATTTGCTACACCTTAAAACCATTCATACTAACAAATGGCAACACTACGATTTAAAGCGCTGGATTTAGTAAGCCAGCGCAAAACAGCTGATGTAACTTTACCTTCTCAGAACATTACGCATTATTATGGCGAGAATGTGTTTGGCCTGGAAGCCATGCGCGCGACAATGTCGTCTGATAATTACAAGCGTCTGCGTCGTATCAGCAACTCAGGCGACAAAGTGGATCGTAACCTTGCAGATGCCGTGGCGGCAGCGATGAAGTCGTGGGCAATGAGCAAAGGAGCCACGCACTACACGCACTGGTTTCAGCCACTGACAGGGACTACTGCCGAGAAGCACGACTCTTTCTTCGACCTGACGTCTGAAGGCGACGCGATTGAGGCCTTCAAAGGAAGCGCCCTTGTGCAGCAGGAGCCGGATGCATCTTCTTTCCCGAGCGGCGGTATCCGTAACACGTTTGAGGCACGTGGCTATACTGCCTGGGATCCTTCTTCCCCGGCTTTTGTGATCGAAGGCATCAATTCCAAGACACTTTGCATTCCTACCATCTTCGTTTCATACACGGGCGAGGCGCTGGACTATAAAACACCACTACTGAAGTCTTTGAAGTTGTTGAACGACGCGGCTGTGCCTGTGTGCCAGTTCTTCGACAAAGACGTGAACAAGGTTACCACTACTCTGGGCATTGAGCAGGAGTACTTCCTGGTAGACAAGGCCCTGTATGCTGCCCGCCCTGACCTGATGATGACAGGCCGAACGCTGTTTGGCCATGCGCCTGCAAAAGGACAGCAGCTGGAGGACCACTATTTCGGTTCTATCCCGAGCCGCGTGCATGCCTTTATGGTAGACTTTGAGAAAGCAGCCCACCGTCTGGGCATTCCGCTGCGCACGCGCCACAACGAGGTGGCCCCGGGCCAGTTTGAGTGCGCGCCTACGTTTGAGGATGCCAGCCTTGCTGCCGACCACAACCAGCTCCTGATGGACATCATGGACCGCGTTGCTGATCGCCACGGGTTTAAAGTGTTGCTGCACGAGAAGCCTTTTAAAGGCGTGAACGGTAGCGGAAAGCATAATAACTGGGCCATGAGCACCAACACTGGTGTGAACCTGCTCGGCCCTGGCAAAAAACCAAAAGAGAACCTGCAGTTCCTGACCTTCTTCATCAATACCATCAAAGCGGTGCACAAGCACGCCGACCTGCTGCGCGCCAGCATCGCGTCTGCCAGCAACGACCACCGTCTGGGTGCCAACGAGGCTCCGCCGGCGATCATGTCTGTTTTTGTGGGCCAGCAGCTGACCGCTGTGTTGGATGAGCTGGAGCGCACTGCCAAAGTGCCGATGGAGAAAGGCGATAATATGTACCTGAAGTTGGGTATAGACCGTATCCCGGAGGTATTGCTGGATAACACAGACCGTAACCGTACGTCTCCGTTTGCCTTCACCGGTAACAAGTTTGAGTTCCGTGCGGTTGGTTCATCTGCCAACGTATCGAACCCGATGACGGTGCTGAACACGATCGTGGCTGACCAGCTGATGGACTTCAGAAAGGAAGTGGATCAGCTGATTGACGGAGATGGCATGAAAAAAGAGATCGCCATCATCCAGGTGCTGCGCGAGTATGTAGTGGAGTCGAAGGCGGTGCGTTTCGAAGGCAACGGCTATTCTCAGGAGTGGGAGGATGAAGCGGAGCGACGCGGCTTGTCTAATGTGAAGACGACGCCACGCGCCCTGGACGTTTACCACCGCGAGGAAGTGAAAGAGCTGTTCAGCAGAACTGGCATCCTGACCGAGGTTGAGCTGAACGCCCGCCACGAGATCCTGCTGGAAGAATACATCAAGAAAATACAGATCGAGGCCCGTGTGCTCGGCGACCTTGCCGTAAACCACGTGATCCCAACCGCGATCGCATACCAGAACAAGCTCATCAATAACGTGCGCGGTTTGAAAGAACTTGGCCTGGAGGATGAGTTCACTAGAACGACAATAGACTCTATCAAGAAAATGTCGCAGCACATTACCACCATCCAGAAGAACGTGGATGAAATGGTAGAGGAGCGCAAGGTAGCCAACAAGATAGACGATGCCCGCGAGCGTGCCATCTACTATCAGGAGAAAGTGTTTGCTTATTTCGACACGATCCGTTACAGCGTAGACAAGCTGGAGCTGATGGTAGACGACGAAGACTGGCCTCTGGTAAAATACCGTGAGCTGATGTTCAACAGATAGTATAGTCAGGTTTTCGGACTTGCATGCAAAAGGCACCTTCGCGGGTGCCTTTTGTTGTTTATATCGGTTCCTCAGCGTGGCCCTCCGCAGATAGCGCGCGAATCTTGACTGCGAGTTGCCCCGCTACTTTGGCAAGTACCAGCGGCAGCAATATCAGCACCAGCCCCACGGCCATCACCTTACGAAGGCCCAGCCGCATAATCAGTTTGGTCGCCAGATTGTTGCGTATCTCGGCCAGCATAAACTTTCCGGCACGGGTCATGGGTTTGCCATGGAGCACTTCCTGTACGGTGCGCCAATTGCCTTTTTCCAGCTGCCGCAACAGAAATGCGGTAACCGTGTCTGATGTGACTGCGATCGCCTCATTCAGCTGCTCCTGGCGCAGTTTGCCCCATTGGGCGATCGCTTTTAGTTTGCGTGGGGATGGATTCGGGAAAAATGGCTGCATGTGTATCATACCTGTTTGTACGCGCCCACCATAAAATGGCTTCCGGATATCAGGGTTTTTCCTTCTCTGCTCAGGTTTGCCCAGTTTATACCCCGTTTCGTTTCTGGCAAATCGAGTCTGGTCCCGTTTAAAATAAAAGGTAGTCCTGTATAAAAGTAATGTTCTTCTCTCAACTCAGGGTATTTTTAAAGTTGAAAAGCTAACTCCTGTCTTGCATAAACCATCATGTAAAATAGACCAAGATTTAACAACAAATCGGTCAACACTTTTCAGAACGAGTCATTACTTTATTGCGGTAAAGTAAACGGCCGTTTATGTAACTTAATAGCTGGAGAACTGACTAACTTAAAGTCGCTTATCAAGTGAGATACTTTTCTTCAAAAATATTTTGAGGCATAAGCTGTAAATATCTTTTATAATGTGTTGTTTTGATGAATTCACTAAAGTCAGACTGGTCCACATGTAATCCATCTTCAATCCAATTATCTTTATCAACAAGTAAAGCTGGGTTCAAAATGATAGCTTGCTCATCTAGATCATGAACACAAATGATAAAATGTGGTGGTATAAAGCCTTTAAGGCTAAACTCTTCTTCTTTAGGATGAAAACTATTTGATAGAACAGGAAGTTTTAGCTTAGTAATCTTTTCCTTGTACTCATCTAGTTTGCTGACACTCATATACAAGTTGTATGTGTTTGGGAGCCAAAGAAATACAATTAACTTATTACTTTTCTCATTCCACAAAGCTGTTTGGGGAGATAAGGTTGTAGAAACATAGTTGACTAACCTATTGCTTTCATATGTTTGTAATCCATAAAAGTAATAGTCGAAAATATCCTTATTAAATTTAAGAGTTTTTGAGAATATATTCTTGTTATTTACATTCTTAAAATAGGTCAAATCTATTGGCGCATTATTTAATTCACTGTTCAATTCACTGTAGTTATCGAATATCCATTTTGCAATTTTAGTATTATTTATATTGATGTTTTTCAATGGATTTCCAGTCTTGCCACTTTCGTGAAGGAAATTTTTTGCTTTATCACCAACTAGAAAAAGTCCATCATATAGACTGTCATTTGAATTCAATTTTGCATTCAAATTATCTCTTAATTTAGATTTTTTTATCCCTCGTAATAACAGCAGAGCTTCATTGTCATCATAATTTAAAAATCTCCTAATTTTATCTAAAGCTATTCTTCTATCAACTTCGGTTCCACTGTTATATTGCCCAAATTTTACAGTTATGTCTGAATTAATGATTGTTGTTAGAAGCTCCTTAGAATCTTCAGTTGTATAAAATTCTGTATAATCCATTTTGATTTAATGGTAAAACTTTAATCATCTTTTAATGATTAATATATCCTTCGTTTATTTTCTTAAAGGTAAAAAAACTAACGTTTTCCTTCCTATATCTGGAGCGCCGATTGATCACGCATTTTTACTGATTTCAGGGTAAACAAAGGCGTAAAGAAAACACTGTAAACGCGTATCTTAAGGTAAAGACTTATTTTAACATCTATGGCGAATATCAAAGATTACATCTCCATCGATCCGGAAGTCCTAAGCGGTAAGCCGGTGTTCAAAGGAACTCGTGTTCCGCTCGATACGCTTTTCATGCACCTTGAGAAGGGTATTTCACTAGCTGACTTCTTAGATGACTTCCCGTCCGTAAGCAAAGAGCAGGCAGTGGCCGTTCTTAGTATTGCAGAAAGGATCATGACTTCCAAGGACATCGAGAAGATTTATGAGCGTGCTGCTTGACGAGAATTTACCAAAGCGGATTAAGTTTGATTTTCCTGAACACGAAATCTTAACTGTAAGCGACAAAGGCTGGAACGGCAAGAAAAATGGAGAGCTAATGCAATTGATGATAGCTGAGGATTTTGACGTGCTGCTGACCTTTGATAAAAACATGCAGCACCAGCAGAATTTCAAGAAATACGCTGTGCCTGTTTTTGTGCTGAACGCCAGTGACAATACTTACCTGACACGAAGCCGGCTTGTTACCTAAATCAAAGAGACATTAGCTCTTCAGTTGCAGCCAGGCCCAACTATCATAAACGAGTAGTCATACCGAGCGATTCTGCTCCATTCTCTGTCAGCGACGCGTTCGCCCGGTTAAGAAAATCCTCACCTTCTCTAAAAAGCTCGAGAGGCCCCTAAGGACTATTTGGTATACTTTCACTATGTATAACCTACCAATACTTTTATAGGACAACCAAATAAAGATGTTAATTTTACGTTCGTTGGCTTTGAACAAAGCAGGGTCAACTTTAGTTAAAATCAAGAGCTGTCGCGCACATTTTATATATGAACAAATCCTATTGCCCTAGCCTTACCTCATACCAGCGCCGCAAAACGCATGTGGTCAACATCGGTGGTTTACCCATGGGCGGCGATTACCCGATCCGGGTGCAGTCGATGACCACCGTGGACACCATGGACACGCTTGGGTCTGTGGAGCAGTGCATCCGCATGATCGAGGCGGGGTGTGAATACATCCGTATCACGGCGCCAAGCATCAAGGAAGCTGAGAATCTGCGCAATATCAAGGAAGAACTTCTAAAAAGAGGGTATAGCGTGCCCCTGATTGCGGATATCCATTTCACGCCGAACGCGGCGGAGGTGGCCGCCCGGATTGTAGAGAAGGTGCGGGTAAATCCGGGCAACTATGCCGACAAAAAGAAATTTCAGGAAATCATATACGACGATGCCTCTTATCAGGCTGAGCTGGACCGAATCCGGGATCGCTTCCTGCCCCTGGTGCGCATCTGCAAGGAACACGGAACGGCCATGCGTATCGGTACCAACCACGGCTCCCTGTCTGACCGTATCCTGAGCCGCTACGGCGACACTCCGTTGGGTATGGTAGAGAGCGCGCTGGAGTTTTTGCGCATCTGTGAGGCCGAAGAATATTATGAGGTCGTGATTTCGATGAAGGCCTCCAACACCCAGGTCATGGTGCAAGCCTACCGCCTGCTGGTGCAGAAACTGGAGGAAGAGGGCATGCAGCCATACCCCCTGCATTTGGGCGTGACGGAGGCAGGAGAGGCAGAAGACGGCCGCATCAAATCCGCTGTGGGCATCGGCACACTGTTGGAGGATGGCCTGGGCGACACTGTGCGCGTGTCGCTTACAGAAGCCCCTGAGGCAGAGGCTCCCGTGGCCAAAGCCCTGATCGACCGGTATACCCACCGGGCCGAGAAAGCACAAGCCATGAAACCCATCTGTGAGGTGCCAATTAACCCGTTTCAGTACCACCGCCGTGCCACGACAGAAGTAGAGAACCTGGGAGGACAAAACGTGCCACGCGTGATCGCTGACCTGAGCCGGTTGGAGGACATAAAGTATGCTGACTTGAAATGTGTCGGCCATTTATACTCCATGCTGCTCGATAAATTCAACATGAACGATCTGGGGGCCGACTATATTTATACCGGCGATCGCCCGATCACGTTTATGTTGCCGAATGGCCTGAAGGAGATCGTGAATTACGTGCCCTGGCAGCTTCAGGAGCGACACGCAAACAGAGTGCCGTTGCTGACTGCCAGCCAATATCTCACTGCGCCTGAGTTGAACTCTTCCTTGAACTTCGTGGAAATCACGATCAGCGAGCTTACAAATGAATTGCTTGAGCGCCTGAGAAACGACAACACAGTCACGTTAGTGCTGCAGACACAGAATGAGCATGCCATGCCGGAGTTGCGCAAGTGCTTTTTCAGGCTGATGAATAATGGAATCAATACGCCCTGCATCATCAAAAGAGAATATGCACAGCTGACAGAGGACGAGGTGCAGCTGTATGCGGCAACGGACATGGGTGGGCTTTTGATCGACGGATTGGGAGACGGCGTTTTTCTGAGCACCGAACTGCTGGCTGATCAGGATAAAGGCGCCTGGCTACAGACGATTGACAAACTGAACAGCCTGAGTTTTGGCATTTTGCAGGCAGCCCGCACGCGCATGAGCAAGACGGAGTATATCAGTTGCCCAAGCTGCGGGCGCACGCTCTTTGATTTGCAGGAAACCACCGCCATGATCCGGAAGCGAACAGACCACCTGAAAGGGGTGAAGATCGGAATCATGGGCTGCATCGTAAACGGGCCCGGCGAAATGGCCGATGCAGACTATGGCTACGTGGGCGTGGGTGTGAACAAGATTGCGCTGTACCGCGGGCAGACCGTGATCAAGAAAGCCGTGCCGGCAGACCGTGCCGTAGACGAGCTAATTGAACTGATCCGCGAAGACGCCCGCTGGATTGAGCCCATGCAGATTGAAGAATAAATAGCTTTAGTGCTTCGCCGAATTAGAAATGAGGTATAAAAGCCGTTTCCAGTCATATAAAAAACAAATGCTAATTCTGGTAATTAAACTGGTATCAAGTACTGCCTTTTTACTGAAGACAAACGCAGTATTTGCAGTGAAATAAGCTGATTTTGTTTAAATCAGGACTTTCGCATCTAATCGAAACACGGAGCGAAAGCATTGTGTAGCCTGCCGTTATTGTGTGTTCTTACCAACAACTTGTTGGTCAAAAGACGCAACAAGGGCAGCTTTGCGAAATTAAATTAAGCTGATTTTGATAAATTATTTACTGCCCAAGCATGTTGCAGCATAAGCTGGGCCACTGTTACAGCTATCATCTATTGCTATCACTTAAAACGGAATGATATGAAAGGATTATTTAATTTCTCGGAGGTGCTTACCTACTTCTTCCGCAAAAAAGACCCTAACCGCAAGACAAACTTTAACTTGCGCACTATGCATACGATCAATAAGATTTCGATCCTCATGTTTTTGGCAGGAGCCGTTTATTTTATCATCAAGCACTGGTAACCTTTCTTTAGATGGATATAGAGGCCTTTAGAGCGCATTGCCTGGCCAAGCCGGGTGCCACAGAAGACTTGCCTTTCGGTGAGGACACGCTTGTGTTTAAGGTATGCGGGAAGATGTTTGCCCTCTGCAGCATAGCAGACTACGCGAATGGCGTCACCTTGAAATGCGACCCAGAGCAGGCAGTGGAATTGCGCGAAACCTACACGCAGGTAAAGCCGGGCTATCATATGAACAAAGCGCACTGGAACACCATTTTGCCTGCATCCGGCCTGCCGGATGGGCTACTTCAGGAGTGGGTGGATGCTTCGTATCATTTGGTGGCCACGAAACTTCCCAAAAAACTGAAGCAAGAGTTGGGTATCTAATTTCTAACCCGGTTCAACTTATAACAAGGTGTACAGGCGTCGTTTTTTTGCCACGCTAAACAGTGCTTCCACGTATTTGCGGCATCTCTTTCTGCTTTAGATTTTGACGCAGCGTCCCGCTGAAAACTGAAGATTTCAGCATTTTAAACGGAATATCTGACCTGTAATTTCTGATTTCCTGCCTGTTTTGATGAATTACTCCATATTTTTTGGTATAATTGGTAAACTCATCTATCAGCGTTATGACTCTAGAGAATGAAATTGGTATTTCATCTTTTCGGAACGAGAGGCAAAGGGCGAGTATAAGCATCTTATACACGTATGGCTTCCTTTCGAATGGTTACGAAAATTATTTCAAGAAATTTGGCCTGACCACCCAACAATACAACGCCCTGCGCATTCTGCGAGAACAACATCCAAAGCCAGTGTCCACATCTTTTCTGCGCGAGAAAATGCTGGACAAAATGTCGGACGCCTCCCGGTTGGTAAGCAGGCTGGCAGGCAAAGGATTTGTGGTAGTAAACCAAAACCCCGTTGACAAACGGCTGGTGAACATTGTTATCTCCGACGAAGCCCAGAAACTGCTGGCCGAGATTGACACACACATGCACGAGTTGGATGCTATGCTGCAGGACCTAAGCGAAGAAGAAGCCTTGCAACTGGTTGACTTACTACATAAAGTAAGGCTCTCCGTGCAAAATAGAGTAGACCAGCCGGTAAGTTCATCCGAGGATATCTGAGCGCAATAGCCAGGATTTCTAATCACCCAAAAATTAAAAAGGTGCAGCCAGAGGTATACTTCTGGCTGCACCTTTTTAATACCATTATTAATTAGAATTTGCACAGTCAAATTTGACGTAACGCAAGAGAGCCTCGCAGTTCGTAAAAGTCCCCCTTTGAAGGGGGCAGGGGGGATGAGAGGTCGCCGGAAGTACCTCTCCTGCTCTTGCTTGATGAGAAACTGATTCAAAATGTTTCACAGTAGATTGCCTGCAGGGAGTGTCATCCCTCTAACCCCCTTCAAAGGGGGACAAAAAAAAGGTATGCGTAACAGCAGGTAATAAACACAGTACGAAAAAACTTAAATACGCTAAATCCATTCGATAATGGTATTAGTAGAGGTATAGTATAAAAACAGAAGCCGCCGGACGTATAGGATCCGGCGGCTTCTGTATTTGTTGTGGGGTATGTTATACCACAACGTTGATGATTTTATTCGGCACGATGATGATTTTCTTTGGCGCTTTGCCATCTAAAAACCGGGCAAGCTGCTCGTCGGCCAATACCGCTTTCTCTATTTCTTCGCGGGGCATATCCAGTGCAAAGTTCATCTTATGGCGCATCTTTCCGTTTACCGACACCGGGTACTCAAACGTGTTCTCCACCAGGTATGCCTCATTCCACTCCGGATACGATGCATGGCTGATGCTCTCGCTATGGCCCAACTGCTGCCACAGTTCCTCGGCCAGGTGTGGTGCGTAAGGGGAAAGCACAATGGTGAGCGGCTCCAGTATGGCGCGCTTGTTACATTTCAGCTGCGTCAGTTCATTTACGCAGATCATAAACGTAGAGACAGAAGTGTTGAACGAGAAACGCTCCACGTCTTCCTCCACCTTCCGGATGGTTTTGTGCAGCGACTTCAGTTCCGCAGCCGTCGGTGCCTCGTCCGACACGGCGAATTTGCCGTCGTTGTCGTGGAAAAGTTTCCAGAAGCGCTTCAGGAACTTGAGCACGCCGTCCATGCCGTTTGTGTTCCAGGGTTTGAACTGCTCCAGCGGACCCAGAAACATCTCATACATGCGCAGCGTGTCGGCTCCCTGACGTTCCACAATGTCGTCGGGGCTCACCACGTTGTACTTCGACTTCGACATCTTCTCGATCTCCACGCCGCAAACGTATTTGCCATCCTCTAACACAAATTCCGCAGTGGCATACTCCGGACGCCATTTCTGGAAGGCATCGAGGTTGAGGACGTCGTTTTCCACGATGTTCACATCCACGTGCAGAGGTGTAAAATGCTCCTGCAAAAGATCAATTGAAAATTTTCCTTCTGTGACTAAATTAGAAGCATCATTATTTAATTGAGACACAGCACCTAAAGGATTTGATAAAGCTTTAGCCTTTTCTCGCGCTTTATTTAGAGAATAAAAAATTGGAGCCGACTTATCAGAAGATTTCAGTCTATACACGAAGTTGGATCGGCCCTGAATCATACCCTGGTTAATGAGCTTTTTGAACGGCTCTTCCTCCACCACGAGGCCCATATCGAACAGAAACTTGTTCCAGAAGCGGGAGTAGAGGAGGTGCCCTGTGGCATGTTCCGAGCCGCCGATATATAAATCCACATCGCGCCAGTAAGTGATGGCTTCTTCGCTGGCGAAAGCCTCGTCGTTCTGCGGGTCCATGTAGCGGTACCAGTACCAGCTGGAGCCAGCCCAGCCCGGCATGGTGCTCAGCTCATAGTTATACTGCTCCTCATACTTCCAGTCCACGGCGCGGCCAAGTGGCGGTTCGCCGGTCTCGGTGGGCAGGTAAGCGTCAATCTTCGGCAACTCCAGCGGTAATTCACTTTCTTTAATCAGATGCGGTATACCGTCTTTGAAGTATACTGGCACAGGCTCGCCCCAATAGCGCTGGCGGCTGAACACGGCATCGCGCATCCGGAAGTTGACTCTGGCTTTTCCGATGCTGTTCTCCTCCAGAAACTTTACCAGCACGGGAAGCGCCTCTGCGTAAGTCAGACCGTTGATGATATCCGAGTTAATGTAATGTCCTTCTTTGGTTGCGTCGGCCTGTGTGTCAGCGTCTTTTTGCGCATCCAGGATAGGTATGATCGGCAGGCCGAAGTGCGTGGCAAAGTTCCAGTCGCGCTGGTCGCCGGACGGCACAGCCATTACCGCACCCGTTCCGTAACCCGCCAGCACATAGTCGGCGATGTATACCGGTATCTTCTCGTTGTTGAACGGGTTGATGGCATATGCTCCCGTAAACGCCCCGGACACGGTGCGCACATCGGTCATGCGCTCCCGCTCCGAGCGGTTTTTGGCTACCGCCACGTATTCGTTCACGGCATCACGCTGCTCCACGGTGGTGATTTTTTCCACCAGTTCATGCTCCGGGGCCAGCACCAGAAACGTGACGCCATACACGGTATCCACGCGGGTGGTAAACACTTTGATCTTCTCGGCTATATGCTCCACAGCGAAGGACATCTCCGCACCGACCGACTTCCCGATCCAGTTGCGTTGCATCTCTTTGATCGGCTCGGGCCAGTCAATGGTGTCCAGGCCCTGCAGCAGGCGTTCGGCATAGGCCGTGATGCGCATCATCCACTGGCGCATCAGTTTGCGCTCCACGGGGTAACCGCCGCGTTCTGAAACGCCGTCTTTCACCTCGTCGTTGGCCAGCACCGTGCCGAGTGCCGGGCACCAGTTCACCACCGCGTCCGCCACATAGGTTAAACGGTACTTCAACAGCATCTCAGACTGCTGCTTGTCATCCATCTGCTGCCATGCTTCGGCAGTGAAAACAGGGGTTTCCTCGTCGCAGGCGGCCTGCTCCTGGGTATTGCCCTGCGTGGCGAACAGCTCAACCAAATCAGCGATGGGCGCCGCTTTGTCTTGTGCAAGGTCGTAGTAGCTGTTGAACAGCTGCATGAAGATCCACTGCGTCCATTTGTAGTAGCCAGAGTCAGAGGTGCGTACCTCCAGTTCCCAGTCGAAAGAGAAACCCAGGTTCTTCAGCTGCTCCACATACCGCTTGATGTTCTCTTCGGTGGTGATGGCCGGGTGCTGCCCCGTCTGGATGGCATACTGCTCCGCTGGCAGTCCGAAGGAATCGAAACCCATCGGATGCAGCACGTTATACCCCTTCAGGCGCTTGAAACGGCTTACAATGTCAGAGGCGATATAGCCGAGCGGATGCCCCACATGCAGGCCTGCGCCTGATGGGTATGGGAACATGTCCATGGCGTAGTACTTGGGCTTGCTGCTGTTCGCGGTTGCCTTAAAGGTCTTGTTATCCTCCCAGTAGCGCTGCCACTTTTTCTCAATCTGGCTGAAATTATACTCTGACATTGGCTAAATCTGAATTCAATTTTTTAAGTTTGACCGCTAAGATAACTAAGAATTGAATAATTGTTGGTGGTTTGTTGTTGATTGTTTGGTTCAACAGTTGCCAGGTAAGCTTTGAATCCCCATTTATACCCTACCTGTTCACCCTTTATTTTTTTTAAATTATAGAACTTGATGATGGAGAAAAAGCACGATTTGCTGGATGTGATGCACCTGATTTATGTCATGGACCCCATGTGCTCCTGGTGTTATGGCTTTAGCCCCGTGATAAAGCGCCTCGCGCAAGAGCAAGCAGGCGCGATGCAGTTTAAACTGGTGCTGGGCGGCTTGCGGCCTGGCACAGAGCAGCCCCTGGACGATAAGATGAAAGAGAGCATCCGGCACCATTGGCAGGATGTGGAGAAAATCTCAGGTCAGCCGATTGACTACACGTTTTTCGAGCGCAAGGACTTTGTGTATGACACCGAGCCGGCATGCCGTGCCGTGATAACGATGCGCTACCTGAAGCCGGAGGCAGAGCTGGACATGGCGGAGGCGGTTCAGCAAGCGTTTTACGCCAGGAACCAGGACGTGACGCAACCGGGGGTACTGGCCGCGATCGCCTCGCAGTTTGGCGTGGAGGAGACAGCGTTTCTGGATAAGTTCGCGTCTCAGGAAATGCGGGAGAAGACAGCACAGGACTTTACGATCGCCCGGCATCTGCAGGCCACCGCTTTCCCGAGCCTATACCTGCTCAACGGAACCAGCATCCACCTGCTTAGCCGCGGCTACCGTACCTTCGACGGTATAGCGGCGCACGTGCAGCAGGCCCTCCTGAAACTTAATGGCCCTCAGTAGCCTGCGTACAGCTGCCTGATACCGAAAAATCATATCGCCACGTACCCTGACGTGCAGTAAAACTGGCTGGTTCTGCTTATATTTCTAAAGGATTTTAGGGAGGCAACTATGAGAAAGCACCATGCACAAATGGGTACCTGTTTTATCACGCACAAGCTGTATCCGATGCGGCAACTTGCGCTGGGCTCCAGTGTCCGGAAGCATATATTTGAGCTGATCCGGGCAGACCACCCGGAGTTTGCGGAGACTGACTACATCAGTTTGGAGCAACTGGCGGTATACCGAAAAAAATATCTGGAGCAGCTGCTTTTGCGCGAGGTCGGCGAGCTGACATCGGTGGAGGAGGAGGTGATCGAAAGCATTCACCAGCAGGAACTCCTGACCACAAACATAGAGGAGGAGCTAAGCGAAAACCTGACATTAGGGAACCGCATGGCCGACGGCATTGCGACCTTTGGCGGCAGCTGGCGGTTCATCATCATCTTTTTCTCCTTTTTGCTGCTCTGGATGGCGGTGAACATTTACCTGCTGGCTGCGGAGGCATTCGACCCATACCCCTTTATCCTGCTCAACCTCATCCTGTCGTGCCTGGCTGCCATACAGGCACCCATTATCATGATGAGCCAGAACCGGCAGGAGGGCAAAGACCGGCAACGCTCGGAGCATGATTACAAAATAAACCTGAAGGCGGAGCTGGAGATAAGAATGCTACACGAAAAAATAGACCATCTGATTGTGCACCAAAACCAGCGCCTGCTCGAAATCCAGCAAATCCAGGTGGACTTGCTGGAGGATCTCATGACAAGGTCTAAAAACGGATTCAAGAAATAGTTTGCAGCGCTCCTGCCAATGGGTCTTTCCCGTTCCAGGTGCCAGCGGAAGCAATTGGCTTGAAGCGGGCAAAGAGCTCTTCGCTATACCAGTTCTCTGCCCGCGTCCGGCGCATGACCTCCTGGTGCTGCGGGTTCTGATAGGCAAAGCGCTTCATTGCCTCCACCGACTCCCACACACTGAAGGTAGCCTGCCGTATAAACGGCAACTCTCCCAGACCGATAGAACAATAAAGCCCCTCGGCAGCCTCCAACGACTTGCTGGTGCGCAGCCCGAAACGGCAAAACGCCGGAAGGCGTTGCCAGTTAACACTTGCCCGCGTGAGGACCGCCACCGGACCCAGATTATATCTTTCAGTGAGCGTGGGAGCGAAGGGCTCCTGCGCATCCCATTGGCCATGCGACTGATAGGGCAAGAGCTTTACCGTCCACATCTCGTCTGAATGCTGCCGGTATGCGTCCATTAGTTCGGACTGTTCCAAAAAGGCATCGGCTGCGGCTTCGGTGTCCCAGGTGCAGAGCAGGCCATACCGTCCGAAATTCGGTTGCAGGCTGAAACTCTTGCCCTGTCCACTGCCGAGCAGCTTATGGAAAAGCAGTCCGGGCACGCGATCCAGTTTTGGTTTGGCGGTACCCATCTGCGCCAGGCCCCATCGCACAGTGCCTTTGCGAAGGCCAAAGAGTGTGAGCGTAGTGAGCCGGGGAGCGGAATCTGGAGAAATCAGTGCCAAGGGAAAGGGGTATAAAGGGAGTGCTTTGCCAATTTTGCCAAATTAAAAATTAGAAATTAAGAATTAGAAATTAAGAATTAGAAATGAGGGATAAAAACTGTTTCTAGTCATATAAAAACAAACGCTACTTCTGGTAATTAAGTGGGTCGAGAGTAGTGTTAAGCGTCTGTTTAAAATTCATCTTTTGAAAGCGAAATTTAAACAAGCACTCATAAAAAAACACCAGCCAAACGGAAGTGTTTAACTGGTGCAGTTTTAAGATATGGTATAAACCATCGCTAATTTTATGATCGATTTAGAGATTGATTTTCTCATTCTCCCCGGCATCCGGGCGCTCGCCTGTCAGAGCGGCTTTTACCATGCCATACAGGTGAATGACAGCGCTGTTAGGAGCGTCCCAATACTCTGCCTTGTCAATCGTCACTTTTATCAGGCCGATGTTCGGGTCTTTTTTGCCATCCGGGAACCAGGTGGTCATGGCAGGATTCCAGAGCTCGTCAATCTTCTGCTGGTCGCGCAGTACCTGCGCTTTACCCGATACGGATACGTAAAGTTCATCGCTGGGCTTGGAGTAGCTCAGGTTAACGTGGGAGTCGTGGCGGATTTCGTGGGATTTATGTGATTCATACCCTGTAAAAAACCAGATTACGCCATCAGGATTTACCTCCATGGCACGCATCGGGCGGCTTCGGAGGCAGTCGTCATCGTCCATGGTGGTTAGCATGGCCACTTTAATATCCTTTATCAGGTCGAACAGCTTCTCAAGGTTTTCTTTTCTGTTTGCGTCGTTATGCATAGCTTTATAAATTCAGTTCAGCTTTAAGTTACGGGGGCGGGTGCCCCAGGGTTTATACGGTCATGCGGCTAAGATCCGCGTAAATCATACCTAAAAACAAATGGTGCTGCAACCTGTTTAGGCTACTTGCCACTACAGCATGCATGTAGCAGGTGTAGCCATACCGGATCTGCTGTAACTGTCAGATGAAGTGAGAAATGGCTGCATATTCATACCATATACGCGTGCTGCGCAAGCCACTCAGGCAACCGTTTAACTAACTCTTTCGGATTTGAATTATTTAGCACATATTTTTTTGTCGGGTGAAGAGGAGGAGCTGATGCTGGGCAACTTTATAGCCGATGCGGTGAAGGGCAAGCAGGCAGAACGCTATACCCCCGGCATTGCCAAAGGTATCCGGCTGCACCGCCTCATCGACAGCTATACCGACACCCACCCCGTGGTGGCAGAGACGAAGGCGCGGCTACGCCCGAAGTACCGCAAGTTTGCCCCGGTGGTGGCCGATATGTATTACGACCATTTTCTGGCTGCCAACTTCAATGTGTACACAGGCCTTGAGCTTCCAGCCTTTGTGCAGCAGGTATACTACCTCATCGGCACCCGGTTCGACCAGCTTCCATTCCGTGTTCAGCAGTTCTTCCCGCACATGCGGCAGCACAACTGGCTGTTGTCTTACGCAGCGATAGACGGCATCGGGCAGGCGCTGACCGGGATGAGCCGGAGAGCCGCGTTTGCCTCAGGTATGGAGACGGCTGCGGAGGAACTGCAAATGAACTATGCGGCCTATCTGGCGGAGTTCGAAGCCTTCTTTCCGGATCTGGTGGAGTATGTCGCGCGGGCAAAGGAGGAATTATAGTATGCCATACCGATACCCCATCTCATTATAGAACAATAAAAAAGGAGCAGCTTTCGAGCTGCTCCTTTTTGAAAAGATTTTAGTTTGAATTAGTGCTGGTGACCGCCTTCGCCGTGCACATGGCCGTGGTCCAGCTCTTCCTGCGTAGCCTCGCGCACGTTTTCTACTTTGCCTTTAAAGAAAAGCTCTTTGCCTGCCAGGGGATGGTTAAAGTCCATCTTTACCGTGTCTTCTGTCACTTCCACCACGCGGCCCTGCAGTTGGTTGCCTTCGCTGTCGGCCATCGGGATGTAATTTCCTTCCTCCAGCATGTTGTCCGGAACTGAGCCCTCCACCTCAAACACATTTTTCGGCAAATCCACGACAGCTTCCGCGTTGTATTCGCCATACCCGTCTTCGGTGTTCAGCTTAAAATCAAAGTTGTCGCCAGAGTTTAGCGTGCCGAGGTTGTCTTCAAACTGCTCGGGCAGGCCGCTCATGCCATATATAAAGACCATGGGCTGCTCTTCGTTGGCTGTTTCTATCAGGCTTTGCTCCCCGCTCTCATCCAGTATGCGCAGTTCGTAGGTAAGCGTCACCACTTTGTCTTTATCAATTTTCATGTTTTATTTTTCAGAGGTTTATAAATGTGAATAAGTTAAAGTTACGGTTTCTGCGCCGAAAATCAGAGGAGAACGGGTATAAATTGGGCGTGGCAGCACAACATATACCCGTTCCGCCAGCTTAAGGCATACACTCGGTAAGCTCCCAGGCGCTGCGGTAGGCATTGATGCTTTCTACATACGCAAGAAAATCAGCATAGTAAGGGTGCTGGCTGAGTGTGGCGCTGTCGCCCACAATCACGAGCTTCTTCTTGGCCCGTGTCATGGCCACGTTCATGCGCCGGATGTCAGAAAGGAAGCCGATTTCGCCTTTCTCGTTGCTGCGCGTCATGCTGATGTAGATCACATCGCGCTCCTGCCCCTGAAAACTGTCGACGGTGCCGATGGAGAGCTGCCGCTTCAGCTTTAGCTCGTGCAACTGCGGCATGTGCTCCACACGGTCCTGCAGGTAATTGATCTGGGCGCGGTAAGGGGCAATCACTCCGATGCGCAGCGGCTCGGCATCCGCGTCGGTGGGGCTATAGTCGCGCAGCAGCAGGGCCAGGTGATTCAGCAGCAGGTTGGCTTCGTCGGGGTTGGCAGAGCTGGAGCTTTCCGGGCTTTCCACTTCATTGTAGCCGCAGCCAGCCGTGTCTACAAACTCCACGGCCAGGCCAGGGGCAAACTGCGCGTCAAACTGGTGCAGGTCGTGGTCGTGCACACTCGGGTGCGCCTCCAATGCTCCCTGATAAAACTGCTGGTTCGAGAAGGCCATGATGTGGTGGTGCATGCGATACTGGGTTTTCAGCATCACAGCCACGTCAGGTTGCCGCTCAATGCACTTCTCAAAAAGTGTTTTGCCCAGGCCACCTTTCTCCGCCTCAAAAGACTTGACGGTGGGGGGGAGCTGGCAGTGGTCTCCGGCCAGCACCACGCGCTTAGCCCTGCTGATCGGGATCCAGCAGGCGGGCTCCAGGGCCTGCGCCGCCTCATCGATGAACACCGTGTCGTACTCAAGATGGCGGATTGCTTTGTTGGCTGCCCCCACCAGCGTGCAGGTAATGACCTGTACATGGTTCAACAGATCATCGGTGATGTACTCCTCCACACGGTCTGCCTCGTCGAGCAGGCGCTTGCTTTCGGATTTGAAAAACTGCCGCTGGGCGCGCTCCTCATGCCCGAAATTTCGCTTGTGCTGAAAGGCCATGCGTTTGTACTCATCGGCTGTCTTGCGGTAGTCCTTCAGGCTTTTGTAGGAGCGGTGCGCCATGATCTGGGCATCCAGGGTATGGTCGAGCAGCACATCCGACACCCGGGAGGGGTTTCCGATCCGGATCACGTTTACCCCAGCCGTGGCCAGTTTCTCTGTCAGCAGATCCACGGCGGTGTTAGACGGAGCGGTGACCAGGAGGCGGCGCTGAGTCTCCAGCGATTTGAGTATGGCCTGTACCAGCGTGGTGGTTTTGCCCGTGCCCGGAGGGCCGTGTATGATGGCCACGTCCTTTGCCTGCACGATTTTGCGCACCGCCTCATTCTGCGATGGGTTCAGCAGCGGGATGTTGTCCATTGCCTCCGAAGTGAACGCGGCTGGAACGTCGCCCAGCAGGATATCGCGAAGCTCAGCCAGGCGCGTCTTGTGGGCGTCAAGGGTCTTTTTCATCGCGATCTCCATCTCGCGGTAACTCATCTCGTCAAAGGTGAGGTCGATGCCGAGGCGGCCATCGTCTATCCACTCGGGGAGATCCTCTTTGTTGGTGGCGAGCAGCACTTTGTTCCGGCGCAGCCCCACGATCACACCGCTCAGGTTCTGGCGCTCGCCGTTATTGCTGAACAGGGCGGCGGCCTTGCCCGTCTGGAACATGTGCAGCTGGTCCCGGTCTTTTGTCCGCTCCAGCTCCAGCACAATCTTGTTTCCGAAACCGATTTCCTCCTTCACTATCGTGACGGGGTACCAGCAGAACCCCATGGCCTTTCGCTCCGTGATGGTGCTCTTCAGGCTCTTGATTTTGTATTGCTGCCTGTCTTCTTCCTGTTCAATCTTCAGCAGCTCCTGTACCTGCCTCAGCTCATAAAGTATCTCGCTCATGTATCTCAAAAAAAGAAAGGCTGGCAAAATTGCGACAGCCTTCCGGGGTATATCGTTTTGTTTCTGGCAGTATAAAAGCTGCCATCCTGTGGTTCAGCCCATCGCCGTGACGTCCTTGTAACAGCATCAGTCCTACTAAAATTCCTGTGCCCAAGCACCGCCCATACCATAGCCCGCGCCAGGGGTACTTCTCTAGGATTTGGGCACTCTCTTTTTGCGCACCTTTTTGGAGGCGCTGTTTAACCTTACCTGCAGGTATATGGCATAGAGCAATAGGATAAATGCGGCTACAGCCAGCACCGTAATCACTTTGTCTTTGCCATACCGCAGGTCGGCGGTCTCGCTCAGTTGCACCTCCAGGTCTTTGATGGTGCGCTCGCGCTTCTTTATGTTCGCGTGCAGCATTTTCAGCTGGCTCTGCAGGTCGGCGATTCGGGCACTGACGATCCGCTGGTCCTCCACCGTTATTTTGCCTTCGCGTTGGTTCTCAACGGTGCTCTCCGCTACTTTCTTGATGCTGGCCACTTTAATGGCCGAGATTAGCTCCGAGTCCTTGTTAATGATCTTTTTGAGCGTCTCGATGATACTCAGCAGATCAGCCTTGGATTTCTTGCCCCAGAAATTGCTGTTCTGCTGGCTGTAGAACTGGTATTCCATCACAAGCTGCTCCCGCTCGTTCATCAAATTCGTCAGCTTGTCCTGTTCCTGGGCCCGCACACCTACAAACCAGAGGCAGCACACGGCCAGGGCCAATAGTTTCTTCATCATCATCACTCCTTTTCTTTGCTCACAATTCAACTGCAAATATGGCCAACCTAAAGGAAAAGGCCTCAATTTATTTTCGCGGGTGCTTATAAAACAGCAGAATGAGCACAGGCAACAGGTATAAGTCGGCCACCACGGCAAAGAGCAGCGTCAGGCTCACGAAAAGCCCCACATAAAAGGTGGCGTCGAAGGTAGAGAGCACCAGCGTAAGGAAACCCGCCACCAGGATGCAGGAGGTGATGATGATCGCCTTACCGGCGGAGATGAACGTGCGCTTTACGGCATAGGGCAACGACTTTCCGGCCAGCAGCTCCAGTTTCAGTTTGCTGAGGAAGTGGATGGTGTCGTCCACGGCGATGCCAAAAGCGATGGTGAAGATGATGGATATGGACACAGTCATGTTGACGCCCATAAACCCCATCAGCCCCCCGATCATCAGCAGCGGGATAACGTTGGGTATGAGCGAGATAACCACCATCCGCAACGATCGGAAAACCAGCCCCACAATCAGGGCAATGACACCAAAGGCAATCAGGAGGCCCTGCATCATGTTTTTGGTGACGTAGGCGTTATTTTTATCGAGCAGGATAGAGCTGCCCGTGAGGCGGGTGTGCAGAAAGTCCGGGTTGATGTGCTGGCGGATATAGCTGCGCAGCGAGTCGTTTTGCACGGTAGCGGCCGCGCTGCCGATGTCCTTCATTTTCCCGGTCAGCCTTCCTTCGGCGGCATCAGCCGTCACGAGGCTGCGCAACTCGCTGCGGTTCCGGAAAGCCTGCAGGCGCTGCTTCACCTGCTGCAGCCCGCGCTTGCTTTCGGGCAGTTTAAAGTAGTCGTCCAGGCCGCCGTTCTGGGCGCGGTTAATTGTTTTCACCACAGAGGCGGGAGAGGTGATGAAATTGAGCCCATAGGTATGGGTGAGGTAGCGCTCCAGCTTCTCCACTTCATGCAGCACCTCCAAGTCATACATGCTATGGCCCTTGGCGGCAATCAGGTGCATCTCAAAGGCGCGCACCCCCGAGAAGTTGTCCTCGAAATAGCGGAAATCCTGCAGTATGGGATCGTCATCCCCCAAATCCTCCAGCAGCGTGGTATCCACTTTTATCTGACTTATACCTGCCAGGCTGATGACGATAATGGCAAAACTGCTGACCAGTATCTCTTTCGGGTGTTGCAGCACAAAGCGGAGCATGCGCCCCAGCAAGATCGGCCACGAAAAATCCACACGCCGCGCCCGCACCGGATTTGGCTTTTTGATGAGTATGAGGATGGCCGGCAACAGCGTGAAGGCCAGCACGTAGGCCAGACCGATGGCAATGGCGGTGTACAGCCCAAAGTTGCGGATGGGCACAATAGCCGTGGTAAGCAGGGTGAGAAAGCCGATGGAAGTGGTGAGCGAGGTGAGGAAGGTGGCCATACCCACTTCCTTCACCGTGATTTTAAGGGCGGGCAGCTTTTCCATCCCATTCCCGAGCTCCGTTATGTAGCGCGAGAGTATATGGATCACATCCGACATGCCCACCACAAACAGGATGGTCGGCAGCAGCATGGTCATCACATCGATGGGTTTGTTGAAGAGGCCCATTACGCCCATGGCCCATAGCACCGAGAGCAGTACCACCACCAGCGGCACCAGCACGCCCCAGGCCGTCCGGAACGTGATCCAGAGAAAGAGGATAACCAGCAGGATGGAGGCCGACATGAAAATGGCCAGCTCAATCTTCATCTTGTCCACGAAGACGGACTGCGCCAGCGCCTTGCCGGCCACGTGGCTTTCCTGTAACTGTAGCTGCGCCAGCTTGCCGTTCAGGGCCGCCATCAGGGTGTCGCTGGCTTCCTTGCCCAGGTTGTCGGAGGTCTGCACAAAAATAGAGACGGCACGGGCATTCTCAGAGAAAAGCGTGCCCACCAGTTCCCGGGAGGTATAAATAGCCACAGAGTCCTGTTCATACCGCTCCGGCTCAGCCACGTGGAGGTATGGGATCTCAAAATAGCCAAACTGCTCGATAATGGGGCTTTTGACAGTAGTGGGAGAGAGCACGGCCTCGACATGGGGTTGCCGCTGCATAAAACTGGTCAGGCTGTCTACCTTCGTCAGAAACGGCTGCTCAAAAAGGCTTCCCTGGTTCTCCAAGCCGATCAGAAGATAGTCGTTGTCGTTGCCGAACTTGTCGCGGTAGCTCAGAAAATACGCCAGGTCCGGGTCGCCTTTCGGGAAAAAGTTCTCGAAGTTATAATCGAACCTGAGGCGGGAGGCAAAATACACGCTGCAAGCCGTCAGCAAACCGATCAGTAGCAGGAGGAAGAGGCTGAGTTTTCTGTAGTTCAAGGGGGCTAGGGTATAGGCTGTTGGAACTCCGGTAACCTGCCGGAACATGCAAAGATACAACTGTAGCCAAAGTTTTTTGTTTTAGCATCGGGAGATTTGCCCAAGGCAAGTTTTTCGGCAAAACCAGAGATTCCCTGATTTTCGCTTTCCGCGAATCATGCTATCTTTGGCACTGCACACCAATCAAAAGCAGAACCCATACCCATGAGACAATATTTAGAGTTGATGCAGCACATCCTGGACAAAGGGGTGACCAAAGAAGATAGAACAGGCACGGGCACCAAAAGTATTTTTGGCTACCAGATGCGCTTCGACCTGGCCGAGGGTTTTCCGCTGGTAACCACCAAAAAAGTACACCTCAAGTCTATCCTGCACGAGTTGCTCTGGTTTTTGAAGGGCGACACCAACATCAAATACCTGAAAGAAAACGGGGTAAAGATCTGGGACGAATGGGCAGATGAGCAGGGCGATCTTGGGCCTGTGTATGGCTCGCAGTGGCGCAGCTGGCCCACACCCGACGGCCGCCATATCGACCAGATCACGCAGGTGGTGAACCAACTCAAGCACAACCCCGACTCCCGCCGCATCATCGTGAGCGCCTGGAATGTGGCCGAGATTGAGCATATGAAGCTGCCCCCGTGCCACGCGTTCTACCAGTTTTATGTGGCCGAAGGCAAGCTCTCGTGCCAGCTCTACCAGCGCTCCTCCGACGTTTTCCTGGGCGTGCCGTTTAACATTGCCTCGTATGCGCTGCTGGTGCTGATGATGGCGCAGGTTACCGGCCTCGAGCCCGGCGAGTTCATCTGGACGGGCGGCGATACGCACCTATACCTCAACCACCTGGATCAGGCACAGAAGCAACTCACCCGCGAGCCCCGCCCGCTGCCCACCATGAAGCTGAACCCCGCCGTGAAGGATATTTTCGATTTCACGTATGAGGACTTCGAGCTGCTGAACTACGACCCGCACCCCGGTATAAAAGCCCCGGTGGCTGTATAGCAAGGCAGTTTGGGTTAATACAGGCGGTTTTGTCGTAAAGGAGATTGTATTTATATATAAACCAATTCCAGAATCGGCTGTTACTTAAGCTCAAACTAAACGGACTATGAAATTAAAATCGATTTTAACGGTACTCTTCGCCGCGGCTGTGATGCAGGTAAGCGCCCAGAACGCAGCACCAGACCAGATCAAAACCAACAAGGGCGACCTGACGATCCAGCCCATACAGCACGCGACGCTCGTCCTGACGTGGGAGGGAAAGACCATCTACGTGGACCCGACTGGCGGCGCTGAGGCTTTCGAAGGGATGGCCAAGCCGGATCTGATCCTGATCACGGACATTCACGGAGACCACATGGACGTGAAGACCCTTGATGCGCTGCAAGCGGAAACCGCAGCCATGATAGTGCCCCAGGCGGTGGCGAACGAGTTGCCCATGCAGCACAAGAGCCACACGAAAATATTGGGCAACGGCGAAAGCACGACTGCTCTGGGCATACCCATCACGGCTGTGCCGATGTATAACCTGCCCGAGAGTGCGGATGCCATGCACACCAAAGGCAGAGGCAACGGCTATGTGTTGCGTTTCGGCAATAAAAACGTGTACATCTCCGGCGACACCGAGGGAGTGCCGGAAGTGCGCAACCTGAAAAACATCGACGTGGCGTTCCTGTCGATGAACCTTCCTTATACCATGGATGTGGAGCAGGCGGCCAGCACAACCCTTGACTTTAAGCCCAAGGTGATTTACCCCTACCACTACCGCGGCCAGAATGGGTTGAGCAACGTGGCGGCTTTCAAGAAAATGGTAAACGACAAGTATAAAAACATCGAGGTGCGGCTCCGGGACTGGTATCCCGCGAAATAACCCCATCTAAGATTGCCTAAAAACAGAAAGGACCGAAACGATTGCTTCGGTCCTTTCTGTTTATAGGTATGGCCGGTTTACCAGGTGAGCGGCACTTTCTGGCCTGATTTGGCTGCCTCGTAAATAGCCATCAGAATCTTTACGTCGCGCATACCCATTTCGCCGGGCACGATGGAGGCCTTGTTTTCCATGATGCTCTGCGCCTGTCCGTCCAGCTGCCGGGCCTGCTGATTCACGTGCGGGAAGTCCATCCGGCCTTCGCTCGTCTCGCCCTGCAGGCCGCCGTACGCATAGGCCGGGTTCAGTTTCCACCAGCCATTTTCCGCTTCTCCGCTCAGGTAGCTCTCACTCGCGTTGTAACTGCTGCGGCAGTCTGCCATTGCCCCGCCCGGAAATTCCATCTGCCAGAAAATGGTTTCTTCCACCTCATCAAAAAAGTCGGGCTTTGTTACCTTCCCGAACCGCGCGGTAATGGACACTGGGCTCTCGCCGGTGGTATAGCACGCCCCCTGCACGCAGTAGATGCCCATGTCCATCAAAGGGCCTCCGCCCGCCAGTTCCTTGTCCAGTCGCCATATATCGGGGTTGCCCACCACAAAGCTGTTGCCCGACTCAATTTTCCGCACCGCCCCGAAGACCTTTTGCTGTCCCAGTTCCATCACGCGCTGGTTGTAGGGCTCGTAATGCAGGCGGTAGCCGATCGAAAGGGTGACGTTGTTCTCGTTGCAGGCGTCAATCATGCGCTGGCAGTCCTCTACCGAGGTGGCCATCGGCTTCTCGCTGATCACGTGCTTGCCCGCCTTTGCTGCCCGGATGGTATACTCGGCGTGCATCGCATTGGGCAGTACCACATACACCACGTCAATAGCGGGGTTGTCTTTGATCTGGTCGAAGTTCTCGTAATTGTAGATATTCTGGTCGGGGATGTTGTATTTCTGTTTCCAGGTCTCCGCCTTGGAGGGAGTGCCCGTTACGATGCCGGCCAGGTAGCAGTTTTCGGTTTCCTGCAGGGCAGGGGCCAACTGTCCGGTGCTATACCCCCCGAGGCCTACCAGCGCCACGCCCAGTTTTTTTCGCGACGAGCCGTTGGCTCCTTCGCGCTGCTCTTGTTGCACGGTTGCATCCGAAGAGCCTTGTTGGCAACTGCTCATAGATAGCAACGGAAGGCCCAGGGCTGTGGTGCCAAGCGCCAGCGACACGCCTTTGATGAATTCGCGCCTGTTCGGGGATTTGCGGAAATGTTTGTTCGTCATGTCTTCGTACAGTTTGTTGAGGAGATTGTTATATAGGGGGTATATGGATTCAAGACCAAAAGGTTAGCCATTTTTAATCAGTAGTGCACAGTACCAGTGCGTGGCGTTTCACGAAGCCGGCATATTAGGATTCCGGTTGCTGGCGTAGCAGCGGTATCCGATTGATTTTGCTTTTTATACATCACAAAAATGTATAGCTTTAGTTGTTGTTCGCGCTTACCGCCTTTGGGGTGTAAAGTTTGCTGCAACATTGCTTCTATATCCAGCTAAACTATACGCAACATCAAAAACTGCTCTCCATGATTCAAAAGTTTCTTGTTACCCTATTATGCTTGCTCTCGGTGCAAGTTGTCTCCCGGTGCCAAAGTAATGTGGCCAAAATGAACCCCAATCAGTTGGATCTGGTATGGGAGGTGAAGCAGGAAAAATACCAGGGCAAGACACAGACGCTCTCCACCCTGACGCTGAAAAACACGAGCCAGCAGACGCTGCCCGCCACGGGCTGGAGCCTGTATTTTAATGCGTCGCCCTCGCTTAAGCCTGACGGGACCAATGCCCCCGTAAAAGTGGAGCACATTAACGGCGACCTGCTGCGCATGGTGCCCGCCGCCTCCTTCAAAGGATTGTCTCCTGGCAGCTCGCTGCCCATCGCCATCGTGACGGGGGGCCAGATGATCAATGAGTCGCGGGTGCCGGACGGTTTCTATTTTGTTTGGGATGAAGACAATACGAAAGGGTTGGCGGTAGGAGACGTGACCTATCTGAAGCCGTCACGCAACGACGTGGGCTGGATTAAAGCCGAGGAAATTTACGCCCAGAACAGCACCATCACCGACATCCCGGAAGCTCAGTTGACGAAGATTTTCCCGAGCCCGGCACAGTATACCGAAACCGGAGCCGCCTTCACACTCACAGCCGACGTCCCCCTTGTAGCCGATGATAGGTATAGCAATGTGGCAAATCTGCTCGCTGCGTATCTGGGCACGGTGTTCGGCCGCAAACCGGCGGTGCAGGCCAGTGGTTCCGGAAAGGCCATTCGGCTGCAGCACAAGGCAGGTCTTGGCCCGGAAGCGTATACGCTGCAGGTGACTTCCGAAGGCATCCTGATTTCGGCGTCTACCCCGGCGGGTATGTTTTATGGCACACAGTCTGTTAAGTCGCTTATACCACCCGCTGCGCTGGCCACCACGCAAAAAGCGCTTACTATCCCAGGCGTTGAGGTGCAGGACGCGCCCCGCTTTGGGCACCGAGCCTTCATGATGGACGTGGCCCGCAACTTTCAGAAAAAGGAGCAGGTGCTGAAAGTGCTGGACCTGATGGCGCTGTATAAACTGAACGTGCTGCACTTCCACCTCAACGACGACGAAGGCTGGCGACTGGAGATCCCCGCTCTGCCGGAGCTGACCGAACTGGGAAGCAAGCGCGGCCATACCCTCGACGACAGTCAAAACCTAGTGTCTGCGCTCGGTTCCGGGCCCACGGTCGATGCCTCAAGTGGCAGCGGCTATTATTCAAAAGCCGATTTTATAGAGATACTGGCATATGCCACTGCCCGCCATATCCGCGTAATCCCGGAGATCGAGACGCCGGGCCATGCCCGTGCCGCCATCAAGGCGATGGATGCCCGGTATACGCGGCTGATGGCCGAGGGAAAAAAAGCTGAGGCTACCCAATACCTCCTCCGCGACCTGAACGACAAGTCCGTTTACCGCTCGGTGCAGAACTGGAACGACAATGTGATTGATGTCGCGCTGCCTTCCACCTATACTTTCCTTGAAAAAGTGGTTGACGAGATGCTGGCGATGTACAAGGAGGCAGGCGCGCCCATCCAAACGGTACACTTTGGCGGGGATGAAGTGCCGCAGGGGGTATGGACGAAATCGCCGGCGGTGCAGCAGCTGATGGCCAGTAACCCGAAAGTGAACAACACCGATGACCTTTGGTATTATTATTTCGGCAAAGTAAACGACATGCTGAAAGCCCGAAAGCTATACCTGTCTGGCTGGGAGGAGATTGGGATGAGGAAGGTAAAGCAAAATGGCAAAACAGCCTACATAGCCAACCCCGACTTTGCCAACGAGAACTTCCATGTGGATGTATGGAACAACCTGGGCAGTAACGTAGATCTGGCTTACCGGATGGCCAACGCTGGCTACAAAGTCGTGCTCACCAACGTAACGAACCTCTACCTGGACCTGGCCTACCAGAAAGCCTATGAGGAGCCGGGCCTGAACTGGGGCGGATACGTGGATTTGGACAAGCCATTTTATTTTATACCCTTCGACTACATGAAGAATATGAAAGTGGACACGGAGAACAAGCCGATCTCAGCTTCTGCTTTTGCGGGAAAAGAGCGTCTCACAGAAGCAGGGAAGAAAAACATTGTGGGCTTGCAGGCACCGCTCTGGAGCGAAACCGTCACCACCCCGGAGCGGCTGGAGTATATGCTGCTGCCCAAACTACTTGGCCTGGCCGAAAGAGCCTGGGCACCCGACCCATCCTGGGCGACAGAAACAGACGCGGCGAAAAGTGAGGCAGCCTATGCCAGGGATTGGTCTTCGTTTGTGAACGTGCTGGGCAAGCGCGAACTCCCGCGCCTGAACTACTACGGCAAGGGCTTCCAGTACCGCATCCCGACGGCCGGGGCAAAAACTGAGAACGGGAAAATAGTGGCAAACGTGCAGCTGCCCGGCCTAACGATACGGTATACCACGGATGGGACTGAGCCCACAACGCAAAGTAAGCAATATACAGGCCCCATCGCTGCCAAAGGCACTGTCAACTTTAAGGTTTTTGATGGTACCGGCAGGTCGGGCAAGGTAACTACGGTTGGCGCCAACTAAGCACCTCAAAAAGCACTTATCCTATACCACAAACCGCAGTCTTCGGACATACATCTGAAACATATATGGCAAAACCACGCATCGAAATAAATTACTGTACCCAATGCCGCTGGCTGATGCGAGCAGCCTGGATGGCCCAGGAGCTGCTAACTACTTTCGAAACTGAAATAGGAGAGGTGGCCCTGGTACCGGGCACAGGCGGCGTGTTCGACGTGCGCCTGAACGATGCGTTGATTTACTCCAGAAAAGAGGCAGGTCGGTTCCCGGAATCCAAGGAGCTAAAGCAGCTTGTCCGTGACCGTATAGCCCCGGACAGGCCCTTGGGCCACAGCGACCGTCAGACTACTTAATACTACTATCAATTAGAATTTGCACAGTCAAATTTGAAGTTACGCAGGAGAGTCGTGAAGTTCGTAAAAGTCCCCCTTTGAAGGGGGCAGGAAGTGTCATCCCCCTAACCCCCTTCAAAGGGGGACAAAAGAGGGCATGGCGTAACAGAAGGTAATATACATTGCACGAAAATACTTCAATACGCTAAATCCAGTCGATAATAGTATAAAAACTGGTAAACGGTTTGTGAAGGAAACAGAAAGGCGAAGGTGCTCATGCGCCTTCGCCTTTTTAATGAATCTTTCCCTGATGCAAACCAACCCTTTTACAGGCCGGCTTCCTGGTTGATGTTTTCCTTGGCTTCGGTTGCGATCCTGTCTACACGGGCATGATCCGCGTGCACACGCACTTCGCGGAGGCGCAGGCGCTCTTCCACGGCACGCGCTATAATACGGCTCCGATTGCGCACCTTTTCTGCCCGAACCTCGCGTTTAGTTTTGGCGAGCACGTCTTCTGTCTGGGCAACAGGCTGTGGGGCTTTCTCTTTATCAGAAACGGGATTTGCGTTCGAAACAGCATTTTCGTGTCTGCGGGTGCGCTCGTCCAGGTTCACGGCACCGTACTCGTCCAGGATATCGGCTGCTTTCTCGGCGTCAGGGGTGTTCAGGGTATGCACCGTCACGATAGAGCCGGAACGGGCATAGTCTGAGTACTCTTTCGAGCGTTTTTCGCTGCCAAAAAGTGAGCGAAAAAAATTGCCGATGCTGTCCTCGCGCATCGCATCGTCAAACTCCAGCTCGTCGTCCGCTGATTGGAGCGTCACGTCGATATAATCCTCGGCAAAGCCACTGTTGATGAGATGCTGCACGGCTGTTTGCGCTTCTTTGGAGCTATCAAAAACTCCTACTACTGTATGTGCCATAAGTGAAATCAAGTTTGGTGGTTACTAAGTTTGTTTGTGTGCTTTTAAGGTATTCCTGCTACAAGCGTTTCCGTGCCTGAAATGTTTAGCCATTGACGCTACACACGCGGCATTTCTGCATACTTGCCCTGATACGTAACGATTTGGTGTTTTGACAAAGCATTCTGATGCGTGTTGTCTTATTTAAAAGGCTTTGTAGTATAAAATCTGAAAGAGAGGGAATTCAACTTAGACTTGTCGGAAGGAATAGCGCAGAAAAGCACTTCAGCCTTACGTACGAATGCACAAAAATAAAGTTATAGGTATGAAGAGCAATAATAGGCATCGGGTCGAAAAAAGAAAAGCCCAAACACTTGGTTTGGACTTTTCACTATCAGGCTGGGTTTGTAGACCATAACCCGGCTTCCTTCACGAAAACCCGGCGATTGAGTTTTAGCTGGGCAATCATAAACTCGGCCAGGTCCTCGGGGTGCATCACCCGTTCCTCATCGCTACCGATCAGGTTGTTGTTGTGGGCCAGCTCCGTCACGACAGTGCTGGGGGTTAGGGCGCTCACCCGGATGTTGTGCTTGCGCACCTCCTGCATCAAAGACTCCGTAAGGCCCATCACGGCAAACTTTGACGCACTATAGGCGCTCGTAACAGCCGCGCCGCGCTGCCCGGCTGTGGAGGATATGTTGATGATATCGCCGGTGGCACGCGAAATCATATCGGGCAAGACGGCGCGGGTGGTATAATAAACGCCCATCAGGTTCACCTTGATTATATTTTCCCACGCTTCAGGTTCCAACTCCAGGAATTTCCCGAAAGAGCCGGTACCGGCGTTGTTGATGAGGATATCGATCGGGCCAAGTTGCTCTTTTATACGTGACGCCGCCTGGTTTACTTCCTCTATATTAGCCACATCAGCGGTTGCAATGGCTGCTTTTACGCCGAGCGCTGTAATTTCCTGTGCCACTTCCTGTAACTGACTTTCCGTGCGGGCAAGCAAGCCCACATGTACGCCCTCCTTAGCCAGTGCCACCGCCACGGCACGGCCAATGCCTTTGCCCGCGCCCGTTACAAGGGCTACTTTCCCTGCTAATGATTCCATAAGTTTATGTTTAGGTTCTACAATGTTTGTAGCTACAAATATACGACGAATACTAGATTTCGATACGGCATGGGGGAGAAGGATGTGAAATGAGCGCGCGGCGAGGGCCCTAGCCCAGTATCCTTCTGATGTCGTTGGCCTTTTCCATCAGGGCTTTTGCCTGCTCTTCATCCTGCGCGTCGATGGCGTCTTTAAACTGCTGCAGTTGCGCGATGTACCCTGCCAGAGCCTCTGACACATTCTCCCGGTTCTGACTGAAGATAGGCCCCCACATCTGGGGTGAGCTTTTGGCAAGGCGCACGGTGGAGGAAAAACCGCTGCCCGCCATATCAAAAATGTTTTTCTCGTTCTTCTCTTTATCCAGCACCGTGAGCCCAAGCGCGAAAGAACTGATGTGGCTCAGGTGGGATACGTACGCAAAATGCAGATCATGCTCGGCTGCGGGCATATACCTTAAGTGCATGCCCAGGGTATGGCACAGTTTCTCTGCCCTGGCCAGGGCAGCCTGGTCAGATTTTTCCCGCTCACAGATAATCATGGTCTGGCCTTCCAGCAGTGTGGCAAACGCGGCCTCGGGTCCAGAGTACTCCGTACCCGCAATCGGGTGCATGGCCACGAACTGCCCTCGCCTGGGGTGTGTCTCCACAACAGCGCACAGCTGCCCCTTCGTGGAGCCGAAATCCATCAGGGCTGCTTTTGGCGGCAGGAGGTCCAACACTGTGGGCAGCAGTTGAAGGATGGCATTTACAGGTGTGGCCAAAACCACCACATCCGCCTCCGCAATCGCATGCTCCAGGGGCATGATTTTATCCACCAATTTACGCTTAAGCGCCTCGGCTGCGTGCGCCGTGTTACTGTCCACACCGATGATCGATACAGCGGCGCCTTTTGCCTTTAACCCCAATGCAAAAGAACCTCCTAGCAGGCCAAGCCCGATGATACTGATATTCATGCTATTCCTCCTGTTACCATGGCTGCCTGAGTCACACTGTGTGCGTTGCGCCATGATGGTTTTGGTACATCCCTGCAAATGTAGGAGGATTTGGGATAATTACGGGTCGGGGAGCTTAAAGAAACCGGCTGTGCGCAACAGACCAGTGCGGCAAAGCCAAACGCACATTCACTGGCCACACCTCATGACAAAAAAATTCCCCCTGACCGGCATTGCCAATCAGGGGGAATAAAAGGATGCTGGATACTACGTTTTGCTTACTGCTTTACAAACCGTTGCTGCATTTGCTTCTGCCCATCATGGATCTCAAGCAGATATATACCGGCTGGCAATGCCGAGATGTCAAGTCGGCCATTGCCGCCTTCCACCTTGCTTTGCAGGAGCGCTGCACCCGTCATGCTCATCACCTTCACCGTGGCATGCCCTGAAGGGATGGTCAGTTGGAGATAATCTGAGGCTGGATTCGGGTATACGGCCACTTCCTGCGCTGCTTCGTTGCCTAGCGCTACCGCCTGCAGCGGCTGGGCACTGGATACTGCCGCAAAGGTGTTTGTAATGTTCACGCTGTAATCTTCCACCTCGCCGTAGCCGAACGTTTCGCAGGCAGTCTGCGCTGCGTTGTACTTCATGGATACGCGCATGCGAGTTTTGCCCAGAGTGGCGGTGGTCGGAATCGTGAAGGTTGCACTCAGGGTGCCACTGCTAGTAGACGAACCGCTAACAACCTGCTCCCCGGCATCGTCAAAATCACCATCCTGGTTAAAGTCCAGCCATACCTTCCAGTACTCTGTATAGGCCGTGCTGGCAAAGGCTGCGCTGAAGTAGATGGTGTTGCTGCTCCCACGGGCCACGTTGGCTGTAAGGGCAGTGTTGTCTTTGTAACCACCGTCGCTACCCGAGGAGTTGGTAAATCCGCCAAACTGCACCAGGTCTATCCACTCGTAGCTGGCATTGCTGCCTTTAGAGGCACAGTAGCTGAGTGTGCTGGCCGCTGTGGTGAACGACTTGGATGCTGCGTATGCAGAACTTCCGCCGGGGCAGGTGCTGCTCACCTGAAACTCATACTGCTTGGAGGCAGTGAGGCCGCTCACATTAGAGGATGTACCTGTGACAGTGCTTGTCGTCCAAGCGGTGGTGCCCACGGCGCGCAAGCGCACGCTATATCCGGTGGCTCCCGTAACTGAAGCCCACGACAAGGTGGCGGTGGTGGCAGTGACATTGGAAGCCGCTAAACTGGCAGGCACTCCGCAGGCTGCCGGGGCGGTAAAGCTTACGGTATAATCCTCCACCTCGCCATAGCCGAACGTTTCGCAGGCAGTCTGCGCCGCGTTATACTTCATAGAAACCCGCATGCGCGTGGTACCGGATGCCGCGGAAGACACCGCAATGCTGCCGGTAACCGCAGTTTTACTCAATGCACCCGCATCATACACCAATTCACCGGCGTCTTCAAAATCACCGTCCTTGTTGTAGTCAATCCATACCTTCCAGTACTCGCTGTAGGCAGTGGCCGTAAAGCCAGGCGTAAGGGTAAGCGCATAGTTAGTGCCTGCAGTGAGATTTAGGGTAGAGCCGGTAAAGTCGGAGTAGCCCGCTGCGCCGGATGTGTTGGTAAAGCTGCCCACCTGCACCTTCGCGATCCACTCATCGGCGGTGCTGTTGCCTTTGGAGGCACAGTAAGCGATTTCGCCGAACTTGCCGCCCACGCCAACCGCGTGCCACGCGTTGGTCGTCTGAATCACCTGGTTTGCGCCTGCCCCAAAGAGGTCTTCCGCCGCCTGAATGGCATACGTGCGGGCATCAGCATACCCGGAGTTCGCCGTCATGTATACCGACTCCATGCGGTACACAATGGCGGCCGCATCGGCGATACCGATACCGGAAACGCTGTATGCCGCGCCGATGTCGTTTGTGCCGGCCTTGCCTACCGAAAGCACATAGAACCAATAGTTGAGCACCCCGCTGTTGGTGTGCACGCCGCCGTTGTCGGCGGTGCCGCTGTACCAGTTGATGCCTTTATAGGTGTCCGGCTGGCCTTCAGCCTTGGGGTTGCTCATCGAGCGGAGCGAGGGACGCTGCTTATCGATGTCCTCCCCAATCAGCCAGGTAGATTTTGTTGGGGCGGCATACTGCTCCACGGCCGCTCCCCAGATGTCAGACAGGCCTTCGTTCAGCGCGCCAGACTCGTTGCTATACACCAGGTTGGCGGTGCTGGAGCAAACGGCGTGTCCTATTTCGTGGGCACCTACGTCCAAGCTTGTCAGGGCATCGAAGCGGGTCGCCCCGTCGCCATACGTCATCACAGAGCCGTTCCAAAAGGCATTCTCATAGTTGAGGTCATAATGCACGTAGTTTTTGATTTTGGCCCCGGCATTGTCGTAGCTGTTTCGCCCGAAACGGTTTTTGAAATAATCGTAGGTCATCTGCGCAGCCCAGTGCGCATCCAGCCCCGCATTGTCTTTGGCAGCGTTGCTATACTCACCGGATGTCCAGTTATTGTCTGCGTCTACAAAGTCGGTGGCGATATTGTAGTTAGTGGTGGTCTTGCAATTATACGTTTCGATGCCGCCTCCTCTGGAAACATCGCGCAGGCGGTAGGAGCCGGCGTAACTGTCGGTGGTGATGGTGCGCGAGCCGCTGTAACGCGTGGCCGCGGTGGCTGCTACGGCAGCATGCTTAATGATGGCGTCCTTGTGTACGATCTTGCCAGTCTGCGCATCCACGTATACATAGTCGCGGCTAAGGGGCTGCTGGGCATACACGTTAAATTTCCAGGCCAGCACCTGCTGCGCGTCTTCTGTTTTAGCGGAGTTCATAAAGTTCTCCACGATCACCAATTCCCCCTCAGGGTAGAAAGTGGCTTTCGGGTTGTTCTCCTGCGCCTTGATCCAGGCTTCCTGCGCTGGCACCTGCCACATGTAGGTTTGGGCGCCCACAAACGCCAGGGCACGTCCTAGTGCGGCTTTCTCGCTCAGGGAAGGCTTGACGTTCAGCTTTTTGATTTTTTTGATTTCGCCGTTGATGGATTCTACCACGCCGTTTTTGCTGTGCACACTGTACACGCCATACTCAACGCGCACCCCTTTGTGATACTGTGCGAATCGCTGGTGCAGGTAGCCGTTGTTGTCTTTTTCCTGCTTCACCGGCTTCAACTCCTCGTCAGCCGACAACTCCAGAAACGAGGCCAGCACCGCGGGTGCCTGGTCTGCCCGAAAGGCTTTGTCTTTATTGTCTTTAAACTTGATGAAAGAAGGCTTGCCATTGGCATCCTCCAGTTTTTCCTTCACGTTGCTTTGCTGCTGCGCAAATGCTGAAGGCTGAAAAAACATACTTCCCGCAAAAAGAGAAGCATACACGTACAATTTCCTCATAAAGGTTAGATAAAGAGTAGAACATAAAAAATGAGGTGTTCGTGGACGTGTGTGTTTAGATAAGTGGCCTGCCCAAAATCAATGCGTTTGGGCGAGCCAAGGCAGCTGCGCGCAAAAAGTGCAGGCAGCAGATTTGGTTGTGGTATAATGCAATTGCAGGATGACCTGTATTAAAATTCCCCGCACTGTAATCTGAAGCTACAGTAGATTAATACGTACTATGTCATGAAGCTTGAGCCAATGTACAGGGATTACTTCTAAATGGCAAGTGCCCGAAGCCGATATTATTTTATTTTTTTATACCTCAAAATGATGCAATTTTCCCCCTTGATCCTGACCCTGGAAATGGATGAGGCAAGCCATACCTTTTTTAATGTGCTGCGGCAGGCGCACTTTCCCAAGGAACGTAATTATCTTCAGGCGCACCTCACCCTGTTTCATCACCTGCCAGGCTCACAGTTATCAGAGATCCTCCATACCCTGAAGGAACTGTGCCAGACGCAGGAAAAGCTCACACTTGAAGTTGTCGGGCTGAAGAACATAGGCAGGGGAGTGGCGTTCAGTTTGCAGAGCCCGGACCTGATCGCTCTGCATGGGCAGTTGCAGCGCCGCTGGCTCGCCTGGCTCACGCCTCAGGACAAGCAGAAACTCTGGCCGCATGTGACGGTCCAAAACAAGGTCCGACCTGCGCAGGCCCAGGAGTTGCTGCATGCGCTTTACAACACGTTTACTCCCTTTCCAGTCTCGGGTATTGGTTTTCAGGTATGGGCATATCAGGGTGGCCCCTGGGAACTGCTTCATACCCTCGCGTTCTCTGGCCAGGCATAGCGCAAGTTGCCCTGACGCGGCAAAATTTACCGGGCAGGCTAGCCGAATAAATCTTCTCTCAACTTAGAAACAATCGGATGGGTTGTCGCGAGCGGATGCCCCGCTATACTGCTGATGATTTTTATACCCGTTACGTTGCTGGCAAACACGGTGTCTGCTTCCAGTAAGGCATCGGTGCCTGCCATTTGTTCCGAAACCGGCGCTTGCCTGGTGGCGCACCACCTGAAGATGCTGCGCCGCAGCACGCCGTTCACACAGCCAGTTTCCAGCGGCGGGGTATAGAGCACCTCATCTTTAATCCACCAGACGTTGGCAGAAATCAGCTCTGACACAGCGCCATTTTTGTCCAGAAGCAGCATGTCATCCATTCTTCGGGCTTTTTTCTCGAGTCCTGCCAAAACGTAAAGCGGCGCATTAGGGCCTTTGAAATGGGAGAAAGGGGAGGGCAGGGTATGGATTTGCTGGCAAACGCCCACCTCTAGCAATCTGGTATCGGGGAGAGAAGCCGGTTGGGCCGTGGCCAGCCAATCGACCTGGTTTGTTTCGGGGGTATAAAGTCCGCCGCCTTTCCGCCAGATTTTTAATTTGATCCGGGCGGCGTGCACGGCCTGCTGCCCGTGGGCCAGCGCAAGCAGCCTATCGGTGAAGGCGTTGGAGAACAGAAGTGCGGGGAGCTCTAATTGCAGCGCCCGCGCGGCCTCCCGTATCCGTTCCAGGTGCGCTTCCCAAAAACTCACCTGGCCATTCCGGACCATGACTGTCTCAAAAAAACCGTCGTGGTATTGGAAAGCCCGGTTGGAGAGGGGCAATCGCAATTCCTCTTCCGGTATAAACTGATTGTTGTATAGCAGCAAATTTAACTGGTTCTGGTGATGTGTTCGCCAAAGATAAATGCCCGCGGCAGCACTACAAACTAAATCCGGCGCTAGTTTGTTGACGTACTATCTAACGACTTAACGAAAACATATGGTACACTCTAAATTATACTTACTTCTTCCGCTTTTTTTCCTTTTCTCTTCCTGCTCTGAAGCCAGTACTGAACAAACTGCCAGCCTGCTGCGAGATGACGCCAGCATGATGCCGGATACCACAGGCCTTGCTAAGGCCACGTTTGCAGGTGGGTGCTTCTGGTGCACAGAGGCGTATTTTGAGCGGGTGGAGGGCGTAGAAGCGGTTATCTCGGGATATTCTGGTGGAAAAGAGGCAAACCCAACTTATGAGGAAGTAAGTGCCGGAAGAACGGAATATGCAGAAGCCGTTCAGGTATACTATCATCCGGACAAGATTTCATACCACGAGTTGCTGGAGGTTTTTTTTGCCACACACGACCCGACAACCCTCAACCGGCAGGGCCCCGACTATGGCAAACAGTACCGCTCCATCGTGTTTTACCGCACGCCTGAAGAGAAGCAGATGATCGACGCCTATATTGCCGAACTGGGAAAAGCCGGGACGTACAAAAACAAGATCGTGACGAAAGTGCAGCCGTTCCGCAAATTCTGGGAAGCGGAGGATTACCACCAGGACTACTATATACATAACCCCGGCAACCCATACGTGCAGTCGGTCGCGAAACCGAAAGTGCTGAAATTTGAGGCCAACTTCCGCAACAAGCTCAAGCCTGAGTACCGGGACTAAGTAAAAAAGCCATCTTAATGCCCGCAGCGCCCGTAGTACACAGGTATAAACAAATCAAACTCTGAAAAACTATGGGATTTATTATCAACCTGCTTGTGAGTGCTGGCGTCATCTTGCTGATGGCCTATGCCTTGTCGAGCGTTCATGTAAAAAGCTTCGGAACCGCCTTATGGGTAGCCTTTTTAGTGGGTATCCTGAACGCAACGATCGGATGGATATTGAGGGGAGTGTTCAACTTGGTTTCTTTTTTCCTGTTGGAGGCCATCGTGTCCCTGTTTGTGACGGCCATCGTGATAAAGCTGGTAGACGTGTTTGTCCGCAACTTTAAAATCGATGGTTTCTTGCCCGCCCTGATCATTGCCATCGTTAATGCTCTGGCGCTTGCTTTGGTGGGGTATATATTTTAAGCGGTATCTACTAATTACGTTATGAGGCCGGCATCATGTGATGCTGGTCTTTTTTGTTAGGACAGGTTTGATGAGAAGTGATATAATGTAGATTCTTGCCATTGAAGATATTTACTGTCAGAACAAAGCAAATGGCGGGTTCCGGTGCCGAACGTAGTGAGGCATTGCGCAGCGCAGCGAGCAAAAGGACACGGCACAGCGCCGAGCGGGAAAACGCGCCCCAGCGGGCGTGGAGCGCAAAGCAAGCTATGAAATAAGGCCGTCCCAGTTTTGAAGTAAGGTCAATATTACTGAGTACACGTTAAATCCTAACAATAGCGACACAAGCGGACGCTTGCGCCAGAAATTGTAGATTCAAAATGTGGCAGCTTATTTATTCTTCTACTTAACATAAAGTATATTATAAGTGACACTTTAAATAAAGGTTTATACCGTATATTATAAGTCTTATAATTTATATTATGTTAAGTAAGATATGGATATAGGCTCTTATACCTTGTATGTGTCGTCTTAACTTACTATGCGAAGCTCAACAGTTATACATTAAAAAAGGGAAGCAATCTGCTCCCCTTTTTTAATATGGTATGAAATATAAAATTACTTGTTAATCATGGCACTGATTTTCGCTGCATCAGACTTACGGTCCAGACGTGTGTATAGCTTGATCAGGTTCTGCATGGTGGCCTGGTCTTCAGGCTGAATCTCTAAGGCTTTCTCAAAATAAGGCAATGCTTCCTTGTAATGGGTTTTTGCCTCGTTCTCAAGCGCTTTGCCTTTCTTCTGGTATGTCGCATAGTCCATTTTAGCCGCCTTGTTGTTGATCTCAGCACCTTTGTTGAACTCTAACACACCTAGGTTGTAGTATGCGTCAAAATTAGTCGGATCGATCTGTATGGCTTTTTTATACGTGGCTGTGGCACCGTCCAAATCATTTTTACGCTCCAGCAGATTGCCTTTCACTGCTAGCAGGCTCGCGTTGTTTGGGTCAGCAGAAATAGCTTTGTCCAGCTTCTGCATGGCTTCCTCGCCACGGTCGTTTTTCAGGTAATAACGCAGTTCTTCCTGCATCATGTACACACTGTTCGGGTTGGATTTCAATCCAGCGGCCAGGGTGTTCATCACATCCTCTTCACTGGCTTCAGTAGCCTGCAGCAACTGGATTTTGTTTTTGAAAACATCTTCCGTCGTGTGGCCCATCCCGATCAGTTGATCATAAAACCCGATAGCTGCCGGATAATCTTTGTTAGCTGTAGACGCATAAGCGGCATACAAAACTGCCGTGGTGTCAGTCGGGTTGATTTTGCTGGCCAGCTTATACTTGGCGACGGCGTTGTCCCAGTCCTGATTGTTGTGGAACTCCACTGCCTTATTCAGCACCTGACCGTAAAGGATTTCCTTGCGCTCGGGCACCTGCTTGCCAAACTCGCCGTCTTTCCCATCAAGTTCAATCGCCTTGTCATAAGACTCCAGCACAATGTTCGGCGTGTTGTCGTCGGTCAGCTTGCCGTAGATCGGGTTGCCGATCATGTCCTGGTAAATAACACCGCGGTAGAACCATGTTTTGGCTTTATCCTTGGTTTTCTTATGCTCTGTGGCCTTTTCGATATCAGCCTGCGCTTTGTCCAGTGTGCCGTTCTTATGGTTCAGAATGGCGCTGTTTACAGCTGAGTTTTGCGCGCTTGCAACCGAGATACTGGCGGCTGCCAAGGCTGTTAGAAATATTTTCCTCATGTTTAGTTTTAGGTTTGTGATTGAATGTGAAACGTTTAATAACTGAAAATAATTCGATTATGCTTCATCTTCCGTCTTTTCCGGATCTATTAAGTCATCCGGTTGCAGCGAATCATCGGGTGTCAGCTCAGACTGGTCCAGCACGGCTTCCACAACGTCGTCTTCGTTTTCCATCTCTATTTTTGCCACCGAAGATATCTGGTCTGTCTCATTTAGCTTGATCAGGCGAACACCCTGTGTGGCGCGGCCAATCACGCGAATTTCGCCTACCCGAAGCCGGATGGTGATGCCCGAACGGTTGATGATCATCAGGTCGTCTGTGTCGATAACGCCTTTGATGGCTACCAGCTTACCGGTTTTGTCGGTCACGTTCATGGTCTTTACGCCTTTGCCACCACGGTTCGTGATGCGGTACTCATCCATGAGCGAGCGTTTTCCGAAGCCGTTCTCCGACACTACCAAAAGCTCAGTGCTCTCGTTTTCTACACAAACCATACCAACAACTTTGTCGTCGGGTCCGCCAAGCGTTACGGCACGTACCCCGGAGGCGTTTCGGCCCATGGAGCGCACCTGACTCTCGTTGAAGCGAATGGCTCTCCCCGACTCCAGCGCGATGATGATTTCGCTGCTTCCGGTGGTCAGCTGCACATCCAGCAAACGGTCGCCCTCGTTGATCGAAATCGCGTTTATACCGTTTGTGCGCGGACGCGAATAGGCCTCTAGCACTGTCTTCTTGATCGTTCCCTGTTCTGTGATAAAGACCAGGTTGTGGTTCAGTACGTAATCCTGGTTCTTCAGGTCGTGCACATTCATCACCGCACGCACTGTGTCGTCTTTCTCAATCTGAATAAGATTCTGGATGGCGCGCCCTTTGGACGTCTTCCCTCCTTCCGGCAACTCATACACCTTCAGCCAGAACACGCGGCCCAACTGCGTGAAAAACAGCATGTGGTTGTGCGTGTTGGCGATAAAGAGATGCTCGGTAAAATCGTTTTCCTTGGATGCAGCCACTCCTCTGGAGCCGATACCGCCCCTGCTCTGGCTGCGGTACTCGCTGAGAGAGGTGCGCTTGATATAGCCCTCGTGTGAGATCGTGATCACCATGTTCTCCTCCGGGATCATGTCCTCGTAGGAAATATCGCCGGTGCTGGCCTCAATGCCGGTGCGACGGCCGTCGCCGTAGCGCTCGCGTATCTCAGTCAACTCGTCCTTGATGATCTGCATGCGCAGTTCTTCGTTGTTGAGGATGCTGTTCAAATGATCGATCAAAGCCATAATCTCCTGATACTCCTGCTGGATCTTGTCGCGCTCCAGGCCGGTGAGGCGCTGCAGACGCATGTCCAGAATCGCGCGGGCCTGCAGTTCTGACAGGGCAAAGCGCTCAATCAAACCATTGCGGGCAATCTCAGGGTCGCGGGAAGAGCGGATCAGGTTGATCACCTCGTCGAGGTTGTCCAGCGCAATCAGCAATCCTTCCAAAATGTGTGCGCGCTTTCTCGCCTCGTCCAGTTCATACTGCGTTCTGCGGATAACCACCTCGTGGCGGTGCTCCACAAAGTACTGGATAAGCTCCTTCAGGTTCAGCGTCATCGGGCGGCCCTTCACAAGGGCCACGTTGTTCACGCCGAAAGAAGACTGCAGGGCAGTATACTTGTAGAGGTTGTTCAGCACCACGTTAGGTATGGCGTCGCGCTTCAAGTCGTAAACGATACGAAGTCCGTCACGGTCCGACTCGTCTCTCAGGTCAGCAATCCCCTCAATTTTCTTGTCGTTCACCAACGCGGCAGTTTTCTCAATCAGCGAGGCCTTGTTCACCATGTAGGGAATCTCAGTCACGATGATCTGCTCTTTGCCGGATGGCAATACCTCGAAGTTGGCACGCCCGCGCATCAGCACACGGCCACGGCCTGTCTCGAAGGCAGCTTTCACGCCATCGTAGCCATGGATGATGCCGCCCGTCGGGAAGTCTGGGGCCGTGATAAACTGCATCAGCTCGGCGATCGTGATCTCGTGGTTGTCGATGTAGGCAATCACGCCGTTGATCACCTCAGTCAGGTTGTGGGGCGCCATGTTGGTGGCCATACCCACGGCGATACCGGACGTTCCGTTCACCAGCAGGTTCGGGAACTTGGCAGGCATTACGCTCGGCTCCTTCAGGGAGTCGTCGAAGTTCGGCACGAAGTCAACCGTGTTCTTTTCTAGGTCGGCCAGCAGCTCGTCGGCGATGCGCTTGAGGCGGGCCTCCGTGTAACGCATGGCAGCCGGAGAGTCGCCGTCGATAGAACCGTAGTTACCCTGTCCATCCACGAGCGGGTAGCGCAACGACCATTCCTGGGCCATGCGCACCATGGTCTCATATACCGAGGAGTCGCCGTGCGGGTGGTATTTACCCAGCACCTCCCCAACGATACGGGCCGATTTTTTGTAGGATTTGTTATAAGATACCCCCAGCTCAGACATTCCGTAAAGCACGCGGCGGTGAACCGGCTTTAGTCCGTCCCGAACATCAGGTAAGGCTCTTGAAATGATAACAGACATTGAGTAGTCGATGTACGCGCCGCGCATCTCGTCTTCAATGTTGATCGGTATAATTCTTTCGCCTTCGATCATGTCTAAAATTATAGATAAATATAGGTTGGTTGTTGTGTGTTTTTAAAAGGCAAGTTAGTCAAAAAAGGCCTTATCAGCTATATAGACTATTGCTTATTTCTGCTTTTGTCCGTTCTGTTCCGCGTTTTCTCCTGCGACACTTTGTCCAGCTTTTGCCCCATTTTCGGGTTTTGCTTTTTCCAGAATGGCCTTCCCCGGAACTCCTTCTCGCCGTGCGGGTGCACCATGCGCACCTGGCAGGAACGGATCGGACAAGCTGGTTTACAAGAAATTAGGGAGGCAGAGAGGAGCGCGATGAAAAGACCGGGGAGAAATCGGGTAGTAGCCATAGGTTTAAGTTCAGAAAAGGCCTGCTGTTGTCAGCAGGCCTTTAACTCTTTAGCTTACAAAAATAAACAATTCTGCACACATATACCAGCATTTTGAGGGGTATAGTTTGCGTTATCAGCCCCCTGCCCTAATTTAAAGCGGGTGGAAACCGTTGATGGTGAAACCTCCGTCTACCGCCAGGGTCTGCCCGGTGATGTAGGCAGCGGCGGGCATGCACAAAAAAGACACAGCCCCAGCCACATCCTCGGGCTTGCCTACCTGCCGCATAGGGGTGCGGCCCACCACCGCGTCCAGAAAGTCTTTGTTTTGCAGCACCGTTTGTGCCAGCGGGGTGCTGATATACCACGGAGCCACCGCGTTCACACGGATACCGTCCGGGGCCCACTCAGCCGCAAGATTACGGGTCAGTTGATTCATGGCGGCCTTGGTCATGCCGTAGATGCTGCCGGTGCGCACGTGCGTGAGTCCCGCCACCGACGAAACATGTACGATGTTGGCCTGCTCTGACTGTTTCAGCATGGGGTATAGTAGCCGGTTGAGCTCAAAAGCCGAGCGCAGGTTCGTGTTCATCACAAAATCATACTCCTCGGCGGTATAATCGGCGGTGGGTTTGCGGATGTTGGTGCCGGCGTTGTTCACCAGTATGTCGAGTTGGCCCCACTCCTGCCTTACCCACTGCTCCAGCGCCTCGCGCCCTTCAGCCTCGCTCACGTCGGCGGCCAGCACATGAAGCCGCTCGGGATACTTAGCGCGCAGTTGCTCCAGGTCTGCCTCCTTGCGGGCCACGGCCAGCACAGTGGCGCCCAGGGCTATGAAATCATCCACGATGGCTGCTCCAATTCCCTTGGAGCCCCCTGTTACGACTGCGGTTTTACCGGTTAGTGACCACCTGTTTTCCTTCATTTCTCTCTATTTTTCTTGCTTAATATCATCCATGGCAACAGCTGCCATGAAATTACTTTACAGATAACACCGTTTTTTGTTCAGGATGCTTAAATTACCAAAGCGCTGGCACCTTTTTTTGGCCAGTTCATGCAATGGGCATATAACTGCTCCCTGCCAGGTTTTAATCATACCCCATGAGGTATGCCTGAGAAGGGCGCAGACTTCATTGTGCTTCAGAAGTATGGAGTAAGAAATGCTTTTTATACCTAAATTTAATACACTAACCTACATTTCATCATTTTCACCCTACCCTATGAACAAATTTGCCCTTCTGTTTCCGGCCCTCGCTATTTCCTGCGCCGCTTTCTCACAGTCTGCCGAACCCAGCGGGATTGACGCGCAACGAAACCTGATGGAGCTCGGCAGTCCGCCCAATTCATCGGTGGTGCGCGTGTACGACAACCGGTATGAGGGAGTGAAAGGAACGCCTTTCTTTTATATCGACTGGATGAAAGCGACCATTACCTCCGGCAACAAGCTCTACGACAACCTGGAGGTGAAATACAACGTGATCGACAACGAGCTGCTTTACCGTAACCCAGACGGGAAAGAGTTTGTACTGAGGCCTCAGTTTGTGGATAGTTTCACGCTGCGAGACAGTTTGCTGACCCCTGGGCTCACGTTCCGGAAATACGCCGCCCTCGCTAACGTGGACCCGGCGCTCAGCAACCGCTTCGCCGTTTCGCTATACCACGGAACGAAGCTGCAACTGGTGATGGTGCCCCAGAAAAACTTTATCAAGGCTAATTTTGAAGGACCCTACAGTTCGGGCAACAAGTACGATGAGATCCGGGATGACCAGCGCGTATACCTGCTTGCGCCTGAAAACAGCGTTCAGCAGGTGAAACTCAGCAAAAAGAACCTCCTGAAGGCGTTGCCGGACAAACAGGACGAGGTGCAACGCTATCTCTCCGCAAATAAAACCGACGCATCCACCACCGCTGGCTGGATCAAGGCGTTGGCCTATTACGAGTCGCTGTAAATAGCGGGCTGAAGCAGAGAGTCGAAGCTGGCGTTTCAGGAGTTTCCCAGTATCCTGCGCCAGTATGCCTTGAGGTATGGCTTGTCTACTTTCGGCCTGTTGTTGATTTCCTCCAGCTGCAGGACACCCTGTGCATCCTGCCATACATGGTACACAAAAACGTAGGCGCCTCCCTCCGCGCGCCATCCGTCAAACTTGCCGAAACGGAGATCGTTGATATAAACGCCACGTTCTGGCGCAGGGGCTACGGCATAATAGCCCTTCGTGATCTCTAGCAGGCGCTCCAGTTTAGGGTGCCCCCTGTAAGGCGCAAGCAGCTGCCTGTTTTGCGGCTCATACACAAACTGAACGGTCGGGATTTTGTCGAGCAGCGAGTAAAAGCCGTTGTAAAATCCGTCCTCCCCTTTCGCGGTGACTGACCAGAACACCGTGTTCAGCGGCGTGGGTTTGCTGATGTAATCGGTATAGCCAAGCTCCTGCCGCTGCAGGTTTTTCTCGAAGGTATGGTTGGCCGCGGCCTTCGCGCCAAAGGAGAAAAGCAGATAGCCTGAGCTCAAGAGTAGCCCCGCATAGTTCAGGTACCGCCTTTTTGGGCTTAGGCGTGGGTAAAACGCAACGGCCAGCACACAGACCAGAAAAGGCACCGTGTACAGCGGATCTACCACAAAAATATTGTAAAACGCGACGCCATACGTGCTGAAAGGCCAGAACAGCTGGGTGCCCCACGTGGTGCAACTGTCCAGGAGGGCGTGCGTGGTGAAGCCCAGGAAAAAAAGCAGTGTCCAGTCGCGGAAGGTGGCGCGCTGCTGGGGGTATACCCGACGGAGCAGCAACCCAAGCAAGGGCGCGGCGAGCAGCGCAAACAGGAAGGAGTGCGTGAGTGACCGGTGAAAGGCCAATTGCTCTACCATATCCAGCCAGGGGTTTGCCAGTATGTCGAGGTCCGGTAACGTGCCGGCTATACCTCCCCAAAGCAAAGCCTTGTTGCCGAGTTTCCGCCCTGCAACGGCTTCGCCCACCGAGGCGCCCAGTACAATCTGTGTTAAAGAATCCATTTTCGCAATGCTGAACTGTTTGTAGTTTACAGATTTGATGGCAACCTGATTGTGACCAGCCCCGGAGGCACTTGAAATGTGAGGCTAGTGCTTTGTCAAATTAAAAATTAGAAATTAAGAATTAGAAAGGAGGCATAAAAGCTGTTTCTATTGATATAAAAACGAACGCTAATTCTGGTAATTAAATGGGTCGAGTACTAGCTGCAAGGAATTTCTAAGCAAATTGAGAGCAACTTGCCGAACAGCCGCTATCAGCAACAACATAACCGGCTGCGGGGTATAACCGCATGCGGCGTCCCGATGCGGCGCAACTCATCCTATACCCTCGCAGCATGGATTCGACACTTAGCTTTGTAACCGGCGTCACGATCGTTCTTCTGACCATCATCGACCTTGTGTATACCACCTTTGCCCCACGGGGTGCCGGGTTCATCAGTGGCCCCGTCACCGTGGCGGTATGGCAGCTGTTCCTACTCCTGGGGCGCCTGACTAAAAGCAGATCGGCCCTGACGGGGGCGGGTATCGTGATCGTGTTCACAATACTCTTCACCTGGGTGGCGCTGCTGTGGGTCGGAAACGCGTTTATATACTCCGCTTCAGATAAAGCCGTCGTGAACAGCACCACCTCACTGCCCGCCACCCTCATGGAGCGCATTTATTTCACGGGCTATACCCTCTCCACTCTCGGCAACGGCGATTTCAAGGCAGGCACGGATGGATGGCGCATTTTTACGGCGTTTATCTCGTTTACCGGGCTCATGTTCATCACCATTGCCATCACCTACATGGTGCCGGTGCTGTCGGCCATAACCGCGCGGCGGGCGCTCAGCATCCGTATCTCGTCCATCGGCCACAGCCCACAGCGGATTTTGCTCAACTACTGGAACGGCACTGACTTCAAGAAACTGGAAACGCCGTTTCAGAGCCTGACGCAGGACATTGTGCAGCAGGGCCAGATGCACCTCTCCTATCCGGTTTTGCACTACTTCCAGCAATCCGACAAAGGCGCCTCGCTACTGCCCAACCTGGCGGCGCTGGACGAAGCCCTTACCCTCATGCTGCTGTATGTCCCGGCTCATATGCGCCCCGACGACCAGTACCTCATACCGCTGCGCAAGGGTATCACCACCTTCATCTCCTCCCTCTCCTCGCTCTATATCGACTCTGAAAAAGACGCACTGCCGCCCATACAGGCAGATCAACTGCAGAAAGCCGATCTACAGCTTCTGGAACCCGGCGTGCAGCAATTTGAGCAACTGGCTAAACGCAGGCGGGCCTTAAAATCGCTGGTGGAGTATAACGGCTGGGATTGGGAAACCATCTCCGCCAAAGTGCTGCAAGAGGACATGGACATCCCCGCCATGCTCTAGCGGATGATCGGCATCCGCTTAAACTCCTTCGTCCTGTCGAACAGGTAGCGGTAGGTAAAGTGCGTTTTGTAGATGCGACTGCCTACGCGTTCCACCACCTTTTGCATTTTGGGGTTAAAGTCCCCGATCCAATTCATTTGCAGGTCTTTGTAGGGTATGCTTTTGTTGTTGATGATCAACTCGCCCGCGGCCACGATCATGGCGGCCTCCACGCCTTTGCCCTGCTGCTCCGGGGCAATGCCGAACACAATGCCATACATGGTGGTGCAGGCCCCGCGCCAGCGGTGGAACACGAACTTCAGCTTGCCCCACAGGTCCATCTTGCCGTTGGCATACTTAAAAAGCTGGTTCAGCTCCGGTATGGCGATGAAGAATCCGACTGGCCGGCCCTCAAAATAAGTGAACCACATGATGCGCTCATCCAGTATCGGCTTAAGCGTGTTCATGATCGTGATTGCCTGCGCCTCCGACATCTCCTTTACGCCCTCGTGCTTCGCCCACCCTTTGTTGTATACCTCCCGGAAATCACCGGCGTATTTCTTCAGGTTGGTCTTGTCGAGGTGCTCGCAGCTGTAGCGCTTGTCTGAAAGGATGCGCTGGGCTTTCTCGCGGTATTCTTCCGGCAGCGGGTCATGCACCATGCGGTAGTAGGTATACTGTTTGAAGTATAGCTGAAAGCCGTAGTTCTCGAGCAGTTGGGTATAGTAAGGGAAGTTGTAGGGCATGCAGTACGTGGGCGGGTAAAATCCGTCTGCCAGCACTCCCCACCACTTGTCGCGGTCGCCGAAGTTTATCGGGCCGTCCATAGCCTCCATACCGCGCGCGCGCAGCCATTCGCGGCAGGCATTAAGCAGGATGTTAGCGCTCGCCTGATCATCAATACAGTCAAAAAAGCCCATGCCGCCTGTCGGTTGCTCAAATGAGTGGGCGGTTTTCTTGTTGATGAAAGCGGACACCCGCCCGATATACTTGCCTTTCTCATTTTGCAGCACCCACCGGATCACTTCCCCGTCGCGGAGAAGCTTGTTTTTCTTCGGGTCAAACACAGCGTCAATGTCTTTGTCCAGCGGACGGATATAGTTGCGGTCTTTCTTATACAGTCGCACCTGCACCATGATAAACTCATGGGCTAGTTCAGGTGTGTTTACCTCAATCAGTTGCATAGTTAGGTCTTTGCGAATTGAAGCGCTAAATACGGCATTATCCCAAAGAAAAGGAAACAGAATAACAGGCGGTAGCAGCGTGCGGCCTTTACCGACAGGTATAAAAGGAGGGGAATCAGAGCGGGATGAGGTGGGGGGACAGGAGATGCGTGAAAAAGAAAAAGCCTTCAGATTTCTCTGAAGGCTTCGGGAAATGAGCCCCCTGCCGGGATCGAACCAGCGACCTACTGATTACAAGTCAGTTGCTCTACCAGCTGAGCTAAGGAGGCCTGTACTAATGTTTTACTGAAAAGCCGCCGCAGTACAAACAGATGCTTTTTGGAGTGGAGCCCCCTGCCGGGATCGAACCAGCGACCTACTGATTACAAGTCAGTTGCTCTACCAGCTGAGCTAAGGAGGCTTACACTATAACTGCGCTTTATTGTTTTAAAGCGTTGCAAAAGTAGGCGTAAGAATACTATCATGCAAATGCTATTCTGAAATTTTTCAATGGTTTCAGGTAAGCATTTGATGTTCAGGGGGAAATTTTTTATCCTCTGAAAGCCTGTAACTGGTGGTTTAACTGATCGATGCGCTTTTGTGCATCCGCGATTCTGCCCTCATACTCCTGGCGCAGTTTGTCCGCGTTTTTGGAGCGCGCAAAAAACTCGATGTTGGTGCGCAGTGTCTGGATGTCGTTCTGCAGCTGCGTGATCTCACGGCGGATGTGCTGCTCCCGTTGCTGCAGTTTTTGGCCTGCGTCAGGGCTGTGCTTAATTCGCTCCACCTGTAGCTTGACAAGCAGGTCATTCCGCTCCTCCAGACTGAGCGAGGGCACGCGCTCCAGATATTTCTCCATCAGGGCCAGGAAGTTTTCTTCCACCTTGTGGCTGCTTCTTTTCTCGGTGCCATCCAGGGCGCGCCATTTTTCGGCATAGGATTCGAAACCGGAGAGCGAGCTCGCTGCCTTGGGGTCTGACAGCTGCTCGGCAATGCTGTCGCACAGTTCCATTTTTTCGGCAGAGAGCTTCTCTACCTCCGTGTTTTTCTGCTGCTCATTGGCCTGCTTCCTGTCGAAGAACTCGTTGCAGGCTGCCCGGAACCGCTGCCAGATCTTGTCGGAGTGCTTGTCGGGCACGCGGCCGATGGTTTTCCATTTTTTCTGAAGCTGGATCAGCTTTTCTTTCGTGGTGTTCCAGTCGGTGCTGTCCTTCAGGCTCTCCGCCTCCTCGCAAAGGGCCGTTTTCACGCGCAGGTTCTCCATCTTCTGCTCATCCAGCGATTTGAAGAAGTGGTTTTTGTGCTGGAAAAAAGCCTTGTAATTTCCCCAGAAGGTCTTGTTTACATCCTCGGCATACTCTTTGGGCACCAGGCCGGCAGCATCCCACTCTTCCTTCAGCTTCTGAATCTCGTCTGTCTTGTCGCGCCACTCATTGATGCGGTCGGTGTTGAAGCCGTTGAATGCCTGGAGGCGCTCCAGCAGGAGGCGCTTTTTTGTCAGGTTTTCCAGTTCGCGCTTGTTTCGCTCTTCGTGGTAGGCCCGGCGGTGCTCATGCACCTTTTCGGATGCCTGTATAAACCGCTCCCAAATCGGGTCGCGCTGCTCGTTTGGCACCGGGCCGATGTTCTTCCACTCCTCGTGCAAATGGCGCAGCTCCTGCAGGGCCTTATTAATGGAAGGCTCGCTCTGAAGGGCCTCCGCGCGCTCTACAAGTTGCAGCTTGGCATCCAGGTTGCGCTTGCGGTCCAGTTCCTTCATCTCGAAGAACATGCTGCGGTTGTTGTAGAAAATATCGAGCAGGGCATGGTAAGAGTCCCACAGTTCCTGCGCGTCACCGGATGGTACCGGCCCGATCGATTTCCAATCAGCCTGTAGCTTTTTCACTTCATCGCCGCTGTTGGTCGTCTCTGCCGACTCAACCAGTTGGCGCAGCTGCACGAGCAACTGCTGCTTCAGGCCCAGGTTGCGCTGGCGCTGTTCTTCCACGCTTTGCCGCTGCTGGTAGCGGCTATCGCGGTAGGTCGAAAGCAGTTTTTCCAGGTCCTGGTGCTCCCCGGAGGTATGGTAGGCAAAATCATCTTCGGTGCCTCCCTCCTGCTTAAACTTTTCCAGGGCCTCTGCGCGCTCAGCCAGAAATTTCTGGTCATAATGCCGGTGCAACTCCATGATGGTGCGGTATCGCTTCGCGGCATCCGCTCCTTTAAGGGCAATGCTCAGGTGCGCGCGCAGTTCCTCAATGGGCAGCTGACTGAAGTCTGTTACCTCCGCCTCTACCTCTTCTTCGTCTTCTTCCTCTTCGCTGGAAATAGCTGCGGCTTTCGGAGGCGTCGATTCTTTTACCTCAGTTGGTGCGGAAGTGTCGTCCGGAGTCTCCTGAGGCTGTTCTGCAACCGGGGTCTCCACCTCGTGCGCTGTTTCGTTACCTGGCGTTTCCGCTGCTACCTCGTCTTTCACGTTGGTGTTCGCCTCCACAAAAGCTGTTGTAATTTCTTCTGCCGTTTCTGTTTCCTGGGCAGTACTCAAGGATGGCTGTATCTCAGGCTGTTCCTCTTTGGGCACTTCTGGCGCAGGGTTTTGATTTGTCTGTGTCCGGGCGTCTAGCTCGGCAAGCCGTTGCTCCAATATACTCTTAGGCGATGCGTTGTTGTTTTCAGGTTGGTTCGCAGCATCTTTGTTCTCAGAATTGTTAGCCTCAGCTCCGGTAGTGTCCATATTGTTTTTTTGTGATGTCATGTCAACGGTCTTTAATTATGACAAGCGCGCGCTCAGTTTAAGCGCGGATCGACTGGATAATTAGAAAGCACCTTAAATTTACCCCCCATTTCGCGCAGCACATTGCGCCATAGGGTATCGGAGTCCAAATTAAATAATTTATTCGCAGCATTGTTGTTCACGATCCAAACATTTTTGTCAATCTCCTCCTGCAGCTGGCCAGCTGTCCAGCCGGAGTAGCCCAGAAAAAACTTTATGTCATCGGTCTGTATCAGCCCGGTGCTGATCATGTTGCGCAGCAGGTCAAAATCCCCGCCCCAGTATAGCCCCTCTTCCAGTTTCACAGACTGGGGCAGGGTTGGCAAGCGGTGGACGTAGTGGAGGGTGTTGTACTGCATGGGGCCTCCCACGCCCAGCGTCATGTCAAAAATTTCCTGGTCTATGTCCATCACGTCCGAGAGTTTGAGGTTCGACGTGCGGTTTAGTACCAATCCAAAGGAATCGCCCTGTTCAGAGTGGCTGCATAACAAGATGACAGTCCGCTCAAAATTCGGGTCCCCTAAAAAGGGCTCCGAAATCAGAAGGCTTCCGGTTTGCGGTTTTAGTGAGTTTTTATCTTCCATCAATTTCTCTGCGCTTAGCTGTGAGGCCTGAAGGACGAAAAGGGGCTGTGTTGCCCGGAATCCTACAGTTCTGTATGTCTTTATTCTTACGCAAAGCAGCGAATATGGTAACATATTTAGGAATTGCATCACACAAACCATACCTCCTGCAGTAGAACGCATCAATTCGCTGTTTCAGCGCCCCGGCCCGACCAAATGACGATATAATTGTTCCTTGGAGCATATAATTTTATAATTTTGATCAAAACTACGCATATGGCCCTGAATCATAACATTGCAGCAATCCGGAAGAACTACGCTAAGCAGGCCCTGACCGAGGCGTCGGCGGCGGCAGATCCGGTGGATCAGTTTAACGTGTGGCTGAACGAGGCCCTTCAGGCCGAGGTGGACGAGCCTACCGCACTGGTTTTGGCCACCGTGAGCGCAGACAACAGACCCTCTGCCCGTGTCGTGCTGTTAAAAGACGTCTCCCCCCAGGGGTTTGCCTTTTTCACGAACTACGACAGCCGGAAGGGCCAGGAGCTTGCCCAGCGCCCTGCGGCGGCGATCACCTTCTTCTGGCCCGCGCTGGAGCGCCAGGTGCGCATCGAGGGGAATGTGGTGCAGGTATCCGCGGAAATGTCAGACCGCTACTTCCACAGCCGCCCCAAAGGCAGCCAGATTGGCGCATGGGCCTCTGCGCAAAGTGTCGAGATTGAGAGCCGCGAGGCGCTGGAGGAAGCCGACCGGCAGTTTACGGAGCGATTTAAGGATGAGGAAATTATACCTCGACCAGCCAACTGGGGCGGATACCAACTACAGCCCACACAGGTGGAGTTCTGGCAAGGACGCCCCAACCGCCTTCATGACCGCCTGTTGTACACACAGCAACCAGACGGCAGCTGGGAAATAAAAAGGCTGGCTCCCTGAGCGAGCGAAACTTCCCTTCCAACTCTATACCTATACCACCCTATGGCCGAGATACTCCCTTTGCGCGCCTGGCGCTATAACCATACCCTGGACCAGCAGATTGACGACCTGACCGCCCCGCTCTTTGACGTGGTGTCGGAGAAGCAGCGGCAAGCGCTGTACCGCAACCCGAACAACAGCATACACCTATCCGTGCCCCTCGGCGACGACCCCGCCGCCGAGGCCGCCAGAACACTCCAACGCTGGAAAGCGGAGGGTATACTCCTGCAGGATCACCTGCCGGGGATTTATGTATATTACCAGTATTTCCGGTTGCCGGGGGTTGAGAAGGAATTTGTCCGGAAAGGCTTTGTCTGCAACATCAAGGCCTACGATTGGCATGAGCGGGTGCTGCTCCGCCATGAGAACACCATTCCGAGCGCGGTGAATGACCGGATAGCGCTGCTGGAGGAAACTGAGCTGAACACCAGCCCGACACATGGCCTTTATACCGACCCTACTTTTGCGCTGGAGCCATACCTGGACGAAAGCATTCGTTCCCCGTTGTATGAGACGGAGGATTACCAGGGGGTGCGCGACGTGCTGGCCGTCATACACGACCATCGGGTGATCCGTTTGTTCATGAACCTGCTGCAAAGCAAGCAGGTGCTGCTGGCCGACGGGCATCACCGCTACGAGGGCTCGCTGGAGTACCGCAAAAAGCGCATGGCCCAAAACCCGCACCATACCGGCCTGGAGCCTTACAACTACCACCTGATGTACCTCACCAACTCCGAGCACGACGACCTGCGGATACTGCCCACACACCGGGTGCTGAAGCGCATGGACATGACCGACGAGGAGTTTTTGGAGCGCTTGGAGGAGTATTTTGTGGTCACGCCGAAAGAGGACCCTCTGGAGCTGAACGAAGTGATTGCCGGCAAGCCGTGGGCCTTTGGCCTTTTTCTGAGCGGCAACGCCTATAAACTAAGGCTGAGGCCCGAAGTGCATACGCAGATCGACTGGAATTTCCCGCAGGAGGTAAAAGACCTCGACCTGACCGTGATGCACTACTTTATCTTCGAGAAGATATTGGGCATCTACCGCAAGGCGCAGCGCGACTACCCCGACCTGAGCTATGTCCGCAGCTTTACTGCCTGCATCCGGCAAGTAGACTCCGGGGAGGCGCGCATGGCCCTCATCACCAACGAAATCACCATGGAGCAGGTGAAGCGCGTGTGCTACAGCGGCGCGATCATGCCCCAGAAGTCTACATTCTTCTACCCGAAGGTGATCGGGGGATTTTTATTTAGCTCAATCAAAGAAGATGAATTTGTCACGGCCGCTGCTGCTTGCCTCTAACTCCCCGCGCCGCAAAGAATTGCTGGCTAGCCTCGGGATCGCTTTTGATGTTAAAGTAAAGGAAGTTCAGGAGGACTTCCCCGACCATTTAAAACGCGCTGAGATTGCCGAGTACCTGGCTGCGCACAAAGCCGAGGCCTACCGTGAGAACCTGCAGGGCGAGGCAATCATCACTGCCGACACGATTGTGTGCCTCGGCGACCGCGTGCTGAACAAGCCCATCGATTATGCGGGTGCGTTTGAGATGCTGCAGGCCCTGTCGGGGAAGGCGCACGAGGTGATTACGGGCGTATGCATCCTCACACAAGAGCAGAAAACTGTTTTTCACGACACCACCACGGTATATTTTAAACCTCTGTCCGAAACCGAGATCTCATACTACATCAAGCAGTATAAACCCTACGACAAAGCCGGCGCCTACGGCATTCAGGAATGGATCGGGATGGTGGGTATAGAAAAGATCGAAGGCTCTTACTTTAACGTGGTCGGGCTGCCAGTGCAAAAGCTCTATGCGCAACTGCAGGCACTGGGCCTGCTTGCCTGATCAAGGCTGCGGCAGGGCATTCCATATTTGTAGTTTTGATTCCGTACTTTTGCAGGCGGTGGCAGGAATGCCCAGTAGCAGTCACGAACATCACGATATTCTAACGCATGTCTTTTATAAAATTATACCTTGCCCCGGGCAAAGAGCACTCCTTGCTGCGCCAGCACCCCTGGGTTTTTTCAAGGGCCATCAGAAAGGCCGACGGCGAACCTGCTGAGGGCGATGTAGTGGAGGTTTACTCGAGCAAACGAGAGTTTCTGGCTATGGGCCACTATGCCCCAGGCTCCATTGCGGTACGCATTTTCTCGTTTGAGCAAACGCCCCCCGACTACGAATTCTGGAAGCGGAAAGTGCAGCAGGCCTACGACTACCGAAGCCGCCTCGGCCTGACCGACAACCCAAACACAGATGTATATCGCCTGCTTTATGCCGAGGGCGACGGAGCTTCCGGCCTGATCATCGACGTGTACAAAGACACTGCCGTTATACAGACCCACACCGTGGGGATGTATCGTGAGCGGGAGCACATTGCCCGGGCACTGCAGGAAATATACGGAGACAGGCTGCGGGCCTTTTATGACAAGAGCGCCGAATCACTGCCGGCGAAAGCGCCCGTGGAAGCAGAAAACGGCTATCTTTTTGGCACCTCCACGGGTGGCGTGGTGGTAACGGAAAACGAAACCCGGTTTTTTGTGGATTGGGAAAGCGGCCAGAAAACAGGCTTCTTTATCGACCAGCGCGAGAACCGGGAACTGCTGGCGCATTACGTGAAAGGCAAGTCCGTGCTGAACACATTCTGCTATACCGGTGGTTTTTCGGTATACGCCCTCAATGCAGGCGCCAGCCTGGTGCATTCGGTGGACGTGTCGAAGAAGGCGATTGAGCTGACCGAGAAAAACGCCGCGCTGAGCCAGGCCCCGGATCGGCACGAGGCCTTTGCCATGGACACATTCGAGTTTCTGAAAGGCAAGGAGAACCTGTATGATGTGATCGTGCTGGACCCTCCGGCATTTGCCAAAAGTCAGAAAGTGCGCCACAATGCCCTGATGGGGTATAAGCGACTGAACGCCGAGGCCATGAAAAAGATAAAGCCGGGTGGTATACTCTTCACCTTCTCCTGCTCTCAGGTAGTAGACAAATACTTGTTTAACAGCACCGTGATGGCCGCCGCCATTGAGGCAGGGCGCAACATCAAGATCATGCACCACCTGTCGCAACCCGCCGACCACCCGATCTCTATCTTTCATCCCGAAGGAGAGTACCTGAAAGGGCTGGTGTTGTTTGTGGAATAAACCTGCATCCCACCGTCTGGCCGCATGAAATTTAGCCTGCCCTTTAGGCTTGGTTCATGCGGTCGGAAGGAGGATAAATCAATCCGGCACTCTGAACTTTTCGTGTGTTGGGCAAAGCCTTGTAGAGGGAAAAAATTCCCCCGACAGTTGACAAACGGAAAGCCGGCAGATGGACCCTGGGATTTATACCCATACTGCCGGGAATTTAACGTGGCCCGAGCTTCCGCCGAGACTGAATTAAGCTTGCCTACTGTTGCAGCAGGCTGAAATCAGGCAGCTCCTGCGGCAGGTCCATCCGGATGCGCCATTCCTTTGGGTAGTAGTTATTCATTCGGTTGCCGATTTGCTTTGCCCAGCCCAAAGGCGTGCCCTTGTACTGAAGTAAAACCCAGTCGATACCGTTGGTGCCCAGCCGGATATCCTCTTTGCGCAGGTAGCGCAGCGCCTGTTCCAGGTCCAACTCGGCAGTTTCAAATGCCGCCTTCTGCAGTCCCTGCGAAAGCGCCAGGGCCTGCAACGGCTTCAGTTTCTTGCCCTTCACCTCGGCCACCTCGGTACCGGCATACAGCACATATAAATTCTGGTATAGCTCATCGGCAGCCTCAAACAGGCTGACTGGCAACGCCGAGATAACCTCCCCGTGCTGGAGCCATACATACTCCTCCGGAGCCAACAGCCAGTCCTGCACCAGCGCCTGCTCCTTCTTGCCTGCCTTGTTCAGTTTATACTGCCTCTTCTTGCTCTTGCCATGGTTGGGGCTGGGCGCTTCCCCCGTTTTGCGGACCACAGCCATAAAGAAGCCCTCGCCCTGCACCTGGTGCGGGTAAAAACGATACCCTTCTATACCCTGCTGCTGTGATGCCACTACGCCCCACTCTGGCTGCAGGTCCAGGTGCAGGGGCTCGGCCTTTTCCTCAGCTGCAAGCCAGGCCATGTTCGCTTCGTTTTCCTGCTCATTCCAGGTGCAGGTGCTGTAAATGAGGATGCCGCCGGGTTTCAGGGCGCCCCATACGTCGGCCAGGATGCGTTGCTGGCGCTGGGCGCAAAGCTTCACGTTCTCCTCCGACCATTCCGCCACTGCCTGCGGGTCTTTCCGGAACATACCCTCCCCGCTGCAGGGGGCATCCACCACCATCACGTCGAAAAAATCAGGGATCCGTCCGAAGTCGCGCGGATCGTTGCAGGTAACCGCCACGTTCCCACTCCCCCATTTCGCCACGTTCTCTGCCAGTATGGAGGCACGACTCCGAATCACTTCGTTTGACACCAGCAGGCTGTCTTTGGAAAGGAGACTGGCCAGATGGGTGGATTTGCCGCCTGGAGCCCCGCAAAGGTCGAGCGCGTGCAGCGGCTGGTCTAACGCAACCACTTGCCGCAGCGCCTGCTCCACAAACATCGAACTCGCTTCCTGCACGTAGTACGTGCCTGCGTGCAGCAAAGGGTCCAGCGTGAAGGCGGGGCGCTGCGGGAGGTAATACCCGTCTGCGGCCCAGGGCACGCGGTCGAGGTTCGGAAGGAAAGAGGTTTTGGCCCGGTTGAGGCGGACACTGACTGGGGGCGCCTGCTGCAGGGCATCCATAAAGGCACTGTAGCCGTTGCCAAGCAGCCGTTGCATGCGTTCGGTAAACGTAGTTGGGTATTCCATCACGGCACAAAGGTACGCCAAATTAGAGGCAGTTGAAAAGCCAAATTTATACCTTGCTCAGAAGTCTGCCTTGCCCAGATACGCCTCTACAATTGGCACATCAGGGTGGCACCAGGTATAGCGCCGCAGCTCCGCCGGAAGGCACCAGCGGTATGCCTTGTGTTCTGAAAGAATGAGCTGCCCGCCTGTGCGGGTGCATCGGTATGGAATGAGCTCCAGCCATGTTCCCGTTGGCAGTAGATGCCGCACCGGAGTCATGCGGCTGACAACACGAATCGTTAGGCTAAGCTCCTCCCCAATCTCGCGGTGGAGACAGGCTTCTTCCGTCTCGCCGGGCTCCATTTTGCCCCCCGGAAACTCCCAAAGTAGCGGCTCAGGCATACTTTCACTCCGTTGCGTAATCAGCACGGTTCCCTTATCTTCAATTACTGCGCATACAACCTTCAGCACCATATGAATTTTACATAGACACGTATTCGTCCAGCTTAAATTTATTTATGATTTAAAGCATAATTAATCAGCAATTTATGTAAATTTTGATGATTCCTTTTATCTTGTGCAGGATACCTAATACACTGCATCTGGCACAAAATGCCAAGCGTGATTTGGGTATCTGCTTTTAGTTTATTGCCGGTTACCTCACCGAAAGCTTTTGTGCAGGTATCAGCTTGAAAGGGGTCATTGAGAGTTGTAATGGTATAAACGGATGGAGTGGGTGCTGTATGCAGATTAGCGTAAATTACAGGTTTCTGATGCGGACTACCCTGACCATGACTCTGGCGACAGCCGTGCTGGGCGTTCTGATCATCGATCTGCTGGGGCATCATGATGAAATGGTGCCGCTCTGGGGAAGGCAAAGCATGGCCACCGACCTGCTCGCCTTCAGTCTGGTGTTCGGGGGCCTGTTATGTTGCCTCGTCACGCGCCTGACCAGGAAGGCGATTGAAAAAAGGAAGGTGGTGCCGCTGCACTGGCATCTCAAGAGCCAGACACTGATTGACCGGCTGCCCTCCACTGTCCTGCACCGCGCCTTTATGCTTGGCCTGGCCGGGGTGTTGCTGGCCACCATCATGCTGGAACTGCTGAACCTGAAGCATGTTTCCAGACTGCCCTACCACGCGTATCTGCTACTTTTTGCCATGCATGCCGTATCCCTGGCTGCCACTATTACCGTGATGGCAGTATACCGCGCCCTCAGCGACAGGCGAATAACACCATTGCCTGCCGAACCACAAAAAAATAAGCCCGCTTTCTGAAAAGCGGGCTTTGCTATACCTTGGTAGGATGAATTTATAGAGAAACGCCGCAACCGAATAGCAGCAATTGATGTGAAACCAAAGGCTTGTTACTTTAATTTATCTTTCAAAATCTCAAACTCCACTGCCGGCGAAATGCGCTCATATAGGACATGGTATACCCCCGTGGAAATCGGCATGGACACTTTCAGCGTCTTGTTCAGCTCAAATATGCTCTGCACCGCATAATAGCCCTCCGCAATCATGTTCATCTCAACCTGCGCCGACTTCACGGTATAGCCCCGGCCAATCATGTTACCAAAGGTGCGGTTGCGGCTGAACTGCGAGTAGGCCGTCACCAGCAAATCCCCCAAATAGGCGGAGCCGCTGAGATCGCGGTGGATCGGCATGATGGCATCCAGGAAACGCTCGATTTCAAACATGGCGTTCGATACCAGCACTGCCTGGAAATTGTCGCCATAGTTTAGTCCGCGCGCAATGCCACAGGCCAGCGCAATCACGTTTTTCATCACGGCGCAGTACTCAATACCGTCCAGGTCGTCGAGGGGGTTGGCTTTCACGTAACGGTTGCGGAGCAGCTCGCAAAAACGCTCCGCCGTTGCCAGGTCATGCGAGCCGATGGTCAGGTAAGATTGCTTTTCCAGGGCCACTTCCTCGGCATGGCATGGGCCGGCAATTACCAACTGGTGTGAGTTGGGCACCTGATACCGCTGCTCCATGTATTCCGTGATCAGGATATTCTGCCCCGGTATCATGCCTTTGATGGCAGAGATGACCACTTTGCCACGGAAAGCGTCTTCGGGCAACTCGGCGAGTGCCTGCTGCACAAACGCTGCAGGCACGGCCAGTATAACCCAGTCGGCGGCAGCCACCACCGCCTGTATGTCGGCAGAGGGTTTGGTATAGCTCAGGTCAAAAGACACCTGGCTCAGGTAGCGGGGGTTGTGCTTATACTGTATCAGGTGCTGCACGTCATTTTTGTTGCGCATCCACCAATGCACCTGCGACTTATTCTCGGAGAGGATTTTGGCAAGCGCCGTGGCCCAGCTTCCTCCCCCCAAAATGGCTACTTTTTCCAAACCTATATGCTGTTATTCCTTCTTATCGGTTGCCGAGATGGCCTGCTTGTTTAATGACTTTTCGTCTTTCACCGCAACCTTGGCCTTGTCAGCAAGCGTCTGTGACACTGCTCTGAAAGGCCCTGACACGACCTTCTGGCCGGCTTTGAGACCACTTAGGATTTCGATATTCTCGAAGTCACTGATGCCTGTCTTCACTTTCACGGTCTCCACGGTGTTGCTTGTGCTGTCATACACAAAAACGACCTCCTCTACCGGGCCAGTGGGAGCCGCAGGTTGTTGTGCGTTTTCCTCTGGCTTTTCCTCTGTGGCTGGTTTTGCTTCGCCACCCGGCATGTTGGGCGAGCGCGTCGTCACGGCAGACAAAGGTACAGATAAAACATTTGATTTCTTGTCGGTGATAATGTCTACGGAGGCTGTCATGCCCGGGCGGAAAGGGCGGCTCGAAATGTCTCTCAGGTGGCTGTAGGAGTCGTTGATCAGGCGGATGCGCACCTCAAACTCGGTCACGGCCTCCAGGGTGGTCGCGTCTTTGGCGGTGTTGGCAATGGCCGTTACTACTCCTTTGAATTTCTCGTCCCGGCTGGAGTATGAGTCCACGTCCACCAACACGGAGTCGCCGAGGGCCACGCGGATGATGTCGTTCTCGTTCACGTTGACACGCACCTCCATGTTGTTGAGGTTGGCGATGCGCATGATCTCGGTGCCCGCCATTTGCGAGGTTCCCACCACGCGCTCGCCCTGCTCCACGTTCAGCTTCGACACGGTGCCGCTTACCGGCGCGTAGATCGTGGTTTTGTTCAGGTTTTCGCGCGCGTCTTTCAGCGAGGCCTGGGCATTCTGCACGTTAAACTCTGAGGCGCGCACGCTCTGTCTGGTAGACTCTACTTCCTGCTTTGTGGCCTCGTAGTTCGATTTGATCTGCTGCCACTCCGACTGGGAAATCACTTTCTGGTCGAATAGCGGTTTGTTGCGCTCATAGTTTTGCTGAATCTGCACAAAGTTCGCCTCCCCCTGGCCTAGCCGCGCCTTAGACTGGGCCAGGTTTGCGCGCATGGTGTTTACTGACGCCTGCTGCGCATCCACCATCGACTGATAGTTGTCGGGCCGGATACGGAGCAAAAGCTGTCCTTTCACCACTGAGTCGCCTTCCTCTACGTGCAGCTCAATGATCTCCCCGGACACGTCCGGGGAGATGTTCACCTCCGTCTCCGGCTGAATCTTGCCCGAGGCGCTCACCTTTTCAACGATCTCTGTAGTTTTTGCCTCTGCCAGCACCACTTCCGTGCCTTCGTCTTTCCCGATCCAGCCCGATTTTTTAGCGACGAGCACGCCGACTAGCACGAGTACAAGAACGCCAATGAGAATCGGAATCAGCTTTGATTTTTTAGTAGCCATAATTTTAGAGTGATATGTCTTCGCCTTGATAGAAATCAAGCACTTTCAGTTTAAAGGTGTACTCGTATTTTGCCTGCAGCAGGTTAGATTGCGCGGAGCGGTAGGTGTTTGCTACAATGTTAAAGTCCACGGTGTTGATCACACCCGCGTTCAGCCGTAACTGCGCGTTGCTGTAGTTCTTTTCAGTTGCCCGGAGCTGTTCTTTTGCCGCTACATACCGCCGCTGCGCAGCCACGGCATCGAGATAGGCCTGCTCAATGGTTTGCCGCAGGTTGTTGCGCGCAATGTCGGCGTTGATCTGCGCGTCCTGCTGCTGTAGCTTGGCACGCTGCACGTTGCTGCGCGCCTGCAGGCCGTTCAGGATCGGGACTTGCAGCGAAAAGCCGAAGTTCTTGCCCACACCGTCCTGCAGCTGATCCAGGTAGGTATAAGTTTCTCTTCTGAAGGTGGTAGAGGGGGTATAAATGATAAAGGGGTCCGTGCCCTCAGAATCCCTGAACCCGATGGAGGTGGGTTGGAGAGAGCCTTCTTCCGGGAAACGAAAGTCCCGGGCGCTTGAGTAAAAGGTATTCAGGCCCGCAAACAGCGAGAGCCGCGGGTAATACGCCCCTTTTGCCACGTCAATGCCTTTGGCGGCGCTGAGCACCCGCAAGTCGGCTGCCTGTATGGACGGAAGCGTCTGCACCGCCACATCATACACCTGATCCCCATTCACCACCACAGGGTTCTGATCCGGGTCCGGAATATCCGGCACCTCAATCTCAAATTCCTGCGAGGCAGGCAGGTTCAGCAACTGCATGATGGCCAGCTTGGAAATGTCGCGCTGGTTCTCGTTGTTGATCAGCTCCAGGTTGTCTGCGGCTAACTGCGACTCTAGATCCAGCACCTCGTTTTCAGCCACGCTCCCCGCATCAAAGAGGATCCGGGTCCGGTCGAGCTGCTGTTGGGTAAGATCGCGCGTTTGCTGCGAGAGCTTGATGAGCTCGTCGGCAAACAGCACATTGAGAAACGAGGTGACCAGCTGGATCGTGATGTCGTTCTGGGCCGAAAGCACGTCCTGCTCCACGGCCTGCAGGTCCAGCTCATTTTGCCGGATGCTGTTTACCTGCTGAAACCCCATGAACAGCGGCACAGAGCCGTTCAATGCAAAGTTGTTGGTGCGGCTTTGCTCCGATCGAAGATCAGAAGTTGTCGGGTCGATGTACGTGCCGTAGTTGAAGTTATAGGAGGAACTCCCGTTAATGGACGGCAAGCGCCCGAACTTCGACTGAGTGAGATCCACCTTCGAAAGATCCCTATTCAGGACGTTGCGCCTTACCTGCAGGTTATTGGCCCGAGCGTAATTCACCGCCTCCTCCAACGACCATACCTGATCGGAGCCGTTACCCTGTTGCTGTGCCATGGCTCCGGCCATACCTGTCAGGGAAAGGCCGAGAACCAACAGCAGTTTTTTAGACATTTTTTTCATAGTGCATTTAGCTTAAAGGTCAATATTAGGGATATAAACCACGTGTTTTACCCAACTCAGTTGCCGCAGGTATTCCAGGGTGATGGGTTTTATACCTGAGTCCATCTCGATGAACTGCCGGGCCTTCTCGTTGCGCCCTTTTCTGGAGACGCTCATCGTGGCGATGTTGCATTCGTCGTGGGCCAGCACGGAGGCGATAAAGGCGATACTTCCTTTTACGTCGCCGGCGTCGATGATGAGGGTATGCAGCGTGGCCGAGAAACTGGCCGTGAAGCCATCCACCTCCACGATGCTGATCACGCCCCCGCCGCGGCTCTGCCCGATCACCTCCACCGTGGCGTCGCTGGCGCGCAGGTTCAGTTTGATGGTGTTGGGGTGCATGGCCGAAGCGTTACCGACAGACTTGAAGGTATACTTCAGGCCGCGCTCGGCCGCATGGGCAAAGGCGTCCTTGATACGCTTGTCATCGGTTTTCATGTCGAGGAGGCCCGCGATAATCGCCCTGTCACTGCCGTGCCCCTCGTAGGTGCGGGCGAAAGAGTTATAGAAGGTGATGGTGGCTTCCTCGGGCGCGGCCCCCAGGATGCGGATGGCCGCCCGGGCAATACGCACCACGCCCGCTGTGTGCGAGCTGGATGGGCCGATCATCACCGGGCCGATCATATCAAAAACACTGCTTTTCTCCGCCATAAGTATAGCACGACATTAATATCGCTAAAATCAAATTTAGGAAGAAAGTAAGAGTTTTGCTGTTTTAATCCTGCAAAGAATCTTTGATTTCTACCAAAGCCGCTTTTCCATCGATTAAAGCTGAAGCCATACCCACAAAATAAAGGGACAAATCGAGTCTTGGCCGGATGACCTGGTGCTCAGAACAGTCGCGTCGCTTCCGGTTGGAGGTATGGGACCTGGGGCCGGGGCGCGGCGGCCGCTGAATTATTTGCCTGTAAACTGGATGCTCTTGCGCAGAATTGCGTTCTTTGTGTTTCCTAAAATCTACTTTGCATCACAAAAAAAGCCTCTAATGGAGCACCAATTTAACCCGGACGTGCTGGAGCAGCTGAAGCGGCTGGAGGAAAAATACGTGCCGCTGGGCCAGAACCTGGCGGCCTACCTCGAAGGACTCTACCACACGGACTTCCTCAACTATTGGGATTACATACACCTCGACACGCTCCTGAGCCTCCAGAACCCGCGCACCAACATTCCGGACGAGAAGATCTTCATCATGTACCACCAGATCACGGAGCTTTACTTTAAGCTTTGCCTGGAGGAGTATAAACAGATCGGGGACGATCCCGATATCACGGCTGCCTGGTTTCTGCGCCGCATCACGCGCATCAACCGCTACTTCGATAACCTGGTGAGTTCCTTCGACGTGATGGTAGATGGGATGGAGCAGCAGCAGTTTCTGCAGTTCAGGATGGCGCTGATGCCAGCCAGCGGCTTTCAGTCGGCGCAGTACCGTATGATTGAGATCGCCTCGACAGACTTGCGCAACCTGGTGGACAAGGCAAAGCGGGCAGCCCTGGGGCTTCAAAGCACCCACGAGGAAATGATCGGCTGCATCTACTGGAAAGAGGGCGCCACCGAGGTGGCCTCGGGCACCAAAACGCTGACCTTGCTGCAGTTTGAGGAAAAGTATACCCGCCAGCTGATTCAGTTTGCGCAGGAGTACGCCGACAAGAACGCATGGGCGGTATATAAAAAGCTGCCCATAACGGACCAGCAAAACCCGAAAATCATGCAGGCCCTGCGCGCCCTCGACAGCAACGTGAACGTGAACTGGCCGCTGATGCACTACAAGTCGGCGGTGCGCTACCTGCAGCGCGACCCCGAGATAATAGCCGCGACCGGTGGCACCAACTGGCAGAAATACCTCCCCCCACGCTTCCAGAAACGCATCTTCTACCCCGAGCTCTGGAGCGAAACAGAACTAAATGAATGGGGCAAAGGCTGGGTAGATAAAGTGCTGCAGGAGGATTGATGGTTGCTGGATGTTGATTGTTGATTGTTGATTGATAATTGTTGGTTGTTGATCATTAGTCAAAATATACAATTTGGTGTATACAAGTGTCAAATGCTTTGCTATATGCACCACAGGTTATTATATACACTCACCTTTGTGCATCAACATCACAAACGAACTTACCACGATGTGTTTGTGTTGTGAAACACGATTCAATTTGAACAATAAGCAATTAACAATTAACCCGGTTTAAGGCTAGATCCCTTACCCACCCTGATATGAGAAAAAAAGAAGTAGAACTGGTGCTGGCACCGGAGCTTGCCTTTGATGCGCAGCAGCTAGAGCATGAGATCCTGAGAAGCGCTAATTTAAAGGCCGAGGATGTAAAGTTTCTGCACCGGGTGAAGCGCTCGGTTGACGCGCGCGGCCGCGACGTGCTGGTGCGCGTTCGGGCAGACGTATACCTCGATTCCCCTCCCACTGAACTCCTCTCGCCGGTATACCATTACCCCGAAGTAACTAATTCAAAGCAAGTTGTGATTGTTGGCGCTGGCCCGGCAGGCTTGTTTGCGGCCCTGCGCTGCATTGAGCTAGGTATAAAACCGTTGGTGCTGGAGCGCGGGAAAGATGTCCGCAGTCGCCGCCGCGACCTGGCTGCCCTCAACAAAGAGCATTCCGTGCACCCCGACTCGAACTACTGTTTCGGGGAAGGCGGCGCCGGCACGTACTCTGACGGCAAACTCTATACCCGCTCTAAAAAGCGTGGCGATTTGCAGCGCATCCTCCAGATTCTGGTGCAGCACGGGGCCACGCCCGATATCCTGTTTGATGCCCACCCACACATCGGCACCAACAAACTCCCCAAGATTATCGAGGCCATCCGTGAGACCATTCGATCCGCTGGGGGCGAGGTGCTGTTCGACAAACGCGTAACGGAATTTGTGGTGGAGCAAGGCGAGATGCGCGGCGTGGTAACCCAGGACGGGCAGGCGTATATGGGCGAAGCGGTCATTCTGGCCACAGGCCACAGCGCCCGCGATATCTTCGAGCTATTGTATGCCAGCCAGATAACCGTAGAGGCGAAACCCTTTGCCATGGGCGTGCGCGTAGAGCACCAGCAAAGCCTGATCGACAGCATCCAGTATAAGTGCGCCGACCGTGGGCCATACCTCCCTGCGTCGTCGTATGCGCTGGTGCACCAGACGCACTACCAAAACCGACAGCGCGGCATCTTCTCCTTTTGCATGTGCCCGGGGGGCTTTATCGTGCCGTCGGCCACTGCGCCCGGTGAGGTAGTCGTCAATGGCATGTCGCCGAGCCGCCGCGACTCCCGTTTCTCCAACTCAGGCATCGTGGTGGCTGTGGAGCTGGAGGACATGGACCTGCAGCAGTATGGGCCACTGGCGGGATTGCGCATGCAACAGGCCCTCGAACAGAAAGCCTGCCAACTGGCGGGAGGGACGCAGGCAGCGCCCGCGCAGCTCCTGCAGGATTTTACGCGCCGGAAAGCAGGCGGACAGCTTTTGGAGACGTCGTACCAGCCCGGCCTGGTTGCCGCGGATATGAATGCGCTTTTTTCGGAGGATATGGGCTACCGGCTTCGCGAGGGGTTTAAGGCTTTTGGCAACAAGATGCGCGGCTACCTCTCCAATGAGGCCCAGATTGTGGGTGTGGAGAGCCGCACTTCCTCCCCTGTCCGGGTGCCCCGCGACCGGGAGACACTGGAGCATGTGCAGGTGAAGCGCCTGTTTCCGTGCGGAGAAGGCGCGGGCTATGCCGGCGGCATCGTGTCGGCGGCGATGGACGGGGAGCGCTGTGCCGAAATGGCGGCGCTGAAGGCGGGCGTTTCATTAAAAAAATAGCCTCCGCTATACCCGGCTCCCCAAGCCATACCTGCTCTCCAACTATTTTACCCCGGTATGAGTAAAACGGAGTGACATTTACTTGGACTTAGAAAATCGAGCTATGAAAAAAACTGTTGTATTGGGCGCGAGCGATAACCCTTCGCGCTACGCCTATAAAGCCGTGCATCGGCTGAAGCAACACGGCCACGAAGTGGTGCCGGTGGGTATAAAAAAAGCAGAGGTTGGTGGCCTGCCCATCATTACCGACAAATCGCAGGAAATTGAGGGAGTGGACACCGTGACGCTTTACGTTGGGCCACATAACCAGCCCTCCTGGTATGACTATATCCTGAGCTTGAAACCGAAGCGCATTATTTTTAACCCCGGCACCGAAAACCGCGAGCTGGAGCGTATGGCAGCCGATGCCAGTATTGAGACACTGCACCACTGCACCCTGGTCATGCTGGCAACAGATAGTTACTAAATTTTTTGCGGTAAGGCTAACCTGGTAATTTTGGCAACGTATAGAATAGAAATGAGGCAGATGGCATTTGTTGTCTATGCTCAAAAAAAGAAGGGACCTTGAAAAAGGCCCCTTCTTTCATTTTATGGCATGTCGCTTCTGCTTTATACCTGTTCGTGTGTGGTTTCCCGCTCTTCCTGTTGCTGGGTTTCCTCTTCCATCAGATGGCGCATGGTGGCGGCTAGTGAGCTGTCGGACATCACGCCGGAGGCAGAGGCCTGCAGCTTGTTCATCATCCCGGAAACAACCCGCATTTCTCCGCTCATCAGGGCGTTATACCCATCCAGGGCCACATCGGCAGGCTCAGACAAAGTTCCGTTTGCCGCTCTGGTATCTGTGGCTCCCGCTCTGCGGAAGAACATGGTGTTGCTGGCCCCTGGGCACAAGGCCGTTACCGTGATGTTGGTGTCCTGGAGTTCGTTGGTCAGGGCTTCGGAGAAAGAAAGCACAAAGGCTTTTGTCGCCCCGTAGATGGCCATTAGCGGTGAGGGCATAAACGATACCAGCGAGGCTACATTCAATATTTTACCTTCGTTGCGCAGCTTCATGTCGCGCAGAAACAGCTTGGTGAGCGCCACCGGGGTATTCACGTTCAGCTGTATGATGGCCTGCTCGCGCTCCAGGTCAGTCTCGTGGAAGAAGCCATGCACCCCGGCCCCCGCGTTGTTGACCAGCACATCTACTTTAATGCCACTGCTGCGCACGGCGTCATATATCTCCTGGGCCGACTCCGGGCGTGTCAGGTCCGATGTGATAGTGCATACATGGGGGAGTTGGTATTCGTCCTGCAACTCGTAGGCAAGTTTTTTCAGCCTGTCGGTGCTGCGGGCCACCAGCACCAGGTTATACCCGTCCCGGGCAAACAGCTTCGCGAATTCCATCCCGAACCCATTGGATGCCCCGGTAATCAGTACAGTCTTCTCTTTTTTCTCCTCGTTCATTGTTCTCATAGTCGGTTTTAAATTTCGGTTTTGTGTTAAAACATGTTCGTAGTGTTTACCAGCAAGCCGTTAATTAAGTTACCAGAATAAAGCGGAACAACTGAAAGATCACTCCAGGCGCATCTTACAATCGGTATACCCCTCACCTCAGGCGTATGTGCATAAAGCAGTGAAGCCATACCGATGGGGTATGGCTTCGCTGGCGGAGGGTATGAATTGAGGCGCGATTAGTTTTCGCGGCGCAGCACCTCCAGCGGGGGCTTATTGAGTATACTCCGGCTGTTTAGCATTCCGATTAAGACGGTCAGGGCTGTGATGCCAAAGAAAACCGGGATGAGCGGAAGCAGGTCGGGTATAAAGGGCATCTCAAAGCTGAATACCGCAAGTGCCCAACTCGCTGCCACCGACAGGATAATGCCGGTACCGGCCGCCAGCGCGCCCAGCAGCAGGTACTCGAACGCGTTGATGCTCAGGATCTGTCTTCGGCTGGCCCCCAGCGTGCGCAGCAGCACACTCTCCTGCACGCGCTGAAACTTGCTGATGTTGACCGAGCCGATGAGCACCAGCAGGCCAGTGCTGATACTGAAGAATGCCATAAACCGGATTACGAAGGCGATCTTGCCGAGGATGTCATCCAGCGTTTTCAGGATAAGCTCCAGGTCAATGGCCGATACATTCGGGAAGCGTTGCACCAGGTTTTGCTGGAACCGGGCCGACTGCGCGTTGGACTGCGTGCGCGTCATCAGCACATGAAACTGCGGGGCTTCCTCCAACACACCTTTCGGGAAGAGCACCAGAAAGTTGCTCTGCACGCGGTTCCACTCCACCTTCCGGAGGTGTGCCACGCGCGTTGGCATTAAGGCTCCTTGCACGTTAAACAACAGGGTGTCGCCCAGGCTTACTTTCAAGCGCTCGGCATAGCGGTCCTCCAGCGAAATAGGTATGGGGCCGCTATCCAATGAAGCCACGCCCTGCCACGTGCCCCCCACCCCTTTCTCCGAGTCTATGAGGGTGTCGCGGTACGTCACGCGGTACTCCCTGGTAAAGGCCCAGTCCGGTATGCCAAGCGTCGTGTCTTTGCGCACATCGGCCGCCGTCAGGCTGTTCATTTTGTCCAGGCGCATGGTTACCACCGGCACGAGCTGCAAGACCGGCAGCCCTTGCTGGCGGGTAAGCTGCGCAACCTGCTCTTTCTGGGAGTTCTGGATATCGAACAGCACCAGGTTCGGCTGGTTCTCGCTTCCGGCAATGGCCACCTCGCTCAGCAGCAGGCGCTGCACCAACAGCAGCGTGGCGATAAGCGTGGTGCCCAGCCCGATCGAAACCGTCAGGAGCAGCGTTTGGTTGTTGGGCCGGTACAGGTTGGCCAGGCTCTGGCGCCATACATAACCCCAGTTAGTCGGGAAGAAGCGTTTGACGAGCCACATCATCAGGCGGGCAATCAGGGCCAGCACCACGAAGCCCACCAGCACGCCACCGGTAAAGGAAGCGGCCCGCAGCCAGGTGCCCAGTTGCAGGTAGGCAAAGCCAAAGACAAAACTCAGGATGAGGCCATACACCACCCAATGCCATACACTCGCCTGATTGGCCTTTTGCCCGATACCCGCCCGCAGCGTAATCAGCGGCGATACATCCCGAACCGTGAGCAAAGGCGGCAGGGCAAACAAGACAGACACAATCAGACCGATGCCCACGCCCTGCGCGATGGCTGCCCACGACACTCCCACCGTCACCTCGACAGGCAGGAACGACTGGAACAGCTGCGGCAGGTATAACTGGATCAGTGTGCCCAGCAAGGCTCCCACCAACGAACCGATCAGGCCCATGGCCGCCACCTGGAACAGGTAAATCAGGAAGGCCTGCGTACCGCTCATCCCCAGGCAGCGCAGCACCCCAATAGTGGCCAGCTTTTCGCGGGTATACACATGCACCGAGCTGGCCACGCCCACGCACCCCAGCAGCAACGCCACAAAGCCCACCAATGCCAGGAAGCTTGCCAGGTTGGCGTAAGACTCTCCGGTGCTGTCCTTGCGGCTCTGCACGGTGTCGTACCCAAAACCGGCCTCTTCGAAGCGTGGCTCCAGCTTTTCTACCAGCTTGTCGGCATCGGTGGTGGAGGGCAGCTTGTAGTAGTGATAATAGCTGATGCGGCTTCCGCGCTGCACCAGCCCGGTTTCCTCCAGGTAGTGGCGCGGGATGTATACCGCCGGGGCAATCGTGGCTGTCATGGCCGACTGGCCGGGGATCTTGTGCAACGCCCCCGCAATCTCAAAAGTCAGGTTACCTACCTTAATGGAGTCTCCGGGCTTGGTATTGTACTGCAGCAGCAGCGTGTTGTCCACTAGGGCTTTACGGCCACCTTGCCGAAACAGGGTGCTGGCCTCCTCGGGCTCCGACTCGATCTCGCCGTAATACGGGAAGCCGCCTTCCTCCAGCGCGCGCACCTGCACCAGTCGGGTGCCCTTCGAGGCCTGAAACACCACCATCGACACAAAGCGCACCTCATCCGAGCGCTCACCGCCAACGGCAAGGGAATCCAGGAGCTGCTGCATTTTCGGCTCGATTTCCTTATTGCTGGCCACCACCAGGTCCGCCCCGATCATTGACTTGGCTTGCTTGTCTATGTCGGTGCGCAGGTTATCGGAAAATGAGTTGATAGCCACCAGCGCCGCGATGCCCAGTATGATGGAGGAGATGAACAGAGCCAGGCGTCCACGGTTTCGCCTGCTGTCGCGCCAGGCCATCTTCAGCAGCCAACGGATGTTCAGGTTTCTTTTTGCAAGGGTAGATAGTGGGGTATCAGGCACGGGCGTTTGGTTTAAAGTAGGTATGGGCAATGCCAACGCAACGGTTGGAGGCGCGATTCAGTGGCAGAATTATTGGGTATAGGTTGCCTGCTGGAAATTCTTCTTTGGAATCATACAGCAGATTTACAGCTTCCCAGATGCAATTATCAGCGTTCTTCAGAACGGTCGATAGGCACGGTGGCCCCGCTGTCTGAAGCAACAGTGCCGCCCTTGATGCGGATTATCCGCTGCGTTTTCTCGGCCAACTCCAAATCGTGGGTAACCAGCACCAGCGTGGTGCCCGATTCACGGTTGAGGTCGAAAAGCAGCTGCTCCACTTTTTGCCCGGTTTCCTCGTCGAGGTTGCCTGTGGGCTCATCGGCAAAAAGGATGGTGGGTCTGTTGGAGAAAGCCCGGGCCAGCGACACGCGCTGCTGCTCCCCCCCGGATAGCTGCGTGGGGTAATGATCGTGGCGCTTGGCCAATCCCACCCGTGCCAAAAGCTCCATGGCCTGCTTTTGCACATGCCGCTCCCCGCGCAGTTCCAGCGGCACCATCACATTCTCCAAGGCCGTCAGGGTAGGTATAAGTTGGAAATTCTGAAAGATGAAGCCCACATACAGGTTGCGCACATGCGCCCGCTCGTCTTCCGATAGCTGGTCGAGCTGAACGCCGTTCAAGGTCACGGAGCCGGAGCTGGCCCTGTCGAGCCCTGCGCAAAGGCCAAGCAGGGTGGTTTTGCCACTGCCCGACGGCCCCACGATCGCGCAGGTGTCGCCGGCGTTGATGCGGAAGCTGATATCGTGGAGCACCTGCAGTTGGCGATCGCCGCTGTGGTAGGTTTTCTGTAAGTCTTGTATGTCGAGGATTATGGACACGGGTGCGTTTTAAAGGGTTGCTGAATTGACATGCGGCTTTGGTAGCCCCATGAAACAAATTTATCAGTTAAATCAAATAACTCTTCCCGCTCGTTATTAGTTTTGAGCCGAGGCGTATAAATTTAGCAAACATAGCCCAAAACGAATGATTAAAAATATTATTTTGATACTTCCCCTGGTTTCCCTGCTGATGCTGGGAAGCTGCGGCGAGGTAGAGCAGGCTGACAGCCCAACAGCTGTGCAAGAGGGCAAGGCTACCACCGAAACCCCTGAAAAAACACAAACAGCGGAAGAGACGAAAACCATCCTGTTTTTTGGCAACAGCCTGACGGCTGGCTACGGACTTGAGCCCGACCAGGCGTTCCCGGCCCTGATTCAGCAGCGCATCGACTCACTGGGCCTCCCCTACACAGTAATTAACGCAGGGGTTAGCGGTGAGACCACGGCGGGTGGCAGGGGCCGCATCGACTGGTTGCTGAAGCAGCAGGTAGACGTTTTTGTGTTGGAGCTGGGCGCCAACGACGGCTTGCGCGGCATCAAGACAGAGGAAACCTACAGCAACCTGAAAGCCATCATCGACAAGGTGCGGCAAAAGAACCCGGAAGTGCAGATCGTGCTGGCGGGAATGCAGATCCCGCCGAGCATGGGCCAGAAGTATACCCAGCAGTTCCGGGAGGTATACACGCGGCTGGCGGAAGAGGAACAGGTGGCGCTCATCCCGTTTCTACTCGAGGGCGTTGCCGGTATCCGCGACCTGAATCAGGGAGACGGCATACACCCTACGGTGGAAGGCCAGAAAATAGTAGCCGAAAACGTATGGCAGGTGCTCACTTCCGTGCTCCAGGAAGCCCCGCAAACGCTGCATGAGCAGGAGGGATAAAATATTTCGATTATTTTTTGCAATCGGTATAACTTTCAGTGGGTGGTACCGTTTATATGAATGGCTAAAAGTTGAAAATTGAATTACAAGAAGGCAGCAGAAATTTCTGAAAAGAAAGTTTTGCTGCTTTTTTGCTTTACCCCCCTCCTGCCCTGCCAGCACCCGAGCTACTCCTGTTCAGATAGCGTGCCAGCAGTTTTTCTAAAATCCCCTCCTACTTATTTTTTTTAAGCCGAAATTCCCCGGCCTCCAGTTGTTTGCTTACGGATAACTCCCAAGAATGCCGCACGTTATTTATTTACACCCTTTGTGTATCAGTGCTTTATGCCGATTTGCTTGCTGTTTGAGATAAATTTCTTAAAATTATAGGTATAGCGGGCAACCATCTTCCATACCCCTGCATCTAAGGGGTATAAGCAATTTCACACAGCATTTGACAAAACTTTACGAAGCGTGACGGAAGCAGAATTGATAGCGGGATGCCAAGAGGCAGACACCAAGGCGCAAAAGCTCCTGTACGAGCGCTTCGCCGCGCAAATGTATGGGGTGTGTATGCGCTATCTCAAAAATGAAATGGACGCTGAGGAAGCCCTGCTGAACGGGTTTATGAAGATTTATCAGCACATCGGCAAATTCGAGTCTAAAGGCAGCTTTGAGGGTTGGGTTCGCCGCATCATGGTAAACGAAGCCCTGGGCTTTCTGCGCAAAAAGGAGCCTTTGCACATCGCCATAGAAGACAACCACGTGCAGGTGGCCAGCCCGGGCACCGCCGATCAGGAACTGGCAGAAGGTGAACTGCTGGAGCTTTTAATGACGTTGCCTGCCGGGTACCGCGCTGTTTTTAACCTTTACGCAATTGAGGGGTATGCCCATAAAGAGATAGCCGACATGCTTGGCATAACCGAAGGCACCTCAAAGTCGCAGCTGAGTAAGGCCAGGGCCATGCTGCAGCGCCGGCTGACAGGCCAGGAGGTGCAGGCTATTTAACGATACATATGAAGACCATGAGACCAGAAGACATAGACAAGTTATTTAAGGAACGCCTCGGAAACGCCTCCCCGACCCCTCCCGCCGCCCTCTGGGACCGCCTGCAGGAACGGATGCAGGAAGAGGGTATGGCAACTCAGGATGAGGAGAAAGTACGAATTATACCTATACTTCCGAAGAAAGAGAAGCCAGCCTATACCTGGATGTACTCATCCCTTGCGGCCGCTGTGTCGCTGCTGCTCTCGGTGGGTGTCGTGTTCTACAACATCAACTCCGGAACACCCGAAGTGAGCGAGGCGCTGGCTGACAAGGGCCGCACGCTGGAGCTGCACGAGAAACCCCTGACACCGGACCAGGCTCCTGCCCCGCTGGCACAAACCGGCACAGAGCTGGCGGAAACCGTAGCAGAAGAAAATAAAGTTATACCCCAGGCAACCGATGCAAGCACACCCGCATCTGGTATGGCAGAGGAGGTTGTTACCCCGGCAGCGATAGCAAAAGCTGATGTGCGCAAACCAGCAAACGCTACTACCGCCAGACAACCTCGGGCAACTGCGCAGCCGGCCAGTCCCGCCCCGAAACGCCCCGAAAACACCGCCAACATTGTGGAGCCTGTAGCAGAAACCGTTGCCAAGCCCGCCGCGGCCTTAGCCAAAGCAGATGCCAACCTGAACGCACAGCCGGTGGAGATCACGTTTTCCCGCGCAGCGTCCGCACCCGTAGCCGCAGCGGAAGAAGCACCGAGCGGGCTCGATAAAAAAGCGAAACTGGCCAAGAACATCTTCAAGCAGATGCGCAATCTGGCCAGCGGTGATGGCGTCGAGCTCTCTGAAATAGGTATAAACGCGGATCAGGTGGCGCTCAACACCCAGATCGGCAAACAGAAATTCTCAAAAGTAATCAAACTCTAACCCTACAAAACATGAAACGAGTACTACTTCTCCTGGCCATTTTCATGGCCACCGCTACCGGTGTGTTCGCCAAAGGCAACCTTACCGTGGGCCAGCGCCTGGGCACCGACCAGGACACAATCGTCATAAAAATGGCTAACGGAGCCAAAATGATCCTCCAGCTGCAGAACATCCAGCAGCTGAAAGCTTTCCAGAACTACAGCCTCGACTCGCTGATGCGGGAGCTGAACACCTACGTGGACCAGGTCGAGCAGATGGGGGATTCCACATCACGCTCGAAAGACATGACCGTCACGTTCAACACCTCTAAATCGGCTGACGGAAAGAGTGAGCAGGTAACGGTGACGGTGCAGGAAAACGACCCTAAAACGGGCCAGATAAAGAAAGAGCGCCACGAGATCCGCATCAACAAAAACTTTAAAATTGACGTGGAAGTGGAGGAAGACGGCGACAACACCAAAGTGAACGTGGACGTGCCCACCAAGGCAGAGCGCGACAGCACCCGAAACGCCCACAAGGAGGAGCATTACAAGGCCACGCGCTTTGGGTTTGATGTGGACCTTGGCCTGAACGCGTTCACGGGAGATGCCCCGAACCTGATCGATCTGAAAGCGGGAGGCTCCCGGTACGTAAGCCTGAACTGGCGGCTGAAATCGCAGGTGGGTGGCCAAAAGAGCCCCTTCCATGTGGTGTCCGGTCTGGAGTTTGCCTTCAATAACTACATGTTCGAGAACAATGTGATTCTGGAAGAAGAAAACAATGTCACCGTGTTCCGTGAGGTGACGGACGTGAACTTTGAGAAGTCGAAGCTGACGCAGTCCTCGATTAACCTGCCGCTGATGGCCTCGCTGGAGTTCAAACGCGAAAACGGCCACGACGGCTTCACGATTGGCGCGGGCCCCTTCATCGGCTATCGGCTGGGCAGCCATACCAAGCAAAAATACGATGAGGGTGGCAGAACCGAGAAAGACAAAACCCGCGACTCCTTTAACCTAAGCGATTTTCAGTATGGCGTGGAGGGCGTTTTAGGGTATGGCGGGATCGACCTGTTCGCGAAATACAACATGAACGACCTGTTTAAGGAAAACCGCGGTGTGCAGGCAAACGTGATAAGCTTCGGCTTCAGACTATTGTATTAAGGGGACACAAAATAAGGACACAAGACGCAAGATATAAGACGTAAGACACAAGATGAATTCATAAAAGCAGAAGAGGAGCCTGATGAGCTCCTCTTTTTTTATGCCGGTGTGTTTCGTTTGAAGTTATCGATGATGATCGCGGTAGCCGTGGCCACGTTCAGGGACTCAGCGCCGCCAAATGCCGGTATTTTGATGAGTTGGTTCACCTGGGCGGCCACCTCGGGGCGCAGACCGTTGGCCTCGTTGCCCAGCACCACAATACCCTCCGGCCTGAGCTGCATGCCATGCAGGTTCTCGCCAGCCAGCGACGCGCCGTATACCTTGTGGGCATCGGTGTGCTGTTGCAGCCAGGCTGCCAAATCGAGGTAGTGCACTTGTATGCGGGTGAAAGAGCCCATGCTGGCCGCGATGACCTTCGGGTTGTAAAAATCGGCGCAGGTTTCGGAACAGACAACCTTCCGGATGCCATACCAGTCGGCAATGCGGATGATGGTGCCCAGGTTGCCCGGGTCGCGGATGTCGTCCAGGGAAATCACCAGCTCGTCTGGGGCAACGGTGAGGGGCGGCGACTGCCACATGCGCGCTACCGCCAGAGCCGCGTTGTTGCTGGCAAAGGTGCCGGCCTTCACCAGCTCCTCTTCAGTGACAAGGCTAACCGCGGGGAGTTTGTCAAACAAATGACTGTGCTGTTCATAAAAGGTATCGGTCACGAACACATATTCAAGTTCAAGGCCGGCCCGCAGCAGTTCCAGTACGCTCTTGCCCCCCTCCACCACAAAAGCCTGGTGTTGGGTGCGGTATTTTTTTATTTGGAGGGATTTGATATACTTTACAACTGCTTTTGATAACATAGTAGCGCTATACGTTTGAAACCACGATTATACATATCTGTACTTGCATTTACAATGGCGTGCCTGCAGGCCTGTATCCCCACCCGGTATTTGGCCGAAGACGAGAAGCTGCTGGTTGGCATACAGCCCAAGGGCCTCGAAACCGTAGACCCCACTGCCATAGAGGCACTTTACCGGCAGGAGCCCAATCGTTTGGTGCTGGGCTCGGCCCCATACCTGGCGCTTTACAATTTCGGCAAAAAGTTTTACGATCCGCAAAAGATTCAGCAACGGATAGAAAAGCAGGAGGAAAAGCGCGCGCGCAAGATTGCAGACGCCGGCACAGACGCCGCAAAGATACAGCGCCTGCGGGCAAAGTTCGACAACCGCGTGAAGCGGCTGCAGGATAACAAGAAAGAGGGAAACCTGCTGATGCAGATCGGCGAGCCACCTGCCATTTACGACTCAACGCTGATGGTGGAGACGATGCAGCAAATCGGCGTATACCTCAACGCGAAAGGCTATTTCAACCACAGGGCGAGCTACGAAAAGGAAGTGAAAGACGAGAAGCTGGTCACGGTTACGATCAATATCGAGGAAAACGCCCCCTATCGCTACACAGACTTCAGCTACAGCATACCCGATTCGGCCATGCTGCGGCTGGTGCAGTCCACTTCGGGGCGATCGCTGCTGCAGTTGGGCGAGCGATATGACGAGGATAAGCTAAGCGCCGAACGTGACCGGCTTTACAACCTGATGAAGAACAGCGGCTACTACGACTTTGCCCGCGCCTACCTGGCCTTTGAGGTTGACACCAGCTTTGCCGGCAAGACGGCCCACGTCAAAACCATTATCCAGCGGCCCGACCAGGGCGGCCAGCACCCGCTCTATACCCTACGCAACGTTTACTTTAAGACGGATGCAGACCGGTTCGGGATCGCGCGCGACACCATCCTGTACAATGGCATCCACTACGTGGCTTACAGGCACCGCTTCTCCCCGCTCATCCTCGACAAGAAGGTGGACATTTACCCGGGGCAGCTCTACAGCCAGCTGAAAACGGCCACCACGCAGCGAAAACTCTCCGACCTGGATGTGTTTCAGTTTAACAACGTGCTGTACAACAAGTCTGCGGAAGCCACCGACTCCAGCGCTGGCTTGCAGCTTGATGCGTTTGTCAATGCCCTGCCCGCGAAAAAATTCCAGGAAACGATAGAGCTTGGCCTCAACTTCACGGAGCGCACCCCCGGCCCTTTCTCCAGTGCCCGGTTGCGTGTGCGCAATCTGTTTGGTGGGGCCGAAAACCTGGACATCGGCCTGCGGGGCGGTATAGAGGGGCAGATCAGCATCGCCAACAACAACCAGACCGTGCTGATCCGCGAGTTCGGCGCCGATGTGGCCCTGTCTTTCCCGGTCATCCTTTTCCCTTTCTCCGACAAGAACCTGCTCTCGGCCTACAGCCCGCGTACCCGGATATATACCGGGTATACCAACAGCGACCGGCAACAGTACATCCGCACCAATTACGAACTCGGCCTGGACTACATCTGGCAGGTGGCGCGCAACCCCTTGCGTCCGCCCGTCATGCAGTTTATCTTCTCGCCTATAAATCTGAATGTGGTACAGGGAGAGATTCTGGACCGGGATTTCGCCCGCAACCTGATCGAGAACAGTGAGGGCAGCCGCTCCCTGATCGAAAGCTTTTCAGACGGTATCATCTCGTTTGTAGGCTTCAGTTTTATCTACAACACCAACGATTTTGCGCAAACGCGTAACGCCCGCTACTTCCGGGGGTTAGTGGAAATCGGCGGCCTTTCCAAAGAACTGGGCCTCGACCTGAGCAACAACCAACTGCAGACGTTTCAGTATTTCAAGATCAACCCCGACTACCGCCGCTATATCCCGCTGGGTGGGAAAAGGTTTTTCGTGTACCGCCTGAATGCCGGGGTGGCCTCGCCGATCTTCGACTCAACGGTTTTGCCCTACGAAAAGCACTTTTTCTCGGGAGGGGCCAGCAGCATACGGGCCTGGCAATCGCGGCGCCTGGGGCTTGGCTCCTACGCAGCGATAAACGCCGTGGAGGAGACGGAGCCATACCGGGTAACCACCACACGCGATTACGATCTGGAGCAGCCGGGTGAGGTGCTGGTGGAGGCAAACGTCGAGTATAGGTTCAACTTCTTCAGCTTCCTGAACGGGGCTTTGTTTGTGGATGCGGGGAACGTATGGCTGTTGAAGCCTGACGCGAACCGGCCCAGGGCCAATTTTGAGTTTAACCGGTTTTACAAAGAACTGGCCGTGGGCACGGGCGTTGGTCTTCGGCTTGACTTGTCGGTGCTCATCCTGCGCTTCGACCTGGCCACCAAGGTATATGACCCGGCCGGGCTATACGGTAAAAAATTCGTGCTGAATGATTTCAACTTTACCGATTTCTTTACCCGAAACAACCAGAGCACTTTGCAGATCGGTATCGGGTATCCGTTCTAAGCATGAAATGCATTTAGGAACGTTTGAATAAAAAAAGGAGGCTGCCCACATACGGGCGGCCTCCTTTTTTTATTCAATGTAAAACTCGTGAATAAATGCTTTTGCCTAATACTCCAGCAATTCAGCCATAGCAGCGGCTACCTTATCAGCGTTTGGCAGCATCATCTTCTCCAACTCCACATTCAGGGGTATGGCTGGCAGGTTGGCGGCACCGAGCGTGAAGATCGGGGCGTCCAGCCTTTGGAAGCAGTCCTTGGACAAGCGACCGGCAAGTGACTCGGCAAACGAGTTCATCAACGGTTCCTCCGTCAGCACAAGTGCTTTGCCGTGGCGCAGCACCGAGGCCATCACCGTGTCATAATCCAGTGGGTTAAGCGTGCGCAGGTCCACGATCTCTACCGAGCCGGGGAATTGCTTAGAGGCTGTCTTCGCCCAGTATACCCCCATGCCATAGGTGATCACGGTCATGCTGTTGCCGCTGCGCAGTTCCTCATCTGCGGCGTGCTGCACGATGTTCGCTTTGCCAAGCGGAAGGATGTATGCCTCGTCCGGCTCTACCGTTTTGGCATCCTCCGTACCCGGCACTTTAGACCAGTATATGCCCTTGTGCTCCAGCATCACTACTGGGTTCGGGTCAAGGAAAGCGGCTTTCATGAGGCCCTTCATGTCGGCGGCATTGCTCGGGAACACCACTTTTATACCCCGGATGTTCAGCAGCGTGGACTCGATGCTGCCGGAGTGGTATGGTCCGCCGCCGCCATATGCCCCGATCGGCACCCGGATGACGGACTGCACCGGGAATTGGCCGTTGGACAGGTAGCAGCTCTTGGACAGCTCCTCTACCAGTTGGTTGATGCCGGGCCATATATAATCCGCGAACTGAATTTCCACGATCGCCTTGGCCCCCACCGCCGACATACCCACCGTGGAGCCAATGATGTAGGCCTCTTGTATCGGGGTGTTGAAGACGCGTTCCTCACCGTATTTTTTTGTCAGCAGCGCGGCCTCCCGGAAAACCCCGCCCAGCTCGCCGCCAACATCCTGCCCATAGAACAGCGCCTCGGGGTGGGTGCGCAGCATGTCGTCTACGGCATGCAGGGCGGCATCCACCATCGGCACCTTCTCGGCACCCGCGGGACTGCGTTCTCCCTTCTCTTCGGTTACAGGGGTCGGGGCAAACTCATGCTGGTCGAACGTGGCGGGGTCGGGGTTGGGGGCAGCCAGGGCGCGCGCATAGTCTTCGGCAACTTTCTCGCGGGCCTGCCGCTCCAGTGCGTCAACCTCATCGGCTGCCACGTCGGCGTCCGTCAGCGCCTGCCGCAGGTGCGGGATCGGATCCTGCGCCTGGTGCTCCGTGAGGTTTTTGCCGCGGTACCACTCCCGCCGCACGCCGGAGGTATGGTGGCCCAGCAAGGGCACTTTGGCATGCACCAGAATCGGACGGCGCACTTTGCGGGCGTACTCGAAAGCAATGCGCATCGCTTCATACGACGCCACAAAATCAGCCCCGTCCACGCGCAGGCGCTCCATACCCTTAAAGCCACCGGCATACTCATAGGCGTCCATGGCGCGCATCTCTTTTCCCGTAGCCGAAATGCCCCAGTCATTGTCCTGGATCAGGTATACAATCGGGAGCCCTTTCAGCACAGCCATCTGGAACGCCTCTGCCACCTCTCCCTCAGTTACGGAGCCATCCCCCAGCGAGCAAAGCACCACCGGCTTCTCCTCGCCATGCAGCAGCCCCTGCCCTTCGAGGTATGCAATGCCGTGCGCCATGCCTGTGGCCGGTATGGCCTGCATGCCCGTGGCGGAGCTTTGGTGCGGTATGGTAGGGAAGCCCTCCCGCTTGAGCGACGGATGACCATAGTACGTGCGGCCGCCCGAGAAGGGGTCGTCGGCCTTTGCCATCAGCTGCAGCATGAGCTCATATGGCTGCAGGCCGATGCCCAGCAGCATCGCGTCGTCGCGGTAATACGGGGAAGCATAGTCGTAGGGGTGCAGGTGCAGGGCGGCAGCCAGCTGTATGGCCTCATGCCCGCGGGAGGTGCTGTGCACATACTTGCTGCAAACGGCTTTGTTTTCTTCGTAGGTATCTGCCAGGGCCTTGGCAGTATGCATCAGTCGGTATGCGTTTTTTAACAGATCTACGTGCAGCTTGTCGGCTGCCAGAGTCATATTCGGCATGTGTGTCTATCGGTTTGCACCAATGTACGAATTTCCAGACCGGATGTAAAATATGCCTTTACGCTCGGTTCTCCCGCCTTTATTTGGTAATTTTGTAGGATGAAAAGCAGATCGCGGGACTTATTGAAAAGCATGTAGCCGACCGGCTGCTCTGTTTGTAAATTTAAAAAAAATGCCCGCTTCCTCGTTCGTTTTCATAATCCATATTTTTTTTGATTTCTGCGTTTACCGATATGTTTAGAGAGAAAGTCGAAGCCTTCATGCGCCAGTTTCAGGCAGATTTGTGCCAGGCCCTCGAACAGTGCGATGGCGGGGCCACGTTTCAGTCTGATGTATGGGAGCACGAGGGCGGCGGCGGCGGCGACTCGCGGGTGATCCAAAACGGCGACGTGCTGGAGAAGGGCGGCGTCAACTTCTCGGCGGTGGAGGGCGAGCTCTCCCCTGCCTTCCTGCAAATGCTGCAGATGCCCGACCCGGCCTATTTTGCCACCGGCGTGTCGGTGGTGATGCACCCCCACAGTCCCCGCGTGCCCATCACGCACATGAACGTGCGCTATTTCGAGGCGGGCAACGGGCAGGCCTGGTTTGGCGGCGGCATCGACCTCACCCCCATCTACCTGGATATGGAACAGGCGCGGGCGTTTCATGCGCAGCTGAAGGAGGTATGCGACAAGCACCACCCTACTTATTATGCCGAGTTTAAGAAATGGGCCGACGATTACTTTTACAACGCGCACCGCGACGAGACGCGCGGCGTGGGCGGCATTTTCTTCGACCGCCTCTCCGAAACCCACGAGATCAGCCTGGAAGAGCGCTTTGCCTTTGTGCAGGACGTGGCCTATGCCTTCATCCCTTTTTATACCTCCGTCATCAACCAAAACCGTGACCTGCCCTACGGGGAGCGCGAAAAGCAGTGGCAACTGCTGCGACGCGGCCGCTACGTGGAGTTTAACCTGGTGTATGACCGCGGCACGAAGTTCGGGCTCCTGACAAAGGGGCGCATCGAGTCGATTCTGATGAGCCTCCCGACCAACGCCTCGTGGCTGTATAACTTCACGCCGGAGCCCGACAGTCCGGAAGAGCGCACGCAGGCCGCTCTCAAAAAAGACATCGACTGGCTAAACGCGCAGTAAAGGGTATGGAAGAACTGGCACAACTGGATCAGGAGGCGTTTGTATACCTCAACGGCATGCACAGCCCTTTTTGGGACGGGGTGATGGTGCTGGTGTCGAATAAGTTTTTCTGGATTCCGTTTTACCTCGCGCTCGTGATTTACCTCGTTTGGCGCTATCACCGGCAAAGCTTCCTAATGATAGCAATGGCGCTTGTGGCCATTGGACTTGCCGATTTTGTGGCGTCGGGCGTATTCAAACCGTACTTTGCCCGCCTCCGCCCCTGCCACGACCCTGAGCTGTCGGCGGTCATCAACATTGTGAAGGGCTGTGGGGGCAGGTTTGGCTTCATGTCGTCGCACGCGGCCACAGGCTTTGCCCTGGCGGTTTTCTTCAACCTCATCCTCTCCGACCGCTACCTGATCTTCAAGGTCGTGCTGGTGACGTGGGCTGTGGTGGTGTCGTACAGCCGCATTTACCTGGGCGTGCATTACCCCGGCGACACGCTGGCGGGTGCGTTGCTGGGTTCATTTCTGGCCTACTGCTCCTCTATCGGCTATACCCGGCTGTTGAACAAATACCCATCGCTGGTGCGTTAAACCTTTGCAGCAAAGCGCTGTTCTCTCAGAACAATCACAACAGCAACCCGAGTGCGCGGCTATAGCTATACTATTTTCCTTCTGATCTTTTTGCTTTGCGCGGCTGCGTCGGCCGTGGCACAAGGAACCTATACCGTTTCGGGCCGGGTGGTGGATGCCGCCTCCGGCGAGGGACTGGCAGGTGCTGCCGTGGCCCTGAAAGAGCGCATTCGGATCGGCGCGACCACTGATGCCTCCGGGAATTTCTCGTTTGCAGCCCCGGCGGGCTATTATACCCTCCTCACCAAGTACATCGGTTACAGCACCAGCGAGCAGCCGCTGCAACTCGAGCAGAACCAGCAGGTAACCGTCCGTTTGGCCACAGCGCCTTACGCCATCCGGGAGGTGGAGGTGCAGGTCGAGCGGAAAACGCCGCTGCAGGAGTCGGCTGCGATGGGAAAAATTGAGCTCCCCATGGAGATGATCAAAACGCTTCCGGTGCTGTTTGGCGAGGTGGATATCCTAAAGACCATACAACTGCTGCCGGGTGTGCTGTCGGGCGGCGAGGGCAACACCGGTTTTTACGTGCGGGGCGGCGGCGCAGACCAGAACCTCGTGCTGCTCGACAAGTCGACCATCTACAACCCCGGCCATCTGTTCAACTTCTTCTCCGTTTTCAACAGCGACGCGATCGAGAACACCACGCTGCTGAAAGGCAGCATGCCCGCCCGGTATGGCGGACGCCTCTCCTCGGTGCTGGATATCGAGAGCAAGGACGGGGACATGCAGTCGTTTCGGGCGGATGGCGGCATTGGCCTGATCTCCTCGCGGCTGACTGTGCAGGGCCCGCTTGTCAAAGAGAAGGCCTCGTTTATCTTCTCGGGCCGCCGCACCTACGTCGATGCGCTGTTCAACCCCTTTCTGAAAAACACGGAGCAGGGCGGCGTGCCCTACCGTTTCTACGACCTCAACGGAAAGCTGCGGTATACGGTGTCGCCCAAGGACGAAGTGTCGCTGAGCGGCTACTATGGCCGCGACATCGGCAACCTGAAACTCTCCGACGGCCGCTTCACCTCCGACTTTTTCTGGGGCAACGCCAGCGCCACCGCCCGCTGGAAGCATCGCTACAACGACCGGCTGTCGATGGACGTGAGCGGCGTGCTGAGCAATTACACCTTTCAGTTTAGCTGGGATTACGGCGGCTTTGAGACCATCCTGCAAACCGGTGTCCGGGATTACGCCGCCAATGTCGACTTCGACTATACCCCCAACGTGCGCCACCACCTCCAATACGGCGTGCAGTATACCTACCATACCCTCCGGCCCCGGACCGGCGAGGCCATTGGCGAAACGGGCGAGAACTTCGGGACCACGCGGGTACTGCCCAAGTATGCCCACGAGACAGCCCTATACCTGTCTGATGACTGGAACGTGACTGACAAACTGCTGCTCAGTGTCGGGCTCCGCAACAGCTTCTTCACGCAGACGGGCCCTTTCAACTATTACCGCTTCGACGCCAACCAGGCCGTGACCGACTCCACGGTGTATGGCAGCGGAGAAGCCGTGAAGACATACAGCGCCCTGGAGCCGCGCGCCTCGCTGCGGTTGCTGCTGCCGGGCAGCGCTTCTATAAAGGCGGGCTTCACGCAGTCTGCGCAGTACCTGCATTTGGTCTCGAATGCCTATACCACCCTGCCGCTGGATGTATGGGTGCCCAGCTCCGCGATCGTGAAGCCCCAGCGGGCCACCCAGTATGCACTGGGCTACTTTAGGAGTTTGGCTGAGAATCAGTATGAGGGTTCGGTGGAGGTATACTACAAGGATTTGAAAAACCAGCTTGAGTACCGCGAGGGGTTTGCGCCCGGCCCCAGCAACCGCGATCTGGAGTATGAGTTTGTGCGCGGCAACGGCAAGTCGTACGGTGCGGAGTTCTTTCTCCGCAAGAATTACGGCGACCTGCAAGGCTGGGTCGGGTATACCTGGTCCAAAACCACGCGCCAGTTCCCCAATTTAAACGACGGCAAAACATTCCCCGCCCGGTATGACCGGCGCCATGACCTTTCGGTGGTGGGCAGCTACCGCTACAACCCCCGCTGGACGTTTGCCGGCACGTTTGTGTATGGCACCGGACAGGCCACCACCCTGCCTGTGCGGCGCTATTTCCTGGAAGGCACCGTGAATTACCAGTACGGGGACCGCAACAGCTTCCGGATGCAGCCCACGCACCGCCTTGACCTGTCTGCCACGCTGGAGGCCAAATCCCGGGCCCATGTCGCCTCCAGCTGGACGTTCTCCATATATAATGTGTATGGCCGCCGCAACCCGTTTCTGTACTACGTGGATAACGAGGGCAGCTCAACCAGCCAGAACGTGAAGCTCCAGGCCAAGAAAGTATCTATCATCCCGTTCCCGCTGCCGTCTGTCACCTGGAACTTTAGCTGGAAATAAGCATGAGAAAATCTCGCATTTTATACCTACTCGCCGTGCTTCTGCTCCTGGCAGGCTGCGAACAGGACCTGACGATCGACTTACCGGAAGGGCAGGAAAAATTGGTGGTGGAAGGACACATTGAACAGGGCGCTCCGCCCGTGGTGGTGTTGACACGCTCGGTGCCAGTGTTTTCAGAGATCTCGCTGGCGACGCTGGAGAAAAGCTTTGTGCACGGGGCGGCGGTCACCGTGACGGCGGGGGGACGAAGCTATCCGCTGGAGGAGGTGCCCTCGGCCGCTTTCTCTGAAAAACTGAAAGAGGTGGTGAGCGTGCAACTGGGTATACCGGCCGCGCAGCTCGGAGGCAACAGCGGGTTTCTATTTTATGTGTATACCACCGATGCGCTGGAAGGGGCGCTCGGGGAGCGCTATGGGTTAGAGATCCGCTTTGAGGGGCAAACCCTGACCGCCTCCACCACTATTCCGCAGCTCAACCCGCTCGACTCGCTCTGGATTGTGCCGCACCCGACCCAGGACAGCCTCAAAACGCTCTATTACCGCTACACCGACCCCGACACACTTGGCAACAGTGTGCGCTACTTTACCAAACGCAACAGCGAGTCTTTCTTCCCGGGGCTGTTTTCCTCGGTATTTAACGATGAGTTGGTGAACGGGAAGTCGATCAGCTTTCCGCTGGACCGTGGCGAGCCCAAAGGGCAAGCGGAAGTAGACCTCGACCTGTATAGCTATTTTGGGCTGGGCGACACCGTGACAATCCGGTGGGCTGCCCTTGACCTGCCGCACTACCGCTTCTGGTATAGCCTGGAGAACGAGCAGAACAGCAACGGAAGCCCCATCGGCACGCCCAACATCACGCAGTCCAACATCCAGGGCGGGCTAGGCGTTTGGGGAGGCTACGGAGTCACCTACCACAAGATATTTATTGAATAAATTTTGAATAACTGAATTTTGAATAACTGAATATGCTTGAGATCCATATTCAAAATTCAGTTATTCAATTATTCAAAATTAACCCCTCCCCAGCAGGCGGGCAACGTATTTTCCGATGATGTCGAATTCCAGATTCACGCTGTCGCCCGGCTTTACGTGCTGCAGGTTGGTGTGCTGGTAAGTATACGGGATGATGGCCACCGAGAAAGCGTCTTCCTTCGCGTTCACCACTGTCAGGCTGATGCCGTTCACGCAGATGGAGCCCTTCTCCACGGTCACATTTCCCTTACTGGCGTCATACCGGAAGGTGAATACCCAACTGCCGTCCACGTCCTCCACCGACGCGCACACCGCCGTCTGGTCTACATGCCCCTGCACCACGTGCCCGTCGAAGCGGCCATTGGCCAGCATGCAGCGCTCCAGATTCACGACGTCCCCCGGTTTCAGGCTGCTGAGGTTGGTCTTTTGCAGGGTTTCATCAATAGCAGTCACGGTATAGGCATCTCCGTTTATACTCACCACCGTCAGGCAAACGCCATTGTGGGCCACGCTCTGGTCAATTTTCAGTTCGTTGGTAAAGCTAGAGACAATCGTGAAATGCCTGTTCGTGTTCTCTTCCTGAATGGTGGCGACGTGGCCCAGCGTTTCGATAATTCCAGTGAACATGGTGTGCTTGTTAGGTATAAATGGCCGTGTGTGTTGCGCCGTTTCCGGCGGCTGCGCACACGGTTTGTGGCTTTTTGATGCGCAAAGGTAACAGCTTTCGCTGGCTTATGTTTATCCTGCCTGTTTGAAAAGTTTATGTGCCCCGAACGGGGAATATTGAGCAGGTATGCTTATTTTCGCAAAGCTGGGGTATACAGAAACGATTTAGCAACTTTAACGGAATACATGGACACTGACTCGTACAGACACAAGGGCATGCGCCGCGCACTGGTTAATGTGCTGCAGGATAAAGGCATCCGCGACCCGCGCGTTCTCGCCGCCATTCAGGCTGTACCCCGGCACTACTTCTTCGAAAAGGCTTTTCTGGAGCAGGCGTACCAGGACAAGGCGTTTCCCATTGGCGAGGGCCAGACGATTTCACAACCCTATACCGTGGCCTTCCAGACGGAGCTGCTCGAACTCAAGCCCACAGACAAGGTACTGGAGATTGGCACCGGCTCCGGTTACCAGTGCACCGTGCTGCTGCAGCTCACACCAAACGTGTATACCATCGAGTATAACCGCCCGCTTTACGAGAAAGCGGTGATGTACTTTAAAAGGCATGGCCTCAAACCGCATACATTTCATGGAGATGGCTCTGAAGGCTTGCCAGCGAAAGCCCCCTACGACAAGATCATCGTCACGGCCGGAGCGCCAGGTATACCCAAAACGCTGGTGCGGCAGTTGAATGTGGGCGGCATCCTGATCATACCCGTCGGGGATGCGAAAACGCAGAAAATGCTCCGCATCAGGCGCCTGGCCGAGAATGAGTATACCCGGGAGGAATTCCACGATTTCAAGTTCGTGCCGCTTCTGGGCAAATCCGGCTGGGACACCATGGCGTAAGCCCCTCTTTAGCAGTCTTTCACTTCGCTATCGCCTTGGACCTGGTGCCGCTCCGGGCCAAGTATATTTCCTCCTTTGCAGAATGAGGCGTATCTTTGTGGCATCAAACAAGCATTACATACATGCGCAAAGCAAAAAAAGTACAGGAATCTTACGTGATCATGACGGAACTGGTGCTGCCCAACGACACCAACACACTGCATAACCTGATGGGAGGGCGCATGATGCACTGGATGGATATTGTGTCGGCCATTTCCGCCCAAAAGCACTCCAACCGCATCGTGGTAACCGCCTCTGTCGATAACGTTTCGTTTGCGGAGAGCATTAAGCTGGGCAACGTGGTGACCCTGGAGGCCAAAGTGACCCGTGCTTTCAACTCTTCTATGGAGGTTCATATCGTGGTTTACGCCGAGGACATCCCGAGTGGCAAGAAGGTCATGTCGAACCAGGCATTTTTCACGTTTGTGGCGGTAGACCAACTGGGCAACCCGATTGACGTGCCCGCGGCCGAGCCTGAAACTGAAGACGAGGTGAAGCTGTATGATGGTGCCCTGCGCCGCCGCCAGTTGCGCCTTGTGCTTGCCGGACGCATGAAACCGAGTGAGGCCAACGAGCTGAAGTCGATATTCGAGATCAAGGAAGACGCCCAGGGCATCGCATAGGTATGGCAGGGCTGCAGGCAGAGGGTATAAATGAGGAGTTCCTGAAAAACCTCTTCCCGGAAACCATTTATCTGGTGGACAGTGACCTCACGTTGCCAGCGCAACCGGAACAGATAGCACCTGAATCACCCGCACCAGATGCCATACCTCCGGCTATGGAGCAGCCAGCCGCCCTCAAAAACCAGATCACGGAGCACAGTCCCGCCGCCACACCACACATTCCGCATTTGCCCATTCCCGCTGCGCCAGCAAAGTACAAGCTTGCCGGCACCAACGACCGGGGCGTCGTGCTACTGGTCACGTTGCCGGATGCGGAATTCAGTCAGCTCCCGCAACTCACTTTCCTTCAGAAAATACTGGAGGCCATCGGTTTGAAGCAGACGGATGTGGCCTACGTCAACAATGTGTCAGGGGAAATTGCCCGATTCGAGGATTTAGAGCAAGAACTGCAGATACGGTATATTATCAGCTTTGCCAGCCGCCTCGACACGGAACTGCCGCATGACAAATTCACGCTATACCACCCCGTGCTGCTGGGGGATGTGCCTGTGGTGTTCTCGCATGCCCTGGCAAAGCTGGAAAACGACGTGGAGCAAAAGAAACTGCTCTGGAACGCGCTGCAACAGGTTTTTCTGTAACGCTATACCTCATTTGCCGGCACCAAAGCGTGTTTCTGCAAATCTGTAAATTGATCTCCAGACGACATAAACCACAAGCGCCTTCTTTATTAAAAGAAGGCGCTTGTGGTTTATAGGACGATATAAATCCGAGAATTTAGTCGAGCAGGGAAGCCAGCTTTTGCTCTAGGTCCTGCCCTCTCAGGCCTTTAGCGATGATCTTGCCCTCGGGATCGATCAGCACTGTCTGCGGAATGGCGGTTACATTATATAGCTGCGCGGCGCTGCTCTGCCAACCCTGCAGGTCAGACACGTGCGGCCATACCAGTTTGTCTTTCTCGATGGCCTGCACCCACTTATCTTTCGATTGGTCCAGGGACACGCCAAAGATCTCGAATCCTTTGCCCTTGTCTTTGTAAGCATTATACATCTTCACCACATTCGGGTTTTCCTTGCGGCACGGGGCACACCAGCTCGCCCAGAAATCGATGAGCACGTATTTTCCGCGGAGCGATGATAGCTGCCGGGTAGCGCCATCTGGAGTGGGAAGCGAAATATCCGGGGCCGTTTGGCCGATAGCCGTGCTTTTGAACGGTTTGAGGCGCTCGTTCAGCATGGTGGTATATTTTGAGTTCGGCAGGTTCTTGTTGAACAGGGTCGCCATACTGTCGGCAAAAGCGAAATCGCTGCTTGGGTCGATCAGGCTGGCCGTGCCGAACGCTCCGACAACGGAGTTGGGATGCTGTGCGATAAAGTCTTTTACCTGATTCTGCATGGCCACATATTCCTGCCGCGCCTGCTCTGCCTCCTCAGTTTTGCCCTCGGCCATTGCCTGGCTGAAGCGCTGCTCCAGCTCACTTTGCCGCAGGCGGGTTTCGTTCACGAGCTTATTCAGCTCCAGGAACAGTTTGGAGTCCTCAGAGCCTTCAATCTTTGCCGTGCCGTTTATATCCTTTGCATCCGCCTCCAATTGTAGCTTTCCCTCGCTCAGCACCATCATCAGGCCGTTCTGCTGATCCAGTGTGATGCGGTAAAGGGTCGGCTCATGCACAGTACCTTCGAAGGTGAAGCTGCCATCCGCAGCGATCTGGGCCGTGTCGCGGGCGACAAACTGCGTCTCGCCCAGCTCGAAAAGGTAGATAGGCCCAGGCGTCGCGTTGGTCAGCTTGCCGCTTATCGTATAGTTATCGTCTCCGTTTGAGGTGGTTTTGTTGCCCTGGCAACCAGCCAGCAGCACGCTGGCGGTGGCCATCACGGCCAGATTTCTAAGTTTCATATGGTATAGTTTACGCATTCAGGCTTTCCCGTAGCAACTTGTTTGCCACTTTCGGGTCTGCTTTGCCTTTGGTTTTTTTCATGATCTCGCCCATGAACATACCTACCAGCGACTGCTTCCCAGCTTTATACTCCTCCACTTTGGCGGGGTTGTCGGCCAGCACGTCTCTGATGATCTGGCTCAGCTCATCGGCGTTCGATTCCTGAATCAGGTTGAGTTCCTCGGCCACTTGCTGCGCAGGCACCGTCGGATGCTCCAGCATGTATGGGAAAATCTTCTTGGCCGCCGCCGAGTGATTCACCTTGTTAGCATCTACTAAAGCGATTATAGCGGCAATTTGTTCCGGCTGAAGTGGGAAGTCCTTGATATGCAGCTGCAGCTCGTTGAGGTATGACTTCACCGGGCCCATCATCCAGTTGGAGGCGGCCTTGTAGTTGGTGGTGTGCTTGCAGAACTCCTCGAAGTACAAGGCGATCTCTTTAGCGTCTGTCAGTACGGCGGCGTCATACTCAGGCAAGCCATACTCCCCCACAAACCGGTTGTAGAGTTCCTGCGGCAAGCTTGGCATGCTTTGCCGGATGCCCTCCAGCCATTCCCGCTCAATCACAAGCGGCGGCAGGTCCGGCTCCGGGAAGTAACGGTAGTCGTTCAGGTTTTCCTTGGAGCGCTGCGAAGTCGTGTTGCCTGTGTTGGCGTCATACCCGCGGGTTTCCCCGTCTACTTTCCCGCCGTTTTCCAGGATCGTGATCTGGCGCTCTATTTCGTGCTCGATGGCACGCTGCACGTTCCGGAAGGAGTTCATGTTCTTTACCTCTACCTTGGTGCCGTAAATCTCAGAGCCTTTTAGCATCACCGACACGTTGGCATCGCAGCGCAGCGAGCCTTCCTCCATGTTACCGTCGCAAATCTCGAGGTAGCGCACCAGGCGGCGTATCTCGGTCAGGAAGTTGTAGGCCTCCACAGAGTCGCGGATATCCGGCTCCGAAACGATCTCGATCAGCGGCACGCCGGCCCGGTTCAGGTCCACAAGCGTCTCAATCTCGCCGGGCAAGTGCATCGACTTTCCGGCGTCTTCCTCCATATGGATCCGCGTGATGCCGATACGCTTCTCCTCGTTGTTTTCGTTCTTCACATCCAGGTGCCCATGCGTACACACCGGGGTTTTGTCCTGCGTGATTTGGTAGCCTTTCGGAAGGTCGGGATAGAAATAGTTTTTGCGGGCGTACAGGTTGTAGCGCGTAATGTCGCAGTTGGTGGCAATACCCATTTTCACGGCCATCTCCACTACCTTCTTGTTCACATAAGGCAAGGTGCCCGGGTGCCCGAGTGTGATGACGCTGATGTTGGTGTTGGGCATCATGCCATATTCGGTAGAGTCAGCGGCATAGGCCTTACTTTCCGTCAGCATCTGGGCATGTACCTCTAGGCCGATTACAGCCTGGTATTTATCTCTTATTTCTTTATCCATCTGTATAGTATGAACTAAGCGTTCAAGGATTTCTTTAGTAATTCCAGGGCTTTGGCAGTCACTGCCGGCAAGCCTGCAGTGTCTTTGCCTCCGGCCGTGGCGTAAAATGGCTGACCGCCGCCGCCGCCTTTTATTTCTTTGGCAAGCTCACGCACCAGCTGGCTGGCATTCAGGTTTTTGTCGGCCACCACATTATCGGAGAGCATCACCGCGATCTGGGGCTTTCCGTCGATCTCGGCGGCCAGCACCAGCACCAGGTTGTCGACCACCTGCCGGAGGTCGAAAGCCAGTTTCTTCAGGTGTTCGGCGTTGCTGACGTCTACTTTCTGCGCCACAAAGTTCACGCCGTTCAGCGGCTGTACCTGCTGTGCCAGCGTGTCTTTCAGTACGCCCAACTGCTTCAGCTCATACTGCTCCAGTTGCTTTTGCAGCACCCTGTAATCCTCCTGCAGCTTCTGCACTGCCCCCGACAGGTTGCTCTGTGTGCCGATGGTTTCGCGCACCGCGTGCAGCTCGTTCAACTGCTGCTGCACATACTCCTCGGCCAACGTGGCGGTCACGGCCTCAATGCGGCGAACGCCTGCCGCCACCGAACTCTCGGATACTATTTTGAAGTAGCCGATCTGGCCGGTGTTATACACGTGCGTTCCGCCGCAAAGCTCCACAGAATGGTCGCGGTCGAAAGTGATGACGCGCACGAACTCCCCGTATTTCTCGCCAAACAGGGCCATGGCACCCATTTCCTTCGCTTCTGCAATTGGGGTGTTGCGCTGCTCATCCAGGGGTATGCTCTGGCGCACGCGCTCGTTCACGATATGCTCTACCTCGCGTAGCTGTGCCTCATCCACTTTGGCAAAGTGCGAAAAGTCGAAACGCAGCAGCTTCTCGTTTACCAGCGAGCCGCGCTGTTGCACGTGCTCTCCTAAAACTTTCCTTAAAGCGGCATGCAGCAAATGCGTGGCAGAGTGGTTTTTACGGATAAAGTTGCGGCGCTCCACATCAATCTGGCTCTGGAAGCCAACCTCCAGGTTTTGGGGCAGCTTTGTTGTGATGTGCAGGATCAAATCGTTTTCCTTCTTGGTGTCCAGCACCTCCACCTGCTCCGAGTCAGAGATCAGGTAGCCGGAGTCGCCCACCTGTCCGCCGCTTTCGGCATAAAACGGCGTCTGGTCCAGCACCAGGTGGAATTCGCTCTTGTTCTTGGTTTTGACCTGGCGGTAGCGCACGATATGGGAGTCGGCCACCTCGCAGTCATACCCCACAAACTCATTCACCACGTCGGGCTGCAAAATCACCCAGTCGGTTTGCTCGGTTGCCGAGGCATTGCGGGAGCGGTTTTTCTGCTGCTCCATCTCCGCGGTAAAGCCCGACTCGTCTATGGTAAACCCTTTCTCGCGGGCAATCAGGGCTGTCAAATCCAGCGGAAAACCGAAGGTGTCATACAGTTCGAAGGCCGTTTTGCCATCGATCACCTTGTCGCTTTCCCTGAACTTTTCCTCCAGCGCATCCAGCCGTTTCAGGCCATTGTCCAGGGTGCGCAGAAAGGCGTTTTCCTCTTCCTCGATTACGCGCTGCACAAAGCTCAGCTGCTGCTTCAGCTCCGGGAAAACGTGGGCCATCTGGTCGGCCAGCACAGCGGCAAGCTTATACAGAAACGGCTTTTTGAAGTCGAGGAAAGTGAAGCCATACCGTACCGCGCGGCGCAGGATACGGCGGATCACGTAGCCGGCCTTGTTGTTGGATGGCAGTTGCCCGTCGGTGATGGCAAAGGCGATGGCGCGGATATGGTCGGCCATCACGCGGATGGCAATGTCTATTTTCTCGCTCTCGCCATACACAACGCCAGCCTCTTTGGCGATATATTGAATCAGGGGTTGGAAAACATCGGTGTCGTAGTTCGAGCGCTTGCCCTGTATGGCCATGCACAAACGCTCGAAGCCCATACCGGTATCTACGTGCTGCGCAGGCAGTTTCACGAGCGAGCCGTCAGCCAGTCGGTTAAACTCCATGAACACGTTGTTCCAGATCTCCACCACCTGCGGGTGATCGTTGTTCACAAGGTCCTTGCCCGGCACCTGCGCGATCTCCTCCTCGGAGCGCAGGTCTATATGGATTTCAGAGCATGGCCCGCAGGGACCAGTGTCGCCCATTTCCCAGAAGTTGTCTTTCTTGGAGCCATACAGGATGCGGTCTTCCGGTACCATGGTTTTCCAGATAGCGAAAGCCTCCTCGTCTTTCTCAAGGTTGTCGGCCTTATCACCCTCAAAAACAGAAACATACAGCCTATCTTTCGGCAGTTGGTATACCTCTGTCAGCAGTTCCCAGGCCCAGTGCAGCGCCTCTTTCTTAAAATAATCGCCGAACGACCAGTTGCCCAGCATCTCAAACATGGTATGGTGGTAGGTATCGTAGCCCACTTCCTCCAGGTCGTTGTGCTTGCCACTCACGCGAAGGCATTTCTGCGTGTCGGCAATGCGCCTGTAGGGCGCAGGCTTGTTGCCCAGAAAATAGTCTTTGAAGGGTGCCATACCGGAGTTGATGAACATCAACGTCGGGTCGTCTTTCACCACAAGCGGGGCAGAAGGCACAACCTGGTGCTGTTTAGAAGCAAAGAAGTCGAAAAACTTCTGTCTGATTTCAGCTGAATTCATGTATGAGTATTAAGCCTTTAGATATTGCGTGCTGTACTTGTTGTTTAATAACAAAAAATGTGGAATTTTTGTCTGTCAGAACCCCGTTACCCGGAGCAGCCCAAAAACCCCAATAGGGGCAAAAGTAGCATTTTTTGAGCGTAATCAGTAGCATATGTTTCAAAATTAGTAACGGGGGGCACATAAATATAGCAGATTAATTATGCCTTATAAAGAAAGAGAAATCGAAAAGCAGTACTACACCATCGGCGAGGTGGCGGCCCAGTTCGACGTGGCCCCCTCCCTGATTCGCTTCTGGGAAACGGAGTTTGAGCAACTCAAGCCCAAGAAGAACAAGAAAGGCAACCGCCAGTATACCCCCAAAGACATTGAGACGCTGCGCACCGTGTACCACCTCGTGAAAGAGCGCGGCTATACCATACAGGGAGCACGCGAGGTGATGAAAAACAAATCGGTGCAGACCAAGGACAAAATCGAGATCCTCGAGTCGCTGGAGAAGGTGAAGGCCTTTCTGCACGGGATCAAGAGCCAGTTGAACACCAAAGGCTAAGTGCGCCGTAAGCAGCCAATATGGTAAACGAAGAGCAATTGTATGAGGTCGCGCTCACGCGGCTTCCGGGCGTGGGGCCGCAGCTCACACGGCAACTGGTCAGTTATTGCGGCTCCCCGAAAGGGGCCTTTGATGCGCCTCCCGGCAAGCTGCTCAAAATCCCGGGCATCGGAAACGGCGTCGCTAAAGCCGTGCGTGAGGGTGCCAAAGCGGCCCTGCTGCAGGCCGAAGAGGTGCTCAGGCAGGCGGAGGCCCAGGAGGTGAAGCTCCTGTTTTATACCTCCCCGGCGTACCCTGACCGCCTGAAGCAAATTGCTGACGCGCCCACCCTGCTCTACCTGCGCGGCAACGCCAACCTGAATCAGCGCCGCATTGTCAGTATCGTGGGCACGCGCCAGGCCTCTGCCTATGGGCAGACGGTGACGGAGCGTATCATAGAAGATCTCAAGCCGCACCATGTGATGATCGTCAGCGGTCTGGCCTATGGGATTGACATCCTGGCGCACCGGGCTGCCCTGCAGGCGGGACTCCCCACGGTGGGCGTGATGGCCAGTGGCCCGGATATCATTTACCCGGCGGTGCACCGCAAATACGCCGAGCGCATGCTCAGCCAGGGAGGGCTGCTGACAGAAAGCGTGTTCGGCACTAAACCGGACGCCCCGCGCTTTCCGGCGCGCAACCGGATCATAGCGGGCATGTCAGACTGCACCATCGTGGTGGAGGCTACCAAAAAAAGCGGCACGCTCATCACCGCCGACATCGCGCATGGGTATGACAAGGAGGTTATGGCTGTGCCCGGCAACATCAACTCGCCAGTTTCGGAGGGGCCAAATTACCTTATCAGGTCGCTAAAGGCAGCCGCCTATACCTCCGCCCAGGACTTAATCGAGCTTCTGAACTGGGATTTAGAGGATGCCTCGGACTCAAAAGCCCGAAAGGCTACGCTCACGTTTGACGCATCTGAGTTTAACCCCGACGAACTGCGGGTGTTGCACGTGTTGCAGCAGGCGCAGGAAGAGCAGATGGACAACATCAGTTGGAAGGCGCAGGTACCGGTAAGTCTCTTAGCTTCGGTGCTTTTGAGCCTTGAGTTTAAAGGGATAGTGAAAGCAATGCCAGGGAAAAGATTCCGGTTGCTGGTCTGAGTTTGCCGGCTCCAGATTAAGGGTCAGCTTTACTTGCTTCCGGAAATATAACTGTTGTTAAAGACTGTGTTTCCGGTCTGTAATCACCTGGTCGAACTCCCACTCTACACGCGCCTTAAAGGGCCGTTGTCTCACGTCGCAGGTATCAATTTTCGTACAGATGGTGCAGGAGCGCTCCAGGCAGGGGTCGGTATGGATGAAGAGCTCGATGCTCGGGTCAATCTTCTCACGCACCACTTTCGCTACCGCCTCCACCTCATCATGGGCCTCCAGCACGTTCAGATACCAGGGCACCGTCAGGTGGCAGTCGATGTGCAGCGTTGTGCCATACTTAATCACCCGGAGGTTGTGAATATCAATCCAGTTTTCGCGGCGGTTCTCGTTGAGCACCTGCACAATCTCCTTCAGCAGTTCATAGTCAGCCTCGTCCATGATGCCCGCCACAGATGCCCGCAGGATGCGCGCGCCCGTCACGCAAATGATCGCACCGAACAGAATTGCCACCACACTGTCGAGCCATACTAGCCCGGTCAGGTATATGAGTACGAGGCCTACCAGAATCCCCGCAGTAGAGTAAGCGTCCGAGATCAGGTGCTTCCCTCCGGCCTGCAGCACCATCGATTTGGATTGGCGGCCCCTGCTTACGGTAACATACCCCACCGCATAGTTGACAAGGCCCGCCACGGCAACCAGAATTATACCCGTGTCCAGCTGCTGCAGGGCCACGGGCTCGATAAGGTTATACACGGATTTGAAGATGATGATCGCCCCGGCCACCAGTATGAGGGAGCCCTCCAGGGTAGCGGCAATAAACTCGATCTTCCCGTGGCCGTACGGGTGGTTCTCGTCGCGGGGACGGGCGGAAAGGATGAGGCTGTAGAGGGAAAAGCCCCCTGCCACCACGTTGATGATGGATTCCAGGGCGTCGGTGAGGATGGCGTTGGAGTTGGTCAGGAAAAAAGCGATGAACTTCGCCAGGAGCAGCACTACGCCCACGGCCACCACCAGAATCTGGAGTTTTATGTTTTCACTCTTGTTTTGCTTCCCGAACACCATACAGCTACGCTAGAGATTTACCTGTCAGACCCTGACCCTATTTGGGGGCAACAAAGGTAACAGAATCATGCATCAATGGCTAACCATACATTGCAGGGGGTATGTTTTTTCCGGCTCTTATCCAATAGCGATTTCAATCAGAAGCCAATCGGTGTTGGTCGGGAAAGTTAAGAGGTTGCTATGAAAGGGAATAGCCAATACCAAATCAGCACTGTTGAGTAGTGCGGTTATGCTAACGTGTCGCTCAGGTCAAGCCAATTAGGGTTCATCGAGGCGATGAGCCGGTGCAGGGCGTCTTCTCCCCCTTTCAGGATTTCCTTTTCGCGGTTGCGGGCCACTTCCTCCGCATCATAATGCTCGTAGTATACCAGCCGGATCTGATTTTGGGGAGTGGTATCTGTTGCGTCCGGGGTGCTGTTCAACTCCTGAAGCTGCTGGCTTAAATTACCGGCAATGCCCACCTGTATGCCTTCGCGTGAGGGTTTGCCGAAGATATAAACATAAAAATGGCGTGGTTGGCTTGCTTGCATGGTCTAATTGGTTACGTAAGCGTTGCGTAAAAGGCCGTCGGCTTCTGTTTCACAGCCTCATACTTTTGTTACGTAACGCACTGACTTCAATGCTTATTGCCGCTTCGAAACACTATAACTTTGCGGTATAATCGTCAGCACGGAAGCTTCTGCATCAGTCCTTTCGTTCTTTAGACTGTCATCAACATCCACAGACTTTAAGGCTATATAGGAAGGGGTGTGTTCGCAGGCAAAGGCCTATAACTCTTCCAGGTCGAAATCTTTTCCCTTGCCATACTGCACAAGCTCGTGAAGGAGGTATAAATCCAGGGTAGTTAAGTCTTTCACGCGGTACTCGCCTTCCACGGGCATGTCCATTACCTGAAACTCAAACGACTCGCCGTAATTGGTAAGCTTGTATTTTTTCCCCTTCCGGAGGTTGTCCATCGATAGTGCCATCTCCCAGTATTATTAAGCAGTGTTGTTGCGTAGGCAAAGATACAGGGCCGCCCTTACAATTGGCTACCGTTAACCAGAAAAGCCTGCTTTATTCAGCAGGCTTTTCTGGTTGGTTGACTGGATACCGCCTTTTACCTAACTATTTTGGAGGAGCGCATGACGCTGCCGTTTAACACCTTCGCGACGAGCAAGCCATCCACAGCATCCGCTAACGGGATTTGCAAGGTGCCATTTTGCTGCTTCAGGGTAACCGCGCTGTCAAGTAGTATATGCCCCTGAAGGTCGTATAGCAGGACGTGCAATGGCTTTGTAAGGTCCAGGGACGTATATTTTATATCCAGAGTGCCCGTCTGGGGGTTCAGGTATATGAGATTGATGGTAGCGGGCTGGGTATGCTGCTCGAGGTAAATCACCTTGGAATATGCATGTGTGCCATCCACATCCACTTGTTTCAGCCGGTAATAGGACGCGTTGGCAGAAGCGTTGTTCGTGTCTGTGAAGGTATAGGTTCGGCCGGTGCTTGCGTTGCCGGCCCCAGTCCTTCGCCCTACTTTGTCCCAGGTCAGGCCGTTGTAGGAGCGCTCCACGTCGCAATAATCACTGCCCGTTTCAGAGGCCGTAGCCCAGGTCAGTACCGCTTCGCCAGAGGTGTTTCTCCGGGCCGAAAAACTTACCATTTCCACTGGGAGCACGCCGTTGGGTTCGTTGCGGGCTCCTGCCGTCCAGGTAGAGAACTGATCAATGCCTTGCAGCGTCACGGTCTGCGTGTTGGTGTTCACCATCGAGCCTTCCCGCTTCGTATAGGTGTTGCCGTCATCGGTGGAGCGATACAGCGACATTTCGCTTTCCTTTTCCTTCAGCATCTCCTTCAACTCGTGCTTCATGTATTTGAATTCCATGGTGGCGTTCAGGCCGGTTTTCTGCGTGGTGGTGATCTTCATCTCCCGGTTGATGACAATATCCTTCTCCTTGTCCGCCACATTGCCCGTGAAGCGGCGCAGCGCAGTAGTGCCGCCCGGCAGCCCTTTGTAGGTAAGTGTCAGGCCGATCCCGCTAAACGCGTATGGCACGTTGCTGCTCGGTGTCTTGTGACTTGTCTCCACCACACCCATCACGAACCCTTCGTCAAACTCTCCCTCATCCTCATATAAGGTGGCGGTGGGGAGCAGCGTAACTTTAGCGGCATTGGTATACAGGATGCCTTTATCCATTTTAAGCGTTGTATGGATCGTCAGATCACCCGAAAGGTCCACCCGGTCTTTCACTTTTATATCCAGAGTGGCCAGGGTCAACGTCGGAAGGGTGATCATCTTGCCCCCATCATTGGATATAACCAGGCCTGAGGCCGCGGTTCCGGAAATGGAGCCGTTCGTTTTAGAAAGTGTGTTGAGCAGGGTTAACGTCTTGTCATTCAGTTGGAGAGTGCCTTTTTTCAGGGTCAGTCCGACTTTTGCGGTGATATTTTTAGAGAGCGCCACGGTGCTGGCCGCATCGATGGTGAGTTGGTTTACAACAGCGGGTAATCCCTGGCCTGTTACCTGCGCGGTGGCACCAGTATACACATAAGTCGCTTTCTGGCTGAAGGTGCGCACGCTGGTCTGGATAGCGCCAGCTGCCCCTGTAGCTTCTATGCCTCCGGCGTGTCCTATACCCAACGTGGCTTCATCCTTCAGCACAAAACTTGTGGCGCTGGCATCTGCCGCGTTCCGTACCGCATAGCCCGCGGTATAAAACGCCGATTTACCGTCGACAGTGAGTGAGCCTTTCTTGCTGGAGGAGGCAGTGCCGCCAAGCTCCAGGTGCGAGCCAAGCGTGATGGTGCGGCCCTCCTTAATCAGGATCTCCCACATGGAGCTCGTGGCAGCCATACCTGTAGGCAGGCTGAACACCGAAGCCCTGTTCAGTTTCGAGTCGTTCTGGAACGTGATTTTGCACCAGCCCGCTGTGTTATAAAACCTCGAGCCAACCCCAGATTCCATACCTCCCTCTAGAATCAGCTCTTCCCCCACGGTCAATACACCTTTATTTAGAAGGTCCCCGCTTACAATCGTCTTGTTAGGGAGCATTACAATCGCGCCTGCCTCTACTATCAGGTTTTTACCGATATTAATATCGCCACAATCCCCAATCAGAAGCTTTTTGCCATTAGTGTTTTCTACGTACAAGTTGCCTTTAGCCATGATGCCACAGGAAAGGTGAATGTCTGTACCCTGTTTTGCCAAACACCAGGTGAAATTGTAGAACTCCTGATCGAGCCCAGTTGGCAGGTCATTTTGTCCCTGATACCAGTTATACCCGTAATAGGCCATGGTGGCACCCTCCAGCCAGGTAGCTTTAGGCACATCAATGCTTTTCCTTAAATTGAAACGGGAGCCGTGGCCGAAGATAAAGTTGGCATCCTTGCTGATGCTGATCGCTTTCGTGTTTGGAAGCACTTCAAGCGTTCCATCAACTGTCAAGGTGCCGTCATCAAGTACCTGTAGAGTGCCTTGGTTAACTTCAAGCGTTCCCGATGGTGCAATGCGCACCTCCCCTCCTTTGTTGACACGTAAGATGTTGCTATTCCAAAACCCTTTAAATGTGCCCTCCACTACAAATTCTCCGCCCGCTAAAACATCCAGAAGCCCATTGCCATTTTGAAGCATTTTGCCTTGCGGCACTGTAAAGGAGTTCGCTATCTCCAGGATACCGTCATTTCGAAAATCGCCACCTAACCAGGCGATACTACCGCCGCGCAAAAAACTTACTTTTTTATTGCCTCCGATGTTGAGCTCGCCTCCTGTTAAAATGAGCAGGTCAACGGCCAGGCTTGACTCTGTCCAGATATCAGCGTTATTCACAACAATTCGATTAGGAGTAGAATACTCTAATTTTTCGTTGCGCATATACACCAGGTAGGTATAGGAACCCTGTGGCAATTCCAATTCCCCGCCTCTTAGCATGTTGTTGCTCATTACCTGCCATCCGTTCAACAGCGTGTTTGGCAGATAAAGAATTTTGGATGATAATTTAGGTGTAGAAGTCACTATGCCGGGTGCTCGTAGCACCATGTAGCCCATTAAGTCTATTGCAGCAGATTCCGTAAAGGTAGTCACGAGCTTGCCGCTTTTATAAGCAGCTCTAAAATTTGTAGCTGGGCCTGGTGCTGCTCCAATTGCTACTACTGGCACTATCCAATTGCCTAAAACTATCAGGAAAATTAAATGTAGTAGATATCTTTTCATAATAAAACCAATTCTATATATCATTCAAACAATACTATATATTCATATATATTGTTGCACAGGATTTCGATAAATATAGATTGCGCTGGAATGTGTTGGAGTTTATTCTTGGCAGGGTGCAATACATAGAAGGTATTTCTGCTTTAAAAGTAGATAAGTTCAAAAGCTGTTTTTTTTACTTATTCCATTATACAACAGGATTTACGCTTTCTGGCGATGTTAAATGCCGTTGCAAACAACATCACCAGAAATTTTCTGACTACATTTGGGGAGGTATAAAACGGAATGATTCCCGTGCTGGAGCTAGTATATGAGGATGCGGATTACGTTGCGATAAACAAGCCGAGCGGCTTGCTGGTGCACCGCACACGCATTGCGGAAGAAAAAAAGGAGTTTGCGCTGCAACTGCTGCGCGACCAACTGGGATACCGGCTCTACCCTGTTCACCGCCTCGACCGCGGAACGTCGGGGGTGCTGCTCTTTGCCAAATCCCCGGAGTCGGCTGGCCCGATTGTGAAGGCTATTGTGGCCCGCGAACCAGACAAGACATACTATGCCATTGTGCGGGGCTATACCCCGGAAGCAGGCGTGATTGACAGCCCTATTCGCCCAGACAAGGACCATGCGCACAAGACGGCGCAGGAGGCGCTCACCCGCTACACCCGCATTGCCACCGTTGAGTTGCCCATACCTGTGGGTCCATACCAGACCGCGCGCTACAGCCTGGTGCGCGTTATACCCCAGACAGGCCGCATGCACCAGATACGGAAACACTTTGCGCACATCCGGCATTACATTGTCGGCGACAAAAGGCACGGCGACTGGCGGCATAACAGTATGTTTCTGGAGGAGTTCGGAAGTAAAACTTTGCTGCTGCATGCCGCCTCCCTCTCATTTGTGCATCCTTTTACCAATGAGGTTATTCAGATTAGGGCGCATTTGCCTGAAGACATGCACCGCCTGGGCATAGCTTTTAACTGGAAAGAAGAATTGTTGCTGGAACTCGGCTTGCTGAGGGATACGGCATCAGATGTTTAGGGCGCGGCGCACTAGCTCCACCTGCATGCGGGCCACCAGCTCATGGTGCGGGTCGGCGTTCAGGATCATGAGCATATAGGCCATCGGTGAAAGCCGCCAGTCCTGCACCACCTCCCCGTTTCGGGAACGAAACACAGATTTGAAGTTCTCCCGAAGGGGCAGGTGCATGCTGTTGCAAATTTCGGTGGCGCGCCTCACTGCCAGCTCTATTTCAATGATGCTGTCGCAGCCGCGTTCCTGTAGCAGGTCTGAGGCATAGAAAGTCAACTGGTTTTCAGCCATGCTGTTCACGAAATCGTCCAGGGGGCTGTTGGTGCGGGTTTGCTCGATGGTCACTAACATAGGTGCGTATTCTAAAACATACAATTCATCATTTAAGTCATCACACTGCCTTTGCCTGCCGCAGGTCACGGAGTTTCTCCAGTAGTTGCTGCTCCTCCGCAGACAGGTTCGTGGGCATGGTCACCTCTATTTTTACGTAAAGGTCCCCGAACTGGTCGGCTTTGCCATACACCGGCATTCCCTTGCCACGCAGCCTCAACGACTTGCCCGGGTTGGAGCCAGCCGGGATTTTAAGCTTGAGAAGTCCGCTCATCGTGTTTACCTGAGCCTCCCCACCCAAAATGGCGGTATAAAGGTCCAGGGTTAGGGTAGTGTACAGGTCATTCCCCTTGCGTTCGAATCGGGGATCAGGCAGCACGTGCACATTAACATACAAGTCGCCACTCACGCCTCCTCCCGTGGCGGGGCCTCCTTTTCCTTTGATGCGGAGCTGTTGTGCGTCGGCCACGCCCGGCTTGGTGGTAATGCGAAGTTGCTGGTTATGCAGGTTTATCAGCCGGGACGTACCGGTATAGGCCTCTTGCAGCGAAATTTCCAGCTCAGCCTGGTAGTCCTGGCCCTTGCGGGGCTGACTCCTCCCCCCGCTGGCTTGCCCGAAACCTCCGCCCCCACTGAAAAACTGCTGGAAGAAGTCGGAGAAGCCACCCCCGCCACCGCCACCGCCTCCGAACATGTCGTTAAAGTCTCCCTCGTAATAGGTGCCTCCCGGCTGCCCGTACCGTTGGCCGCCACCTGCGCCAGCATTCTGGAACTGCCGCCAGTTCGCACCCAACTGATCGTATTGCTGGCGTTTTTCCGCGTCACCGAGAACTTCATACGCCTCGCTGATGTCTTTGAATTTATCTTCAGCGGCTTTGTCGCCTTTGTTTTTGTCCGGGTGATATTTCTTGGCGAGGCCTCGGTAAGCTTTCTTAATCTCCGGCTGGGTAGCCGTTTTATTCACCCCTAGTATGCTGTAATAGTCCTTATATTCCATAGTAGCGTTAGGTTTTTCTGGCCTTGGCGCGTGCAAACAGGCAATCGCCGCAGGCCAGACGCATTATCTGATACTGTATACTTCAAATCCAGGTTATAGGATAAAGACGGTTTCTCTAAAGCTATGCGTAAACGATGTAGGGTATGATTTAGGTGGTAGTACAATCTGCAGCAGCGTACGTCAGGTTTTGCAAGAAACACAAACGTATACCCCATCAGTACGATTTAAAAGCATATTTTTTTGATTTAATAAAAAAATATCGTGCTGAATTTTTTAATCATGAACTAATATTTATAATTTATAGCATTATTGCCTTATACCTTGCTCCCACCCTTATATCCATCCTATATGAAAACATCTTTACTTAGCCCTACATTGACTGGCCAATTTAAAAAAAAGCCTCTTGAGCATGTGTTTACTTACAGGTTTATAAAAAGCTTCCACGGCGCCTTTAAATTCTTTAAGGTTGCCGCAGAAAAGATACCCGCTATCTCCGGTTCTGAGTTGCTTTCGCGAAATAAAAGGTGGTTTACCTACCGTCAATCGCTCGGGCTATCCACCAGCGTGTCATCCGGTACCAAAGCCCCTTTTTTGCAAGATTATACCGCTGACTTTTTTACTTCTGGCCATGCCTCCTCCTCTAACAAATCCGGGGAGAAAAGACTACTGAAGCCAGCTAAGGCCAATAAAAGCAAACTGCCGCTTGCGCCAAAGCAAACTGAAAAGGAGCAAAATCATACCCCCCGGCCTATCCCTTCGTGGCGGGCGGCGGAACAGATGGCAGGCATAGCCACCTGGGAATACCGTGTGGCAACGCGTGAATTCGAGAGCTCACCCCTTGTCTATACACTGCTCGGTATATCACTTGAAACTACGCTGGTTCACTTTTTTTCATTTCTGCCTTTTGTAAGGGCTGAGGACAGAAACCCCTTGATTAAATGCTGGAACCTGATTTTAACCGAAAATGTGGAGATTGACCGAACGGTGCGCTTGTCGGAGCCAAATCAGGAGGTATGGCTTAGGCTGCACCTTAAGCCGCTGTATCAGCAGGATTGCCTCACTTCGGTTATCGGAACGGTACAGGACGTGACAGAGGCGAAAAGGAAAGAAAACAAACTCATTGAGGATCAAATCGCGTTAGAAAAGGCCCTTCAGGCAAAGGCAGACTTCGTGTCCGTCCTGAGCCATGAAATCAGGACACCCCTCAATGCCATTCTTGGTTTTTCTAACCTTTTACTGGAACAGGGGCAACTCGACCCCGGTCAAAAAGAAAACCTGCAGTCGATCTTGTTTTCGTCACAGAACCTACTGATGCTGGTCAATAAAACGCTGGATATCTCCCGGATTGAGGCAGGAAAGATTGAGCTGGAGCATGTCGGTTTTCAACTTAAACCCCTCGTTCAAGGGCTCTTCAGATCTTTCAGCCTTGTGGCCGACGAAAAGAAGTTGGACTATAATCTCACGTTTGGAGCGCATTTGCCCGAAGTTGTATCTGGAGACCCTTTGCGGCTGACACAGATACTGAACAACTTGCTCAGCAACGCAATCAAGTTCACGCCCGCAGGAAGCGTTGCACTATCTGTGAATACGGTGTTTCAGTCTGAAACCGAGTGCGTGCTGGATTTTACTGTTGCGGATACTGGCCTTGGCATACCTGAAGAAAGGCAGAAGCTGATCTTTGAAAGTTATGTGCAGGCCAGCGCCTCCACGCATCGCCTGTTCGGTGGAAGTGGCCTGGGGCTTGCCATCACTAAAAAGCTGGTGCAGGTGCTAGGCGGGAAAATTCAACTCCATAGCAAACCTGGCACAGGCTCCAGTTTTAAAGTGCTGCTAAACTACAAAAAAACAGATGGCAAGCAAATGGATTGTGCCCATACCCATACCCATATCGATGACGCTTCCTGCCAGGCTTTGCGGGGGCGCAGAATTTTGCTGGTAGAAGACAACGGATTCAACAGCTTGCTGGCCTGCAAACTGTTGCAAACCTGGCATGCGGAGGTAACGGTGTCCGAAAACGGCCTCGACGCCTTCCAAAAAGTCCAGACCCAGAACTACGACATTGTTCTGATGGACTTGCACATGCCGCTGCTTGATGGCTTCGAGGCAATCGCCAAAATCAGACAACTAGGCATGGCCATACCCATTATCGCCTTTACCGCCAACTCCAGCGAGACAGAAAAGAAAAGAGTTCTTGAATTGGGGGCAAACGACTATCTGACCAAGCCGTTCGCGCCTCAGGAGCTTTATAGCAGGTTGGTGCACCAAATTAAAGTTGCCGATCCTGATTAAGCGCCGCTATCACTGGCTTCGTTCAGCTACCTGTCAATCCCCCTACTGCTGCCCCTGTTACATCTCAAGGTATAAGTTATAAGCAGTGGTGTGTCACTAGATTTTAGTGGGCATACCGAGTATACATGCCTTGGTCTTTGATGTCTCGCAATATTTTTTGTCCTTTGGCAGCCTTGCATCTATGCCTGAGGTAAGGATTTCGTAGGGATCGCATGCAACAAGATACTCCATCCGCGGGGTATTGTGCAAAGCTAATGACGCAGACAGCAAGTAAACCGCACCTGAAAAACGCTTCAAAATCCCCAGCCAACAAACGCATGTTTAGATTTTGCCCGTGGAAAATAAAGAGTGTGCATGCACCAGGGTATCGTACTCAAAACTGAAGACATGGAAAATCTAAAAAGCCTACTACATGCCTCGTCCTGCATCATGTATGTAAAAGACAGTATGGGTAAAATAGAATTGTATAACGAAGCCTTTGCTAACCTGCATGGCCTTCGCTATACAGAATCGCCCTGTCAAGAGCAGATTTTGATTGACTATAGCTTTGAGAAAGACTTTGAGGTGCTAACGGCTGCATGCGGGGTTAGCTTTGAGGAGTTTTTCTTAAAGAGCGACGGGCAATTGGCTTGGTTTCATACGTTTAAGCTGCCGTATACTGCTGCCGACGGCTCCACGAAACTGCTCTCCGCCTCCGTGGATATTACCGAAGCGAAAAACGCACCGCAGAATTTAACGGCGCCGGATGCCACCGCCTTACTAACCGATCCAGAAGATGACGTGAGCAACGATTCCGCGCTGCTTAGGGACCTTGGGACTCTCGTTGGGTATCTGGACCAGGCATCCAGCACTAAGGCAATGTTTGCAGTAGAGGAACATATACCGCTCGCTGCATTGGCTGAGCGCTTGCAGCCAACTGGCTTCGCATCACCGCGTTCCGCCAAAATTATATGGCAAGTGGAGGACCAGCATGCGGCGCTACGCATAGCCACTTCCCAGGTACAGGGACTTGTCCAGGCTGTGGAAGTAATTGTGCAAAGCCTTGCCTATATTGCAAAGCAAACTGCCATAACTATTAGCGCAGAAAATCTGCCTGAGCCAGGCAACGTGTTACAATTAAAACTTGAGTTTCGGAGCGAAATCGTAAGTAATACACAACAGACTTATACATTAGCGAACGGAGATTTTCTCGTGCACTGTCCCCCAGCGCTAACGATTTCCTTTTTATGCTGTGCTAGTCTTTTGCAGCAATTGCACGGCCAATTCGCCTATCGTGTTTCTGCTGAAAATGAGCTTCACGTAATAGTGCGCATCCCCGCCCGACTCTCAGAAGAAACGGTAGAAAGCAGGGCAATACAGCCTTCTGAACGGGGCAATCTGCGCGTGTTGCTACTCGAAGACAATCATGCTGAAGGAGGTCTAGCGCATTTGCTCAAGGGGTATGCCAGTCGAGTTGACAGCGTTTCTTCAGCTGAGGAGGCATGCGCAAAATTAGCCAGCCATACCTATGATTTCATCTTCATCGATACCGACTCAAGCACTACCCCCGGTATGGAAATTTGCGTGCGCCTTCGGGCGGCCTCAGCAATTAATCTGCATACCCCGATAATTGCCTGCACAGGAAACGACCTTGCGCTGGATACGGAGACATACCGCGCCCTTGGCATTGCGGACCGGCTGCTGAAGCCCTATAAGGAGCCAGCGCTTTTCGCTATCGTGACCGAAAGGACTGCTGATCCTTCGCAGACGGATCAGAGCGCCAGCCTTTTTACGCCACCAGAGAATGAGCCATTATACGACTTCAGCGGATTGGGCACGCTGGCTAGCGACAGGCTGTTTGTGCGGAAAATGCAGCGATACTTTGTCGACCATGTGCCGGAACAGCTGGATGCCCTGCACGAAGCCTTGGCGCAGCAAGATTGGGCTTCAGTTTCCCAAATCACGCACCGATTGAAAGCCACGTTGGGCAACATTCGCATTCGAGAGGCAGAAGCGATTATGAAAGAGATCGAGAAGAATGCGATTGGGGAGAAAGACGCAACAAATGCGGCCCGCCATTTTCAGAAAGCTAGCCAGATTACGCATCGCGTTATCCAGCTATTTAAGTTGGAGCTAGATTCTTAGTACAAGCCGTTTCGCGTACCACCCCGCTTCCGAATCTTTTCCATGCAGCTTGAGCCTACACCCCTAAATAAAATTATTTCAATAAACGACCTCCAGGCTCCCTATAGCCATACAAGAACATTATTTTCATACCATAGTTTAGCATGCTTTTACTTAAAATACTCATAAATAGGTATAATATTTATATTTACTTGTACTAAAAAATAAAGTAGATTTGTATAACATACTATCAAAATAGTAGTGTTCACTTCTATATATTAACAATTAACCATTATAATGCTTAATTTATTTGCTGGTTAATAATTTCAAGCGCATATTGTGACAACATTCACAACTGGCAATAACTACCGTAGTTACTTTATACTATCTTATTTGTTTTCGAGCAGTACAGGATTTTTTAGCCTGCAGCATACCATACCCAACCGACGTAAATCAAATAAATATAATTATTGCTTAATTAATTTAAAGTTAAGTAATGGTATATATGCTATGATGTTTAAACTCTGCATAGCATACTACTTGCATATTTCTAACTTATACTTCGCACCATGAAAAAGAAACTTTTGATAGTTGACGATGAACCTTCGATAGGTTTGATCCTGCAACATTATTTCTCAAGAGAATATGATGTGATGCTGAAGATGAACGGACAGGAGGCCATGACATGGCTCGAGGACGGAAACTTTACGGATGGGATTGTGGCCGACCTGGACATGCCGGTAATGGGCGGGCTTGATTTTGTGAAACAGCTGCGGGCCAGCAGCATACACAAGGATATCCCATTGATCATGCTTTCGGGTAAAGACCAGACCAGCAATAAAATCTTGTGTCTCCGGCACGGCGCTGATGACTATATGGTAAAGCCCTTTAACCCGGAAGAACTTGACCTTAGGCTTCGCAATGTGCTGAAGCGCATCAACATTTAGCATGATTTGCCATGAGAAACACCGTCGTCTATATCAGCCCCTATACCCAGAACGCTGAGGATTTTGAGAGGCAACACCGGGACGTGTTGGAAGTGCGTCACTTCGATAATTCCACGCGTTTTATGGCGTGGCTGTCTGCGGGAGGCTCCTGCAACGCCATCCTGAATGACGCCCACCCCAACTCGTCGCTCGGGCTCAACCTCATCCGGACACTGAGGAAGCGCAAGCTGATGCATGCGCCGGTGATCTGGCTCACGTCATCGGAGATGCCGGCCAAAGTCAAGTCGATCTACCAGGAAGCGGGTGTGTCCGATGTGTTCCGCACCACGCCGGAGGAAATGGACAGGTTGATGCTTCGCCTCGACTTTCTGGCGCGGCTGAGAGAAGCGGTGCCGCAGGAGCGCACAGCCCCCGGCTACTCGCTCAGCGTCCCGCGCACCAAGCGCATGTTTGATGTGGCGTTTGCCTTGGCTGCCCTGTTTCTTCTGGCTCCGCTGTTTGTGCTCGTCGCGTTTCTCATCAGGCTGGAGTCCAGGGGCCCTGCGTTCTATTATTCATACCGTGTGGGCACCGGCTACAGGATATTCAAGTTCTGGAAGTTCCGCTCCATGCGGCAGGACGCCGACCAGTTGCTCGCCTCCATGAAGGACCTTAACCAATACCAGGGCAGCAGCGCGGCAGGGGTACACGACGCCCAGCAGGCGCTGTGCGCAACCTGTACGGCGGCAGGTATACCCTGCCAGAACCAGCTGATCGACGGAAAGGGCAATGTGATCTGTGAAAGTCAGTTCCAGCTTGCCCGAAAAGGCGAGAACGGGGCTGCGTTTATAAAGATCGCTAAAGACCCACGGATTACCCGCATCGGCTCCTTCATCCGGAACACCAGTTTAGACGAGCTCCCCCAGTTTTACAACGTGCTCCGCGGAGACATGTCTGTGGTGGGCAACCGGCCTTTGCCGCTCTATGAGGCCGAGAGAATCACAACAGACGACTTTGCGGCGCGGTTTATCGCACCTGCGGGTATAACTGGCCTGTGGCAGGTGAGCAAGCGCGGCAAAGGGGAAATGTCTGAGGATGAGCGGAAAGCCCTGGACGTGACCTATGCCAATACCTTCTCATTCAAAACAGACCTGCACATCATACTCAAAACTTTCCCGGCTTTATTTCAAAAAGAAAACGTCTGATGAAACATACCCTAAAACATATCCTCTTGTATTGCCTGATTTGCCTGAACGCGCCTTTTGCCTCTGCACAAAACAAAGCTACAGAAGCCGATGACAACTGGCAGGCGAAGTTCTTTACCCCTGCCCTGGCCCTGCCCATCCTGATGGAGGCGGCAGTCAGCCACTCAGCGGCGGTAGCGGAAACAGCCACCGAAAAGCTGATTGCCGAGGAAGAGGTGAAGCTGACCAAGCTGAATGTGCTGAACTCCGTCTCGCTGGTGTCGGGGTATAACTACGGCACCCTCCCTTTCTTTGGCACGAACCAGGCGGAGCTCAACAAAGTGAACGCCTTTGCGCTGGATGCGCGCGCCCAGTACACGGTTGGCGTGAACATGAACCTGCCGCTGGACGTGCTGCTGGGCAGGCGCAGTGCCGGAGGTTCGGTGCACAAGCAGCAACTGGTGATGCAGCAGGCGAATGCGGCCCAGAAAGTGGAAGAGGAAAAAATCCGTCAGGAGGTGATTACGCTTTACCAGGAACTGCTGCTCGCCAAAACGGTGCTGAAGCATTTCCAGGATGCGCTGCAGTCTGCGGACATCACCAAAAACATGACCGACAAGCGCTTCAAGGACGGCAACACGAAATTTGAGGACCAGTTAACAGCGATCCGGTTTTACAACGAGGCTGCGCTGGACCACGAGAAGGCCAAAAACAGTTACCAGACCAAACTGCTGCTGCTCGAGGAGATGATCGGGATGACAGTGAGCGACTTAATGCGAAACAGATGAATGTAAAGGAATTTATACAGCTCTTGCGCCGCCATTGGTTGCTGCTACTGGCAATCCCGGTGATCACCGCGGCCTCCGTGTTTTTATTTGCCCGAAACAAGGACAAGAAATACTTCTCCGAGACGGTGATTTACACGGGTATCTCCACGGGGTATAAAATCGACGGCGACAACAACAGCGCCGGCGGGGGCTGGAACGAAACGTCCACAGCCTTCGACAACCTGAACGCGCTCATCAACTCCCGCGACACCAAAGTGGAAGTGGCGCTGCGCCTGCTGGCCTCCCATATCATGCACCGGAACATAGACCCCAACACCTGGAACTATGAACTCGCGGCGCCCGGCGTACCCCAAGTCACCCAACCGGGCAGCGACAAGGGGTTCCTGGGCAGTATCGGCACGTTTCTGAAAGTTAACGCCCTGTCTTCTGAAGCGCCAGCCCCAAAAGAGATCATTCCGGCTAGCCTGGAAAAGGAGCTGCGCGGAATGACGCTGGAGCAGACCACCGGTAACGTTCTGGCCTATTATGGCGCCAACAACACCAACGTCATTTACAAGCTGATCAACTCAGAGCATCCTGTTTATTCTGAAAAGGCGCTGGCTACGATCTCGTCGAACCGCATCAAAGACAGTGATCTGCTGAAGATAGAGTATGTCACGATAGACCCGGCCGTCTGCCGGCAGACACTCGAAATCCTGACCGACGTTTTCATCCGGAAGCACAAAGAGCTGTTTGCCGGGCAAAACGAGACGGTGATCGGCTATTTCGATGAGGCCACGCAAAAGGCGTACGACAAACTGCAGGCCGCCGAGCAGACGCTTCTGGAGTTCCACAAAGCGAACAACATCGTGGACTATGACAAACAGATCGTGTCCAGCACCGAGGAAAAACAGTTTGCCCTGGAGAAATTCAACGATCTGGAGATGCGCTACGCGGGTGCTTCCTCGGCGTTGAAAACTGTGGAGTCGCGCCTGAACAGCCGGGGGGCCACCAACCTGAAGAGTCAGGAAATTCTTCAGCTCCGCAGCACCCTGGCCGCCCTGACCACGCAGATAACCGAGTTGGAACTGTTGAACGAGAGCAAGCCAAGCGCAGACAACACCTCCAGGCTGGCCGGTATGAAGCGCGAAGCCGCGCAGGTGTCTGAAGAGATCAAGGCCACCATCGATGCCTACTATTCCAATGCCAACAACATGAAGGGGGCCTCAAGCGCCAGCCTTTTGGACGACTATGTAAAGAACATGGTGCTGGCCGAAGAACTGCGCGGGCAACTGCAGGTGATGCGCCGCCAGAAGGACAGTTACCTGGGCCAGTATAACAAGCTGGTGCCGCTAGGGGCTGAGATCCGGAAAATAAAGCGCGATGTTGAAATTGCAGAGCAGGAGTATCTCTCGCAGGTAGAGGGGGCGAAACAAAGCAGGCTCTCCAAACAGAACACCGAGATGGCCTCGCTGCTGAAAGTGGTGGACCCGCCCTACCTGCCAAGCAAACCTGTAAGCGCCAAGCTGCTGCTGCTGATGATAGGCGGGATTGTCGGCTCGTTCCTGCTGACGGCAGGAGGCGTGGTGGCGGCAGACATGCTGAACACTTCCCTGAAAAAACCCTCTGTTGCCTCCCGGATAACGCGCTACCCCATCCTGGGTATCCTGCCGAAGGTAGATGGCCTGAACGACAGGCAACTAAAGGAGGTGAAACGCGCGGAAGCCCAGTTAACGCGGCAGCTTCTGTTGAAGTCGCAGCAGAAGAAGGAAGACGGGCCGTTTGTGGTGGGCGTGCTGAGCAGTTTGAGCGGCGAGGGAAAGAGCACCGTGTGCAGCACCCTGGCCACCAGCCTGCATGCGCTGGGGGTTCAGTCGCACCTGCTTTTCCCTGACGACCATGAGTACCAGATCGAAGGGAAAAACAGAAACGTCTCGTTTTACTCCCCCCTCGCAGGTGTGTCAAAGGACCTGACCATACCGGACCTGATTGGCAGGCATCTTTCCAGCAAGGCGGTCGTGATCGTGGAGTTTCCGGCGGTGCTGGAGAACGCCTATCCGGTGTCTTTGCTGCAGTACCTCGATCTGGCGCTGGTGACAGCGGACGCGAACCGCACCTGGGAACTGGCAGACCGCACCATCTTCCGGAACCTGCAGAAGGTGATGACCGCTCCCATTGAGGTTGTGCTCAACTCTGTGTTGCCAGAGTATGTGGCCGAGTTTATCGGGACGCGCGTGAAGGGGGCAGATAAGAAACGGGAGTTGCTGCACCTGCCGCCTCACCCGGAGCAAGCCCTCCTGAACCCCTAGCCCATTGCCATACCCCCAAACCAGCCATGAAATCACTCACCAACACCTCCTACTCACCGCTCCATACCCTTTACCTGCTGGCAGGTATAGGGGCTGCGGTATGCGTGGGCTGGCTCACGGCGAACATGGGCATTTTGGTGCCGGCCTTTTTGATACTGGCCGCCATTACCCTGCCCTCCTTCATCGCTGTATTTCATCAGCCCAGAGTCGGCCTTGTGGTGCTTGTCGTGTATACCTTTCTGGTCTTCGTGCTGTCGCGGGAGCTGGGCGGTTTCCCCTTTGGGCTAGGGATGGATGCCATCCTGATGGTCACGTGGATAGCCGTTATCTTCAACCATCGTCGATATGACTGGGGCAAGGTGAAAAATGACTTATGCTACCTGGCGTATGCGTGGTTTATCCTCAATATTCTGGAACTGGGTAACCCGGCAGGTGCCAGTGTGCAAGGCTGGCTTCAGGAAATCCGGAGCAGCGCACTGTACTGGGTCATGCTCGTGCCGCTGTGTTTCCTGCTCTTCGACCAAAAGCGATACCTCAACCTGTTTTTATACCTCATCATCGCGCTGTCGGTGCTGGGCACGCTCAACGGTTTCAAGCAGCTGTATATCGGTCTTTCTCCGGGGGAACAGGCTTTTCTGGACGAGGGCTCGGCGAAGACGCACATTATCTGGGGCAAGCTGCGGGCGTTCTCCTTTTACAGCGATGCCGCCCAGTTTGGCGCTTCGCAGGCCCACCTTGCCCTTATCGCGCTGGTGCTGGCGTTTGGCCCCTTCAGGTGGTGGCACAGACTGACGCTGGCGGCAGCCTCCGGGGTGCTGCTCTCGGGTATGCTGATTTCGGGCACCCGCGGCGCGCTGTTTGTCGTCCTGACGGGCGTTGTGGTGGCACTGCTCCTGAGTAGAAACCTCAAGGTGCTGCTGCTCGGTTTTGCCATGGCCTTCTCCGGCTTTTATGTCCTAAAGTATACCACGATTGGCAACAGCAACTACAACATCATGCGGATGCGCACCGCCCTCGACCCGAAAGACGCCTCGCTGAACGTGCGCCTGAGCAACCAGCTTATCCTGAGAGACTACCTGCGCGATCGCCCATTTGGCGGCGGCGTGGGGGTAATCGGTAACTGGGGAGTGAAGTATAACAGCGACAAGTTCCTGTCCTCCATCCCGCCCGACAGCTATTGGGTGAAGGTATGGGCCATGTATGGCATTGTGGGCTTCGTGATCTGGTTTGGTATGATGATGTTCATTCTGGGCAAATGCTGCGGTATTGTCTGGAACATCCAGAACAAAGCCCTCAAAGTGAAGCTGATTGCCCTGACCGCCGGTGCCGCCGGGGTGCTGTTCAGCAGCTACGGCAACGAGATCATCAACGGCACCCCTACCGCCATCATCGTGTACATTTCGTGGGCTTTCGTGTTTATGGCCCCGCAATTCGACTCATACAGACTTTCCACTAAAGCGCTCGTGCCTTATGCATAGCCCCCTTGTATCCATCATCTCGATCAACTACAACCAGACGGTTGTCACCTGCGAGATGCTCTATTCGCTGCGCCGGGTAACATACCCTGCCCTGGAGATTATTATCGTAGACAATGCCTCCCCGACCGACGACCTGCACCTGATCTCGGACAATTTCCCGGAGGTCCGGCTTGTGCGGTCTGCCCGGAATCTGGGGTATGCCGGGGGCAACAACCTGGGGGTGCAACACGCCCGCGGCCGCTACCTGCTCTTCCTGAACAACGACACCGAGGTGGAGCCTAACTTTCTGCAGCCTTTGGTCCGGTTGTTTGAGCGGGATTGCAGGGCCGGCATCGCCTCCCCGAAAATTATCTTCCACGGCACAGACGGGCTCATTCAGTATGCTGGCTCCACAGGTATAAATCCCTGGACGGGAAGAAGCAGCGGCATCGGGAGTCTGGAGAAAGACCTCGGCCAGCACAATACGTCTTCCACCACAGCCCTCGCAGACGGCGCGGCCATGATGGTCCCGCGCCGCGTTGTGGATCAGGTTGGGCTGATGCCGGAGCTGTACTTCTTATACTATGAGGAGCTGGACTGGTGCGAGATGATCAAGCGCGCGGGATTTGTGTGCCATTACGTAGCGGAGTCCACGGTATACCACAAAGAGTCCATCTCGGTAGGCAAGTCGTCGGTACTGAAGACATACTATATGAACCGCAACAGGCTGCTCTATTTGCGCCGGAATGTGTATGGGTGGGCGTTTTGGAGCAGTACGTTGGTTTTTCTGATGGCTGCCATTCCCAAAAAGGCACTGGCTTTTTCGTTGCGCTTTGAGTGGGAGCACCTGAAAGCACTGGGGCGTGGCCTGCGCTGGCACTTGGGCAAACTGAGAATGACAAAAGAGTAATTCCCCGCTATTTCTTCCTGAACAAAACGAAACTGCACCCAACATGGAAATACTACTACACACGATCCTATATGCCACTGGGGTATATCTGTTCTTTAACTGCCTATACCTGCTGTTTTTTTCGCTGGCGGGCCACCGAAGCACTCGCCTGGAAACTGACGGAATCAGGTCAAGGCCGTTCCGGCGGTTTTGCATCCTGATGCCGGCGTACCGGGAGGACAGGGTGATTCTGGAGACAAGCCTGGCGGCCCTGAACCATGGCTACAAAGGCGACTTTCAGGTATACGTGATCGCCGATGGCCTGCAACCCAAAACGCTCCAGACGATTGCCGCTTCCGGGGCGGAAGTGATCGAGGTCGCGTTCGAGAAAAGCACGAAGGGCAAGGCGCTCCAAACCGCCCTGCAGGCCATTCCAGCGCACGCGTTTGACGTGGCTCTGGTGCTGGACGTGGATAATGTCATGGCGCCAGGCTTCCTCCACGAGGTAAACGATGCCTTTTCGGCGGGGTATCGGGTGGTGCAGGCGCACCGGACAGCAAAGAGCACAGATTCGGCATTTGCCCTGCTCGACGCCTGCAACGAGGAGATCAACAACCATATTTTCCGCAAGGGCCACTTTGCCTTGGGCATGTCCTCCTCCCTGATCGGATCGGGTATGGCGTTTGACTTTTCCTACCTGAAAAAGCTGCTCCACGGCATCGGGGAAACTGCTGGCGAAGACAAGGAGATTGACTTCCGCATCCTGAAAAACCAAGTGAAAATCGCCTACCTGCACAACACCCTGGTGTATGACGAGAAGATCGAAAATGCGGCGGTGTTTACCAAACAGCGTACCCGCTGGATCGCGACGCAGGTGGAGTTCTTACGGAAGTATGCTGCTGAAGGGCTGGTTCAGTTCTTCAAACAAGGCAATGTGGAGTTCTTAGACAAGCTGGTGCAAACCGCGTTACTGCCCAGAACCTTACTCATCGGCGTGCTCAGTGGCATGGGGGTGCTTTCCGTTTTTATACCCTACGGCCCCCGATGGGGCTTTTGGGCGGGCCTGTTCCTGCTGCTGAGCACTGCACTGCTGTTGGCTCTGCCCGCCCGTTTGTATACCCGTCAGCTGTGGCTTGCGGTGGTGCGCCTCCCCTATGCCATTTTCTGTATGTGCCTGGCCCTTTTCAGGATCAACAGTGCCAAGTCTTCTTTCCTCCCGACCCCGCACCGTGTGAAGGAGGCTTCGTAACCATACCTTTTTGAAACGCTAGACCAGCATCCCATGCCTTTCGAGATCATCATCTTTCCCGCAGTCTTGTTTCTGATTCTCGGGATCAGAAGCGGCCTGAAAACCCGCAGACCCAAAAGAAAGCAACCGGACATTCCCCTGGAGTAACCTCTCGGGGCACAGCCCTGGCGAAGTTCATCCCATGATAGATATGCAGTATCGCTGACCTTATTTACAACCTGAAAATCAAGGCTATATGACTATACTTTACTATGTTTTCTGGGCATCCGCCTGTATCATTTTCTATACCTATATAGGGTATGGACTGGTGATATGGGTATGGGCGAAATGCATCCGGCTTTTCAGAGACGAAAAGCCCTTAGGCGATTTTACGCCTGCTGTCACGCTGGTGGTGCCAGCCTATAACGAGGCGGCCATCCTGCGCAGCAAAATAGCGGACTGCCTCGCTCAGGATTACCCATCGGACAAGCTTCAGCTACTCTTTATCACAGACGGCTCCACCGACGACCCGGCCCGGATCCTGTCCGACTATCCCGGTATCCGGCACCTGCACGTTGCTGCCCGGGGGGGCAAGGCGATGGCCGAGAACAGAGCCATGACTTATGTCCGCACCCCCTATGTTGTGTTCACAGACTGCAACACGTTCCTGAACAGGCAGGCTGTCCGGGAAATGGTCAGGCACTACCAGGAACCGCGCGTGGGCGCTGTGTCTGGGGAGAAGAAAGTACTGCGCGAGGCTTCCGCGGCCGGAAACGGGGAAGGGCTTTACTGGACGTATGAATCGTTCCTAAAGCGATGTGACTCCCAAATTTACAGCCTGATGGGCGCTGCCGGCGAACTGGTTTCGTTCCGGACGGACCTCTTTCAGCCACTGGAGCCCGACACCATTCTGGACGACTTCGTGCAGTCGTTCCGGGTGATAGCGCAAGGCTACCGTGTGGTGTATGAGCCGCTTGCCTATGCCTCGGAGGTTCCTTCCGCCTCGCTGGCCGAGGAGATGGAACGGAAGACACGGATATGCGCGGGCGGCTGGCAGGCCATGGCCCGGCTCACGCCGCTGCTTAATCCTTTGCAGTTCCCGGTCGTGTCGTTCTTGTACGTGTCGCACCGGGTGCTGCGGTGGAGCCTGACCCCGGTCCTGCTCGCGACACTGCTTCTGGCCAGTCTGGCGGGGAGCGTGCTTTCGGGGGGGCTATATACCCTGGCGCTCGGGTTGCAGGTGCTTTTTTACCTGGCGGCGGGTGCCGGATGGCTGGCCGACAAGCGGGGCTATACCTTCGGGGCGCTGCTTATCCCCCTCTACTTCACCATGATGAACCTCGCCGTGTTTTCCGGCTTTAAACGCTATGTCCTTCGCACGCAGTCGGCGGCCTGGGCAAAAGCCCAACGTTATCAACCTCTCGAAACCCCTCGTTATGAACCAAACACTGAAAGCATCTGACACGGCTGCGCGACAGCAGCAAGCCGCTTCCGCTGCTGGCTCAACCCCGGCAAAGGATCTTTTGCAGAACCGCGATTTTATCATCGTAGGCCAGCAGCCCTGGGACACGTCGATCGGGAGCAACTGCAAGAACATCGCCGCTGAGCTGAGCAAGCACAACAGGGTATTGTACGTCAACGCCCCCCTCGACCGAATCACGGCAGTGCGGGATCGGCACGACAAAGGAACGAAAAAGAGGCTACAGGTCATCCGGGGAAAGCAGCAGGGTATGGAAAAAGTTGCCCCGAACCTGTGGGTGCTGTACCCTGACTGTATGCTCGAGTCAATCAACTGGCTGCCACGCTCGCCGCTTTATACGTTCTTCAACCGCAAGAACAACGGGCGTTTTGCCGCTTCCATCAAAGAGGCGGCGCGCATGCTGGGGTTTTCCGATTTTATACTCTTCAACGACAACGACATCCTCCGGAGCTTTTATCTGAAAGAGCTGCTTCAGCCTGCGCTGTCGGTGTACTACTCCCGCGACAACATGCAGGCGGTGGCGTACTGGAAAAAGCATGGGGCCAGGCACGAGCCGGCGCTGATGGCAAAAAGCGATCTCTGCCTGGCCAACTCCAGCTACCTGGCCGCATGCTGCAAAAGGTATAACCCTAACTCTTTCTATGTGGGGCAGGGCTGCGACCTGGACATCACCTCCTCCGCTTCAGATATAGAGATTCCGGCGGATGTGCAGATGCTCAAAAGTCCGCTGATTGGGTATGTGGGCGCTCTGGTCGACCTGCGCCTCGACATCGGCTTGTTGCAGTACATTAGTGAGCAGCGTCAAGACTGGAACCTAGTGCTGGTGGGGCCTGAGGACGAGGCTTTCCGGGCGAGCGCGTTGCACCACCAGCCAAACGTGCACTTTCTCGGGCAAAAGGAAACCGCGCAGCTGCCGGCCTATATCCATCAATTCGACGTGTGCCTCAACCCGCAGCGGGTCAACCTGATGACGATAGGGAACTACCCCCGCAAGATTGACGAGTACCTGGCATTGGGCAAACCTGTCGTGGCGACCCGAACCGAGGCAATGGATATTTTTGCGGATCATACCTATCTGGCAACTTCCAAAGAAGACTTTGTGCGCCTGATTGACAAGGCACTTGCGGAGGACTCCCCTGCCCGCCAACTGGCGCGGAGGCAATTGGCCGCAACGCATACCTGGGAAAATAGCGTCGCCGAAATCTACAAGGCCATTTTAAGCTGTAGCCCAAAAGAACCGGCCCAGTACAAAAACGAACCTGCTGAGGCTTAACTCTAAAAACGTGCTGCTGCATGAGCGGCACGCAGGAAAAAACAGACGTGTAACACAGCGGCGCGCTGCCGCCCTTTCTCTTCACAAACCGATATGTTCAAGAACAAGCATTTTTTATCGCTGGTCGGAAACGGTATGATGGCAGTATTCAGTGTGCTGTCGTACAGCCTGCTGTATCGGTTTCTGTCGGAGCACGACATGGGCAACTGGATCTTCTTTCAGTTTGCCTTTATCTTGCTCGACACCTTCCGCACCGGCCTGTTGCAAACGGCGCTGATTAAGTTTTACTCCGGTTCAGATGCTTCGAGGCGGGCCACCGTGGCGGGCTCTTCCTGGTACATCGGCATGCTGCTGACGGGCTGTTTTGTGCTCCTCAACATGCTGGTTTTTTATACCTCCGGCTGGGTTCTGGATGAGGGAGTAAGCCTGCTGATCAAGTGGTTCGGGATAAGCTTCCTGCTCACGCTGCCCTTTAACGTGAGCCTCTGGATTCTTCAGGCGGAGCAGCGCTTCGACCAGATTTTATACATCCGAATCATCAACCAGGGGTCTTTCCTGCTTTTTGCCTGTGCCTTATACATCTTCGAGACCATGACGATGCAGGGGGTGATGTATACCTTCCTGGCAAGCTCGTTTCTGACGAGCAGTGTTTGCCTGGCTACCGGCTGGGCGCGGCTGGGCACGCTGCGGCACAAAACAACGGCATGCGCCAAAGAGATTTACCATTTCGGCAAGTATAGCGTGGGCACCTTTTTGTGCTCTAACCTGCTCAAAAGCTCCGACACCTTCATCATCAAGTTTATGCTGGGGCCTGCGGCGCTGGCCGTTTATAACCTGCCGCAGCGCCTGATGGAAATCATCGAAATCCCGCTCCGGAGCATTCTGTACACGGCAATGCCTGACATGTCGGCTGCCATAAACCAGAACAAAAAGCAGGAGGTTGTCACGATCATGAAACGGTACTCCGGGCTCCTGACCCTGTTATTTATACCTATCACGCTCGGGGTGGTCCTGCTGGCCGATGTGCTGGTACTCTTGATTGGCGGGCAAAAATACCTGGACTCTGAGGCTGCAAACGTGCTGCGCATCTTCATGGTCTTTTCGCTGCTTTTCCCTGTAGAGCGCTTTCTGGGCGTCACGCTGGACATCATCAACAAGCCGCACCTGAACCTGATCAAAGTCGTGTTGGCTCTTGGGGTGAACGTGGTGGCCGACCTGATCGGGATAAAGCTTCTGGGCAACGTGTATGGGGTTGCCATCAGCTCGATCTTCACCTTCACTACCAGCCTTTTGTATGGCTATTTTGCCCTGAACCGGTTTATACCTCTGTCGTTTGCTGGGTTTCTGCACCTGGCCTTCGCTGAGCTTAAAAGCTATGCCCTCCTTTTTTCCAGAAAAATAAACCTGCTGAAAACCTAAACGCATGATTCCTTTAAAAAAAATAAGAGTGTTAGAGACCATCCGGCAAGGCAAGGTGGGAGGCGGTGAAACGCATGTGCTGGACCTGGTGGAAGAGCTGGACAAAGAGCGCTATGAGCCCGTTGTGCTTTCTTTCACCGATGGCCCGATGGTGGACAGGCTGGCGCGCATGGGCGTCCGGACACACGTCATCCCGACGGAGCGGCCGTTTGACTATACCAAATGGAAAGAAGTGAAAACACTGCTGCAGGACGAGAAAATAGATGTGGTGCACGCGCACGGCACCCGGGCAAACTCCAATGTTTTCTGGCCGTCAAAATCCCTGCGCCTCCCCCTTATTTACACGGTGCACGGGTGGTCGTTCCACGCAGACCAGGCCCCGCTCATAAAGCTGTACAGAACGTTGGGTGAGAAATTCCTGCTCCGCAACGCCACGCAAGCGGTGTGTGTGTCCTTAAACAACTACAAGGATGGGGCCGACAGGTTTAACATGCAGCATGCCTGCATCATCCGCAACGGTATAAACCTCAGCAGGTTTAACCCCGAGGTATGCCAGCCTGACGTCAGGAAAGAACTGGGGATTGGAAAAGAGACGGTGCTGGTGGGCTTTGTGGCACGCATGACCATCCAGAAAGACCCCTGCACGCTGCTGCGCGCGCTAGCCAGAATCCCGAAGGAAATTGACCTCAGGCTGCTGCTGATCGGTGAAGGAGACCTGCAAGACGAAACCGTGCGGTTGGCCCATGAGCTGGAAATCGAGGACAGAGTTATTTTCAGCGGCTTCCGGCAGGATGTGCCCGCCGTGCTGCAAGCGCTGGACATTTACTGCCTCCCGTCGCTTTGGGAAGGCCTTCCGATCGGTTTGCTGGAAGCCATGGCAATGGAAAACGCTGTTATCGCCACCGCCATAGACGGCACCAAAGAGGTGATTGAGCACAGGGTAGACGGCTTGCTCCTGCCTCCCCAGCACCCGGAGTTGCTGGCCGATGCCATCCATACCCTGGCGATGGATAAAGCGCTCCGGCTTACGCTCGCCAGAAACGCCCGCCAAAAGGTAGTGAACCACTACAACGTGCAGAAAATGACCCGAAAGGTAGAGACGCTATACCAAAAAGTGCTGCTGGAATGAGCACAAGTTTCGTGAAGTGGCGGCCCGCTCTGGTGCTGCCCAAAGCCATGTGCCCCTGCACCTGACCCATACATACAGCAACTCGCGCTGGTGCCTAACCTTGATTGCTACCCATGAAAACTACGCTACAAACCCGCTCAGAAAGAAACTCCTTCATCACAGTGGCGAAGGGGGTATCCATTGTAACCATCGTGCTCTATCATTACCTGCCGTACGTGTCTTCCGCCGGGCTTTTATCCAGGGCCTATTACATTGGAGGGGCCGGTATCTACATCTTCCTATTTGCCTCAGGGTATGGCCTATACCACTCCAGAGTGACTACGTGGGCCAGCTACTGTAAAAAGAGGTTTGCGCGGGTGCTGGTGCCCTATTATATCGGCATCACGGTGATATTCCTGCTAAACGCACACCTGCACATTTACCCGGACGGCTGGAAGGAGTATCTGAGCCATATGCTGCTTTTCAAGATGTTCTATGAGCCCTATGCCTCCAGCTTCGGGAACCATTTTTGGTTTATCGCCACCATCGTACAGTTTTACATGCTTTGGCCAGTCTTGCTGGCTGGGATCAACAGGTTTTCCGCTGCTCAGGTAATTAGCGCGTCCATCCTTATTTCCGTCGGGTATAGCGTGGTTATCACGCTGCTTGGAGTTTCCGGGGTAACTATCTGGTTTAGATTTGTGCTGCAGTATATATGGGTGCTGGTGTTGGGGGCAGTAGTGGCGAAACATGGCTGGCTGCCTGCACTGCTCAATTACTCCTACCGGGTATACGTCGGTGTCGTGCTGCTGTGCTTGGGCATTGTGCTCGTCATTGCTGGTTTCGCCGGTGAGGGAGGTATGCTGTTCAACGACTATTTTATGTTTCTGGGCTTTTCAGCAGGATGCGCCGTGGTATATTTTATCAGCCTGCGGATAACCTTATTCAAAAGGCTCGCAATCTGGGTTGAGTCGTTTTCGTATTCGCTTTACATCCTGCACATGTTTGTGCTGCTGGCGTATCTATCCTTCCGGAAGCAGGAGCATATTGGCTTGGCAGAGCTCCCGGTGGTGGTGGCCGCCGCGTTACTCACGGCGCTTCTCTTCCATAAATTGACCCTGCAACTTACTAGCCACAGCGTTTTCAGGCGCAAATCCACCGATCCGGCCACACAGGTAGAGGCTGCAGAATCCGAGGAAAAAGTATACAACAAATTGTCCCAAAAAAGCCTCTGAAAACTGCGTTGTTCGACCTGAAATCATCGCTTACTTCATGTGCTTTGTCATCTAAACTGCTGTATTGGCTAATTAAAACACCGGGTTTGCCACATATTGCTGCGAAAACATTCTGGCTACTTTTTATTTCATTAATTTTGTGCAACTAAAATACATTTTAACTTTTTGATGCTTATCAAAACATAAAGCATCCACCCACACCATAATCCTCTGCGATGGTGTGACATAGCCTGACAAAGCAAAGTCCTTATGCTACCGGAACGGCAAGATACCCCCGTCACATTTAATTGATAAATCATATTCCGGCTAGTTTACTGCTGATGCTCTCCGTTTTGGTCTGACCTAGACCACAGGCCTTCCCTTTCATTTTACAGCTCTTCCTTTTATGAAGCTTTTAATTATACTCGCATTGCCTTGCATATTATTTCTGGGTTTCAACCAGGCGAACAGCGATGCGCCCGCATGGCACGGGAACGACCATTTTACCTTTGCCCGGCATGCCGCTTACCTGCGTGTTTCGATGCGCAAGCTACCCTGGGAATCTTTCTCGATTGATTTACTGCAGGCAAACACGGCCAAAGGCGTTTTCTCCATGGCCCTCAAAACACCTGTTCCTATTCAGCTGCGTGTGGACGGGTTGACAGCCGCCCATAAACAGGTAAAATTGTACGACCGGCTCCTTCTGCCCGGCGAATTCAACCAACTGCTCATCGATCTGGCAGAAGCCCCGGAGCCATTGAGCCATCTGGTGTTCTATGTCAATCCGGGCGAGCAATTTACGGGAGAGATACTTGTGAAAGAAGGCAAGGTTATACCCTATCTGGAGGAATCGGAGGTGTTTTCGGTATACCCAAACCCGACAGCAGAGTATTTAAACGTGGAGCTCCCCGATGCGGGCATAAACCGCCTGCAGGTGTTCGACAGCACCGGAAAACTTGTCCAGACCATAAAGCCGCCGCGCTGCCACTTTACGCTGGACCTGGCGGGTTTCAGGCCCGGAACTTACATCGTGAATGCGACCGGCCCCAATCTTTCGCTTACAAAGAAATTTGTCGTGCGCTAAACTCAGGACACTATGAAACACACATTACGCATATGGGCGGTGCTCCTGCTGTGCGCAGGCATCACGATTTGCTCCGGAATGCCCGGTGGCAATAACACGGAGGCGGTTCGCACTTCTGACACCGGCAGCTTCAGCTTTCCGGCCACTTTGGTGCAGCCAGCGGCAGTGGCGCAAAATGGCATGTTGCCTGGCTTCACTCCGGCAGCTTATACGCGCGCCTGCATCCCGGCTAAACTTAGCATCACTCCCGCCATGCTCACAAACGAAAGCGGAAAAGGAGATGCGGCCATGCTGCTGGACGAGCAGTCGCTGGCAGGGTTTCCGGATAAGGGCCAGGGAGGGGCTCCGGCCACCGCATGGTTTCCGGGCTGGAACGCGGCCGATTACCCCGCAAGCGTATACCTCGATCTTGGGGAGGTTGCCACCATCACCGCCATTTTCATCAGGGACATCAACGATACAGGAATCTTCACGGTGGAAGCCGGATCTCCGGGGAACTGGGTGCCGCTGCTTGCCGATAACCTGACGGGCTACCAAAGCTGGAACCAGCACAACGTGAACGTGGATACCCGCTATCTGCGTTTTACCCGCCAGTCTCAGGGATCCAACGTGTCAGAAATTGTGCTGTATGGCTGCGTCGGCACTGCCACACCAGACACCATGCCCCCGGCCCGCATCACTTCGATTCGCGCCGTTGACAAAAGCAGCAGCTCGGTAGACCTCAGCTGGATTGCAACCGGCAACGACGGCAAAACGGGCACCGCGGCGGGGTATGACCTGCGCATGAGCACCTCGCCACTTACCAGCAACACGGCCTTAAGCAATGCTGTCAAGCTGAATGGTATACCGACCCCCGCTGTCTCCGGCACAACCCAAGGGCACAGGGTAACCGGATTAAGTCCGGCAACAACGTATTATTTCGCCCTGAAGGCAAGCGATTCCGCCGGAAACAGCTCCCTGCTATCCAATAGCGTTGCCGTCACGACGGATGTGCAGACGACGCCAACCCAGTCCAGAATAACAGTGGACCAGTTTATCGGCATCAACGCTTTTGTAGACGACCCGCTGGATAAGCTTCAGGTTGCCGGATTCGTCAGAGAATACCACAACTGGAACTGGGACGAGGGGAACATCTGGAGCGGCGGCGGGAACACAAACTACCCGCGCTACCCAAACAACCAGATGAAATGGTCACCCAGCGAGCCGGGTTTTGATTTCGACGCGTTTTATACCCGCCTGGGAAAAGCGAACATAGGGATATCCCCAGTCATTCAGGGGTCCGTGGCGTGGCTGCACGGCGGCAGAGATTTTCCGTTTGCAAACAAGCCGGTGGACGAGCCCGGTGCCAGCACCACAAACCCCAACTCCTACGAGAAGAAGGCGCACCACATGTTTCAGTTCGCTGCCCGGTATGGCAACACGCGCGTGGCAGATAGCAAACTGACGCTGGCTCCGGGCCAGTCCAGAGAAACAGGTATGGGACTGGTTCATTACATGGAGGACTGGAACGAGCAGGACAACAACTGGAACGGCCCGGATGCCCACTTCTCGCCGGAGGAGTATGCCGCCATGGCCAGCGCCGACTACGACGGGCATGGCGGAACCATGAAGCAGGGAAGCGGCACGTTTGGCGTGAAAAATGCCGACCCGACGATGAAATTAGTGATGGGAGGCATCTTTGAACTGAACCTGGAGTATGTGAAACGCATGAAAAGCTGGTTTGAGACAAACAGGGCCGATAAAAAATTTGCCGCAGACGTGATCAACGTGCATACCTACGCCTGGCGCACCGCTAACGGGCCGGGGGGCGGCGGACCGGCTAAAAGCCCTGAGGAGGATAAATTCAGGGAAAAACTCCAGGCTTTTGTAGCGTATCGGAACCACAATCTGCCAAACGTGGAGGTATGGATTTCGGAATTCGGCTGGGACACCCACCCTGCCTCTTCTTTGCGCGTGCCGGAAGTGGGCCCGTTTGACCGGCAGGAGGTGCAAGGGCAGTGGCTGGTGCGGGCCTACCTCGCCTTTGCCGCAGCGGGCGTAGACAGAGCCATGATGTATATGCTGCGGGACGTAAACCCGAATGACCCAACGCATTTCTCCACCTCCGGGCTGGTTGGGCCCAAGGGTAGCTGGGAACCCAAAAAATCGTGGTACTATGTCTATACCCTAAAGAACACGCTCCAGCACATGGCCTTCGTGGGCGAGCAAGCCTCCGGTGACCCGAACGTGCTCATCTATAAATTCAAAAACACCAGCGGCTCGAATGGCGCCTATGTGGTATGGGCAAAAACAAAGCGCAACTATACCGTGCAGGGGTATGCCCTCTCCCTCGCAGGCAGCCCTTCGTCAGCCACAAAAGTGCAGATGGTGCCCGGCGACACGGATGGGGTCAGCAGTGTGCTGCCAATCAGCGGGAACAAGGTAAAACTGGATGTGAGCGAGAGACCCGTGTTTATCAAGGTTGACAAAATGAACTAGCCTCTTTACCAGGTTTGGTGGAAACGGGTGCGGCGCGAAGGCAATCAAGCGGGTATGCAGAGCAGTAGCACCCAAAACAAAAGAAGCACCGCCTGTGGGGCGGTGCTTCTGCTTTTTAAAAGCCAGATGGGCTTTAGATGGTGTCTGTTACGATCAGTAATGCATAGATGATACCTGGCAAGTAGAATAACAGCGTCAGGATGATGCTGATCCAGAAAGTGGTGCCGATGCCATCGTGCAGGAAAACAGCCAGTGGCGGCAACAGCACAGCCAGGATGATTTCGACGATGGACGTGCGGCCCCCGCTTTGGCGATACGCTTCTCTCAGGTCGCTTTTTAGTTCTTTTTTCTCCAGCCTGTTCATACTAGCCAAACGCTCTTTGGCCATTGCCAGGGCCTCGGCCTCTGCCAGGGTCATGTCGCGCTTCTCTAGCGTAACGGCTTCTTCGGCTTTCGGGGCGTCAGCTTTCGCAACGGCTTTCTTTTGCAATGCGGCCGGTGCAGGGGCTGCAACCGATGCCTCTAAAGCAGGCGCGGGCGGCGTAGCCTTTTCTGAAGTGGCAAGCAGTGCTGGGGCCTCCTCGGCTTGCAACGCCACTGCGGCGGGTGCAGGCTTTTCCTTTACCGTGTTATAGGCTTCCATTTTGGCTGGAGCTGTACGGTAGTATTCTGCTGAACTACAGGAGAACATCATTTGTCCCGTAACAAATACAACAGCCACGTGCAGTAAATTTTTTAATCTCATAGTTTTGAAGTTTAATTAAACGGATAGTGCATTTGGTGAAACAGCGCGCTGCACCCCTCCGCTAAACGGTTCAGTTTAACGGCAGGCCAGCATCGCTCCTGTACAATACTTTGTAAAGCCTATTTTTGTTATGCCATTCACAATATTGTCAGCCGCTAGGCATACTCTTGCTGCTCGTTCTCCCAGTATGGCTCCAGCATCTGCTGTAAACTCAACCTGATTATTTGCTGCACTTGCTGCCATTGTTTTGGGTCTCCCAGGGCAAACTTCTGGTTTACTTCCAACTCAATGCCCATATACTCTGCATCCGTGAACTTCCGGCGAAGGTACGTCGGGAATCCATCCGAAATGCCCAGGTAGGGGTAGTTAAACCGAACGAGCAGCGAGGGGTCTACCGCCTGCAGGCGCTCTTTCCAGGCACGGCAGAAACGCTGCTCCTCCCCTCTTTTGGAATCGTAGAGCAGGCCGATATCTCCTTGCCGCACTTCCCCCTTAAATATCGGGGTGAAGGTGTGCACCGCTATGTGCAGCACCTGCCTCCCGGCCATCACGAAATCATGCACAAGGCCTTCCACGCGCGAGCGGTACGGGTGGTAATATGCCTGCAAAATCTGCTCTTTCTCCTTTGCAGGAAGTGGCCTTGTTACAGACGAGAAAAGCTTTTTATGGTGCAGTGACCTATTTAGCTCTACCAGCAGGCGGGTCGTCTCGGCGCAAAAAGACTTGTGGGCCATGCCCTCAAGCTGCTGAAAAAGCTCCTTTGCGCCAATGTCGTAGCCCTCATGTGAGTTGAGCAGGTCGCGGTGATCTTCAAATAATGGGGTGTAAGCGGCGGGAACGTTGTTTCCGCCATGTTCGCAGGTCACTAGTAGTCGTAGCATGGTTCATCTAAAGAAATATCTTGCCTTCTTGCAGGCATACCGCAAGTCGCCGGTACACTTCCCGGATTCTCTCTTCGGTTGGGTGCGGGCCCGTGGCCGCCAGAATGCGCGTTGCCAGATTCCCCTGTGTGGTGAGGGTATGCAGCGTGGCATCCAGCTCCGGGTCACTCCCGGATGTCACAGTCGAAGTGATCAGGTGACGCCATACCTCCCCGGCAGTTTTGGGGCCGGAGCCCTGCAGGCCGAAGCATGCCAGGTAACCGGGGTCTTGGAGGGTTGCTTCCTGCCCGTCCCGTATCACCCGAAGGAGTACCTCTGCCAGCAGATCCTCGCCAAAAACTTTCAGGTGGTCTGTGGCTACCCACTGTCCCCGCACCAAAGCCTTCAAAACACCGACCACCGCCTGAAGCACTGCCAGGTCTGCCGCAGGGCATTCCTGAATATCGATCAGGCGGATTTCGATGGTATTTCGGGAGAAACGGGCAATCGCACCGCGCGAATTCAGAAACTCGTCTTGCAGTATGCCTTCATTGTCATACGCAGCTACATCTATATAGATACGCTTTAATATAGAATCCTCGTAATTTTTTTGCGTGAAAACAGCTTCCGGAATCACCTTGCCCGCGATGGAGGGGATTTTGTCCTGGTTGTGGCGGTATACCTCCAGGCGGGTGTCCTGAAAGCCAGTCACCTTTCCGTCCAGTATCGGGGAGGAGGCGCTGAGAGCCGGAATAAGCGGCAGCAGCACGCGGATGGCAGCGTGTAGCCGCCCAAACTCATCGTCGTTGGCGAAAGGCAGGTTGAGGTGCGTGCTTTGCAGGTTTGCCCAGCCATGCCCACGGCAGTCAAAGATCCGGTTGTAGGCATCGTACACGGCGTTGTACTCGTGGGGCCAGATCCGGGTGTCGGTGTAGGGGTCCATCAGGGGGTGCGCCCCGGTGGGCAGCAACATGGCATCATACTTCTCCAGCATGCCGTTTATCTTCCGGACGTGCCGCTGAAACGCACCGGCCAGGGCATGCAGGCTTTTTGCGGGGCCATCTGTTTTCATTTCCACTACATGCAGCACCAGCTCGTTGCTCCAGGCAATGTCTCCGAAGGAAACATCAGAGAGGTATGCGCCCACGGCATCATAAATCAGCTTGTCCGTGATCGGGAGCACCTGCAGGTCAGTGCGCCGCACGATCATGTACTCCAACTCCACGCCATACCCCTCGAAAAGGTGCAGCGGCTTTATCTGGTCAGTCATTGTTCCGAATGTTTTTATTGGTCTCGATGCGCCGCTTCAAAGACTTGATGATGGCACCATACAGGTCTTTTTTGAGGATTTTGTCTTCCACGCCGGCGTCGATGCTGGGGTTGTCGTTCACCTCGATCACGTAGGCTTTGCCGTTTATCTCCTTTACGTCCACGCCATACAGCCCATCGCCGATCAGGTTGGCCGCCTTTAGGGCCGTGTGCAACACATTGAAGGGCACCTGCTCAAAGGGCACCACCTCGCCGTCGCCCTCCTCGTCCTGTTTCCGCTTGCCATTCCAGTTGTATATCTGCCAATGGCCCTTTGCCATAAAGTACTTGCAGGCGTACAGCGGCTGCTTGTCCAGCACCCCGATGCGCCAGTCAAAATCGGTGGGGGTATACTCCTGCCCGATGATCAGCTCCGAGTCGGCCAGCATCTGATCCAGTTCCTGCTGCAGGCTCTCGCGGTCCTTGGCTTTCACCACGCCCTGCGAGAAAGAGCTGTCGGGCTTCTTGAGCACGCAAGGCAGGCCAAGCTGGGCCTCCACCTGCGCCCGGTTGTCTTTATGGATGATCATGGTTTTGGGAACGGGCACCTTCGCCTTGGCCAGCAACTCCGCCAGGTATACCTTGTTGGTGCAGCGCAGTATGGAAACCGGGTCGTCGATCACCACCATCCCTTCGGCGTGCGCCTTCCGCGCGAAGCGGTAGGTATGGTGGTTCACGGCGGTCGTCTCCCGGATGAACAGCGCGTCGAACTCGGAAAGGCGGCGGTAATCGTCTTTGGTGATCAGCTCGGTATAAAAGCCCTGGCTCTCGGCCGCCTCCACAAAGTGCTGAATCGCCTTTTCGTTGGAGGGCGGCGCTTTCTCGTGCGGGTCCACCAGGATGGCAAGGTCGTAGATTTTGCGGGAGACCCGGGCTCCGGAAAAACGATGGCGCGCAAAGTACGTCCTTGCAAAGCGCTTCAGGTCTGGGGTATGGCTCTCGGGCACCTCATTTACCGGTATGGGCGAGATACTCTGCAGCACCCATTCCTCTTTCCGCACAAACTGGGCCCGCAGCAGCGGTGCCTGAAACAGGTCGTGCAGCTGCTTGCAGAGTTTCTCGTATTTGAAGGCCACGTTGTGCCCGAAGTAAATGCTGAGGGTGAAGGATTTGGACCGCAGCCCGGCAAGGCTCTTCTGGATGAGGTCGTTCAGCTCCACAGTTATTGCCCGGACGATAGTCGGGCTTTTCAGATCCTGCATGGTCGTCACGCTGGGGATAGCCTTGTGGCCGCGCGCCTCCGCCAGCAACGACACGTAGTATCCCGCGCTTTGGTAGCGGTACGAGCGGCTGAGGTTAAACACGCGGGCATTTTTAATATCGGTATACCTGGCGTCGGTCAGATACGCTTGCGTATCAATCACTTCGGTGTCTTCCGTTGCATCATCCCAATCCCTGGGATAATCCACAACTACAATTTTTCGCATGGGTAGGTTTTACTCGGTTTCTTCCTGGGCGGCTGGCTGAATGGCCAGCAGGTTGGCATCGAAGGTGGCCATACCCAGCATGATGGAGTTGATCAGGTGTGAGGCCTTCACCTCATAATAATTGTCTTTGAAAGAGGGGTTTTCACGGTAAGGGTCCGCCACCACGATATACTTCGGGTCGTCGGCAAAGCCGCAGAGCACCACAAAGTGCCCCGTCGGGAAGCCATACACGTCGTCGTAGATGGAGTTGTCATGCTCGTCCACTATCTCGCGGGCGCTTTGGTACAAGTGCGTGGCGCTGAGTCCGGTCAGGAGCGGGATATCCCTTTCAAAATACTCGCGGAGCATGGTTTTGGTCAGGTCACGGCAGCGCAACTCACCACCAAGCCCCAGAAAATCGATGTACGCGCGCGAGGCCCGCTGCAGCTTGCTTCCCTTTTTCCCGTCCATCTGTTGCTCCAGCTTCAGGATGATTTCCGCGTTGCTTAGCTTAAACCAGGTCGGGTCAAAGATATGGAGGTTGTAGGTATAAATGCGGGCGCGGTAGCCCCGCTGCAGGGCATGGCAGGCCAGCAGCACTTCCAGAGTGCCTCCCTCATCGAGGTAGGGCACCTCCTTAATCACCTCGCTCAGGGATATTGGGTCTTTGAAATAACGGTACACGGCGTGCAGGCTCGTGGGCCCACAGGTGGAGTCGTCGGGTTGCGTATGGATTTTGATTGGTATCACGGTATAAAAGCGACGTTTTGGGTGTCTGCAATGTGCCTTTATACGCGGGAGAGAAAGATTATGTGTGCCTGATCGGAATATAAAAGACCGCCGGATTTAGGGACCGGGGCCGACGGCAGCCAAGGGTGATAGTTAAACCAGACTATTTTGCTTATATTAAAACACTTAGGCAAATTGGATGAGCATGAACAAGACCATAAGCAACCGGCAACGGTATAAAATAGCCCTTGCCCTGTGTGCTATATTTGTGATAATCGTGCTGGCAAACTGGTGGGTCAGCTATAGCATGACGCGGGTTAGCAGGCAGTTCGCATCCGTGTATCACGACAGGCTGGTGCCCGCCCTGGATTTGGCCGCGATGCAGGAGCATTACTACCAGGGCATGACGCTGCTTGAGCGGCACCTGCAAGCACCTGATCCTGGGCAGCAGCGCCAGCTTGAGGCACAACTGCGACAGCACCACACCGATATTGACTCGATTGCGGCCAAGTATGAGGCAACCTACCTCACTCCCCGTGAGACAACGGTGCTACAGCAGTATAAAGCCGCTGCAAACCGCCTGATGGAGGTGCAGCTGAAAACCGTACGCCTAAGTAGTGCCGCGGAAACGTCCGCAGCCGTAAAGCTGCGGGAGCAAAAGGTAGATCCTGCCTTCATGGCTGTGCTCAATCCGCTGCATGCACTGCGCCAGTTGCAGCAAGAGGTTGGCCACGACCTGTATGCCTCCGCCGGGCAGCAACTGAACACGTTGAAAATGCTCTCGTACCTCGTGATCGCGCTGGCCGTGGTGCTGGCCCTGCTCGTCGGTGTGTTGCTGCAAAACAACCGACGCGGCATCCTGATCAAGCCGCAGAAATTTAACCTGAATTAAGCGATAAGCAAACTGTTTCTGAAGGCCAGCCCCCGCAGCACAGAAAAGAAGCTTATACAGCTGCGTCAGGCCAAAAGCCTGGCATACGCCTTTTCCACTCGCTCGAAGTTAAACTCTGCCAGGGCCTTTTGCATCAGCACCTTGATTTGATCGTTGCACAGATTGCCAATGCTGCCCTCATGCGTGTGTGTTACAGCGGCCGCCGGTGCAAAATTACCGGACTCTATCGCTGCGCCCACCTTCTTGTACGCATCCCGGAAAGGCATCCCTTGCAGCACCAGCTCGTTCACGGCATCCACGCTGAAGAGGTATTGGTACTTTGGATCGTCGAGAATGTTATCCCGAACCTCCAGCTGCCCCAGCATATATCCCATCATGTCCAGGCAGCTGTGCAACTCCCCGAAGGCAGGAAAGAGGTTTTCTTTCAGCAACTGCAAATCGCGGTGGTAGCCGGAGGGCAGGTTGATGAGCAGCATCGAGATTTCGGTGGGCAAGGCCTGCAGCTTGTTGCACTTGCCGCGCAACAGCTCAAACACGTCCGGGTTTTTTTTGTGCGGCATAATGCTGGATCCGGTGGTCAGGCTGTCGGGCAGCGTGATGAAGCCGAAGTTCTGGTTCATGTACAGGCACAGGTCCATCGCCATCTTGGCCACGGTGGCTGCCACGGAGGCCAGCGCGGTAGCCACCACCCGCTCCGACTTGCCACGGCCCATTTGGGCATACACCACATTGTAATTCATCGCCTCAAAACCAAGCAGGTCAGTGGTCATCTGGCGGTCCAGCGGAAAGGACGAGCCATACCCTGCGGCGGACCCAAGCGGGTTTTTATCCGATATCCTGTAGGCCGCCTGCAGCAGGTGCATGTCATCGACGAGGCTCTCTGCATAAGCGCCAAACCACAGGCCGAAGGAAGACGGCATGGCGATCTGCAGGTGGGTATAGCCTGGCAACAACACGTCTTTGTAGCGTTCGCTCTGGCGCTGCAGCACCTCAAACAAAGCCGAAACCCCCTCTACCGTTGCCTGCAGCTGGTGCCGGAAAAATAGCTTGAGGTCGAGCAGCACCTGATCGTTGCGGGAGCGGCCACTGTGGATCTTCTTGCCCGCATCGCCCACGCGGCGCGTCAGCTCCAGCTCCACCTGCGAGTGAATGTCCTCCACGCCCGGCTCGATGGCAAAGTCACCAGCTTCGATGGACGCGTAGATTGCCTTCAGGTTTTCCTGCACTACCTCCAGCTCGTCAGCCGTCAGCAAGCCGATGCTTTGGAGCATGCGCGTGTGCGCCAGGGAGCCCAACACATCAAACGGGGCCAGTTGCATATCCAGTTCTGCGTCTTTGCCTACAGTAAAGGTTTCTATTTCGGCGGCTGTGCCGGAGGATTTTTGCCAGAGTTTCATATATAAAATCAGGTATGGGTGATATGGGATTGGGTATTGTCATAAACAAAACTTTCCGTGACAGTATACCCTAAAATCCATTAAACAATTAAACTGAAGAACACTTTCACGTTACTTCACGGCTCCACGGCTCTTCCGGACTTCCCAGTCCGGAAGCCACCTGTCGGGGATTTCCTAATCCCCGTGGTCCTGCTAACGCGGATTAGGAAATCCGCTTCAGGAAAAGTTTCGGATTAGGAAATCCGAAACAGCAGGGCGGGTATGTCCAACATGCTCAAACTTTCCATTAAATAATGGAGCAATCAAACACTTTTACGCTATACCACCTGCTCGAGCAACTTGATGTATAGAGAGATGCCTTCCTCTAACTCGTGCAGGTAGATAAACTCATCGGCCATGTGCGAGCGGCCCGAGAAGCCGGGGCCAAGCTTGAGCGACGGAACAGGCAATAGCGCCTGGTCCGACATGGTGGGCGAGCCATAGGTTTCTCGCCCCAGCTTTACGCCCGCCTGCACCAGCGGATGCTCCATAGGTATGGCAGAGGGCTTTAGTCGGGTGGAGCGTGGTACCACTGTGGCCTTCACGTGCTTCCGGATCACTTCCAGCACTTCGTCCATACTGTATTTCTCGGTCAGGCGCAGGTCCACGGTAAACTGGCAGCGATCGGGCACCACGTTGTGCTGCGTGCCCGCCTGCACCATCGTCACGCTCATTTTCACCGGTCCCAGAAAAGCCGACTCCTCTGGAAAGCGGTACTGCTGGAACCACTGCATATCCGGCAGCGCCTCGTAGATGGCATTCAGGCCTTCTTCGCGCGCCGCGTGCCCGGCCTTGCCGGTTGCAGTGCAGTCCAGCACGAGCAGGCCTTTTTCAGCGACGGCCAGGTGCATCTCCGTGGGCTCTCCCACAATGGCAGCTTCCAGGCGTCCGAGCTTCGGTAAAATCAGCTCGATTCCGTTTCGGCCAGAGATTTCCTCTTCGGCCGTGGCAGCCAGCACCAGGTTATAGGCCATGTCCTCCCGCGCATGAAAATGCAGGAACGTGGCGATCAGCGACACCAGGCAACCGCCCGCGTCATTGCTACCGAGGCCGTACAGCTTGCCTTCTTCCACGGTGGGCGTAAACGGGTCACGCGTCCAGCTGGGATTTGGTTTCACGGTGTCGTGGTGCGAGTTCAGCAGCAGCGTGGGCCTGGATGCATCATACTGCTTGTTAAATGCCCAGACATTGTTCAACTCCCGGTGTGCGGCAATGCCGTGCTCTTCCAGAAACGCCTCGATCAGATCCGCTGTTCTGCCCTCCTCCTTGCTGAAGGAGGGTGTATGGATCAGGTTTTTCAGTAGTTTCAGCGCGTGTGCGTACAAGTTCCGGTCACTCATGAAGTCTTTGCTATTTATCTTTATGGTAGAGCTGCTCTGCCTTGCTGGACGATGTTTTGATGCCTTTGATCAGCGCAGAGCTGAAGCCGTGGTGTTCCATCTCGTTCAGGCCGGCGATGGTGCAGCCTTTTGGGGAAGTCACCTTGTCGATTTCATTTTCTGGATGGCTTTGGAAGTGGAGCAACAGCGAAGCGGCGCCTTTGGCCGTTTGGGCAGCCATCCGCAGGGCGTCTGCGGCATGAAACCCGATCTCGGTTCCTCCCTGCGTCGCGGCCCGGATAGAGCGCAGGAAAAAAGCGATGCCGCAGGCACAGAGCGCCGTAGCCGACGTCATGAGTTCCTCCTCAATCTCCACTGTCTCCCCTACTGCGTCAAAAATCTTGCACACAAGCGCCCGGTTTTCGTCGGAGGCCTCGCTGCCGGCAATGCAGGTCATGGACTCCCGGATGGCGATGGCCGTGTTGGGCATCGCACGGATAACCTCTACCGGCTTGCCCAGGCGGCTGATGATGTCAGAAACGTATACCCCGGTCACGATAGACACGAAGAGGTGCCGGTGCGCATCCACGCTGACCGCAATGGTGTCCAGCACGCTGTCCAGTTGCTGCGGCAGGATGCTCAGGATGATGATGTCGGCCTCGGCAACGGCTTTGGCATTGTCGCTTGTGGCCCGGAAACCCAGCTGCACCATCTCGTCCAGGGAGCGCAGGTTGCGGCGGGTCAGGGTGATGTCTGCTGGCTGGTATTTGCCCGAGGCCACCATGCCGTTGGCAAGCGCCACGCCCATGTTCCCCCCGCCCAGTATGGCTACTTTTTTCTTTTCTGAACTCATAAATTTAGGTAGCAGCTTTTTATACTGCCTGTAATTAGCTCTTTAGGAGGAATTTGAATTACGTAAAATGGGTTTACACAAACTACAGCGTGATCAGCGTGCCGGCTTTTCTTCCTGCGGCCATCTGGCCGATAGCCACGGCATCCCCTATCTGCACGGCCCTCACTCCCTGGTCCAGGGCGGAAAAAGCGTTGTCAAGTTTCGGGATCATCCCCTCCGACACGATGCCGGCTTCCCTGAGGGTCGCATATTTTGCTTTGTTTATCTCCGGAATAACAGAGTCGTTGTCTGTGGCGTCCTGCAGCACACCCTTTTTCTCGAAGCAGTAAATCAGCGTCACGTGATACTGCGGGGCGAGCGCTGTGGCCAGCACCGAGGCAATGGTATCGGCATTGGTGTTGAGCATGCTTCCCTGGCCGTCGTGTGTCAGGGGGGCGAACACGGGCGTGAGGCCCAGCGAAAGCATGCCCTGCAACGCCGTCGCGTTAATGTTTTTTGGGCCCGCCACATCGCCCGCAAAGCCATAGTCCACCTCCCGCACAGGTCGCATTTGCGCCCGTATGGCATTGGCGTCGGCCCCGGTCATGCCGATGGCATTGCACTCCAGTGCCTGCAGTTTCGCCACCACCTGCTTGTTGATCAGACCACCGTATACCATCGTGACCAGTTCCAGCGTCTCAGCGTCTGTGATGCGCCTTCCCTCCACCATCCGGGGGGTGATGCCGAGGCGCTGCCCTAAAAAGGAGGCGATTTTACCGCCCCCGTGCACCAGTATCTTGGCGCCCTCCAGCGAAGAGAAGTCGCTCAGAAAGCGGTGCAACTGCGTGCTGTTGTCCAGAATGTTTCCGCCTATCTTTATGATATGAAGCTTTTCCATGGTTTTTCTTCCGGCCCTCTCAGGCGGTTTTTCTTGTAAGCGCATCCCAGGGTACAGGATAGGTATGGGCGCGCTTTTTTTCTATTTCTCTAATCCTTCCAGCATCCGCTTGAGCACGGCCTGGGCGGCATAGGTCCGGTTGTTGGCTTGCGCCAGCACGAGCGCATTCGGTCCGTCCAGTATTTCATCGCTGAGCTCCACGTTGCGGCGCACGGGCAGGCAGTGCATCACTTTGGCGTTGTTCGTTGCGGCCAGGTGCTCGTTTGTCAGCATCCAGCCAGCGCCATCCGTCAGCACCTTGCCGTAGTCGGTATAGCTCGACCAGTTTTTGACGTACACGAAATCCGCGCCGGCCAGCGCTTCCTGCTGGTTTGTGGTTACCTGGGCATGCTGGGTAAACTCATCGGCCAATTCATACCCTTCCGGGTGCGTGATCACCAGGTCCACATCAGCCTGCCCCATCCACTCGGCAAAGGAGTTGGCCACGCACTGCGGTATCGCTTTCACGTGGGGGGCCCAGGTCAGCACCACCTTCGGCCGCTTTCCAGTGGGGGCGTTTTCTGTGATGGTGAGCAGGTCGGCGAGGCTCTGCAGCGGGTGCCGGGTGGCAGACTCCAGGCTCACCACGGGCACCTTGCAATAGGAGATGAATTTCTGCAGCAGATCCTCGCTGTAGTCCTCTTCGCGGTTTTGCAGCTTCGGGAACGACCGGATGCCGATGATGTCGCAATACTGCCCCATCACGGCGGCGGCCTCTTTGATGTGCTCCACGGTGGAGCCATTCATCACGGCCCCATCCTGCATTTCCAGGGCCCAGCCCTCCTTGTCGAGGTTCATCACCATCACGTGCATGCCCAGGCTGGCGGCTGCCTTCTGGGTGCTCATGCGGGTGCGCAGGCTCGGGTTCAGGAACAGAAGGCCCAACGTCTTGTTCTTGCCGAGCGTTTTATACTGGTATGGGTTCTGTTTCAGGTGCAGCGCCTCGTTCACAAGCTCTTTGAGGTTGGCAACATCCTTTACAGTGGTGAATTTGTTCATCTGAGGGGTTAAATGGAGATGGTATAAAGTATGGATTCGAAAGCAGTCAGGAACGTCTCTGCCTCGCGCGCGCCGATGCACAAGGGAGGCAACAGGCGCAGGGTGTTTTTATCAGAGGAGGAACCGGTGAAGATGCCGTACTCCGTCAGCAGCTGCTTCCGGATAGCGGCACAAGGCTCCTCCAACTCCACCCCGATCATCAGCCCCTCGCCGCGCACTTCGCGCACACCGGGCAGCTGCCGCAATTCCTGCAGCAGTCGGTCGCCTATCTGTTGCGCGTTGCGCATTAGCTGCTCCTCTTCCATCACTTCCAACACCGCCAACGCAGCCACACAAGCCAGGTAGTTTCCGCCAAAGGTTGTGCCCAGCAGGCCGTGCTTCGCCTCAATTTTAGGGTTGATCAAAACACCCCCAATCGGGAAGCCGTTGCCCATACCCTTCGCAATTGTGATCAGGTCGGGTTGGATGCCAGCGTGTTGGTGGGCGAAAAACTTGCCGGTGCGCCCGTAGCCCGACTGCACTTCGTCCAGGATCAGCAGTGCGCCTACCTGCTCGCACCCCACGGCAATCGCCTCCAGAAACGTTTTATCCGGAACCTGTACGCCACTCACGCCCTGCATACCCTCCACAATCACAGCGGCCAGCTCTGAACCGTGTGTATGGAGCGCTTCCCGGAAAGCATTTATATCATTAAAAGGAAGGAAAACGACGTTGTCTGTCTCGTTGATAGGCGCCTGAATGGCGGGATTGTCTGTCACGGCAACGGCAGCGGAAGTGCGGCCATGGAATGCGCCCTTAAAGGCAATCACCTTTTTGCGGCCGGTATGGAACGAGGCCAGCTTGAGGGCATTTTCGTTCGCCTCGGCACCCGAGTTGCACAGGAACAGCTCATAGTCCGGGTAACCGCTCAGTTGGCCCAGCTTGTCGGCCAGTTCCTGTTGGAGCGGCATCTGCACCGAATTTGAGTAAAACCCGATATCATACAGCTGGCGGGCGATGCGCTTTACATAGTGCGGGTGGCTGTGGCCGATGGAAATAACGGCATGGCCCCCATACAGGTCGAGGTAGCGCCGTCCGTTCTCATCCCAGAGGTATGCCCCTTGTGCTTTTACAGGTGCTATATCAAACAGCGGATAAACGTCGAAGAGATTCATTTCGCTTTATAATTTAGATGTAAGAGGTTAAACAGTAGATAAAATATGTCACGTACATATCTGTGCTAGCTATATGGTGGATTACAAAATTGTAGCTGAAACTAAAAAGCCGAGGCCTTTAAGTGCAGGCCTGCCTTCTCGTCGAAACCGAACAGCAGGTTCATGTTCTGCACGGCTTGTCCCGAGGCGCCTTTCACCAAGTTGTCGATCATGCTGGTGATTACCAAATTATCTCCCTGCTTCTCTATATAAAGAAGGCATTTGTTGGTGTTCACTACCTGCTTCAGGTCCGGGGTTGCGCTACTGACTGTTACGAAGGGGTGCGCCGCATAGTAGGTTTTATACATGGCCTCGGCTTCCTCCTGACTCAGGTTACTGCGCAGGTAGGCCGTACACAGAATTCCCCGCGTAAACGGACCGCGATACGGCACGAAATTGATGGCGGGCAACGCTGCCCCCTGCATGCCTTTCAGGGTGCGGCCGATCTCGCGCAGGTGCTGATGGTTCAGCACTTTATAGTTCGAGATATTGCTGCTGCGCCAGCTGTAATGAGACGTCGCGCTCAGGCTCTGCCCCGCCCCTGTGCTTCCGGTTATACCGCTCACGTGCACTTCCTCGGTCAGGAGGTTTTCTGCGGCAAGGGGCAGCAGCGCCAATTGAATCGCGGTGGCGAAACAGCCCGGGTTGGCAATGTTCTGTGCTTCCCGGATCGCTTCGCGCTGCAGTTCCGGCAACCCGTAGACAAAAGTGCGCCCCGCGGCCGTTACGGCAGCGGCATCGGTGCCTTCGTTCCAGCGGAAATCCTGGCTCAGGTCGATTACCTTCACGTGCTGCGGGATGTCGTTGGCCTCCACGAAACGCTTTGCCTCCCCATGCCCTACGCACAGAAAGAGGACATCGGCATCTGTTCCCAGCTCTCCGGAAAAAGCCAACTCAGTGTCGCCCAGCAGGTCGCGGTGCACTTCATACACCGGCTTGCCCGCCTGGCTGTTGCTGCTCACAAACGCGATGTCAACGTGGGGATGGTTTAAGAGCAGGCGCAGCATCTCGCCGCCGGTATACCCTGCGCCGCCAACAATGCCTGCTTTTATCTTTACTTCGTTCCCCATGCCTCGTCGCTGTTAATGCTGTGGTACATCTTGGTCTGGTTGCCGAAAATCTTGGCGAACCCCTTCACGTCATCTGAAGTCCAGGCGCGGTTCATCTCGCCGTAGCTGCCGAATTTGTCGCTCATCAGGTCGTGCGCGCTCTCGATGCCCTCCACCTGGAAGCGGTATGGCGCGAGCAGCACGTGCACATCGCCGGTCACGTTTTTCTGGGTGCTCTCCAGAAAGGCCTCGATGTCGCGCATCGTCGGGTCCAGCAGCTGCCCCTCGTGCAGCCAGTTGCCATACCATGCCGACAGCTGGTCTTTCCAGTAGAGCTGCCACTTGGTCAGGACGTGTTTTTCGAGGGTATGGTGCGCTTTGATGATCACCATCGGGGCGGCAGCCTCAAAGCCCACGCGCCCTTTAATGCCGATAATGGTATCTCCCACGTGAATGTCGCGGCCAATGGCAAAAGGCGCGGCCAGCTCCTGAAGGTGCTGGATAGCCTGCACTGGATGCGCAAACGTCTCCCCGTTTATACCTGTCAGCTCGCCTTTATCGAAATGCAGCGTAACGCGCTCCGGCTCCTGCTTGCTCAGTTGTGTGGGGTATGCTGCCTCCGGCAGGGGCAGATTTGAGGTCAGGGTTTCCTTACCGCCCACCGAAGTGCCCCAGATGCCCTTGTTGATGGAGTACTGGGCTTTTTTGAAGTCCATCTCCACGCCGTGCTCCTTTAAGTACTCGATCTCCTGCTCCCGCGACAGCTTTTTGTCGCGGATCGGGGTGATGATCTCCACCTCCGGGATGATGGCCTGAAAAATCATGTCGAAGCGCACCTGGTCGTTGCCGGCACCTGTGCTGCCGTGCGCCACGGCATCCGCACCGATTGATTTGGCGTAGTTCGCGATGGCCAGCGCCTGTGTCACGCGCTCAGCGCTCACCGACAGCGGGTACACATTGTTCTTCAGCACATTGCCATACACCAGGTAGCGGATGCAGGTGTTGTAGAAATTCTCGGTCTCGTCGAGGTGCGTGTGCTGCTTGGCACCCATCGCGTAGGCACGGCGCTCCACATCCTTCAGCTCCTCTTCCGAGAAACCGCCGGTGTCCACAATGGCGGTATAAATCTCGAGCCCAAGCTCCTGGGCAAGGTAAATGGCACAGTACGAAGTATCCAATCCGCCGCTAAAGGCTAAAACTACTTTTTTCATGTATCTTTTGTTTTTGCTGATCTGGTATGTGTTAGGCCGCCGTCATGTTCGACGTCTGGCTTTGGGTGGGTCGCTGGCGGTGGCGTGCCCAACGGTCCTGCACGCTGTTGGCTTTCTGAGGCTGCGCCTGCTTCTCCACTTTCTCCACCACTGGCAGGGCCACGAAGCTTTCTTCTTTTGCTGGATCGTAGAGCATGGCAGTGCAAAGGCAGTTGCTGCGGCCCTTGCTCTGCAGGATCTCGAAGTTCACGCAGCTGCGGCAGCCTTTCCAGAACTCTTCATCGTCTGTCAGCTCCGAATAGGTTACCGGGGTATAGCCCAGGCTCGAGTTGATGCGCATCACCGCCAACGCGGTGGTCAGGCCGAAGATTTTGGCATCCGGGTACTTGTGGCGCGACAGCTCGAATATCTTTTTCTTGATCTGGCGCGCCAGGCCGCTCTTGCGCAGGTCCGGCGACACGATGAGCCCGGAGTTGGCCACGTACTTGCCGTGCCCCCAGGTTTCGATGTAGCAGAACCCGGCCCAGCGGCCGTCGGCGTGCAGGGCAATCACCGCCTTGCCTTCCATCATCTTCTGGGTGATGTACTCCGGGGAACGCTTGGCTATACCGGTGCCTCGGGCTTTGGCCGATGATTCCATTTCCGCGCAGATCTGAGCGGAATGAATAACATGTTGCTCTTCAGCAATTATGACAATAAAATCAGATTGATTCATTTTATTGAAAATATTTATCCCTTCTGTGCCGGGGCACATGCTAAAAAATAAAGGAGTAAAAAGATGCAGCTAACGCAGGCAAGGCAGGGGCCGTACCGGTTAAATTTTGCTAGCGAGAAAATGAGTTGGATTTACGACGGCCACATAGGCAGTCAATAAGTACGCCGGCCTAGGGCCTGTAGCGGACTACAAGGGAGGGTACGCGGAAAACTACCCCCATGGGGAGGATAGAAAAAGTCGCACGCTTCTGGAGAGAAGTGTGATTTATCATGGATGATGATAAAAACGCCTTTTTTTGCATTATGTTAGTGAGTTGTTAAGAAACAGGCACGTTCGTTATACCTGCTTGAACAGCACAAATGTTTCACAATATTTTTTTTAAAAACAAATTCTGCACCACTTATTTTCAAAATACAGTGCAAATCTGTCTGGATAGTGCGTTCAAAAACGCATGCCGAAGCCGGAATGCAGATATTGGACCAAAAAACGTAACTTGCCGCCTCATCAACCACATTCAGGAAGTATTCATGCAAAAGTTCTCGTTCAGGGTAATCATCGGACTGATTTTCTCGGCCATCGGTATGGTTACGCTCCTCCTCTTAAAGCAGCCCTTAACCGCTGCCATATGGCTGAGCTTTGGCAATGGCCTTATTTTATCCGATCTGAAATTCACGGGGACAGACGCTAAGGGTATAACCTATACGAAACCGATTCCGCCCGCAAGGTTTTTCACGGCCCTCTTTCTGATAGTAATGGCTGTGGTGATGCTTGCCTTGCAAATCTACCTCGACTTTCAGGAAAGCGCTGCCGCAGCGGCACCTGCCGGTATAAACTAAGACGAAGGGTATAAAGTGGCAGGCTTTGCTAGATTCTGCTCTGGAGCACCAGGTCCACGTCCAGAATCTCAGACTCCCGCTTGAGGCGCAGGCGCAATTTGCGTCCGGGCTTGCTCTCCAGCAGCTCCAACAATTCGGTGAGCACAATCTCGGTACACTTTCGCCCATTCACATCCAGCAGCTGGTCGCCCGGCTCCAGCCCCACTAGCTTGGCCGGCGAATCGTCTATCACATTCGAGACGATGTAAAAATTGGTGCCGGGCAAGGGCGTAGTCACTTCAAACCCTGACATGTTGCATTGGAAAGGCTCCCTGAAGCGTCTGTTCGGCGACAGCAGCAGCCGGTTGTGGGGATAGTCGAAAATAGCGGTAAAGCGGGAGAGAATGTCCGAGCCCAGGTTTCCGTTACGGTCGGCAAGGTTTAGCGCCAGTTTGATGGATTCCTCGTCGGGGTATGAGGCTGTCAGGTCTTCCATTTCATACTTACCCAGCGAGAAACCATCCAGCCGGCCTATCTGGCCGTGAATATCGCCACTTAGCCCCCGGCCCAAATATGCTTTCATGGCTTTTGGGGGTATGGAAAGGCGGTCATTGGTTGGGAGATAGAGCGAGAGGCTGTTGCTGGCGCCCGTGTCCACCACTAGTTTCACCTTGATGGTGTCTCCGTTATGCTGCCGCACGTCCCCGTACACATAGGCTTTGGTGCCTTCGATGTACAACGGAAACTCCTCTGCCCTCTTTTTCTTCGCTACTTTGGTGTCCGGCGGGTAAAGCGTGATCATCCTGTTGCTGTAGTTTATCTTCACGATGAAATTTTTGAAGATATCATACCCAATGATTCCGTGTACCGGCATTCCCATCCGGAGCGAGAGGTTAAAGACATCCTCCGTCAGCACATACAACTCATGGTTCACTCCTTTTATACCGGGCAGGAACATTTCGTTGCCAACCGAGTGAAATGCCTCGATGGAGTTGCCCTCGCCCAGCCCCCTGATGGTGATTTTGTCTGCGTTAACCAAATCCAGCGAGTCTGAATGGAACAGCCTGGTGATGATGGTATTCTTTACGCCGGAGTCCAGAATAAGGCTAAGTGGCTGCGAGCCGTTAATTCTGACCTGAATGATGACCAGGTTATGGACAAATTTGAACGGAATATTAACGCGCTTTCGGGAAGAGGTGAAAAAAGCCGTGTCGCTGGCATATACGGGCTGCTCCTGCGCCTGTGCCAGGGGAGGCAGCATGCACAGCGAGAAGAATAAAACGGACAGTAAACAGGCTCGAATCATACCCTAAAACTTTTAAGGGTGAGTGTATAGCTACATATAGCTTTCTATACGTAGTCAGAGCCAGAATCGAGCCAATAAATGCCTGATTTTCTTATGTTTTACACAAGTTTATCCTATGTTATCACATTGGGTGAGTGAACAATCACTTATAGGCGCTATTTCTTCTTCCTGCGGGCCGTGTTTATAGCTGTCAGGTTCTGCCCTTTCTCGCGGCCATAGAAGATAAACTTGGGGCTGCCGATGATCTGAGAGCCGTAAATGCCAGAGTGGCCGGAAAAGAGATAGGCCGTGATGCAAGCCAGCGCCATGAAGACGCTGCTCTCCGCCCCAAAGAGCTCGATGGCCATGATGGTGCAGGTCAGGGGGGTGTTGGTGGCACCCGAGAACACCGCCACAAAACCCATACCCGCCAGCAAGGCCATCGGCAACGGCACTGCCTCCGAAAGGGCGCTGCCCAGTGTGGCCCCGGTATAAAAAAGCGGGGTTACCTCGCCCCCTTTAAAGCCAGCCCCGAGCGTAAAGGCCGTGAGCAGTATTTTCACAAATGCCGTGTACCAGGGTTGCGCCTGCTCAAACGATTGCAGGATGGTGGGGATGCCGAGGCCTATGTACTTCGTGGTGCCCATAAGCCAGACACTGATCGCCACCACCGCCCCCCCGAGCAAAGGCCGAAACGGCGGGAAGCCGATGCGCTGCCTGAACTGAGCACCAAAAAACAGGGTTGCTTTCGCGAAAGCCATACCTGTCAGTCCGAACAGGGCGCCTACCCCGAGGGTATAGCCGATGCCCGAAAGCGTAAGTTCCGGCACAAAGGGTATGGCGTAATGGGTATGGTCTATCCCCCAGGCAAGGCTGGTATAGTCGGCGATCACGGCGGCCAGAAAGCTGGGCAACAGTGCCTCGTAGCGCAGGCGACCGAGTATAAAAACCTCCAGCCCAAACACGGCACCGGCCAGCGGCGTGCCAAACAGCGAGGCGAAACCTGCGCTTATACCCGAAATAATCAGCACTTTCCGGTCGCGGGGCCGCAAGCGGAAAACATGCGTGAACTGGTCTGCTATGGTGCCGCCCATTTGCACGGCCGTGCCCTCGCGCCCCGCCGAGCCGCCGAACAGGTGCGTGGCCAGCGTGCCGAGCAGCACCAGCGGCGCCATCCGGAAAGGCACCACCTCGCGCGGCCGCTGTATCTCCTCCAGCAGCAGGTTGTTACCCAGGGCGGCGCGCTTCCCGAAGTAATGATACAGCAGCCCCACGGCCAGCCCGCCCAGCGGCAGCAGCCAGATAATGGAGGTATGCGCTTCCCGGTAATTCGTCACCCAATCGAGGGCCACGAGGAAGAAAGCGGACGCACTGCCCGCCAACACGCCTACCAGCACACAGATCACCAGCCACTTCAGGAGGTATAGCGCAGCCATCGCCTGCTCCCCCAACGAGAGCGCCTTGCTCAGAAATCTCTTTAAGATGGACGGTTGGGGTGTGGGGCGGTTTTTCATATATACGGCAGGCAAATATACAAGAAAGGCAAGCCAATGCCAGTCTTATACTTAGGCTTCCTTTCGGATGCGGGTTATCCCTTCTTTCATAATGCCTACCTGATGGCTACCTCGGGCTGGACAGGAGGCATTTCCCGGAGCGGCATTTACAAACTGGCGGGTATGTATAAGATGCTGTGGGTATACCGGGTAGGAGAAATGTATGGCAAACATCAACCGGCTACCTGCCTGCCGTTCAAAAGGATACACAGTGTCGATTTGGATTTATACCGCTTTAGCGCAATACTCTGATTGGTTTGGGAGGAGGTTAACGGACGCAAAATGGCCTTCCTTTGAGCATTTTTTATTAACTTTAAGAGAAGTGGCATTTTACGCTTATCTCTGAATTTATACTTTTCCGATACATGCACATCATCGACCTTCTCATCTTCGTGATTTACATGCTGGCCATGCTGGGTGTAGGCTTCTATTTCCTGAAAAAAAATGAGGGCGCGGATGATTACTATGTGGGTGGCCGCAGCATGGGCAGCGGACATATTGGCCTGTCGGTGGTGGCCACCGACGTGGGCGGCGGCTTCTCGATCGGCCTGGGCGGACTCGGTTTCGCGATGGGCCTTTCCGGGGCCTGGATGCTCTTCACGGGGCTGCTGGGCGCCTGGCTGGCGGCAGTCTTTCTCATACCCAAGGTTAAGAACAATCCGGCCTTCGCCAAATTCCTGACTTTTCCGCAGATTTTCGGCTATTACTTTAACGGGCGCGTGGCGCTGCTGGCTGGCGTGATCTCGGCCATCGGGTATACCGGTTTCACCAGCTCCCAGATTCTGGCGGGCGCCAAGCTGGCCAGTGGAACTTTCGTGGGCCTCGATCTGAACACTGCACTGCTGATTATGGGTGTGATTGCGGTGGTGTATACCGTGATGGGCGGCATGAAAGCCGTTATTTATACCGACACCGTGCAATGGGCCATCCTGATGAGCGGACTGGTATTCATCGGCGTGCCGGTATCCTTTCTGGCGGTGGGCGGCGGCGTGGAGCAGCTCAGCTTCGCGCAGCTTTTTAACCTCAACTGGATTATGGAGCAGAGCGGCAGGAGTATGACCGCGATCCGGACCACCCTGCCCCCTGAGTTTCTGACGTTGACGAACGTGACCTGGCAGCAGCTCGTGAACTGGGCCATCACCATCATCCCGATCTGGTTTGTGGGCATGACGCTGTACCAGCGCATTTATGCCTGCCGCGACGAGAAAACGGCCAAAAAAGCCTGGTATATTGCCGGGCTGTTCGAGTGGCCGGTGATGGCGTTTATGGGCGTGAGCCTGGGTATACTGGCCCGCGTGGCCGCCGAGCAGGGTATGTTTGACGCCCTGGGTGCCGGCGCCGTGGTGGACCCGGAGACCGGGCTCCCGATGCTGCTGCGCACCGTCTTGCCTGTCGGGCTGATGGGGCTGATGCTTTCGGCCTACTTCTCCGCCATCCTGTCTACCGCCGACAGTTGCCTGATGGCCTCTTCCGGCAACATCGTCACGGACGTGATCAGCCACTTCCGCAAAATCGATCCCGAGGCACCGTCCACGCTGCGCCTCTCGCAACTCGTGACGCTGGCCGTGGGCGCATTTGCCCTTTGGCTGGCTACCACCATGACGAACGTGCTGGACATGATGCTCTACTCCTACGCCTTCATGGTGTCGGGGCTGTTTATACCTATTCTGGGGGCCCTGTTCTGGAAACGGCGCAGCAGCGTGGCGGCATTCTGGGCCATGCTTGGCGGCGGTGCTGTCACGGTGCTACTCCAGCTCTATGCGCTTTCGGCACCCGTTCCGGGCACCGACCTGCTCGGCCTGGCCGACACGCTCCACCCCTATTTTCCGGCTGAGGTGAGCAGCGCATGGGGCAGCCTAAGCGATGTAGAGCTGCAGGCGCTTGTGCAGCGCACACTCGCCACACACAGCCTTATCCATGTGCCAGGGCTCGGGCTAACCTTCCGGCTGCCCTTTGCGCTGGACCCGAATCTGTACGGCCTCACCGCATCATTGCTCCTTTATATCTCCTTGACGTATATATACCCTGACAAAAAACAAAACAAAACATGGCAGAAAGCAACACCCTCACCTACAGCATCTACACACCCTCAGACCAGCAAGGTCTAAACAAAGAAGAAGTGATCGATTTCCTTTTCCACCACCTCGATGAGTATGGCGATGCCCGCAAAGACATTGCCGCCTGTATGGAGTATGCCCTCTCTGAGGCCGAGGGAAAGGGAGGTGCCGTGCTGGCGGCCCGGGAAGGCGACACCGTGGTGGGCGCGCTCATTCTGAACAATACGGGCATGAGCGGCTTTATACCGGAGAACATCCTGGTATACGTGGCGGTGCACGGCAGCCAGCGCGGCAAAGGCGTGGGCAAGCAGCTGGTGCAGATGGCCGCCGACAATACCACGGGCAGTATCGCCCTGCACGTGGAGCCCCAAAACCCCGCCCGGCACCTCTATGAGAAGATGGGCTTCACAAACAAGTATTTGGAGTATAGATTACTGAGATAAGAAATGGCAGTCCTGAAACTGTACCGCGACAAGTTAAAGCACAACTATGACCACCTGAATAGAGTCTTTCAGGAGCATGGCATCGACTGGGGCATCGTCACGAAGCTGCTCTGCGGGAATGAGCTGTTGTTGAAGGAGGTGCTGGCCCTGGGCGTGCGCGAGATACATGACTCGCGCGTCACGAACCTGAAGGCCATCAAGAAAGTGGCCCCGGGCGTGCAGACAGTCTACATTAAGCCCTCGCCCAAAAAGAGCATCCCGGAGATCGTGAAGTACGCCGACGTAAGCTTCGAAACCGAGCTGGACACGATCCGGATGCTTTCGGAAGAATCGCTTCGGCAGCAGAAAGTCCACAAAATCATCATCATGATCGAGATGGGCGACCTGCGCGAGGGCGTGATGGGCGACGAGCTTGTTTCGTTTTATGAGAAAGTGTTTGAGCTGCCGGGGATCACGGTGATCGGTCTGGGGGCCAACTTCAACTGCCTGCACGGCGTGATGCCCACCAAGGACAAACTGGTGCAGCTGAGCCTCTACAAGCAGCTGATCGACGCGACGTTCAACAAAAAGATTCCCTGGGTGTCCGGGGGAACCTCCGTGACGATCCCGCTTCTTTTCAGCCATCAGCTGCCCAAGAGCATCAACCACTTCCGGGTGGGCGAGGCGCTTTTCTTTGGCCTGAACCTCTTTACCGGCGAAACTTTTGAAGGCATGTATGACGACGTGTTCGAGTTGAGCACCGAAATAATAGAGCTGACCGAGAAGCCCATGATGCCCTCGGGCCTGCTGGCCGAGAACCCCAGCGGCGATAGTTTCGAGATAGACGAGAGCCTGTTCGGCAAAACCTCGCACCGCGCCATCCTGGACGTCGGGCTGCTGGACATCAACCCCAAGTTTCTGCTTCCGAAAGACACAGCATTGAGCGTGATCGGGGCCAGCTCCGACATGCTGGTAGTAGAGCTGGGCGAAAACGAGAACAACTACAAGCTGGGCGACACGCTGCAGTTTAACCTCCGCTATATGGGCGCCCTCAGCCTGCTGAACTCCCGCTACGTTACCAAAGAAGTGGTCCATTAGCCTACTGCCGCCAAATTTATACCTGCTGCGCCCCCTCTGAACCAGAATGGGTGCAGCAGTTTTTTTTTGTGTGCGTCGCGTGCCAGGGGGTATGGGCGGAAAGTCTTAACAACATTTAGGGCAGGTGCGCGTCTAGTTAGGAGATATATCTCTAAACCAGCATAAAACACAGCCATGCCCGAGCTAAAGTTGCTTCGCCGAATCATATACCCATTGCAGGAATTTGTGAAGGCAGAGTCCTTCAGCGGCATTCTGCTGATGCTGGTAACGCTGGTGGCGCTTGCCTGGGCAAACTCTCCCTGGGCCCATACCTACGACGCCGTCTGGAACACCCCGCTCACCATTGCCATCGGCGAATTCGGGCTCACCAAAGCCGCGATCCTCTGGATAAACGACGGGTTGATGGCCATTTTCTTTTTCGTGGTGGGCCTCGAGATCAAGCGCGAGATGCTGATGGGCGAGCTGGCCTCGCTGCGGAGTGCCGCTTTTCCGGTGGTGGCCGCGCTGGGGGGTATGCTGGTGCCGGCCGGTGTCTATGTGGCGTTTAACTATACCACGCCCGACCAACTGACGGGCTGGGGAATCCCGATGGCGACCGACATCGCCTTTGCCCTGGGTATACTCACGCTGCTGGGCAACCGCGTGCCGCTCCCGCTCAAGCTCTTTCTGGTGGCCTTCGCCATCGTGGATGACATTGGCGCGGTGCTGGTGATCGCCCTATTTTATACCGCCCAGGTTGATTATTTAATGCTGTGGGTGGCCCTGCTCCTGTTTGGGATCCTGCTGGTGCTGAGTGCGCTGCGCGTGCGGCATATCTGGCTATACATCCTGCTGGGCGTGGTGATGTGGGTCGCTTTCCTGAAGTCCGGGGTGCATGCCACGGTAGCTGGCATCCTACTGGCGACGGCCATCCCGGCCCGCTCCAAAATAACCGACAATGCGTTTATATCCTCCACCGACACTATTTTGGGAGAGCTGCAGGCAACGCACTATAACCGCACGGGAGACGAGGACGAAACGCCCGAAGAGGAGGACTTTCAGGCAGCTGTGCATACCCTTGAGAGCAATTGCGAGGAGGCCTTGTCGCCGCTGCATCGGCTGGAGCATGCGCTGCACCCGTACGTGGCCTATTTTATCATGCCCGTTTTTGCGCTGGCCAACGCCGGCCTGTACATCGACGCGAACCTGACAAGCGGTTTCCTCAACTCCGTGTCGTGGGGAATTATCCTTGGGTTGGTTTTGGGCAAGCCGATAGGCATTCTGGTGTTTACAGGGCTGGCAGCCGCTACAGGGCTTATCGCGAAACCCGACTCCTTCAGCTGGGGGCAACTCATCGGGGCCGGGCTGTTGGGGGGCATTGGGTTCACGATGTCCATATTCATCGCCAACCTGGCTTTTGCGTCCTCCCCTTTTCTGGCGCAGGCCAAACTGGCTATTCTGCTCGCGTCTGTAGTGGCGGGTATTCTGGCCTATGTCCTGTTGCGGCTTGTATCGCGCGAGCAGCCAGAAGACAGGCCCTAGTCTTTACGGAAGCCCAGTTATACCCTGTCTGTAGCAACAGCAGGGCCATACCCCGTCAGCCGATTATTGCATCCAGGAAGCCGATCGTCTCATCCTTGTTTTTGAACACCAGCAACGGGATGTCCATGTCGTGGCGCAGTATTTTCTCGGTTACGCTGCCAATCACGAAAAGGGCCGCCGCCGACATGCCCTTCGCCCCGATCACCAGCATGTCGGCGTGCGCGCGCTTGGCCTCCATCACCACCAGGGCTCCCACATCATCCTGTTCGTTTTTGCGCACCAGCACAAACTCAGCCCTCTCCTCCAGCTCCGGAAAGCGCCCGAGCAGCTTTTCGTACTTCTCGCGGGCAAAACCGCGCATGCGGTCGTCAAACTCCTCGTAGCTCATACCCAGCGTGATATACCCCGGCGGCACCTCGTACACGTGCAGGCAAACAACCTGCACATCCGGTTTGGACAGGGCAGAGTGCAGCACGCGGTCCAGGGCCATCTCACTGTATTTGGAGAAATCAACGCTGACCACAATCCGCCGCAGCCTTGGCTCAAAGGCCTCCGGCACGAACAGGACACTGTTACGCCCCGACCGCAAAAGCTTTTGGGCCAGCACCCCGCTGCCGTGCAGGCGCAGCTTCCTTCCCGCCAGGATCAGGTCTATCTGTTTTACGTTGGTCCAGTGCAGCAGCTGCTTCAACGGAGAGCCCTCGTCTATCTGCACCTCTACCTCCACCTGGGGCAAGCGCGCAAACACGGTCTGGACCTTGGCCGCTATCATCTGCCGGAAACTCTCTTCGGGGGTGAGCGTCTCCCGCCGCAGGTTGGGCAGCAGCTCCACGGGCACCTCAAGTTTTTTCTCAACATGGATAAAGCAGACATAATTTACCTGCAATTCAGCACACAGGTAAGCAGTGTATTCTATCAGGGTATCGTCAGCGGGCGTAAGGTCGAGTCCTACCAACAGTCTGTTCAGCGTGATCATGTTTGGTTGTGTTAGGCTGTTAAATGCGTCATGCCGCCACCCTTAGATTGGATGCTTTGCAACTAATTAAGCCGAGGCGGGTAAGTAATTCATACGTACGTTATTGTACAAAAAGATATACGGAATTTTATTTTTTGATGGTTTACCTGCTCCTCACCGGCTTCCTCGTTGCCTTTGCGGCCCCGCTGCTGCACCATTGGCTGGGGAGGCGTGTGTTCGTGCCGCTGACCCTGCTCCCCCTCATTTTTTCAGCGTATTTTATTTGGCAGGTCCCGGGCGTGCTGGCCGGCGAAACCGTTACGCAGTCCATCTCCTGGGTCCCGTCGCTCGGGGTGCAGCTCCAGTTTCGGCTCGACGGGCTCAGCCTGCTCTTTGCACTGCTTGTCTCTGTTTTTGGGGTACTGATCATGCTGTATTCCCGCGGGTATATGGGTGAAACGCCACTTTTGGGGAGGTTTTACATGTACCTCACGCTGTTTATGGTGGCCATGCTCGGCATCGTGATTTCGGATAATTTCTTCTGCCTCTTTCTTTTCTGGGAGCTTACCAGCATCACATCCTACCTGCTGATTGGCTTCCACCAGCACAAATCCGAAAGCCGAACCGCCGCGTGGCAGGCCCTGCTCGTGACGGGAGCCGGCGGACTGGCCTTGTTTGCGGGGCTGCTGCTGTTGGGCCAGGCCAGCGGGGAGATCACGTTCAGCGGTATGATGCAGAGTGGTATGGATATCCGGGGCAGTTCGCTTTACCTGCCCGCAATGGTGCTGGTCATGCTTGGCTGCTTCACTAAATCGGCACAGTTCCCGTTTCATTTCTGGCTGCCAAACGCCATGGCCGCCCCAACGCCCGTCAGCGCATACCTGCACTCCGCCACCATGGTGAAGGCGGGGATTTACCTTCTGGCCCGCCTTAGCCCTGTATTTAACTCGGCAGAAATCTGGCAATTCACCTTGCCGCTGGTAGGCGGTATCACGGCGGTGATGGGGGCGGCACTGGCGCTGAAGCACACCGACCTCAAGGCGGTGCTGGCCTATACCACAATCAGCGCCCTCGGCCTGCTCGTCATGCTCCTGGGGATCGGGACCGATGAGGCCACCAAGGCCGCACTGGTGTTTCTGGTGGCTCATGCCTTGTACAAGGGCACCCTGTTTATGGTGGCCGGCACCTTAGACCATTGCACCGGCACGCGGCAGCTGCCCCTGCTGAAAGGACTGGGCAGGCGCCTGCCCTGGGTTGGGGCGGCTGCCACGCTGGCGGCATACTCGATGGCAGGGGTATACCCGTCGCTCGGGTTTGTGGGCAAAGAGCTGTTGTATGAATCCGCGCTGCACAACAACGGCACCCTCGGCCTGGTGCTGGGCGTGGCCCTGCTGGCGGGGATGGTGTTCGTGGCCATCGCCCTAGTGCTCAGCTTCCGGATATTCTGGCGGAAGTCCTCGCACCCGATCGCGCTGCAGCATGCAGCCTCCCCCTACCTGTTTCTCCCGCCGCTGCTGCTGGGCTTGGCTAGCCTGGCGGGCGTCTCGGCAACCACGCCGCTGCTTCTGCAGGCCTCGTTGAGCATCGCACCGGAGCTGCACACAAGCGGGAAACTGGTGGAAAGCCAAGGGTTCTCGCTGGTGGTGCAGCTGAGCGCACTGACCACGCTCCTGGGGTTGATTTTATACCTGTTCACGCCGCGCCTCCACCTGCGGCCATTTACCACTCAGGACTTCCCCTTCGGCCCTGACAGCCTGTATCACCTGCTTTTTTCTAACTTCCTGAGCGGCTCAAAGCGCTTCATCCATACCCTGCAAGACGGCTATTTGCGCCACTACCTGGTCTACCTGCTGCTTTTTTTCTGCGGGCTCAGCTGCTATGTGCTATGGCGCGACGCGCTGGTGTTGCACCTGGGAGACAGGTTTTATATGCTGCAGTCGCTCAGGCTGTATGAGGTTGTGTTGTTCATACTGGTTGTGTCGGCGCTTCTGCTTTTGCTGAACACACGCTCGCGCCTTACCTCCATCGTGGTGATGGGGCTGGTGGGGTATTCGGCGGCCTTGTTCTACATTCTGTTCGGGGCGCCGGACGTGGCGGCTACCCAGTTGCTTATAGAGACGCTTACCGTTGTCATCTTCGTGCTGCTGCTGCACAAGCTCCCGGCCTTTAGCTACCTGTCGCATCAGGTGTTTAAGCTGTGGTATGTTTTTGTGGCAGTACTCTTCGGGTCCGTCATGACCTATGTACTGCTGCTGGTGCAGGAAAATGCCGTGTCATCAGACCTGAAAGACTTTTACGGAGAGGCCAGTTACCTGCAGGCTCACGGCAGGAACATGGTGAACGTGATACTGGTGGATTTCCGTGGCCTCGATACCCTGGGGGAAATAACCGTGCTGGCCGTTGCGGCGGTGGGCGTGTACGCCCTCCTGCGCCTCAAACCACAGAAAGGAGGCAAGCCATGAAAACGATTATCTTCTCGACGGCCATCCGGCTGCTGACGCCGGTTTTTCTGCTGTTCTCGGTTTATATCCTCTTCAGAGGGCACAACCATCCGGGCGGAGGGTTCATCGGCGGCCTGATCTGTTCGATTGCTTTTGTGTTTCATGTGCTGGCCCATGGCCCGGGGGTCACCTCGCGGGTTTTCTTCAGCGTGGTGCTGTACTACTACAGCCGTCCGAAGAGCCATAGCTATACCCGGTATGCCCTGCGGGTGCTGCGGGCCAACTTCCGTAACAAGCGCGACACCGACGAGCCCCACAAGTGGAGTTTCGTGTTCCTCAGGATCCGGCCGCTATACCTGGTAGCGACCGGTTTGCTCCTGGCCGCGTCAAGCGGCATTGTGTCGCTGCTCGGCCAGAAACCCTTCATGACGTCCTACTGGCTGAAGTTTGAACTCCCCGTTATCGGCTCTATCGGCACACCCTCGCTGTTTGACCTGGGGGTATACCTCCTGGTGTTGGGCGTTGTACTGCAGTTTATTTTCATCATGTCTAAAGAATAAGCCTATGGAACTGCTTTTGCCTTTTCTGATCGGGATCCTGTTTTCCGTAAGCATCTACTTCATACTGCACCGCCACCTGTTTAAGCTGATCATGGGGCTGATCCTGTTCGGGCTGGCCACCAATATCTTCCTGTTTGTGGTAGGGGGGCTTACCAATGGCGATGTCGCTATCATCAAGAAAACCCATGAGGTGGCAGTGGTGCCCTATGCGGACCCGGTGCCCCAGGCCCTGCTGCTCACAGCTATTGTCATTGGGTTTGGGCTGCAGGCCTTCGCCATCGTGCTTATCCGCAAGGTCTACCAATCCTTCAAATCCAACAACCTGGACGATCTGCACAAAGCCGAATAAGCCTTCGCTGGTATCGCTGCACTGGCGGCGTTACCATACCCCAAAACAATCCCTAGCCCATGAGCCATAACCTACTGTTAGTGCTGCCTTTGCTGTTGCCCCTGCTCGGAGCCGTGGCCTGCCTGCTGGTAGGGCAGCGGGCAAAGGTGCAGGCCATACTGGCGGGGGTGGTGCAAGCAGCGTGGCTGGCATCCGCCTCGGTTATATTGTATGAGGTATCCCAAAACGGTATTTTCGCGACACGCATCGGCAACTGGCCAGCCCCCTTTGGCATTACCTTCGTGGCAGACCTGTTTGGTGCGCTCATCCTGACCAGCGCGGCCGTAGTGGGCCTGGCGGTATGGCTTTTCTCGCTGCAGGGGCTGGACTTCGAAAGGAAGCGGATCGGGTACTACCCGCTGCTGCTGCTGTTGCAGATGGGGGTGTCCGGGGCCTGCCTCACCGGCGATATCTTTAACCTGTACGTTTGGTTTGAGGTGCTGCTGATCTGCTGTTTTGCGCTGCTCTCGTTGGGTGGCACGCGGGCACAGCTGGAGGGCACGCTGAAGTACGTGACCATCAACCTTATCGCCTCGGGGCTGCTGCTCACCGGAATTGGGGTGATTTACAGCCTGTTCGGCTCCCTCAATATGGCCGTGCTGGCCCAGCAGGTGCGCCAGCACGGTCACCAGAGCATGCCACTCCTTTCTCTCACCAGCATATTCTTCCTGACGGGCTTCGGGATCAAGTCGGCTATCTTCCCGCTGTTCTTCTGGCTGCCCGCTTCGTACCATACCCCTCCCATTGCGATCTCTGCCTTTATCGCCGGGTTGATCTCGAAAGTGGGCATTTATACCCTGATCCGGCTGTTCACACTGCTCTTTGTGTCGGACCTCGACTTTATGCTTCCGCTGCTGCTCGTGCTCTCGGGCTTGACCATGGTCGTGGGCGTCGTCGGGGCCGCGGCCCAGACAGATTTCCGGAAGATACTCTCCTTCCATATAATCAGCCAGATAGGGTATATGCTGATGGGGCTCGCTATTTATACCCCCTTGGCACTGGCGGGCAGTGTCTTTTTTATCGTGCACAACATCCTCGTGAAAACGAACCTGTTTCTGGTGAGTGGCGTGGTGGCGCGGCTGCACCATTCGTTCTCCCTCAAAAAGCTGGGCGAGGTATATTGCAGGCAACCGATGCTGGCGCTGCTGTTTTTGGTGTCGGCACTGGCGCTGGCCGGTATGCCCCCGCTCTCTGGCTTTTGGGGAAAGTTTATGCTGGCCAAAGGCGGCTTTGAGGCCGGGAATTATACCATTGTTGGAGTTTCGCTCTTTGTCAGCCTCGCCACGCTTTTCTCCATGACGAAAATTTGGAATGAGGTTTTCTGGAAGAACAAGCCAGCCAGTGAGCTTCCTATCCCAGAGAGTGCACCCAAGGCCACTGTTCCGACTGTCTGGCTGCTTTATACCCCCGTGGTACTGCTGTTTATAGCCATCCTGTTCATCAGTGTGTATGCGGAGCCACTCATCGGGTTAGCGCAGCAGGCCGCCAACCAACTGCTATACACCAAAGCCTATACCGATGCCGTATTAAACCAATAGGGAGTTAACGATCAACTTATACCTGATGCGAATATTCATGATACATTGTGTGCTGGCATTTGCCCTTGTTTTCATGGCCCTGCGGGAGGATCATTTAGCGATCCCCTACAATGCCCTGAGCGCCTCGCTTGTGTTTGCCCTGGTGTTCACGCTGCTCTGGATGAGTACGCTGTTTTACCGGAAATCCTATTTCCGCAAGCTTCCGAAGGCGCTCGGGCTGTCGCTCTTTTTCCTGAAGGAGATGATATACGCCAACCTCAAGATCGCATACGACATCCTCACCCCCCACTACTACATGCGCCCCACCGTGATTGCGCTGCCGCTTGCCGTCCAAACCAACCTGGAGATTATGCTGCTGGCCAACATGATCTCCCTCACCCCCGGCACCCTGAGCCTGGACGTGAGCAAAGACCGGCAGACACTTTACGTGCATGCCCTCTACGTGAAGCAGAACGATGTAGAGAAAGTGAAACGCCACATCAAGGACGGATTTGAGCGAAGACTACTAGAACTGACGACATGAGTATGAATATCTTTGAGATCACCTTGATTATCGCCATGATTGTGCTCAGCTTCTGCCTGTTGCTGACGGCTATTCGCTTTGCCCTCGGGCCCAGCTTGCCCGACCGGGTCACCGCCTTCGACCTGATCGTGGCCAACGTTATCGGCATCATTGCCATATATACCGAGCTGACGGATAATGAGGATTTTATCGACGTGGCGATCATACTGTCGCTCTTCGGGTTTCTGGGCTCTGTCTCATTTGCCTACTACCTTATGCGCATCACAAAATGATACTGACCGCAAACATAGACATGGGGCAGCTGAAAGAGATCATCAGCTGTGTTTTTATACTGCTAGGGGTGTTTTTTATGCTGGTTGCCACGATTGGGCTGCTGCGCCTCCCGGATTTTTACATTCGTATGTCGGCCATCACCAAGGGGGCCACGCTGGGCGTGGGGTTAATCTTGCTGGGTTTGGCCGTCCACTTCAACAAACCCAGCATGCTCGTCAAAATACTGGCTATCATCACGTTTGTATTCATCACGGCACCCGTGGCGGCCCACGTGATTGCGCGCACGGCCGTGCAAAACAAAATCCCTTTCTGGGATCGAACCAACCTGACCGAATTCAGAACATACCTTCACCGGGAGCACCTGGACGGTGAGGTGAACGGGGACAAGTATAAAGAGGAAAAGGAAGGGGAAAAAGCTAAGATGAATGAGGAGCGTGCTGAGGATACAGGATAAACGGCCGCACGGACTCCGCGTATTTTTTCAGGGCCGGGACTTCGGTCAGGGCATATTCCGGGTAAGTCAGGGCGGTGAGAGTTCCTCCAAACACGCAGCCGGTATCAATATTGATGGTATTGTTGCGCCAGCTGGGCACATGCACGGGGGTATGGCCATACACCACCACAGCCTTTCCGCAATATTCTGCGGCCCAGTCCAGGCGCACCGCCAGCCCTCGCTCGTCTTTGCCGCCTGTGGTCGGGCCGTAGAGGCACAGCGCCCGCACTCCCTTGGAGTTGCGTTTGTGCAGGTGCTCCTCCAAGCCCGCGTGCGCCACAACCAGCCGTTCGTCGTCCAGCACCAGATGATGCGGCAGCGACCCCAGAAAGTCAATTAGGCGTTGCCGGAAAGCCTGGTCGTAGGGTTCCAGTTGCGCCGCGGTCAGTTCCAGCCCGTGCCGGATTTGTACATCGTGCCCCAGCAGCATGCGGTATAGTTTGTCGTCGTGGTTTCCGCTCACACAATAGGCCACCCCCTGCTCCATCATGTCCATGACCAGGCGCAGCACCTCGGGCGAGTTCGGGCCACGGTCTACCAGATCACCCACAAAAATAACCTTATAGCTGCCCGGCACCGTGGTTACATACCGTTGCACCTGTTCGTCGAAGGCAACGGTATAGCCCAGCTGCTTCAGGAGCAGCTGCAGTTCATCAAAACAACCGTGCACATCGCCAATGATATGGAATGGGCCGTGCTCTTCCGATAGTGTTCTGAAGTGGTGTTGCTGCTGTGCTGCCATGCTGTGCGCGTACTGAATTAATTGCTATTTGAACTGCTTTGGTCTCTTTTATTCTGGAGGCTACCGCAAAGTTTGTGCAAAGTACCCAATGTATGGTTGATTATTTTTATATATCTGAATAACAACTTCATTTTGGGTTGAGGTTGGTGTCAGTTCTTTCTAATTTTACGGCCTTACATAAATGCTCTACGGGGAGAACGCTTGCAATGCCACATTACAAAAAATACAAAATTCCACTCCTCTGGCTCCGCCGCCACACCTCCGATCGTGAATTCATGCTACTCTCCAGTGTGCTGGTGGGCTTAACCGCGGGTTTGTCGGCTGTTGTGCTCAAGTCTCTGGTGCACTATATTCATCTGCTGCTGGCTTATGGCAACCGGCTCCTCGACCAGCCCTACTGGCTCGTCATTTTCCCGATCATAGGCATCCTGCTCACCGTGCTGGTGGTGCGCACATTCTTCAAAGGGAGCATCGGGCGGGGCACGGCCAATATCCTGTATAACATCAGCCAGAAATCAAGTATCGTGGAGCGCCACAAAATGTACTCCCATGTGGTGACAAGCGCAATCACAGCCGGTTTTGGCGGCTCCGCAGGATTGGAGTCCCCTATCGTGGTCACTGGTTCGGCCATCGGCTCGAACTACGGCCGCGACTACCACCTGAATTACCGGGACCGCACCCTCCTGCTGGCCTGTGGCGCAGCGGCGGGCATTGCGGCGGTATTCAACGCGCCCATTGCCGGCGTGCTCTTTGCCATCGAGGTGCTCCTGACCGACATCAGCATTGCCGCCTTCATCCCGCTGATCATCTCCGCCGTGGTGGGCACCCTCTGCTCCAAAATCATCCTCGAGGAGGAAATCCTGTTTAACATCGGGCAGCGCGAGTACTTTGAGGCGTCGCATGTGCCGTTTTATGTGCTGCTCGGCGTTCTGGCCGGTATGATGTCTGTTTATTATACGCGAATGGCCCTGCGCGTGGAGGAAGTTTTTGAGTCCTATCAGCAAAAGGTATACATCAGGGCTCTGGTGGGCGGCATGCTGCTGGGACTGCTTATCATGCTTTTTCCCCCGCTTTTCGGGGAAGGGTACAACAGCATCATGGTGCTGGAGCGCAACAATGCCGAAAAGCTTTTACAGGATAGCTGGCTTGCCTTTTTCGGCACGAACGAATGGCTGGTACTGGGTTTTGTTGGGGCGCTGTCGCTGGTAAAGGTGTTTGCCTCCACCATCACGATCGCCTCGGGGGGCAACGGGGGCAACTTTGCGCCGTCCATGTTTGTGGGGGCCAGCACGGGGTATTTCTTCGCGCGACTCATTAACATGCTCAACATCAGCAACCTGCCGGTCAGCAGCTTTTCGATGGTGGGTATGGCGGGTATCCTGAGCGGGGTGATGCATGCGCCGCTGACGGCGGTGTTCCTGATCGCGGAGATCACCGGGGGGTATACCCTGATGATCCCGCTCATGCTGGTGGCTGCCTCGTCGTACGCTATGGTCAAATACTTTGAGCCCTACTCGCTCGATACGAAAAAACTGGCGCAGAAAGGCCAGCTGCTCACCGGCAACAAAGACCGCACGATCCTGCACATCATGAAAATCCGCCACCTGATAGAGAGTGAGTTTCAGCCAATTTCACCGGATGCCACGCTCGGGGAACTGGTGCAGGTAATCGCCCATTCGCGCCGCAACCTTTTTCCGGTAGTGAATGCAGAGAATAAACTGGAGGGCGTCATTTTCCTGGAGAACGTCCGGGAGATCATGTTCAAGACGGATAAGTATGACCTTGTGCACGTGAAGGAACTGATGGTGAAGCCGCCTGCCGTGGTGCAATACGACGACAGCATGGCCGATGTGATGAAAAAGTTTGATGAGTCGGGCGCCTGGAACCTGCCCGTCCTCCGCCAGGAAAGATACATGGGCTTCGTGTCCAAGTCCAGCATCTTCACCAAATACAGAAAGCTCCTGATTAAAACCACGAACGCGTAACCGACGCCCAGGCCGGGAAGGTATACCCTACAGTTTCTCCGCTTTCCCGCCTAAACCGGCGGACGACATAAAGCCGTCCATCAGGCAGTCTACCCAATAGCTAAACACCGAGTTCTCAGGGTTTCGGGTGACATTGATCTTGCCGATTCTGGGCTTCTCTCCTTTGTCGCCGGGATTGCTCTCTTTGATCACGGCCAGGTTCGCGAGCGCTGTCAGCACTTTTTTCCCGAAAGACTGTTCACCGCCCGTGCCTTTCGACAGGATGTCTATTTTAAGGTTCTGGTAGAGCAAACGCAAACTCCCGACGGCCTGCTTATTGGTCAGCTCCACCTCAAATCTCCCGCTGTTTACATACCCCTTCTCGAACCTGACAAATGCAGTCGGGGCCAGGATCGGGTTGAGAATTTCAGGGTTGCCGGATTTAATCTCGCCCTCAATCCGATGATAGCCATTTTTATTGAGCAGGGGCATGTATACCGTCATCTGCATCTGCACTTTCCCCATCACTTTGCCGGTTGCCTTGATGACTGCAGGCTTTTTATCGGAAGTATAGCGGGGCATGTTGCTTACGTTCCGCAGGGTCATGTGCAAGTTTTGTAAGTTGATATGTCCTCTTTTAATCGCTTTGGGCACCAGTTCCGCATACCGGATGAAGCCATTCTCAATTTCCACTGAGTCCAGGCAAAACTTGGCCTTCATGTGCTGCGCCAACTCGTGAGGCAGCGGCTGCGCACCTTTATTCTTGAAATTTTGCTTGTCTTTAAATACCCGCAACGCGGGCTCCCTGACAGCAACATGCCGCACCTCAAAGCTGTTCTCGCGCGAGTGGGCCGGATAATCCAAACCAGTTAGCCTAATTTCGGGTACATCCAGCTGCATATAGGAAACAGCCTTGCCTTTAGAACGGGCAAGTTCGGCAGGAGCCTTAGTTGGGGTGAGCATGAGTTGCTGTAGGCGGAGGTTTCGTTGCGCGGTGCTGAGTCGCAAGGTGTCGGAGGTGAGTTGGTAAGCGCCATCGGGAAACAAATACTGTATGCCGGTGCCCTGAAGCGTGATGTTTTGCGCATAGTAGGCTCGGTTGGATGCCGCAAAGGATTGGCTGTCGAGCTGAAAGTCATTCACGGCAAAGTCGAAGCGCTGCATGGAAAATAGATTTACCGAGGTAACCGCGTATTTGCGGTAACGCAACCGGGCACTGTTGATGTCCATCGCCCCTACCCGCATCCCCTTAAGCATACCCCGAACGGTTTGGTGAAGCGGCTTGTGCTGTTGGGTGGTATCTTCCTGCATGAGTGTCAGCAGCAGGTCGGGCCGCTCCACCGCCAGCCTGTCCAGCGAGACGCCTTTTCCAAGCAGCATTTTCAGGAAATTCAGTCCAGTCAGGTCAACGGTTCCGGTGCTCAAATCCAGAAGGGTGCGGGATACCTCTTTCTTTTGGCTGCGGAGTTCTTCCCAGCGCGCATAGTCAGGCACTAGCGAAAGGCTGTCTGCGGAGACAGCCCCGGCAAACGGTGAAACCTGAAAGCCATAGAGTTGCAGGCTGTATACCCCGTTAGATTGTTGCGCGACGGTATGCTCCAGCTTCCGCTCCAGCCAATCGGTGAAAAAAATCAGCCCTGCGAACAGCAGCAAGGCAACCCCTACAATCCAGGCACCGATTTTAAGCCAATGCTTCGCCTTGTTTCCCGTGTTCTTTTGCTTTCTCAATTCAATTTTTGTTCGTGTGCTTTTCCTTACGTGTATTCAGGGTATAACTCCGTTTTTTGCTTGAAAGACGCTTGTTTATCCGCCCGGTTAAGTGGATATTTGATCAAGGGCAACCCTGTAAAAGCACGATCCGCCACCTGTGATATGTGAGGCACCCGCCGTGGCGCAGTATTTCTGCCAGAGCTGCTTATTGGTGGTATAAAATCATACAGCTGGCCTGTTCTCGCCGAACTGAGTTGGTGGCCGGTTTCCTGAATCCCTTTTTTGTACTTAGCAATGATGTGCATGAAAACTCCCACGTGGCTCGACACCATCTTCTATCCTTTTCAGCACCATACGCTACAGCTACCTGCGGGGAGGCTCCATTATGTAGACGAGGGCGAGGGAGCACCCATCGTTTTTGTGCACGGCACCCCCACTTGGTCGTTTTTATGGCGGCAACAGATCAAGTCGCTGCGCCGCGACTACCGCTGCATCGCCCCCGACCACCTCGGCTTCGGCCTTTCGGACAACCCCGGTAGTTTTGCCTATACCCCGGAAGCACATGCAGACAATCTGGAGGCTCTAATACACGAATTAAAGTTAAAGGATATTACCCTGGTGGTGCATGATTTTGGAGGACCTATCGGGCTAAGGTATGCATTGCGCCATCCTGAAAATGTTAAAAATATCATCATCCTGAACACCTGGATGTGGCCTTTGGACGAAGAAAAGCAGCTGACGCAGGTAAGTAAATTTTTGAGCGGGGGCATCGGCAAGTTTTTATACCTGCGCCTAAATTTTTCTGCACGCATGCTGCTGCCGAGAGGCTACCATGAGCGGAAGTTTCTAACCAAGGACATTCACCGTCATTATCTCAAGCCCTTCTCTTCCGCCGCCAGCCGATTGGGCACTTGGCACTTGGCAAAGGCGCTGCACGAAGCAAACCCCTATTTCAGGGAGTTGTGGGAGCAACGGGAAAAGATGAAAAATATACGGAAGCTGATCCTATGGGGCGAGAAAGACAGCCTGCTCCCCCTGCACTTCCTCGGGAAGTGGGAGGATGCGTTTCCGGAGGCAAAGGTGATAAAATTCAAGGCCGGGCATTTCCTTCAGGAGGAAAAAGGTGGGGAGGTAACCGATGCGATCCGGGCTTTTCTGGGATAAGAAAGGCGTTCATACCTTTCTTCATACCTGCTTATACCCATAAAAAAAAGGCGGGGCGGCAGGATCAAAACCCGTCGCCCCGCCAGGTATAAAAAGCTATTTTTTGTGGCGTTCCTCCAGCACGGCCACCACGTCCTTTAACTCCATGCCTGAGGCGGAAAGGAGTACCAGCAGGTGGTAGAGCAGGTCGGCGGCTTCGCCCTTCATCGTTTCGTGCTTTCCGGCCACCGCATCGATCACCGTTTCCACAGCTTCCTCCCCCACTTTCTGCGCGATCTTGTTCACGCCTTTGTCAAAGAGAAAGTTGGTATAAGAGCCTTCCACGGGATTGGCTTTGCGTTTCCGGATGACTCCCTCCAGGTCTGCGATAAAGCGTATGGCCGCCGCGCGGTTTGCGCCTTCTTCCTCGCCAAAACAACTGGTGGTGCCGGTATGGCAGGTTGGGCCGTTCGGCTTCACTTTAATCAGCAGCGTGTCGGCGTCGCAGTCCCGGGTAATACTCTTCACTTCCAGGGTATTGCCCGAGGTTTCCCCTTTGGTCCAGAGGCGGTTTTTGGTACGCGAGAAAAAAGTCACGACTCCCTCCTCGCGCGTCTTGTCCAGCGCCTCCTGATTCATATACCCCAGCATCAGCACCTGTGCCGTCAATTCGTCCTGTATCACGGCAGGCACCAGGCCGCCGGATTTATCAAAGTCAAGTTCCACTTTTTGATAATTACAAATTAGAAATTACGAATTACGAATTTGGCCATATGCACAAAGGCCTCGTCCAAACTTGTAGTCCGTTTATATATAACTTAAAGCCGTATGGATATACCCTCCTGTTTCAGGTACTGCTTCAGATCGGGCACACCCATCTCACGAAAGTGAAAAAGGCTGGCTGCCAAGGCGGCATCGGCATGGGCATGCTGAAAAACGTCCGAAAAGTGCTGCAGATTGCCTGCGCCCCCAGAAGCAATCACTGGCACGGAGACCGCTTTGGCTACTTCGCCTGTTATATCCAGCGCAAAACCGGCCTTCGTGCCGTCGTTGTTCATGCTGGTCAGCAGGATTTCGCCGGCCCCTAAATCCGTCACGTGCCTGCACCAATCCACGGTGGAGTGCTCGGTTTCCACGGTGCCGGCGCGGGCGTACACTTTCCAGCCGGTTGCCTCGGTATACTTGGTGTCTACGGCAACGGTCACGCATTGGCTTCCGAAGCGCTTGGCCAGTTCCTCCACCAGTTGTGGGTTCCGGATGGCCGCCGAGTTGACAGACACCTTGTCGGCGCCCGCCTGCAGCAGCACTTCCACATCGGCCACTGCGCCTATACCCCCTCCAACCGTGAAGGGTATGTCGATGTGCCGGGCGATGTCGCGCACCAGCTCGGCAAAGGTCTTGCGCTCTTCGTTAGTGGCCGTGATGTCCAGGAACACCAGCTCGTCGGCACCCTGTTCGGCATACCATTTGGCCAGCTCCACCGGGTCGCCGGCATCGCGGATGTTCTCGAAGCGCACACCCTTTACGGTGCGCCCGTTCTTGATGTCGAGGCAGGGAATGATACGTTTAGTCAGCATATATAAATCGCTCTAAGTCTTTTAACTGGATGGTGCCTTCGTATATGGCTTTGCCGATGATGGCCCCCGTAACCCCGATTTCCTGGAGCACTTCAACGTCCTGCATCGTGGTGACGCCGCCGCTGGCGATGATACCAGCCGCTGGCTGCGTTTCTTTCAGCTGGCGGTAAGTGTCGAGGGAAGGGCCCTGCAGTTTGCCGTCCTTGCTCACATCGGTACAGATAAACAGCTTGGCGCCGTAGTTCACATAATCCGAGATAAAAGTCTCCAGGGCATAATCGCTTTCCTCGGTCCAGGCGCTAATGGCAATGTTTTTGCCCTTGAAGTCCGCCCCGATGATGATGCGCTTCGGACCATACTGCTCCAGCCAGCCCTTTACTTTCTCTGGCTCGCGCACGGCGATACTGCCCGCCGTGATCTGAGACGCTCCGGCGTCAAAGGCCTGCTGCACCGCCTCGTCCGACTGCAAGCCGCCGCCGAAGTCAATGGTGAGATTGGTGTTGGCGGCAATTCTCTCCAGCACGTCCAGGTTCACCGGCTTTTTGGCGCGGGCCCCGTCCAGATCAACCAGGTGCAGGCGTTTGATGCCGTGAGCCTCAAAGCGCTTGGCCACTTCCAGCGGGTTGCTGTCGTAGGTGGTTTGCTGAGCAAAGTCGCCCTCGGTCAGGCGCACGCACTGGCCGCCGATCAGGTCTATGGCAGGTATAATCTCCATCATAACGCTAAGAAATTTTTCAGGATTCGGGCGCCGGCAGGTCCGCTTTTCTCCGGGTGAAACTGCGCTGCGTAAAAATTTTTATACTGTACGGCAGCCGAAAACGGCTCCGGGTACGAGGTCTGGGCAATGGTATAATCGCTCATGGGTACGTAGTAGCTGTGCACATAGTATACATGCTCCTGCTCCTGCAGTCCATCAAACAGCGGCGAAGCTAGCCGTTCCAACTGGTTCCAGCCCATGTGCGGCACCTTCAGGTCCGTCTGGAAGCGCTTTACCTGCAGCGGGATGATGCCCAACAGGTCGGTATCGCCCTCCTCGGAGTGCTGGCAGAGCAGTTGCATGCCCAGGCATACCCCAAAAAAAGGCTGCTCCAGGGTTGGCAGCAACTGGTCGAGGTTGCGGCTTTTGAGCTGCGCCATGGCCGAAGAGGCCTCGCCCACGCCCGGGAAGATCACTTTGTCGGCCGCCTTGATGGTCTCAAAATCAGCGCTCAGGGTTGCCTGCACGCCCAGCCGCTCCAGGGCGAACAGCACCGACTGCACATTGCCCGCCTTATAATCAACGATAACTAAATTCATCTCTGTTGTATGTATACATGTAGCTTCGAGCAGGTATAAAATTCATCTTTTGGAAGCGCATTTTAAGCATGCTCTGAGAAATCAGCCGGGAACAATACCCAGACGCTGGTTTCAAAAAAAAAGCCCGACCCATTACGGAGTCAGGCTTTTGGATATGTGTTTATCTTGTTTAGCAAATCCATAGGCAGACGGCTCCGAAACTGTTGCTTCGTGGGTGGTGGTGATGCACATGTGCCCTTGCTGCTGCCATAATGAGTACAAATATAAAACAAGTGCGCTAGTTTAGGGTATGATTTCTTAAAAATTTACAGCAAGGTGCCTCTCAGCAGCGTGGCCGCGATGGAAAAATAGATCACCAGCCCTGTTACGTCTACCAGCGTGGCGACAAACGGTGCGGAGGATGTTGCAGGATCCAGGCCCAGCAAACGCAATAAAAACGGGATCATGGAACCCGAGAGCGTGCCCCACAGCACAATGCCGATCAGCGAGAGCCCCACGGTCATCCCGATCAAAACGGAGTATGCGCCATAGTCATAAAACCCAGCCTGCTGCCACACAATGATCCGGAGGAAGCCGACCGTGCCCAGGATCAGCCCGAGCATCAGCCCCGACAGGACCTCCTTGCGCATCACATACCACCAGTCGCGCAAGCCGAGCTCTTTGATGGCCATCGCCCTGACAATGAGGGTGGCGGCCTGCGAGCCGGAGTTACCGCCACTCGAAATGATGAGGGGTATAAACAGGGCCAGCACCACGGCCTTTTCAATCTCCACCTCAAAAAAACCCATGGCAGAGGCAGTGAGCATCTCCCCCAGAAACAGGATCAGGAGCACGCTGGCGCGCTTTCTTACTAAGGTGAGCAGCGGGGTTTCGGTATAGGATAGCTCCAGGGCCTCCAGACCACCGAACTTTTGAATGTCCTCGGTATCGCGCCGCTCAATTTCGTCAAAGATGTCGTCGAACGTTACGATGCCCACCAGCACGCCGTTCTCCGACACTACCGGCATCACGGCCCTGTCATACTTGTCGAACTGCTCGATGGCCTCCTCGCGGCTCATGGTGGTGATCAGGCTCACGAACTGGTAATCCATCAGCGACTCAATGGTCTGCTCCTCCTCGGCCATCAGCAGTTTCCCGATCCGGATATCGTCGATCAGCTTGTTCTCCTTGTCCACGATGTAGACGTGGTTCAGCGTCTCGGCTTTTTTGCCGTAGCGCTTGATGTTGGCGATGGCCTGCCGCACGGTCCAGCTTTTCTTCGACTGGATATAATAGGGCGTCATGAGGCGGGCGATGCTTTTCTCGGGGTAGCCCAGCAGGTTGAGCGCGATGCTCTTCTCCTCGTCGGAGAGCAGGTTGATGGACTCTTTGATGAGCAGGTCGGGGAAGTTCTCAAACACCTCCGTCCGGTCGTCGGGGGCCATGTTCTCCAGCATCTCGGCCGTGTCGCGCGAGCCCAGTTCCTTCAGGATGTCCTCCTGTATCTTGTGGGTAAAGTAGGTGAGCACCTCGGCCTTCAGCTCGCCGGGCAACAGCAGGAACGCCAGGATGCGTTCTTTGGCGCTGAGCTTGCTGATCACCTCTGCGATGTCGTTAGGGTGCTTGCTGCGCAAGTCCTCAAGATTTAAATCACTCCGGAAAGTGTCCAGTGCTTTTGCCATGATAAGTGTACTCCGCGCATCTGTTTGCAAGATGCTTTACTCCGTTTGTGGTAAACTGTTGCCTGCGCATCCAACGCCAAAGCCTGACTTATACATAAATCAGGCTTTGGCAGACTGTCGTGTAGTTGGCTAAATGTGTTTAAAAACTTTCGCGCAGGGCATAGGCCTGCCGCATTCGCCCGATCAGGCGCGACGATTCGGCAAAGTTCAGGGTCTGCTGTCCGTCTGAGAAGGCTTCTTCCGGCTTCTGGTGTGTTTCGTAGATGATGCCGTCTGCCCCGGCCATCACGGCAGCCAGTGCCATGTCGGCCACGTAGTCGCGCAGGCCAATGCCGTGCGACGGGTCCACGATCACGGGCAGGTGCGTTTTCTCCTTCAACACGGGCACGGCGTTCAGGTCCAGGATGTTGCGATAGGCTTTTTCATACCCCCGGATGCCGCGCTCGCACAGCATGATGTTCTCGTTTCCGTTCGAGAAAATGTACTCCGCCGCCTGCAGCAGCTCCTCGATGGTGCCGGAGATACCGCGCTTCAGCAGTACGGGCTTCTGCGCCTCGCCAAGCGCGTCGAGCAGGTTGAAGTTCTGGCTGTTGCGCGCGCCCACCTGAAACACGTCCACGTAGTCGATCATCTCCTCGATCTGCGATACCTGCATCACCTCCGTGATGATCTTAATGCCGTTTTCGCGGCAGATGCGGTAAAACATCTGCAGTCCGTCAATGCCCATACCCCGGAAGGCGTATGGCGAGCTGCGCGGCTTGAACACCCCACCCCGCATGATCTGCACGTTATTTTCCTTGAGGTGCTCCACCACCAGCTCAATCTGCTTCTCGCTCTCGATAGAGCACGGACCGGCCATGATGCTGAAGTTGCCCTCGCCCACCGTCACGCCGTCGCCCAGGTCGATGCGGGTGGGCTCCACGCGCCACTTGCGCGAGATCAGCTTATACTCCTCCGACACCCGGTGAATGTCCGCCACGCCCGGCAGCTGGCCAATCGTGCGGATGTCAAACTCTTTTTTGCCAATGGCCACCAGGTAATCGCCGCGCTGGGTTTTCACCTCGCTGGCCTGGTAGCCGATTTTGTGTACCTGCTGGAGTATGTTCTCTTTTATATCGTCAGGGATGCCCTGTTGCAGCTGTATGATCATGTCAGTTTCGAATGCTTTGGATGAAATTCTGGATGTTTTCTGCCACTGTACCCTCCTGGCCCAATGCCTTGATAAAGGCGCTGCCGATGATCGCCCCCTTTGCGTGGTTGCAGGCCTGCGCGAAGGTGTCGCGGTTGTGGATGCCGAAACCGATGATGCCCGGGTTTTTCAGGGTCATCTTCCCTACCCTGTCAAAATAGTCGGTGTTGACCACGGCCTGCCCGTTGGTGCTGCCCGTGGTAGAGGCCGACGACACCATGTACACGAAGCCATTGGTATGGCTGTCGATCTCGCGGATGCGCTGCTCCGGTGTCTGCGGGGTAATCAGGAAGATTTTGCTGAGGTTGTTCTGCTCAAAAATCGCCTTATACTCCCGCACATAGTCGGCCAGCGGCAGGTCCGGCAGGATGATGCCGTCGATGCCCACTTCGCGGGCCTTCTGGCAGAAGCGCTCCACGCCATACTGCATCACCGGGTTCAGGTAGCCCATCAGCACCAGCGGAATCTGGGTATGTTTCCGGATCTCCTGCAATTGCTCGAAGAGTTTTGGTATGGTCATGCCGTTTTTCAGGGCAATTCCGCTGCTCTGCTGGATGGTCGGGCCATCGGCCAGCGGGTCGGAGAAGGGCATACCCACCTCTATCAGGTCCACGCCGTTTTTCTCCAGTTCCAGTATAATCGGCACCGTGTCTTCTAAACTCGGGTAGCCTGCCGTGAAATAAACCGACAGCAGTCCCTGCGGCTTCTGTGCGAATAGCTTTTTTATTCTGTTATCCATTGAGTTGGAATCGATCTAGGTAGGTTGACAAATCTTTATCGCCGCGGCCCGAGAGGTTCACGACCACCACATCATCCGGCTTCGCCCCGATCCGGTCGAGGGCAGCCAAGGCATGTGCGCTTTCGAGGGCAGGTATGATGCCTTCCAAACGGGTCAGTTCCAGCACCGCCTGCAGCGCCTCTTCATCCGTTATGTTCTCGAAAATCGCCCTCTTGGAGTCGAACAAATGCGCGTGCAGCGGTCCCACGCCCGGATAGTCGAGGCCCGCCGAGATGGAGTATGGCTCGGTTACCTGCCCGTCCTCGGTTTGCATCAGCAGCGTGCGGCTTCCGTGTATGATGCCCTCTTTACCCAGCACCGACGTGGCAGCCGACTCACCGGAGTCCACGCCCATACCGGCGGCCTCTACGGCCACCAGTTTTACTTCGGGCGTGTCGAGATAGTGATAAAAGGCACCGGCCGCATTGCTGCCGCCGCCCACACAGGCCACAACAAAGTCCGGGTTCTCCCGCCCAGTCTTCTCCTTCAACTGCCATTTCATCTCTTCCGAAATAACTGCCTGGAACCGGGTCACCATGTCAGGGTATGGGTGCGGGCCCACCACCGAGCCAATGATGTAATAGGTATCCTCGGGGTTATTAATCCAGTCGCGGATGGCCTCGTTGGTGGCGTCTTTCAGGGTGCGGCTGCCGCTGATGGCGGGCACCACGGTGGCACCCAGCATCTTCATGCGGGCCACGTTCGGGGCCTGCCGCTCAATGTCGACCTCGCCCATGTATACGATGCACTCCAGCCCCATCAGGGCGCATACGGTTGCAGTGGCCACGCCGTGTTGTCCGGCACCGGTCTCCGCAATAATGCGATGCTTGCCCAGCCGCTTGGCCATCAGCACCTGCCCCACGGTGTTGTTGATCTTGTGGGCCCCGGTATGGTTCAGGTCCTCACGCTTGAGGTAGATGTTGGTGTTGTGCTTTTCGGACAGGCGCTTGGCGTAGTATAGCGGCGTGGGTCGCCCCACATAATCCTTCAGCAGGAGTTGCAGCTCTTCCTGAAACGCAGGCTCCTGCATAATCTTCAGGTAATTCTGCCGAAGCTCCTCCACATTGGGATAAAGCATCTCGGGTATATAAGCTCCACCGAATTTTCCGTAGAAGCCGTTTTCGTCGACTGCGTATTTCATGTTAAGTCGTTAAATGTTAGACGATCGGCAACAGCCGTTTTCAGGAGCCGATTGCCTTATCCAGTATTTTAGTAATCAGCTACAAGCGCTGAGTCATTGTTGAAATGCTGAAGTCAGGCTTTAAAAAGCTCCAGCATTTGTTTGAGCTCCCCTACTTTCTTCAGGCCGGGTTCCAGTTCGAAGCCGCTATTTACGTCTACAGCAAACGGCTTGGGCCGAATCTTAGCAAACTCGTCCTGCTGCAGCAGGGCTAGGGTTAAGCCGCCGCTTAGGAAATATGGTTTTTCGGCTATGTTATTTTTCAGCAACTCCCAGTCGAAAACCACGCCGTTGCCGCCATAGTGCTTGCCTCTGGTGTCGAAGAGAAAGTAATCGCAGCAACGCTCGTAAAGAAGCGTACTCTCAAAAGAAAAAGCATCGCCCACGGAAAAAGCTTTTATAATGTGGACTCCTGCCTGCTGTAACTCCTGACACTGACGCGGCGTCTCGCGGCCATGCAGCTGCACCAGGTCCAGGCCATACTCCTTTACGGTCTTCAGAATCTGCTCCTTGCTTTCATTCACGAATACCCCGACTTTCTGGACAGAAGCTGGGAGCGATGCCAGCAACTCAGGCGTGATATGCTCCCCTGCAAACCGCCTGGAGTCCCCGTAAAAGATAAAGCCCATGAAATCGGGATGCAGCGCCGCCACCTGCCGGATGTTTTCCGGGTCGCGCATGCCGCACACTTTCACCTTCATGCCACGGCCTCCTTCTTTTTGGCCTGCAAAGCGCGCAGCTCTTTGATGAATTTAGCGGCCGCCTGCTCCGGCCTGCTGCTCGTCATAAAGCTCTCCCCGATCAGGAAGCCGTTGTAGCCCGCCTCCTGCAGGTCCACCAGTGTTTGTGGCTGGCTCAGTCCGCTCTCCGAGATTTTAGTGATGCCGACTGGAATGTGGTTTGCCAGTTCAAACGACAGCCCCACATCCGTCTTAAAGGTTTTCAGGTTTCGGTTGTTCACGCCCACCACGGTCACAAATTCGTTCATGCTGGTTTGCAGCTCGTTCAGGTCGTGCACCTCCAGCAATACTTCCATACCCAGGGAGCGGGCAAAAGCCGCGAGTTCCTTCAGGCGGGCAGGCTCCAGGGCCGCCGCAATTAGCAGAATCACATCGGCACCGATAGACTTCGCCTCCACAACCTGATACTCATCCACCATAAAGTCTTTCCGCAGAATCGGGCAATAGTTGAACTTGCGCGCCGTGAGCAGGTCCTCGTTCTTGCCGCCAAAGTAGTTCGTGTCGGTCAGGATCGACAGGGCCGAGGCCCCCGCCTGCATGTAGCCGATCGAGGTGCGCTCGACGGACACGTAGGGGTTGATGGCGCCTTTAGAGGGTGACCTGCGCTTGATCTCCGCAATGATGCCGCTCTTGTCTGGGCGCAGCAGGTACTGCTCCAGCGAGAGGCATTTGGTTTCGAAATAAAGGCTTTTCTCCAGCAGTTTCACTGGGTATAGCTCCCTCCGCTCCGCCACTTCTTTGTGCTTCTGGGTGATAATTTCGTCAAGTATGTTCATGTGTTTATCTTAGTAATGCCAGCGGGACCTTAGGCCACCACGGCAGCTTTATCGTTTATCAACTTGTAAAACAGGCTGTATGCCTTCCCGGACGCAAGCGTTTCTTTTGCCAGGGCCACCGCGTCCTGCGGGGCAAGCTCCGGCCGGGCCGTGTGCAGGGCCATGCCCGCGTTTGCAGACACCACAGCGGTTTGGGCCTCGGTGCAATTGCCCTGCAAAACGTCCATAAAAAGTTTGGCAGAGGCCGCCACATCATCCCCGCCCTTGATCTGCTCGTGCTTTAGGTGGGGCAAGCCCAGCGTGTCCGCGTCATACTGGGCTTCGCGGTTATCGGAGATGATCTTGAAGGGGCTGGTCAGAGACACCTCATCGTAGCCGTCCATGGTATGTATGATGCTGTACTGCACCTCCGGCTGTTGCTGGTACAGGTAGCCATACATGCGCGCCAGCTCCAGGCTGAACACACCCACCATCTGCCGCTTCGGAAAGGCGGGGTTCACCATCGGCCCGAGCATATTGAAAAACGTCTTCACGCCCAGATCCCGGCGGATAGGCCCCACGCTCTTCATGGCCGGGTGAAACAGCGGCGCGTGCAGAAAGCAGATGTTGTACTTGTCCATGCTCCGCGTCAGGGCATCGGTGTCGGTGGTGAACTTTATACCCAAGGCCTCCAGCACGTTTGAGGACCCGCACGAAGATGACACGCCATAGTTGCCGTGCTTGGCCACCGGAACCCCCGCCGCGGCTACAACCACCGAAGACAGCGTGCTGATATTAAACGTGTCCTTTCCGTCACCTCCCGTACCGCACAGATCCATAGGGTTGTATGCATCCAGGTCTACGCGGTGGCACAAATCGAGTAGCGCGTTCCGGAAGCCCTCCAGTTCAGCAACGGTGATGCTGCGCATCATATATACCGTCAGGAAGCTGGAAATCTGGCTTTGGTTGTAGTGTCCTGCGGCCACATTCACCAATACCTCCCGTGCCTGGTCCTTTGACAGCGTTTTATGTTCAAATAAATGATTCAGTATCTCTTTCATTTCTCTAGCTTATGTACTGGATGCCTGATAAAAGTAAATCCCATACATCCTGACGGATGGGTGAAGTCTCGGATTAACCGGCCACGGTTTAGTTTTCCAGCCAGTTTTTGATGATCTGTTTTCCATGCTCGGTCAGCACCGACTCCGGGTGGAACTGCACGCCCCGCACGTCATGCTCGCGGTGGCGCAGCGCCATGATGTGGCCCTCGGCATCCACGGCGGTGGGCACGAGGCAATCCGGCATCTCCTCTTCTACTAACCAGGAGTGATAGCGACCTGTTCCAAACTCCTGCGGTATGTTCCGGAAAAGTAGCTCATCGTCGCTCACAACCCGAACGGGCATGGCTACCCCGTGCCATACCGCATTGCTGTTAAACAACTTGCCGCCGTATACCTCCCCAATGGCTTGATGCCCGAGGCATACGCCGAAAAGGCTTTTTTCGGCCCCATACCTCCGGATCACGTCTTTGAGGATGCCTGCCTCATCGGGTATGCCCGGGCCTGGCGAAAGCATGATCTTCTGGAAAGCGCCTACTTCCTCCAGCGTGATTTTATCGTTCCGGCGGACGGTGACCTCCGCCCCCAGCTCCTGCAGCAGGTGCACGAGGTTGTAGGTAAACGAATCGTAATTATCTATAACAAGGACTTTCATATCAGTTTATCTCTTGGGCTAGCTGAAGGGCACGGCGCAGCGCCATTAATTTATTGTCTACCTCCTGCAGCTCGCTCTCCGGTTCGGAGGCGGCCACGATGCCTGCGCCGGCCTGGTAGTATAGCTTGTAGTCTTTGCTTAGGAAAGACCGGATCATGATGGCGCTGTTGAAGTTGCCGTTGAAGTCGAGAAACCCGATGCAGCCGCCATAAAATGCGCGGTTTGTGTTTTCATACCTGTCGATGAGCTGCATGGCCATGTGCTTGGGGGCACCGGAAAGCGTGCCCGCCGGAAACGTGCTGGCCACCATTTTCAGCGAGTCTTCCTGCTGATGCAGCTGCCCCGACACTTTGGATACCAGGTGAATGACGTGGGAATAGAACTGGATCTCGCGGAAGGTCTCCACTTTCACGCTGTGCCCGTTGCGGCTGATGTCGTTGCGGGCAAGGTCCACCAGCATCACGTGCTCGGCGTTTTCCTTGGGGTCTGCCAGCAGCTTCTCGGCCAGCGCGGCATCCGCCGCATCGTCGCCGGTTCTCCGGAAGGTGCCCGCAATCGGGAAGATGCTGGCTTTTTTGTCCTTGATCACCAGCTGCGCCTCCGGGGAGGAGCCGAAGATCTTGAAGCTGCCGTAATCGAAGTAAAACAGGTATGGCGAGGGGTTTACGGAACGAAGCGCACGGTATACATTAAACTCGTCTCCCTGAAAGGCCTGCGCGAAACGGCGCGACAGCACCAGCTGGAACACATCGCCCCGAAAACAGTGCTGCTTGGCCTTGGCTATGTTCTTGAGGTAGTCGTGGCTGCTGATGTTCTCCTCTTCCTCGCCGTGCACCCGGAAGGTATAGCTCGGGATGTTGAGGCTGTTCAACAATACCTCCAGCTGCGTGATGCCATCATCGATGTCCTTCTGGTAGTTATGGGCAAAGATAAAGGCTTCGTTTGTAAAATGGTTAATGGCGATGATGTGCCGGTATACCGCGTAGTACAGGTCCGGGATTTGCTGTCGGTCGGGGCGCAGGTTCAGGTCAATATCCTCGAAATAGCGAACCGCATCGTAATTTATATAGCCAAACAGGCCGTTGTGGATGAAGTTGAAGCTGTTGTGCTCCTCGATGTCGAAGCTCCCGGCAAAGGCCGCTAGTTTGGCTGGCACGCTCAGGTCGCGGGTAATGTCGGTGCGGCGCTCACTCCCGTCCGGGAAAGTCTCCGTCAGGACCTCGTTCTCCGCCTTGATGGTGGCCAGGGGGCTGCAGCAGATATAGGAGAAGCTGTTTTCCGCGCCGTGGTAATCCGAGCTTTCCAGCAAAATACTGTTCGGGAAGCGGTCGCGCAGCTTCAGATACACGCTCACGGGCGTAAGCGTATCCGCCAACAGGCGTTTGTAAGTGGTACTGATTTTGAACTTTTCCATTGCTTTGTACAGGGTCATAAATAAAAAGCCCGCTATTCAGGTGAACAGCGGGCTTTAAACTTTTTATCGTGTGCTATAATATGTCTTCTGAACTATATAGCAGGGCTGTTCACGTTCGGATTTGAAACGTGCCACCACCATGCCATATGAAGATTGAGAGTCACTGTATATCTTGCTTTAAAGTAATCCTTCGGTTGAGTTAAATTTTACTATAGCGCAAATCTATTCCGTAAACTGAGAAATCCCAAATATATTTGCGTTTTTTTATTTGGCGCGTGTTGCCACTTGCCGGGAACCCTCCTCTTCCTGCAGGGCAATTTCCTGTGTCTCCGCGCCGCACGTGGCCCGGATCAGGTGCCCGTAAAAGGCGATGCACTTCCCAAACACCTCCACCGACAGCCGCTCGTTCACGTTATGCACCCGCTTCGCCTCCTGTCGGTCCACAACCTGAGGCGCAAAACGATAGATATTGGCGGTGAGGCCGGCATAGTGCCGGGCATCGGTGGCTCCCGGGAAAAGAGCCGGAACAACGGTTTGCACCTCTGGAAAGGTCTCTTCAATAGCGTGGGTCAATGCCTGGTAGGTCCAGCCATCGGTGGGGGTCACGGCCGAGGGCGGGGTATACTGCCCCTGCACCGAGACCAGCACGCGCTCATCTGCGATGGCTTTCGTCGCGTGGTCCAGCACACGCTGCTGGGTGTCGCCTTCCAGGAGGCGGACATTGATGACGGCGGAAGCCACGCGGGGCAGGATATTTGCCTTCAGGCCGCCCCCAATCACGGTGGGTGCCATCTGAGTGCGGACCAGTGCGGCCGTCACGCGGTCCTGGGCCAGCATTTTCAGCACCCGCCCTCTGAACACCCCGTAGTGCTGCATGGCAAATTTATACCTCCCACCCAGTTTTCCGGCCAGCCGCGCTACTGTCTCTTTCGTGACAGGCGTCATCCGGGCCGGAAAAGGGGTTTCGTGCAGCCGTTTTATAGCCGCGCTCAGGATATAAATGGGCGGCTCATCCACCGGGACAGAAGAATGCCCGCCCTCGCCCCTCACCTCCAACACCAGGTTCAGGTTTCCCTTGGCCGCAGTTCCAACAAAGGCGATCGGCTCCGTCAGGCCCGGCATAATGTTTTTGGCAACCGCCAGCCCTTCGTCAAAAACGGCTTCCAGCCGGATGCCCTGATCCTGTAGATATGCGGCGATCCCGCCCGCGCCCGCCTCACCCCCGGTCTCCTCATCGTGGCCAAAAGCAAGGTATAACGTGCGCTCTGGTTGATAACCTGCCAGCACCAACTGCTCGACAGCCTCCATCATTGCCACCACCCGGTACTTGTCGTCCATGGTGCCCCGGCCCCAGATATAGCCCTCCTGCACCAATCCCTGAAAGGGAGGAAATCTCCAGTCAGTCCTGGTGGCCTCCTCCACTGGCACCACGTCAAGATGGGCGCTCAGCAGGATGGGGTTCGCGTCGGGGTTGGTGCCGTGCCAGGTATACAACAGGCTATGCTGGTTTATCACGTCTTTCTGTAACCGCGCGTGCAGGGCCGGAAATGCGTCTTCCAGGTAATCGTGCAAGGCGGTAAAGGCTTCTGCGTCGGCTAATTGCCCGGGCTCCGGTGCCACGGTTTCAAACTGAATGACTCTGGAAAGTTTTTGAATGGCCGGGTAAGCAGGTATAGCCGTGGAAGTGGTGTCCGCGACGGCTACGGCCTGGCCCACGTTGAGCAGGAGGAGAATCAGGGGTATAAGGAGTTTTTGAAAATGCTCCATGAATGTTCGTTAAATCATAAAACCGGCAGACGGCAATGGCAGGAATGGATTATGCCGCCCGAAAGGCGATAATGCCTCTCTTTAGGTACGAACATATACGGGCGCGGTTAAGTTGCCAATCCATACATACTCCGCCATCCGTACATGGTAAAGCAACTAGGGAGAAGTCGGCTTAAATATATAGAAAGTTAATATTTGCTGGCTTCCTGCGTCATATCTTCTTAAATTTGCACCACAAAAGCAGGCCTTAAGCGCTTGCCATGATCGCACATCTCACTGGAATCGTGCCATCTGTGCCATTTGGCGGCCTGCAACTTAATTTTAGATTAGCTGCTTACAAATACTTTCTGACGCAACACGCAGGCGACAGGGTATGGCTTTTACTTTACTTGAATTAGATGGATTCAACAAGAACAGAGTTATTGTATCGGAATAACTTTATAGCGATTGAACTAAATCACTCAGACAACTGGATGTATGTGAACTGGCGCGGTAATGTGAGCCATCATGATGTGCGGGCAGGCTGCATGGAAATACTCCGCCTGGTGAAAGAATACAAAATATACGACATCCTTAACAACAACACCCAGGTACAGGGCATGTGGTCTGGGGCAGCTAAGTGGGGCGGCACGTATTGGTTTCCGGCGCTGCGGGAAGCGGGCTTGAGGCGCTTTGCCTGGATCTACTCACCCAGCGTGCTCAGCAGGCTGTCTACGGACAAAACCCTCGACAATACCGAAAACCCTCACTACATAAAGACCTTCGACGACATCGCGCTTGCCAAAGACTGGCTCCGGATGCCCTAGCGACAAGTAACTTCCTAAAGTGTCAGACTTTAACGAAGATAGCGATAATCCTACATGGTATATACAGCAAAAGGGTGGTCTCGCTACCCTTTTGCTGTATATACCATATATGGCTGGATTAACTTGAACTTGGGAATATAGCGGTTGTTTTAAACTCGAAACTCCTTCTTTTCATAGCCTGCTTTGCGCTCCACGCCCGCTGGGGCACGTTTTCCCGCTCGGCACTGTGTACATTTCCTGCCTAACGGCTGCCACTCACGTGGCACCGGAAATATACAAGGTGCCTCCCGGAAAAACTGGGAATCATTTTGTCCTGATCTAGCAAAACAAAACTTCTTCAAAGCAAAAACTTAATTGAAATACAATTATTCCCAAGTTTATGTTGGATTACAAAATCCCTTTGGTGCTCGGGATGGTGTTGTCTGTGAGATCCCGGGCCACGGCCATACGTATGGATCGCGCAAATGCCTTGAAGATCGCCTCAATCTTGTGGTGCTCGTTTTCGCCGCTCACCTTCACGTTGAGGTTTGCTTTGGAGGTGTCGCTGAAGGACTTGAAGAAATGGTAGAACATCTCGGTTGGCATGTCCCCCACTTTCTCGCGCCTGAACGCACCATCCCATACCGTCCAGGGGCGGCCGCTGAAGTCGATGGCGACCTGCGCCAGCACATCGTCCATGGGCAATAGGAAAAAGCCGTAGCGGCTGATGCCCCGCTTGTCGCCGAGCGCCTGCAAAAACGCCTCCCCCATCGCCAGGCCGGTATCCTCGATGGTATGGTGCTCGTCGATATGGAGGTCGCCTTTCACGTGTATGGTCAGGTCCAGCTTGGCGTGCTTGGCCACCTGCTCCAGCATGTGGTCGAAAAAGCCCAGCCCGGTATGGATGTCCATCTGGCCGGTGCCGTCCAGGTTCAGCTCGATCCGGATGTCGGTTTCGGAGGTGCTGCGCTGCACGGTGGCCCTACGCAGTGTGGGGCGGGTGAGGAAGGTATAAATCTCGTCCCAGCTCGTGGTGCTGAGCGCGGCACCACCCGGGTTTTCGTGCCCTATAAAAATGGCTTTGGCCCCCAGATTCTGCGCCAGTTTGATGTCTGTGGCGCGGTCCCCGATGACATAACTGTTGGCCAGGTCATACTCCCCGGCGAGGTAGCTTTTCATCATCCCGATGCCCGGCTTGCGCGTCTCCAGCCCCTCATGCTCAAAGCTGCGGTCGATCAGGATCTCGTCGAACTTGATGCCTTCGCTCTCCAGCACCTCCAGCATCTTGTTCTGATAGGGCCAGAACGTGTCTTCCGGGTATGAGTCCGTGCCCAGCCCGTCCTGATTGGTCACCATCACAAACTCGTAGTCCAGCTCATGGAAAATGCGGGCCATGTTGCTGATCGACTTTGGCACAAAGGCAAACTTCTCAAAAGAATCCACCTGAAAATCCGTTTTTGGCTCAATCAGAATGGTGCCGTCACGGTCAATAAACAATGCTTTTTTCATGTTCGGTTTTGATAGCCATACCTCGCCTACTGGCGCTCAATTGTATTTCTGCCACGGGGCGGGATATGGGGCGGATGATTCATTAAAAGGCGGCGATGGCCTGTAACAGCCTTTGGTTCTCCTCCAGCGTCCCGACGGAGATACGCAGGCAGCCTTCACAGCCTGGCAGGCTGGACCTGTTTCGGACCACGATGCCCTGCTCCAGCAGGTAACGGTATAAGCCGTTGGCATCGGTCACCTGTACCAGTATAAAATTCGCGTCTGAGGGGAACACTTTCTCTACGGCGGCCAAGGTCGGGAGCGTCTGCATCAGCAGGGTGCGCTCCTGCACAATCTCCTCCACCATATCCTTCAGGGCCTCGGTCTGCGTCAGGGCCTTTAAAGCAAGCTCCTGTGTTGCCTCGTTGATGTTGTAGGGCGGCTTGATCTTGTCCAACACACTGATGATCTCGGCAGAGGCAAATGCCAGCCCGAGACGCAGCCCGGCCATACCCCAGGCCTTGGAGAAGGTCTGCAGTACCACCAGGTTCGGGAAATCAGCCAGGCGCGTGGTCCAGCTTGGGCTGTCGCCAAAATCTACGTACGCCTCGTCCAGCACCACCAGCCCGCTGAAGTCTTGGAGCACTTGCTCAATGGCGCTGGCCTCGATGGTATTGCCTGTCGGGTTGTTGGGGGTGCAGATAAAGATGATTTTGGTGGTTGGCTTTACCTGCGCCAGCAACTCCTGCACTGGTATCTGGAAATCAGGCGTGAGCTGTACTGCTTCCAGCGCCACATCGTTCAGGTGCGCCGACACTTCATACATGCCATAGGTGGGCGGCAGGTGCAACATGGCATCTTGGCCCGGGCGGCATACCATCCTAAACAGCAGGTCGATAGCCTCGTCGCTCCCGTTTCCGAGAAATATCTGCTCGGGCGCCACGCCCTTTATCTCTGCAATGAGCGCCTTCAATTGCTTCTGGTGCGGGTCTGGGTAGCGGTTGTAGTTGCCTCCCGCCAGGCTGCCAAGGTTGTTCTCGTTGGCATCCAGGTAAACGCTGGCAGTACCCTTAAATTCATCGCGCGCCGAAGCGTAAGGCTTCATCTTCAGCACATTGGGTCGGATAATATCGTTCAGGTTAAACACGGTTCACCTCTTTTAAGCGTAATGTAACTGCATTTTTGTGCGCCTCCAGCCCTTCGGCCGCCGCCATAGTCTCGATCGTGCCGCCGATTTGCTGCAAACCTGCGGGTGTGATGTGCTGGAACGTGATTTTCTTCACGAAGCTGTCCAGCGATGCGCCGCTATACGCGCGGGCATACCCATTGGTGGGCAGGGTATGATTGGTGCCGGAAGCATAGTCGCCGGCCGACTCGGGGCTATAGTTCCCCAGAAAGACGGAGCCCGCGTTGATGATGCTGTCCAGCGCCTCCTCAAAGTTGAGGATAGAGAGAATAAGGTGCTCCGGAGCGTACAAATTCGAGAAGTCCATCATCTCGGCCACGCTTTCCAGCACAATGCCAACGCTGTTGTCGAGGGCCTTGGCGGCAAACGCTGCACGGGGCAGCACGGCCAGTTGCGCCTCAAGCTCCAATTCCACTTTAGAAAGCAAGCTTTCTGAGTTTGTGAGTAACACTACCTGCGAGTCTGGCCCGTGCTCTGCCTGCGAAAGCAGGTCGGCTGCCACGAAGGCAGGGTTTGCAGACTCGTCGGCCATCACCAACACCTCCGACGGACCGGCAGGCAGGTCGATGGCCACACCGGCTTTGCTCACCAGCTGCTTGGCCACCGTCACGTACTGGTTACCGGGGCCGAATATTTTATACACGGCGGGCACGCTCTCGGTGCCAAAGGCCATGGCCGCAATCGCCTGGGCCCCACCGGCTTTCACCACCCGGGTGATCTCCAGCAGCGAGGCGGTGTATAGGATGGCGGGATGCACCGACCCGTCTTTAGAGGGGGGCGTGCAAAGCACCAGCTCCCGGCAACCCGCAATGCGTGCGGGCACTCCCAGCATCAGCAGTGTCGAAAACAATGGCGCCGTGCCGCCCGGTATGTATAAGCCTACCTTCTCGATGGCCACGCTTTTGCGCCAGCACATAACGCCCGGCATCGTCTCCACCTGCTGGATGGGCTCGGCCTGCTGGGTATGAAACACCTGAATGTTGCTGAAAGCCTGCAAAATCGCCTCTTTCAGTACTAGGGGGAGCTTTGCCTCGGCGGCAGCAATCTCTTCAGGGCTCACTAAAAGTCTCTCAAGCGTCACGCCGTCAAACCTCTCTGCGAGTTGCAGCAGGGCGGCGTCGCCCTGCTCCTGCACCAGCTGGAAGGTTTGCTCAATGCCCGGCTCCAGTTCCGCCAGGTTTTTTGTGGGCCGCCTGGTTAGCGCGGGCCACTGCTCTTGCGGAGGGGTAATGATTCTGCGCATGGCTTAAACGATCATTTTTTCAATTGGAATCACCAGGATGCCCTGTGCCCCGGCGTCTTTTATTTTCTCGATAATCTCCCAGAAATCGTCCTCGTTCACAACGGAGTGGAGCGAGCTCCAGCCGCTTTCTGACAGGGGAAGTATGGTCGGGGATTTGATGCTCGGCAGCAGATCGCTGATTTCCTGCAATTTGTCGTTTGGCGCGTTCAGCAGGATGTATTTGGCTTTCTGGGCGCGCTGCACAGCCTGGATCCGAAACAAGAGCTTGTCTAGTATCTGGCGTTTCTCCTCACTCAGTTTATCATTGGCAATCAACACCGCCTCCGACTTAAACACGCGCTCTACCTCCTTCAGTCCGTTGCTGATCAGGGTGCTGCCCGAACTCACAATGTCGCAGATGGCTTCGGCCAGCCCGATGCTCGGTGCAATCTCCACGGAGCCACTGATGGTATGGATGTGCGCCTCCACGCCTTGCTCCTGCAGGTAAGCCTGCAACAGGTTGGGATATGACGTGGCGATGTTCTTCCCGTTCAGGTCCTGCACAGATTCATATCGGTCGCTCTTGGGCACGGCCAGCGACAGGCGGCATTTCGAAAAGCCCAGTTTCTCTACCGTGAGTGACTGCTTTCCTTCTTCCACGAGCACATTCTGCCCCACAATGCCGATATCTGCCACCCCGTCGGCCACATAGCCAGGGATGTCATCGTCGCGGAGGTACAGGATTTCGAGCGGGAAATTGGTTGATTCGGTTTTCAGCTTCAGCGAGCTGGTGATAAAAGAGATTCCACATTCGCGGATAAGCTTTAGCGAGTCTTCGCTAAGCCTGCCGGACTTCTGGATAGCTAATCGTAGCATATGGGGTGTCGTTATGTATATACAATGAAATGAAAGGTATGGCTTTGCTTTGGGCAAAGTCTGTAAACCGGGTCTGTACCCAAGGGGGCGGTATAATGACAGTATTCCTCTTACGAGGAATGATGGATGTGATGAAAATGCGCATGCGCTACCGGGGCAACGGAGATTGCCGGATTAGATGGGATGCTATGGGTGGTGGCTGCGATCATGTTCTGTACCACAAAGTAAAGCTGTTTTTTTAAAATATAAAACAAACTTGACTAAAAATAAAAATCCACGCGGAAATGGGGCGTGGGGTTATGAAATGAATAGTAATGAACCTGATATTATTCAGAGATGAATTCGAAAAGCTTCCTGAATATAATTCTGCAAACAACCATTACGCTAAGGATATTTAGAGATTAATGACATAATATTGAATTATGTCACGCTAATATCACCTATATACCCCCACACGCTTAAAAAGTTTTTCTAAAATTTATAATTACAAAATTGAAGTATAACATTTATACTACCCTGCTCCATATTAGGATTCAGAATTAGCTGACAATGAATCGGTTGTTATAACAAATAGTATCCCCCTCCTGCCCTTTCCTTTTTTAATTAGCCCATTATAGCAGAAAGGAAGATGAAAAACCGCTTTTCAAGGGGCATCTCTGACGCAACCCAAAACAAGTGATTCTGCTCCTTGCCCACAGAAAACCAAATGCCTGGCACGCCGACTTCACAAAAGAAATCGATGCACCAGGCATTTCCTGTCAATCAGATTACACTATTTTTTCAGCACCATCTTTAGTGTCTGCACATCCGATGCCGTGATCAGACGGGCAATGTATACCCCCTCGGGCAGGCTACGGCTATCAAAGTCGTAGGTATACACCTTCCCTGCCTCAGTCACGCCAGCGTCCATTTTTCTCACCAAAGCGCCTTTCACGTCATATACCTCCAACACAAAGCTTTCTTCTGCCTGTGTGGAGAACGTGATGGCTGTGCGGTCATGGTATGGGTTGGGGTAATTGAGTAATTGCCTGGAGTCAGGCAACAAACCACCAGGTGCAGCCGAAACAAGTGAGGCGGTTGAGGCGCCGGATAAAGTGGAAGTGCCGCGCACGCTTATTTTACCACCCGCAATGTCCTGTAGTGCAGAAGTGGTTCCGTTCCAGTTGCTGGCATACAAAAGGCCGCCAGCAGGATCGGTTAACTTCACGCTGAACATGTCCTTGTACCCCGCCACTGTGGCTTCGACAACTTCTACTGTCAGATTCATGTTTCCGCCCAGACTAGTCCCATCCAGCAAGTTCGTAAGGTTTGCTTTAGTATTGAACACTGCCTTCTTCCCGACCACTGTCGCACCGTTCTTGTAATCGCTCAAAACCAGAGAGTTGATGGCGTTGCTCTTGATTTGATAGTTCACGCCGCCCGCTGTCCGGAAGATGATATTCGCCTGGCCCATCAGGTTTTTACCGCTCTTGTTGTACTTCATGGTAAAGCCAAAGTTCACTTTCTTTACGCTCCCGTTCGCAAGCGTTCCCATAGGCGCTTTTGCCACCAGGCTTCCCCCACCAGTAATATTGTCCTGACCGGGTATGGCTATGGTAATCGTGGCCGCGTCTCCGACTCCGGTATAATAGGACCCGCCTGACACCTTGTTCACCATGGGGTAAAAGGTAATCGTGCTTCCGCCATTGTTTGCATCGCTGCCGCTTAGGGTATAGGAGAACGTCTCGGAAGTGGCCATGCCTTGGGTATCATCATTTGTCGAAATATACCCAATGGCTCTACTCAAAGCCGCACTGTTTACAGCGGGGGCGGATATAGTGTTACCGGTTCTAAAATCGATCACGGCATTGCTAACGATCTTTCCGCGGTTTGCATCCGCAATATCCTGCGCAACAGCCGACAGGGTTACTTTCGCGGTGTTGGAGCTTGCAGAGCCGGTAGAGAAATAGTCTAAGCCAGAGTAAGCGATCGTGGCATCTTCTTCTGTCACCGTAAAGCTCCCAGCCACAGCTTTGCAACTGTAGTTAGCTGCAGCCATCGCGCTTATATTGGGAACAATGTTATACGTGCCGGCAGGGCATTGCGCAGTTCTGGTGCTGGAAAGTGATGCGGTGGTGCTCAGCGTAGGTACCCCGGAAACAACATCGCTGTTATCCCCATTCACAAAACCTGTGATGGTATAACCGAAGGCCGGCAACATGTCACTGTATTGCGTCGGCGTCGTAATGTCGTTTGCCTTCACCGTCAGTTCTGCCTTGTTCACGGTTAGGGTGTTTTGGCCGGTGTTGCCTGTATAGTTGTTCGAATCATTTGGCGTGAACGTCACGTCTATCGCATAAGGCAAAGCCGCAGCGTTCAACATGGTGTACCTCGTCACGACGGTAGCACCTATCTTATAGTCAAAAGAGCCTGCAACAGCGTGCCCTCTAAAAGACGCGGTGGCATTCAGTTTACCATCCAGATCAGTGCCATAGGTAATCGCAGCCAAATCAGACCAGGCGATTTCAGGGGTAGCCTTGTGCACCACTATCGCTACCGTTTCAGAAGCGGCGTTATAATTTGTGGTAGCGGCGGCTGTCACGGACAAGGTATGACTGCCAGCACTGAGTTTAACGCCAGCCGACGGATTATAGGTCAGGGCACCCGGTGCAGAACCACCTGCAATACCGGCTACCTCAGCATTTAGCTGCGTGTCAGACAAGGCGGTGCCATACGTAATAGCCACTGGTACTGCCCAGGTAATCACCTGATCCGCTTTTCCGATCACCAGATCCCTGCTTACGCTTTCCGCTTCGTAGTTGGCGTTGTCAAGGGAAGCGGTTACTGTATACTTGCCCGCCTCTGTTTTACCATTGTTGCTAATGCTCACTCCTGCCAGGTTAGCCGGAACCGTGGAAGCAGTAGCTGATTTAGAGGTGCCGTCGTAGGTATGCGACAGGTTGGCAAGCGATAAGGTGGCGGCGGCCTTGTTCACCTCGAAACGGATTACTTTATCAACCGCAGCCTGGTAGTTATCATTCCCGGCCTGAGCCGCCGTGATGCTGGCAGGGCCTGCTCCTGTAATACTTACCAATCCACTCTGGGCATTGTAACTGACGCCACCTGAGGTGCTGATAACCACTTGAAGCCCGGATGAGGCACTTGGGGCGATTGCAAAAGGCGCATCGCCGAATGTCTTGGACGTGATGGCCTCAAAGCTGATGGTCTGTGCAGCTTTGCTGGCACTCACGGTTTCTGTAACTACTGTGGCTGCGTTGTAATTGGCGTTACCTTCCTGGCTGTAGCTTACGGTGCCGCTTCCGGTACCACTGTTCATGGTATAGGTAGTGCCAACGTGGCTGAGCACGCCGCTGCTGCCGTAGCTCACCGGAAGCCCGGAAGATGCCGTCGCAGCCACAGTAAAGGTGCTGTTATATACCGAACTTGCCGGCGCAGGTGAAGTTACGCTAATCGTCTGGTTTGCTTTGCTCACGGTTAGACTAGCCATGCCAGAACTGGCTGCGAAATTGGTTTCTGCTGCAAAACTCGCCCCAACCCCCGTAGCATAAGTACCTGCCCCAATCGTGCCTAAACTTCTGTCAGATAATGTGGCTACGCCATTTACGTCCGTTATGGCTGAACCAACCGATGTGCCATTCAGTGTAAATAAAACTGTCTTGCCATTTAAGTTGGTTGTTCCAGATTTTAAAGTAGCAGAGACCGTAGTAGAACCACCATAAGATCCAGTAGCAGCGTTAACCGTTAGGGATGTAGGGGCTTGCGCCGGATTGACTGTTAAGCTATTGGTGCCACTGCTTAACGTATAATCTGTATTTCCAGCGAAACTGGCACTTATACCAGTTGTGTAAGTGCCTGGTAATATAGCGCCTAAACTTACATTATTAAGTATTGCATGTCCATTTCCATCTGTGATTGCCGAAGGAGAAACTATTGTTCCATTTAGTCTAAAGGTTACAGTTTTTCCAATTATACCTGCACCATTTGATGTAAGCGTTGCCTTTAGAGTAACGGTGCTGCCTTGAGTTCCTGTGGCAGAGCTTACAGATAAGTTACTACTGGCAGCCTGATAGCTAAAAGCATTGTTCTTAAAATCAGAGTCATTGTCTGAACGAGTAACTGTAACTTTTGAATTTCCAATTGCTGAAGCTTGTATTGGAGCGTTTGTGGTTAGCATTGTACCATTCTGACCAACAGTTGAAGCTGATACAGTTATTTTATCAAAAGTAACTTGGTATGTATAGTTAACTCGGCTGCTCCCCGTAAGACCATTAGTAGGAAATAAGTTTGTACCGTTAATGGTAACAGATGTGGTGGCATTGAATGGTCCACTATTAGGTGATACTGATGAAATGGTTACACCCCCAGGCCCATCCGTAAAAATTGTAGTCCCGCTATAGTCACTTTGTTTTCCTTGAGCTGTCAACATGAATTTCACTCCTAAGTGCCTTACTTCTATCGGGTATTCAATTTTCCAGGTGCCATCCTCACTCACCTGAATATCATGGAAGTCGTGGTTATGCTCATATTCAGGATCTTCTTCCAGGTGCACATCCACATATTCATCTAAAGACCAGCCGGAGCCTGATATAATGGTTATTTCCCCGGGTGCGTAATCGTCTTTGTCAGACGTGACCGTAGGCACCGACAGGCCTGCATCGGTATAGGCATTTTGAGCTTTTGCCACAAAGGCGGTAAGCAGGAACAGCACCACAACCAGCCCCCGCTGGACATTCTGGTACTGCCTGCAGGCATGCTGCAGTAAAATTTTTGATTTCATCTTCACATAAAGATTAGATTGTTTAGCATGGTGGGATACAAGCACAGCAATAGCCTCCACCAAGTCACATTGCTGTGGCGTTCAACGCAGCCTTAATTGTCTCTAGGTCTTCCTGGAAGCCTTGACAGACTACTTACACGTATCTAAAAAAATCAGGAAAAAATTAAAAATTGTAATGACGCTATAACTTTAACTCTAATCATCAGACGTTCGTAGAGTTCAAAATTACACCATGATAATACTATTTATTTTTTTAAAAAGTTCTCTTCTTTTAAATAATATTTTTAATGTTTACACAATATCAAACTAGGTATAAACTACTGATAAGCAATGATATGATACATTTCCGAGGTAAGCACGATATTGGAAATATATAATTAATACAGCATATACCTCAATTTTAGTTTACAGCGAATGTTGAAATTTCGTATATTAGCGGCATTACTGAATCTAGGGCATACTTTTGGCATTATTTTTTCACTTAAATTAATAAGACTCCGCATTATCATTTTAACATGAAGAGATTAACTTTCCTATTTCTGTTTTTTTTCTGTCTAACAGCGTATGATGTCACGGCACAGCTCGTGCTCCCCCAGGCCAGTCCTGCCGCAGTGGTCAAGCAAACCATTGGCCTCACCGACATTACTGTAGAATATCATGCCCCGAGCGTAAAAGGGCGAAAAGTTTTCGGATCATTAGTACCCTATGGCTCCCTTTGGCGGGCGGGGGCCAACGAGGCCACGCTGATTACCTTTACCGACGAACTGTTCCTGAACCATGAGCGAGTGCCGGCCGGAACCTACTCCTTCTTCATTTTCCCACAAAGTGATTCGCTCTGGCAGGTGGTCCTGAACAAAGACACCGGCCTGTGGGGCTTGGAGGGGTATAACGAACTGGATGATGTGGCCTATCTGGAGGTGAAGCCTAAAAAAACTCCTTTTCAGGAGACCATGCAATTTTCATTTTCCGATATCGACACAAACAAAGGGAAGCTCAATCTTTCCTGGGAGAACAAGACGGTATCGCTGAGTATCGAAACAGAGATAGAGAAAAAAGCGCTTGCCAACATTAACGATGCCCTGACCAAGGCAAGCACGGATGATTGGTATATCTGGGCGCAGGCCGCCGAGTATATGCTTCCCCGCAAAGAGCACCATCAGAAAGCACTGGATTGGATCAACAAGTCCATTGCCATCAAAGACAACTTTTATAACAACTGGATAAAGGCCAAGCTGTACGCCTATAACAATGAGTACCAGATGGCATTCAACCTCACAGCCAAAGCTATGAAACTCGGCCCGTCGGAACCAGAGAGCTACAAAGAGTACGCCCGGCAAATAGAAACCGCGTACAACGATTGGAAAAAGAGAAAGTAGACTCACCATACGTAAAAAGCAGCAGCGGGAAGTATGATTTATACCTCCCGCTGCTGCTTTTTACGTAGATGCAGGGTTAAAACTTAGCCACAAAACGGAGGTTAAGGCGACGCCCCGTCAGGAAGTTTGGCACGGCGTAGGTCAGGTTGTTCACGTCGCTCACATAGGTATACGACACGCGGTTACGGGCATCGATCAGGTTGAGCACCTCAAGCCCAATCCAGAGGCTTTCCAGCGACGCCCGCTTGCGTTCCACCAGGTCGCTCTCCAGCACGATCAGTTTAGAGAAGCCGATGTCGATCCGCTTGTAGGACTTCCCGTCAAACGCGTTCCGGTATTCCGGACGGCGGGGCGGCCCAAAGGGAAGCCCGCTGCCATACACCAGGTTTAGGCTCATCCGGATGGTGGGGTTGTCGGGCAGGTGGTCCTGAAAGAAAACGCCGATGTTCAGCAACTGATCGGTTGGCCTTCGGATATAGCCCAACTCCTCCTTTCCAACCACTTCGCCCTGTGCACTGTACCGCGAAAGCGAATCCCCGACCAGGTTCTCCTTCGTGGTGAGCAGGCCCAGGCTCAACCACGACTCGGCACCAGGTATAAATTCCCCGTTCACGCGCACATCAAACCCTGCGGCATAGGCCTTGGCGTTGTTCAGGGCAAAGTAGCGCAGCCGCACATTGTCAATGTCATACGGCACCACGTTTGTCATCCACTTGTAATAGGCCTCTGCCGTCAGTTTGAAATCCCGGTCCCAGGCCTTGAACAGGTAATCGCTCCCGACGATGGCATGCACCGAGCGTTGCGCTTTCAGCTTGGCGTTCAGTTGCCCCTCGGGGTTGCGCAGCTCACGGTAAAATGGCGGCTGGTAGTATACCCCCAGCGCGGCCTTAAAAGACAGGTCCGGATTTTGGCGGGTGATGAACGAATACTGGACGCGCGGCGAAACATCGAGCTCACCGTTGAAATCCCAGTAGGTGGCGCGCAGCCCGTAGGTGATTGTCCGGAGCGAGTCCAGCTCGATGGTGTGCTGCACAAAACCACTGTAGCGCAGGGTGTTCAGGTTGAGCTTTGACTTCAGAAAATACGTTTGCGTCACGAAATCAGCAGAATCGGCAAAGCCATACTCCGACAGCTCATCCGCAATGTTCTCGGAGCCAAGCTTGGCCCCAAACTGCACCTTGCTGCGCTGTCCCGACTGCCAGGTGTTGCGTATCTCAGCCGTCCCGATGCGGGCTAAGAGCGTGTTGCGGGCATGGTCATACTGTGTTCCAAAACCCAGTTCCTGCTGACACTCGCCCACATTGTTTCCGGTGGTGCTCACATCGCAGAGCCGGTAAAACGCCTCCACCTCTCGGAACTCGCGCTCCCACGAATGCACCGCCGACAGAATGAGCTCTGAGGTATAGGATACCGAAAACCGATGCGATAGGTTCAGGCCGCCCTGGTAAGTGGAATATTCCATCAGTTCGCGCCCCTCAAACCCAATCGACAGCCGCAAGGGGGCCTGCCGCGTGCCAAACGTTGTCACCTGCGACTCCGGCTCCACGGCGTAATTGTTGCGCGCGTAACTCCCCAGCAGGTTAAGCATGGTGCGGCCCCGGCGCAGGCTGTCCTTGCTCAGGTCAATGGTGAGGTAGGCTTGCGCATCGGTATAGACAGGGTTATACATCCCATCCACGGGTAGGGCCTGCAGAAGGTATTTGCCGTTTTTGTGCCGCGCCCCCACCAAGTAAGTAACTCTCTTGTTTTTGGATGTGGCCTCCAGGTGGACAGTGCCACCTGTCAGGCTTCCGCTCACCGAGCCCGCAAATTCCTTGGGCTGTTTGTACTGGATGTTAAGCACCGACGAAAGCTTGTCGCCATACTTCGGTTGCCAGCCGCCAGAGGAGAAGGCGATGTCGCCCACCAGGTCGGGGTTCACGAAGCTGAGGCCCTCCTGCTGGGCCGCTGAGATCAGGAAAGGCCGGTAAATCTCAATGTTGTTGACGTAGACCAAGTTCTCGTCGTAGTTGCCGCCGCGCACCGAGTAGGTGCTGGAAAGCTCGTTGTTACTGCTCACCCCGGGCAAAGTAACGAGCACCTTGTTGAAATCGCCGAAGGCGGAAGGCAGGTTTTTGATGTCGCGTGGGTCTAGCTTAGTCATGCTGGCCTGCTCCCGGGTGTCTTGCCCGTTTTTTCCGCGCACATCCAGCGTGCCCAACTGCTGCGGGTCGGGTTGCAGGGTCAGTTCCAGCCTTAGCTCCTGGTTTGGCGTTAGCTGCACCTGCTTCTCCAGCCCGACGTAGCCCAAGTACTTCACACGCAGGATGAGCGCTTTCTGTGCCGGAACCCGCAACGTAAAGGTGCCGTCAACCTTTGTTTGCGTGGCCAGCGACGTTCCCTGTATGGCTACCGTGGCCAATTCAAGCGGCTGAAGCTCCGGGGTTAAGACTTTTCCGGTCAGAAGCGCATGCTGCGCTGAAACTGCTAACGGCAAAAGTAACAGAAACCACACCGGCAGAAATTTCAGCATGATATAGGTTATTTAGCGGACGACTTAAGCGAGGCGATGGTTTGGATCGGGTCTGGGGAAGAGAACACGTAGCTTCCGGCCACCAGCACATCCGCACCTTTCTCCAGCAATAGCGGGGCCGTCTCTTCGTTCACGCCCCCATCCACCTCGATCAGGGCGTGTGCGTTGCGGGAAATGATCAAGTCTTTTAAAGCCTCTACTTTTCGGTAGGTGTTGTGTATAAACTTCTGGCCGCCAAAACCTGGGTTCACCGACATGACCAGCACCAGGTCCAGGTCTGCGATCACATCTTCCAAAAGATGCACTGGGGTGTGCGGGTTCAGGGCTACCCCGGCCTTCGCACCCGTCGCCTGTATCTGCTGAATGGTGCGGTGCAGGTGATCGCAGGCTTCTATATGCACCGTAATCCAGTCTGCGCCAGCCGTCCTGAACCGCTCGATGTATAGCTCCGGCTCCACGATCATCAGGTGCACATCCAGCGGCTTCTGCGCATACCGCTTCACGGCTTCCATCACCGGAAATCCGAAGGAGATGTTCGGCACGAAACGGCCGTCCATGATATCGATGTGCAGCCAGTCGGCCTGGCTCTTGTTCAGCATCTCTACCTCAGCTTGCAGGTTTGCAAAGTCAGAGGCTAAAATAGAAGGGGCTATATATGGGGTCATACCAACAAAGGTAGTTTTTTAATTGATTTTTCCTTTAAAATAAGACGCTCCGGCAGGCACTTACAGTTTAACGAACCGCAGGGTCAGTACCCGGTTTCCAGAGCGCACCCGGCAAAAATACAGGCCAGCCTTCAGCTGATGCGGCGCCAGTTGCAGCACCTGTTCCCGCTGCGCCGAAGCGAAGCGTTGATGGGCAAGCTGCTTGCCGGTTACGTCCAGTATTTGCACTTCCATAGGCTGGCTCCAGAGTTCCTGACTCAGCGCCAGCACCAGAGGCTGGTCTCTGACAGGATTGGTGATGTAGGCGTGGCCAGGTAGAGGCGCTTCCGGTAAGGCATTGAGTGTTTTGCCATACGTAGGGAGGCCATACCCCACCGCACTGTCAGGCATGGCCGCATTGCTTCCGCTCTGCCGAATCTGGTCTATCAGCTGAATGTTGGTTCTGCCCAGGTTCGTTTGCCAGAGGCAGGCGGCAAAGCCCGCCATAATCGGCCCCGAAAAGGATGTGCCGTTGGACTTGATCACTTCACCGGCCGAAGAGAGCACATAGGCGTTTTTCCCGAGGGCCACCACGTCCGGCTTTAGCTGTCCGTCGGCAGACGGGCCGAATGAGCTGAACCCGGCCTTTATACCCAGGGAATCCACTGCACCCACCGTCAGCACGGAATCAGCATCTGCGGGGGAGGCGATATACTGCCAGGGCTTGTTGCCTTCGTTTCCGGCACTCACCACCACCAGCATCCCGGTGGAGGCGGCCATATCCGCTGCCCTGGCGACAAGCGTGGTATTTCCGTCCAGGTCCTGGTAGGTATAACTTACGGAGGGGCTATCGAAGGTGGTATAGCCGAGGGAGGAGTTGATGACATCAGCCCCGGCGCTATCGGCGTACTCGGCGGCAAGCAGCCAGTTGATCTCCTCGACATGATGCTCAGAGGCGGCGTCTTCGGTGCGCAGCAGCAGGTAATTTGCGGCGTAAGCCGTCCCGATCATCTGGCCGGGAGCGTAGGCGGCCATTGTTGAGAGCACTGCAGTGCCATGGGCATTTGCGCCATACACGTCCTGCCCTTTCTGCACGAAGTCGAACGTGCCTCTTATTTTTTTCTCCTGAAAGAGATGGGAAAAAGCAGCCAGGGTGTTCACCTCAGGAAAGCCTGCATCCAGGACGGCGATGGTCATCCCTTCGCCGGTATAGCCTGCCGCATGCAGCTCCGTGGCGCCCAGCATATTGGCCTGATGAAAGGCGAGGCCGTAATCCCCCTGCCCCAGCGCCACATTGGAGGTATAGGGCAAGGCTTCCATTTCCTGCAGGTATTTGCGCTTCAATTCCGTGGCCGGGGTGGCTATCCTGTTCAGGGTTCGCGTCTTTTTGACGAAAGGCAAGGCCTCAATTTCCTGAAGCTTTTGTGCTGAGCACTGCACTACGGCCGCATTAAACCAGCGGGAGGTATACAGAACCCGTACCCCTTCGTTCTGCACGGCAGTCACATAAGCCGGGTCCACCGGCAGGTCGCGGACCGAAAGCGGAATCTGTTGCCGCTGCCGGCGCTCCAGGGCTTTTGCCGACAGGAAATCCTGTGGCTGCGAAATTGAAAAAGGGGTGTTGGCCTTATCCGTGAAATAAACCAGTCGTTTCTGCTCCTCCGCTGCCTGGCTTCCCCCCTGCCCGAAAACAGAAAGTACTGTGCAATACAGCATGCCAAGGGAGAAGAGCAGCCGCCGCATTGCTATTTGCTTGAGTATGAAATAAGCTCCTCGTGCCGCTCATGCCCGTCGAGCTTGTAGTCCTCGCCAAACGGACAGGTATTGCTCCCCGTCGTTTCGTTGCAGTATACCACACGGTTGAAGATGCGGTATATCCTGCCCACGCCCTCAGCGTAAACCTCGCGGCGCTCGTCCAGCTGCACAAGGTTTTTGGTGGGGGTACCCTGAATCACGGTAACGGTGTTGCCGTAAGTCTGGTCGCTCACCGTGTAAGGCTCTCCGGCGGCGGCATAGGTATAGGTCTCTTTCTGATCTATATTCACAGTGTGGTTGTTATACGCATCGCCTTGCCAGGTCTTCCCGGTTCGCACCGGAAACACCAGTTTCACATACCGGGTGTTGTCCTGCGTCAGCAGGAGGCTTGAGACAGAACGCGAAACAACCAGTACGGAGTCCTCTTTCCAGGGACTCTCTGCATCTGGCCGTACCGAGCGTATAATCTTATAGTTCAGGGTGTTGGTCTGGTCGAGGAAAGTCGTGTCTACGCGCTCCTGCATCTGAAAGCGCAGGGTATCGCCTTCGTCGTTCTTGAACTGGATGTCTGTGACCTGATAGACACGGGTATCGCCGACGGCCAATGGATAATAGCCATAGCCCATCGCCTCCGGATCGGATTCTTTGTACTTTTCCTCACAGCCAGCGAAAAAGCCAGTCAGCGCGAGCACGAGCAGTAGCGCTTTTCTCATTATTGCAGCACCTCCAGTTTATAATATTCGTGGTTGTAGTTCGACTCGATCCAGCCGCCCCCCACCACGTCGTCGCCTTCGTAGAAGACAGCCGCCTGTCCGGGCGCAATGGCATGCACCCCCGTCAGGAAGTGAACCTTCATCTTATCGCCCACCTGCTCTATGATGGCCTCCGTGCCCCCGTCGTTATACCGTACTTTGGTTACCGTGGAGATGGGCCGGTCGATAAGGTCCTCATACTTGGAGAGGCTGAGCTTGCCAACTGTCATGGCGTTTTTGGCGAGGTCCTCGTAATTGCCGAGCACCACCTGGTTAGTGTCTTTATCGATCCGGGTCACATATACCGGAAAGCCCAGCGCAACGCCAAGGCCCTTGCGCTGCCCGATGGTATAAAACGGATAGCCTTCGTGCGTGCCGACGACGGTACCGTCTTCCAGCACAAACTTGCCACCTGCCACGCGCTCCTCCAGCCCTTCTACCCTTCGCTTCAGGAAACCGCGGTAGTCGTTGTCAGGGATAAAGCAGATTTCATACGATTCGGGCTTGTTCACCAACTCCGTAAACCCACGGTCGAGCGCCATCTGGCGTATTTCGGACTTGTGCAGCTTGCCCAGCGGGAAGATAGTGCGGCTCAGGCTCTTTTGCGAAATGCCCCACAGCGCATACGACTGGTCTTTGTGCTCGTCAAGCCCTTTAGAGATGATATAGCGGCCATTTTCCTCGCGCACGTTGGCATAGTGGCCCGTCGCGATAAAGTCACAGCCAAGCTGATCGGCACGGCGCAGCAGCGCGTCCCATTTGATGTGCGTGTTGCAAAGCACACACGGGTTTGGCGTGCGGCCCGCCAAATACTCATCGGTAAAATGGTTGATCACAAAATCCCCGAACTCATCGCGGATGTCGATGATATAATGCGGAAACCCGAGCTGAACGGCGATGTTCCGGGCATCGTTAATCGAGTCGAGGCTACAACAGCCCGTCTCTTTCTTGCTTGCGCCACTGGAGGCATAGTCCCAGGTTTTCATGGTCATCCCCACTACCTCGTAGCCCTGCTCATGCAGCATCACGGCGGCCACCGAACTATCGATGCCCCCGCTCATGGCTACCAATACCCTTCCTTTGTTACTCATCTATATAAAAAGTGTATTTCTGCTTAATAAATTTTTAATAATGCAAATATAGCAACAACTATAGAGTTATAAAGATTCAGGAATGCAAAAAAGGGCATGCCCGGGCGCGAATGCTGTGGCAAAATGGGCCTTTAGGAGAAAAATAAGGCAAAAAAGTGGCATCGTTCGGGAAATGGGATTTACTTTGAGTAACATTTCTGAAATTAAGCAATTCATCACCTTATATAATTCAACAGTACCATGGGCTTACGTACCTCTGTGATAGTGAATGGCATAAACAACCTGAGTGATGCACGCTACTGTGCGGGCATGGGGGTTGATATCATCGGTTTCAACCTGAAGCTGGACGACCCTGAGCGTATGCAACCCGAGGCCCTGAAAGAAATAACCGGCTGGATATCTGGTGTTAAGGTGGCTGGGGAGTTTACCCGTGCGCGGCCCGAGATGATCAATGACATGGCCGAAGATTTTGGGCTTGACTATATCCAGCTGGACACGCCTTACCTGATCGATGAGATCGAGGAGATCACCCGGCCTGTCATCCAGAAGATCTTCATCAACAAAGACACCGTTGAGAGCGAGCTGCTGGAGATGATGGAGTTATACAGTCCGGTGGTGCATGCGTTTATCGTGTACTCTGACGACTTCAAGACAGTGGACGAAACCAACATGAAATTCCTGAAAAGCATCTCCAGGGAGTTTACCGTATATATCGGGTTCGGTATCGACAAAACGAACATCAACGCCACGCTGAGCAAAATTAAACCTGCCGGGATTGGCCTGCACGGAGGCCATGAGATCAAGCCCGGACTGAAGGACTTTGATGAACTTCAGGATATTTTCGAGGAGATTGAGGAAGCCTAATGCAGATTCTCTGCTTTTAGTGGCGCTTTATTCAGTAAAACCTAAATTACTGTATAGCAACATATTGTATTGACATATTTGGGTATAAACTTCCTCTGATAAGGAATGATGCTTCTGCTAAACTAAATTGAGATTATACCCTGCGCTATATGGCGTGCAATTATTGTCGCATCACTTTTAACCTATACCCCATGAAAAAACTTCGTTTCCCTCTCCTGGCCGCCATTATCACGCTGATGCCTTTTGCCACGTCGTACGGCCAGAAAATTCCGGTGGAGCTTCCTTTATACACCAAAGGTATACCAAACGAGAAACCTGGCCCTGACGAGGAAAAAACGGCAACCACAAACGGTATCCTGCGCATCAGCAATGTGCGCACGCCAAGCGTATATGTATATCTTCCGGCTCCCGAAATAGCAACTGGCACTGCTGTGCTGATATGCCCCGGTGGCGGGTATGGCATTTTGGCTGCGAGCCATGAGGGGCATGATGTAGCGAAAAAATTTAAAGAGCAGGGAATTGCCGCCTTCGTTCTGAAGTACCGCCTGCCCGATGCCAAAACGTCTTCCGATCCTTCCATCGCACCGCTTCAGGATGCTCAACAGGCACTCGGCATGATTAGGGACAGCGCCACGGCCTGGCACCTGAACCTAAACAAAGTAGGGATTATGGGATTTTCTGCCGGCGGGCACCTGGCAGCTACCGTGGGAACTCATTTTCAGAAATCTTATCTACCCAATGCTGCGAAGGAGGCAAATGTGCGCCCAGATTTTATGCTGCTGCTATACCCCGTGATCAGTAGCGACAAGGCCATCGCGCACCAGGGTTCCTTCGACAAATTATTGGGCAAAGAGGCGTCGCAGGCGCGGCTACTTGAATTTTCGAACGAGAAAAAGGTGACACCACAAACTCCGCCAACGTTCCTGGTGCATGCTTCCGACGATAAAGCAGTACCAGCCCAGAACAGTATCGTCTTTTACGAAGCCTTGCTCCAGAACAACGTGCCTGCCGAACTCCATATCTATCAAAATGGCGGGCACGGCTTTGGCCTGAATAACCCCACCACCTCTGATGTATGGTTCGAGCGCTGCATTAACTGGATGAAGAGTAACAAACTATAACGACGTGCTGAATTAGCCAGCGAGTACATCAAAACCAAAGGCCCACGGATTGTATGATTCGTGGGCCTTTTATTTTGATAGTAGATGATGGTGACCAACATTGTGCTCTTATCATGCACTCGGGAATAGCTGTAGGTTACTTCTAATCTTGAACTATTTATTTTCATAGCTTGCTGTGCGCTCCACGCCCGCTGGGGCGCGTTTTCCCGCTCAGCACTGTGTAGCTGAAGCTGCCTTCGCCCTGCTCAGGCTGCCTCACTGCGTTCGGCACCGCAACATCTACAAGGTGCCTCTCGGAAAAACTGGGTATCATTTTACCCTGATTTAGCTAAACTATACTTATCCAAAGCAGAAAAACTCATTTGAAAGCGAGTTAACGCACAACTATTCCAGAGTTCACGTTACCTTTAGTTAAACCGAAACTGAAGGTACTTAATGGGCACACCTTCAGCCAGATACCGCTTTTCATAGGTGGTATAAATACTCATGGTATGTTGCTGTAGATCAGAGGTATAAAGATCGTCAGTATAGAGCAAATCTCTGATTTTTCCTTTTAGTTCGTGCTGTAACGTCTCGAGGGTAAAGGCATATAGGGCAAGGTTGTCTGTCTTGAGGTGCAGGATGCCGTCTGGCTTCAGGATTTTCTGGTATAAGTTCAGGAAACGCGGTGAGGTTAGCCGTCGCTTAATATCCCGGTCGCGCGGGCGGGGGTCCGGAAAGGTTATCCAGATTTCATCTACCTCATCAGTGTCGAAGTTATCCTCCAGCTGCTCTATAAAAGTGCGCAAAAAAGCCACATTGCTCAGGTCTTCGCTCTCAGCTAGGGTGCTTCCTTTCCAGAGGCGTGCTCCCTTTATATCGCTCCCAATAAAATTCTTCTCCGGAAAGAGGCGCGCCATCCCCACCGTATACTCACCGCGGCCACAACCTACTTCCAGAATCAAAGGCTTGTTATTATCAAAATGGAGCGCACGCCATTTTCCTTTCAGTTGCCCATAGCGCTCGTCGCCCGGCTCCACCACGTTCTCCCGCTCCCCGATGGCAGCAAATTTTGCTAGTTTAGATCTTCCCATGAAGTTTTAAAGTTCCTCAATTTCTGCGACCACAAAGGTACTGCCGCCAATGAAAATAACCTCATCCGGGGCTGCATTTGCCCTGGCTGCCGCTATTGCCTCAGCTACGGTATTATACCCATTGCCTTGCAGCCCGACGGTTTGGGCCATGTCTAGTAATTGCGCCACAGGCAAAGCCCTTGGGATAGCGGCCTGGCAAAAATAGTAAGTATACTCAGCAGGTAACAGTTGCAGTATACCGGAGATGTCCTTGTCGTTGACGGCTCCAAACACCATGTGTACCTGCCTTGCGTTAATCCCCCTGAGCTGCTTCAGTATTTGTTTTATACCATCCTCGTTGTGCCCTGTATCACAAATGGTTAAGGGTCGCTTCGCGAGCACTTGCCAACGCCCTTTAAGTCCTGTCAAAGTCTTCGTGTTAGCCAGGCCACTCCGCACAGCTGTATGGGAAATATGCCATCCGCGCTTGTGCAGCAACACCAGAGCCTGTAAAACCCCCGGTAAGTTGTGTTTTTGGTAAATACCTGCCAGGTCAATCTCCAGGCCGGGCAAAAACGATTTCTCATCATGGTATACCTGCAAGACCTGGCGCTCGTGCGTGGCTTCGGTCACCTCTATCCTGAAATGGTCCGGTGCAAAATAGATGGGCGCACCTACTTCCTCGGCCTTCGCCTCAAACACCTCCTGCGCCTCCTCCTGTCTCGTGCTGATCACGGTGGGAATGCCCGATTTAATGATACCGGCTTTTTCGGAAGCGATCGCACTGATGGTATGGCCCAAAAGGGCTTGATGATCATAGCCAATGTTGGTGATCAGGCACAGCTCCGGCGTAATGATATTGGTAGAATCCAGCCGCCCCCCAAGCCCGACTTCGATCACGGCCACCTCCACCTCTTGATCAGCGAAATACCGGAAGGCGAGTGCCACCGTCATCTCAAAGAAGGAAGGTTGCACGCGCTCAAAAAGCTGCTGGTGCTGCTGTACAAAATCGATAAGGTAGCGCTCAGGCAGTTCCTCGCCGTTTATGCGGATGCGCTCCGTGAACGACTTCAGGTGCGGCGAGGTATACAGCCCGGTTTTGTAACCAGACTCCTGGAGCACGGCGGCGAGCATGTGGGAGCTGCTGCCTTTCCCGTTTGTGCCCGCCACATGTATAGACTTAAACTGATGCTGTGGCTGGCCCAGCGCTTCACAAAGTGTTTCGATATTGTCCAGGCTCTTCTTAAAAGCAGCATTGCCGATGCGTTGGAACATCGGCAATTGCTGGTATAGGTAATCAAGGCACTCCTGATAGGTCATAGGTAAAGGTACTGGGCGCGGCTTAGCGCGAGGTAATTCTAAATGTCACGACGCCAGAGGCTCCGGAATTGACGGTGCCGGAACCTGTACGGCTAAATGTGGTTTTCTGCAGCTGCTCTTTGTACCAGGCCACCACCTGCGGCGACACATTACTTTCAAGCACGGTGATTCCCTCCAGGTTTCCGTCTGCGTCGATCTTGATCGAGAACTTGACGAGGCCCGTCACATTGCTGTAAGGGTCTTTGCGGGGCTCAATGTCATAGCGCCAGCCCGGCATGTTCAAGGATCCGCCTCCGCCGCCACCCGCTTTGCCGTAAAGTGACTTGGCGTCTACTTTTCCTTCCGGATCGCCTTTGTCGCCAACGGCTCCGTCGTTATCTCCGTTATTGTTGCCGGTAGCGGCATCTGAAGAACCGTTTTTGCCATTGCCTGTACTGTTGGTAGGCTTGCCGGGGTATAAAGACTTCGGCTTTTCAGGCTCCTTTTTAACAACTTCTTCCTTTGGCTCCGCCTTGGGCTGAGGCTTCGCCTCTTCCTTTGTTGGCTGCGGCTTTAGTTGTGGCTTCACTACTTCCTTCACCGATACCGGGGCTTCGGCCGTGGTCGTGGTTACCTTAGGCGTTTCCACGGGTTGCGGAGGCGAAGGCGGTGTTGGCTTGGCCACTGGCTGAGGGTCTGGCAGTGGGTCAGGCTGCGTTGGGGCTGGTTTGCTGTCCTCTGTGTTTTTGGAGGGGTTCGGGGTGGCCAGGGTCTGTACATCCCCGCTTCCCACAGCATCTAAGCCGAAATTCAGCTCAATCCCGTACTCGGGTGCAGGTGGGTCGGGAGCGCTCCAGGCCAGCATATAAATCAGAAAAAGCAAGAGCAGCACATGCATGCCGATGCTCACACCGGCAGCAATGCGCTTGTTCTTCTCTTCTTCTTCTATTGGGTAAGGGGCAATGGCCATATTCCGTTTTTATTCAGTTGGCACTGTGGCCAATGTTACGCTTGCGTTCAGGTTCTTGGCGATTCCGGCCACCTTCACCAGGTACTCTACCGGCACGCTCTTGTCAACGTGTAACACCACGGCCCCTTCTTCTGTTCCTTGCAACAAGGCAGTCAGCTGAGGCTCTATCTGCTCAAGGGGGATTTGCTTTTCGTTTAAGTAATACTTTAAGTCCTCGGTAATGGTCACGCTTATCTTTTGCATCACAATGTCCGAGGTCTTGCTGCTTGGCAAGCTCACCGGAAGCCCGGAGGGCGTCACGAAATTGGAGGTCAGCATGAAGAAGATGAGCAACAGGAAAATAATGTCCGTCATCGACGACATGCTAAACTCGGCATTTGTCCTGTTTTTCGAGCGAAGGTTCATTGCTAAAGCTGTGGTTCTTGTAAGAGATCAAGGAACTCGATAGACGAGTACTCCATGGCATGCACAATGCTGTCGATTTTGGATACCAGGTAGTTATACCCCACATAGGCCGGAAGACCGATAATCAGACCTGCCGCCGTGGTTACCATGGCCTGGTATATACCGCTCGAAAGCAGCTTCGGGCTCACGGAGCCTTCAGCCTGGGCAATGGCGATAAACGCCTCAATCATACCTGTTACCGTACCAAGGAAGCCCAGCATCGGGGCCGCACCCGCGATGGTGGCCAGGGCAGACAGATTTTTCTCCAGGCGGCTGATCTCGATCTTGCCCACATTCTCAATGGACGTCTCGATGTTCTTCAGTGGGTTTCCGATGCGGGTAAGTCCTTTCTCCAACATGCGGGAAACCGGTGTATTGGTTTGGGCGCAAAGCATCTTGGCTCCATTTATGTCGCCGGCCAGCACCATTTTCTTGATGCGCTCGTTAAAGCCCTCCGGGTTTTTGGCGGCTTTCTTCAGGGTAAGGAACCGCTCCACGAAAATGTAAATGGCCGCCAGCGAAAGCAGAGCCAGCGGAATCATTGCCCAGCCCCCGGCAAGCGCCAGGTCGAGTAGCCTTACAGATTCTGGTGCCTCTTTGGCACCTTCAACCAATGCAGTGGTCGTGTCAGCGGCTGTTGTTGTGATTTGTAATAAGAGTGAGGTCATGTTAATAATTAAGTACCCAAATTGTTTCTCCGAATGATTTTTTAAAGTCGCTGAGCGCAGCCTTCGCTTCATCTGCCGAGGCAAAATCCGCTACCGACACGCGGTAAAGTTTACTGTTCTGACCCGGTACCAGCACTTTGGAGGCGTGTCCCTCCTTGCGCACGGCGTCCCGTTTCAGCTCTGCATTCTGGTTGGTGGAATATCCGCCAATGATAATATAGGAACGACCGGTCTGGCCATTAATTGTAAGCACAGGAGCCTCCGGCTGCTTGGCCTCTACCTTTGCAGGTGCCTCGGCTTTTACCACTTCCTCAGTGCCTTCTGCTGTGGTTTCAGGACTAAACGCCTCAGCCGGAGTCTCTTCAGCAGCGACTTCGGGCATTGTCTGCCATACCTCCTGTGCTTCGGTCACGGCATCTGACTGAGACAGGATGGTGCTGTATACCTCCGCCTGTTCTTCTGCCGTAAAGGGCACATAGTCTGCAGCATATCTGTCTGTAGCTGCAGTACTGCTTGCGGCGTGGCTATAATTAAATAAGGTTACCGGGTTGAGGCTGCTCAAATTGTAATCTGCCTGCAGCGACAGAAAGTATAAGGCGGCTCCGGTGAGACCAGCCAGTGCCATACCTGCCGCCACGTTGTAGGCCCGCTTCAGACGCTTACGAAACGGCTGCTTTTCCGCCGCATGCTCCTGCTGCCGCTCTTTGATAAGCGTGCGCAACACAGCGGGCTCCTCTATCCGGATTGGGCGGGCCACCAACTCAGGCAGCCCAAAGCTGGCATCCAGCAGGTTGTCGCCCTCTATGTACTCAAATTCGATCTTATGCTCCGGACTATACCTGAAAATGCCAATGCCAGCCATCTCCAAACGGTTCTCTGTCTGCAGACGGGCTTTTGCCTGTAGCACGAACGAGGCGACAAGTTGCTGCGCCTCTTCATTAGAAACTCCGTTGTGGTATGCGATCGTGCTGATCAGCAGGCCATCGTTCAGTATAAGCTTCTCGTTAAAGGCGACCTTTTTGGAGGGAGGCGCAAAAGAATGCTTTACCGGATTTATCCTGGCCGCTACATACCGCGTAATCAGCCCGCCGAAGTCGGGTATGATGACGCAGTCGTGGTCATAGAGCAGTGACTTGATATACTTTTCAACCATATGCAGTTAGAATGAGTAAGAAACGCCTCCGATCAGGTTTATGCTCTTGCCCGGATAGTTGACGAACCTTTCGTACTTCTGCCCGAACAAGTTGTTGGCCATCAAAAATACGGTGAAATTGTTTGTAAAGCGATAGTCTGCCTTCAGATTTAAATCCACTATATTGTCCGTCTGGCGCAACTCGGTTGTTCCGTCCGGACGGGTGATCCGGCCAAATGAGTTTCCAATATAATAAAGTTCTGAATTAAAGAGAACCTTGTCGTAGAAGTTATAGGTACCGAACACGCTCGCCATGAGCTCGGGGCGGTGGAAGGGCTGCTCTAAGGAAGCCATGTTATAACTATTATAATCAGCCTTTACGCCCAACCGTATTTCATCGGAATAGTTGAAGGAGGCCTCTGTATAAAAATTCAGCACGTTGGTCACGCCGTCGTCATACAGCAGGTCAAACTTGGCCGGGTCCTCCACTGAGTTATTGAAAAAGTAAAGGTTTCGGAAGTTCTGATAGGCCACGCGCGCATTTAGCTGCACATAGTTGGCAATATTCGCCTGCATGCCGCCGTATACCTCAAGCCCTTTGTTCACGTCAGCCACCTGCGCATTCGGCGCCAGCCAGGGGTTTTCCTGAGTTAGCTGGTATAAAGTAACCCTTTCCAGGTCTCCCCCTAACCCAGCGTATAACAACAGGTTGCCTTTAATCGGCTCTACTGCCAGGCGCACCATGGGGTATACATTCACTTTGCGCGCATCGTTAATGGTATCCCCGGTGTAGGCCACCTTGGCCCCCAGTGTCAGACGGACGGCGTTAAGCTGGCGCTCGTAGGCGGCATGCAGCTTAAAGAAACTGCGGGTTATGCTCAGGGAGTCTTTCTGCGAAAGGAAAGAAAGATCCACGTCAGTCTTAAAAGCAGACTCCTCGTCGATGCCATACTCACTGCGCAGTTTCAGGGCGAGGTTGCTCTCGCTCATGGCAAAGCGGTCGTTCAGATACCGGAACTGCACATCGCCTTTGTACTGCAATGGGGCGTCAGATGTCTGGTTATGCAGAAACCCATTCGCAGAAACACGGTTAAACACCTGACGGATAGTATCCTTATCCACCTCCTGGTCACCCTCTACTGCAGGCTCATACCCATAAAAGAACACCTTGTCGCGGCCGTAGTCCAGTTTGCCCCCCACGGTAAAATCTCCCACATAGCGCTCTCCGTGCAGGGTAATCGCGGAGTTGGCCACGGCAGAATTGCTTTTGTCCACAGGGCCCCGGGCAGAGGCGATATGGCTCACCGACGCGCCGAAGTCTGACGTCTCGCTGCGTTTGTTGTGGAAATACCCTTTCAGGTAGAGCGAGGCGTAGTTACCGAGTCCGGCCTTGAGGTAATTGCCGTAGAGTTTCGTCAGCTCGTCCTGCTTGATGGTCAGCACGCGCATCTGCAAGTCAATGTCCTGCTCCGGCAAACGGTAGTCCGAAAAGCGATAGCGCACGTTGCGCTCTTCGTTAGAGGGTGGGTCGATGCGGAATTTCTCGAAATTACGGGCAGCCTGGGGCAGTTCGTTCACGCGGTTCTTCTCCACAACTACCTCGGCGTCTTCCAGTTTGGCTCCCTCACCCCAACCTTGGGTTTGCGCCTGCACCGTGTTCAGGTAGCTATACCCCACACTCATCACAATGGCCAGGGAGGCTAATCTTATCTTATTCTTCATGATAACGATTCTGTTCTAAACTAAAACGGATGTTGTACTTGCTTACTGCTGGTCTGTGGTATCGCTCGGCATCTGCATTTCCAGCGAATCAGTGGGCGGCGTCAGCCTTGGCTGCGGGGCCTGCTCCTGCAGTTGCTGTGTGTTGTCTGTAGTGGATTTTCCTTCCAGCTTTGCCAGCTTCTGCTTCGCCTCCGCCACAATCTCCTTGTTAGGGGCATTCTCGATGATGGAGTTGAGCGTGGCCTTGGCCTGGAACATCTCGTTTTGGGCAGTGTAGTTGTCAGCGATGATCAGGAAGGTTTTGCCGAGCCAGAAATCATAGTTCGAGTATTTGGTGTTGAAGCCAAAGGCCACATCAATGGACTCTTTGTATTTTTTCTGCTTATACAGGATTTGCGCGATCAGGTACTGTGCCTCCGCCCCGTTCACATCGGCAGCCGAAGCGACTGTCTCGCGCAATTCCGTTAGGGCCTGCTCCATGTTTCCCTGGGCGTAGGTAGACTTTGCCCGGAACAGCAGCGCAGAATTGTAGGCATTCAGCGAGGCGTTGCCTTGGCTGATCAGCTCGTTGGCCGAGCGCTTGGCAGACGTGTAGTCGTTGCTCTGGTAATAGGCCTGCATCAAGCCGATCAGGGCCGTCTGTTGTTCTTTACGGTTAGAGGCCAGGTCGCGCAGGCGGCTGTAATACTTGATGGCCTCGGTGTAGTTTTTAGCCTCCAACTCCAGATCCCCAACGCGCTGCACGGCACGGTTCACGTACTCCGATCGGTTCTCGTTAATAACCTCTTTCATACGCTTCAGGCCCTCCGGGATATTGTTCTGGCGCAGGTATGAGTCAGAAAGGAAGTAACGGGTGTCCGCCGCGAAGGAGCTCTTGGGGTATGATTTGAGATAAGCTTCGAACTTCGGAATCGCCTGCTCATACTTCTGGCTGAAATACAGGGTTTTGGCTGCCTCATACTCCACGCTTTCTAAAGCATCACTCTGCGGGTTGGCAGACTTGAAACGGTCCAGGTATGCGTCAAACTCGTTGCTGCGGTTCTCAGTGCCCAGCACCTCCTGCAGGCTGTAGAGTGCGCCGCTGGCTACTTTTGCGGAAGGGAACTCCTCCAGCACGCGTTTCTGGTCGGCAATGGCCAAGTCATTTTGCCGCAGGTTGGCGTAGGCTGTGCCGCGCTTCTGCAGCGCGTTTGGCACCAGCTTGCTTTGCGGCATGTTATTGATCAGCGTGCTGAATTCTGCCACGGCCGCCTTATAGTTGCCAGACTCATAGTCGATTACTGCCATCTGGTAGTAGGCATCGTCCAAGTACCGCGACTTCGGATATTTGTTAATCAATTCCTGTAAGGCTTCCTTGGCCTTGTCGTTGCGGTTGTTGATGCTCAGCACCACGCCTTTCTGGAAAAGGGCATAGTCGCGGTCCGGGGAGCTGGAGGCAATCACGCGCTCATACAGCTTCAGGGCCTCGGCATAGTTTTTAGACACATAATAGGTATCAGCCAGGCGCACCGTGGCGTCGTTGTAATTGGGGTTGCTCGGCTGAATCGACTCCAGGTATGCTTTGAAGTGGGTCAGCGCCTTGTCATACTCCTTCGTGTTGAAATACGCATACCCGATGCCATACCGTGACTTGGTATAATAGTCTGACTTTGTGGATGGGGTGGTTCGGAACACGGCTGCGTAACTGTTGATCGCGTCGTTGTAGCGCTGCCCGATAGAATAGGCCTCGCCCTTCACAAAGTGACTCGACGCTGTCACCTCCTTATCGTAGGGGTACTGCAGCGACTTGTCCAGCATTTGCACAGCCTGCGGGAACTTGGCATCGTTGAACAGGTTTACGGCGTGATAATAGGTCACACGCTGATAGGTTTGCAGGATGCGCCAGCTCTTGGTGGGCAGGCTTTCGATGTGGCGGATCGCCTCCGCGTAGTTGTTCGAGCCGAAGTAGGAGTCGCTCAGCAGTTTGTCTGCCTCCTCTGCCTGCTCCGAGTTGGGGTACTTGTCGTTGAAGTCGGCCAGAGAGGTGATCACCTCTCTGAAATTGCCCAGCTCATAGTTTACCTGCGCATACTTGAGCGTGGCCGCCTCCGTCACGGCTTTATCCTGATCGTTCTTTCTGGCTTGGTCAAAGGCAGTTAAGGCAAACTGCTTGTTGTTCTCCTTCAGGTAACTCAGGCCCAGGTAATACGCTGCGTTCTGTCCTAGGGCATCTTTTTTAAGCGCGATTTCCTTGAAGTTGGCTATCGCGTTTTTGTAGTTGTTGTTCTTAAAGTCGGTGAAAGCGATTTTATACTGTACTGTTGGCTCAAGCGTACGCTTGCCGTTCGCAAACTGGTGGAAATACTTTTCAGCAGTTTTGTAGTCGGCTTTCTGGTAGTAGGCATCCCCGACCAGCAGGGCAATGTCATCAGTCTGCTGCACCGGCGGCGATTTGGCCAGCGCCGCCTCGCCATAGCGGATCACTTCGTATATGTCGTTTTCCTTATACAGGATTTCGGTAACCATATAGGGCACGATGGCGGCGTATGCCTCATTCTGCTCCGCAATCTTCAGGTCTGCCTTGGCAGCGGCGTAGTCGCCTTTGCGGTATGCGATGTATCCGGCATAGTAATTAGAGGCATAGGCAAAGCGATGCTCATCCTGCCGAAAGCCGGTCGTCTTGTTTTTGTCGAAGTAGGTTTTGGCGTTATCGAAGTCTTTGGTGGCAAAATACGAGTAGCCCAGCTTAAACTCAAGCTCCTTATTCTGCTTGATGCCAAGCAAATGCGTGGGCGCCTGCAGCAACAGTTCAATGGCTTTTTTATAGTCCTTCTGCTCGAAATAGTACAGGCCAAGCTCGTAGTTTGCCAGGGCTGTCTTGGGGTGCGAGGGGTAGTTGCTGGCAAAGTTCAGGATCAGTTGTTCTGCATCCGGATGGAAGAGGTATAGGCCGCTGAGCGCGTAGTAATACTGGGCGTCAGCTGTTTTGGCGTCATCGCCCATCACATCGATGTACTTCTGAAAAGCCTCCTGGGCAGCGCCGTACTTGGCGCGGTCAAAAAGCTCTAGCCCTTCATGATAATACCGTTCTTCATTCTTAAAAACCTGCGTATGCTGTGCGGCTACTATATGCGAGCCGCCTGTAAGTACGGATGCAAGTGCTATTTTGTACGCTATCTTCATATATTGTTTTCTGCCCTCTCAGGCCTTCAAATTTATCGGGTTCTTCTAAAAAACACATCCCTTCAAACCAACCTTGGCTCCTCTTCCGAAGCCATAGCCACCTCTTCCAAAGTTAACAAAATTTGATTAGCAGCGACCTACAATTTGATAATCTTGTCGCACTTACGCCGCATAAATATTGCCTGCAATCTATATACTAGGAATTGCCCCAAAATATTGTGTGGTGTGGATAAATTACTTGTTTCAGGAGGCCAGGGCCCTGGGCACCGGGTGCAGCACCTTGAACACGAGCTCGCGCAAAATGGCTGCGTCGGACATGTCGCCACCTGTAATGCCCTTCACCTGCAAGTCGGCCACCCGGATGCCGTGAATGATGTCGACGCAGCGCGCCAACGGGAACACGCGCAGGGCCTGCATGTACTCTTTCACCAGGAAGCCGCGGTTGCCGAGGCTCTTGCGCACCCCTCCTTCCGATTTGTCGGCAGAGGTATGCAGACTCAATAATTTAGTGAAAAAAGAGAACAGCAGCGACAGGTTGGGTATGAGCGGGTTATTTTTGGGATTCGCCTCAAAATATTGGATGATGCGGTAGGCTTTCAGGGCATCACGGGCAATCAGGGCCGACTGCAGCTCGAAGATGTTATACTCCTTGCTGATGCCGACGTTTTCCTGCACCACACGCTCGTCTATCGTGGCCCCCGGCTTCAGGTTGATCAGTAGTTTGTCGATCTCGTTTGCCAGCCGGGACAGGTCCGCTCCGATAAACTCACTCAGCAACACGACTGCCTGTGGCGTGGCCCGCACGCCTTGCTGTTTCAGGTAACTGTTTACCCAGGCAGGCACCTGGTTGTCGTAGAGTTTCTTGGTGGTCAGCAGCACGGCGTGCTTCCCGATGGTTTTCGCCAGGGCCTTCCGGCCATCTAAAGTCTTGTGCTTGAAGCAGAACACCAGCACCGTTGAGGTCAGCGGGTGGTTCAGGTAGGTCTCCAGCTGTTTCATCCCCTCCTCCTTCTCGATGTCCTGTATGCTCTGGGCCTCCTTCACAATCACCACCGACTTCTCCGACATCATCGGGAAACGCTTTGCCTGCAGCAGCACCGTGGCCACATCTACATCCTTGCCATAAATCACTACCTGGTTAAAGCCCTTCTCATGCTCCTGCAGCACATGCTCCTCTATATAATCCGAAATCAGGTCTATGTAGTAAGGCTCTTCGCCTTGCAGAAAATACACTGGCGCATACTGCCGCTTCTTGAGTTGCTCCAGGATGCCTTCGGAGGTATGGGACATGGGTGTCAGGTTAAAATTTACAGTTCACAGCTGCTTCTTCGCGCTGTTACAGATTGCTGCAAATTTAATACTTTAACAGAGAAGATGAAGGGGAAATGGTATGAGATAATCGGCTCGCTCATGAGTCAGCAACTACGTTGGCTAGTATTGTATTTGTGAGGGATTAGGTTGAGCATTTTACCACAGTACTTCGACATGGTATTTCGCTATATTGCTGTCCTTTGAAATAATTGCGAGATGATCAACTAGGCACTGTGCAATCAAAATTCTATCAAACGGGTCGCCATTTATAAAATCTAACTCGGCAACTTTCAATGTATGCTCGAATGTAATAGGCAATTATTCGAAGCCGTTTTCAGCAATCATATTTGCTAAATCAGAAAATGCAGCAAATTCAAGTTTTTTTAAACTAATTTTTATGGCCATTTCCCACAAGCTAGCAGTAATTATGTCTTACTATAGAGCCATTTACAGCACGTATTCCTTAAAGTCATCTAGCGGTTCATCGAAGTCAGGAGACATCTTGAATTGCCCCTTTGTATAGCCAAACTTAGGTTTATTCGCTTTGACGGCTTTCTTTTTCTTACTTAAAAGGAAATCGATGAAATCACTAACCTCCGCCTTAAGTGCCGGCGGAAGAGAACTTAATTTAGTAAAGAGTTGCAAATGTGTCATGGAATTTTTCGAGAGTGTTCTGATTTACGTTTACGAATTTCCAGTTTACATGATGGGTCATTAGGATGAGAATAGCGCTTCTACCTAACTTAAAAGCTTTCGCTTGATTTATGCAGTTAGCTTATCATCTATCCATCTTCATATATAACATCTTTTTCACCAAGCCCTGTTCGTCGAAGTATCACTGGTATCCTTGCCGCACCAGATTGTCTGTCCCCTTTTACTTTTAATATCTCCATAGCTATCGTGTGTCCTGATACAAGGGAGGATTATAGTTGGTAAGCTTTTCCATTCTCTCTACTTTACTTTCCATGATTTCATCATAGCCAATTATCTCTGAATGTATGAAGCCATCAGGCCCAAAATCTGTACCTGCGCCAACTGACCAACAGAATCAAATTTTGCTACAGAAAATAACCCTCCTGATTTATAGTAGCCTTACCAAATGCCTAGTATAGCAAAGGTGTATTCATCCTAATTAACTCGCACCCGCATAGAACCCCACCAACGAGTTTATCAATTACTAAAATTAGTTGTTTTGCTATTTTATAAAATAACACGTCTCTAAATTGGTTATTTTATTCCAATTGACGCAGAGGTTTCTTTAACAAAAATTAGCCCTTCAAAATCATAACCAGGTCTTATCGGTAGTGGATTGGGCTCTTTCCAATTAGAATAAATATTGGTGATTTTATTAACTGTATTTATAAATGGATTGCCTTGTGTAGTGAAATCTATAAAAAACGATGGATATATAGCTTTAGCAAATAGACTCGAAAATGTATCCTCATTTCCTTTAAAGTAGTGCTTTTCCAGCTCTCCATTATTTAATACATTCACACTTCCTTTGTAAGTGTCAAAACCAATAGCGTAAAAGTTGATGCCAAATTCCTTTTTAAGGTAATAGCCCATTGCCTTAAACTCAGCCATAGTGGTATCTTTCGCAATATGTAAGTTATGCGCCCAGACAATAGTTTTGCAATTCTGAACTGTACGTGCTTTAATAAGGCTTTCTGCCATTAATTTATCTCGCGTAAACGGATTTCCCCAATATTCTTCGCTATCATAACCTATTAGTTTGACTTTATCTTTATCAGATTTGTTTTTGTTATAAGTCATTATCCATAGACATAGTTTATACATTTCTTCTGAATTATAAAGACCCATAGCTTTCAGCATGACTTTCATATCTCCTGTACCATCTTGTAGAAACTGATTAATGGGTTCTATAGTAGTACTTGGAGATTCTAAAGCAACCATCTTATAACCTGCTTCTTGAATTAGATATTCTACTATACGTCTCTTTTGATAGTAGAATTCCTGTGTACCATGAGAAGCTTCACCAAGACCGATGATGGATTTATCTTTTAGCACCTTAGATAAAAACCGAAGGTCGTGGTAGTTACTGGAAGAGGAATCTGCTTGTAAAGGATAGGCGTTTTTATTCACCCAATTGATAGTGATATCCTGTGCATTTACAGCACCAGTAATGAATAATAAAAAGCAAAGCATTTTGAACATCGTGTAGATTTTTTAGTTGGTTAAACTGTATGCTTTTTGTTGACTGCTATTTGACACCAACGGTTTCGATATGAACAGTACGGGAGCAAATAGGCGATTACTTACTACCACTCAAATAGCAATCATCAATTTGCTCAAACCTTTGGATAAATCCCGAACCCCGTATTGTTTATAGGTTGTGTTGTTGTCATTAATTATTTACAGGATATAGTAGAATATGAAATAGGTCATTGCAAAATTGAACCCTGAGTGGCTAAGAATAGCGCCATAAATTGATTCCGTTTTTGTTTTGCAATAAAAAAATAGCCTACTGATCAAGAACATTAGTGTCATCCATAAAATAGCAGGAACAAACAAGAATTTCCAACTTCCGCTGGCGTATACAACTCCAAAATGAGCCAAGTGAACAATGGCGAATGCAAAACTGTCCAAAATTGACGCTTTATTATTTCCGAATTTAGGAACGAAACTTTGGTGGATTAGTCCTCTGTATAATAGCTCTTCGCCAATCGGGCTGAAGGTCATTCCAATTCCCGCAAACATTGCAAAAAAGAATAGTTTATTATCTCCTTTAAGTTGATCGATGGGGATGCTGCTATATGATTTTGAGATATACACAAACCAATTTTCTATAGATTTTTGGTAAAGATATTCTCCAAGAAAAAATATTATTGTAGATGCAAAAATTCCTAGTACAAATGAACTGCCTAGCCATTTAAGGTTTTTTGTCCCTTTTATACCAATTAACTCACGCCCCTTCTTTGATAAAAGCAAAAATGGGGTGAGCACCATAATCACAAATATTATTGAAGTAAAATTGTAGTTTCCAGTTCGATTAGCCTCCAGAACAAGTAAAAAGCGAGTTATTCCAAATAAGAGGATAAGGGCCAAACCAAATTGCCAATTAAACTGTAATTTTCTAAATCGAAAAATGTTCTTCATAATTAATGACAACTAGCTGCTAACAGGAGTACCCTACTATCTGCACTTTATATAAAGCAGCATAAGCGTCTACTTTTCACATAGAGTCAACACAATATAAACATTTGACTCGAATGCCACTGCACCTTCGTCGCCACAAACTGGGAACTCTTTTATATATTTGCCTAGAACAGACGAAATAAGCAATACATGAATCTTATTGAAGAATTGCGATGGAGAGGCATGCTCCACGATTTTATGCCAGGCACTGAAGAGCAACTGGCAAGCGAAATGACCACCGGCTATATCGGTTTCGACCCGACAGCCAACTCACTCCATATCGGTAACCTGGCCACCATCATGCTTTTGGTGCACCTGCAGCGCGCCGGCCACAAGCCTGTTGCCCTGGTTGGCGGTGCCACCGGTATGATAGGAGACCCTTCCGGGAAGTCTGCGGAGCGCAACCTGCTATCAGAGGAAGTGCTGCAGGAAAACCTGGCAGGTATAAAGCAGCAACTAGAGAAGTTCCTCGACTTTAACGCCGGGGCGAACTCAGCCGAGATCGTGAACAACTACGACTGGTTTAAGGAATTCAGTTTCCTGGGTTTCCTGCGTGAGGTTGGCAAGCACCTTACCGTGAATTATATGATGGCGAAAGACTCCGTGAAAAAGCGCATCAGCGCCGACGAGGACGGCGACCGTGCCGAGGGCCTGTCGTTCACAGAGTTCTCGTACCAACTCATCCAGGGGTATGACTTCTACCATCTCTATAAAAACAAGAACACAAAACTGCAGATGGGCGCCTCCGACCAGTGGGGTAACATCACGACCGGCACGGAGTTGATCCGACGCATGGGTGGCGGCAAAGCCTTTGCCCTGGTGGGCAAGCTGGTAACGAAGTCGGACGGCACTAAATTCGGCAAGTCGGAAGGTGGCAACGTATGGCTCGACCCGAACCTGACTTCGCCTTACAAATTCTACCAGTTCTGGCTGAACCTGTCGGATGAGGAAGCCGAAAAGCTGATAAAAGTTTATACCCTCCTCCCCGAGGACGAGATAAACCGCATCGCCGAAGAGCACAAACAGGCACCGCACCAACGCGCGTTACAAAAAGCCTTAGCTAAAGATGTTACAATTCGGGTGCACTCCGAGGCCGACTACCTGGCAGCCGTAGAAGCTTCAGAAATTTTATTTGGTAAAGGCGATTTAAAGACCTTAAAGGGCCTTCGGGAGGATATTTTGCTGTCTGTGTTCGAAGGTGTGCCGCAGATTGAGGTGAGCAGGGAGCAGTACACGGCCGCTGGCACCGTAACCGACCTGCTGTCTGAGATTACAGGCGGGCAGGTTTTCGAGTCGAAGGGCGAAGCCAAGCGCATGATCAAGAACGGCGGCGTGAGCATTAACCGCGAAAAGGTGCAGGGCCCGGATGAGGCCGTTACCTATGAACTGCTGCAAGGCAAGTACCTGGTGGTGCAGAAAGGAAAAAAGAACTACTATCTGGTTAGCGTTAACTAACTAATTAACAGCATATTAACTAAAAAAGGTGACCGATATGGCCACCTTTTTTAGTTAATACTCACCAGGGAGTTTACCTATTTAGCGCTTTCAGTGCTGTTTTTCATATCCTGAACTTCCTTACGGATGTCCTGAGCCATGTTTTTCAGATCCTGCATGCCTTTACGTACGCGAGTACCTGCAGCTGCATTATTCTTATCATAGAACTTCTCGAAGTCGCCTTCCAGTGACATTACTAAATCCTTGAGTTTGCTGAAGTTGTTGTTCATTTGAGCTATTGATTATGTGAAACAATTGATTTATTAGCTCCAATATACACATTTAATGAAAACTAGCAAAGATTAAGGATTTTTAATATAGGCCTTTAAAGCCATTTAAGCGGGTACAGCCGGACTTGAATACAAGCCCTTGTCTAGCTTTTGTGCAATTTTCTCGAACGCTGCGATGGTTTCTTTCACGTCATCCAGGGTATGCGAGGCAGTTGGGATAAGGCGCAGCATGATCACGTCTTTCGGCACGACAGGGTATACCACGATCGAGCAGAAGATGCTGAAGTTCTCGCGCAGATCCAGGGTCAGTTGAGTGGCATCCGGAATCTGGCCATTCAGGAACACGGGCGTAACCGGCGACTCGGTGGTGCCGATGTTAAACCCTTTCTCGCGCAGGCCGCTCTGCAGGGCCGTTACCACCTCCCAAAGCTTGTCTTTCAGCTGAGGCTGCGTACGCAGCAGCTCCAGGCGCTTCATCGCACCCACCGTAATCGGCATCGGCAGCGACTTAGCGAAAATCTGGGAACGCATATTATAGCGAAGGTACTCTACTACCTGCTCGTTGGATGCCACAAAGGCACCAATGCTGGCCATGGATTTGGCAAAGGTAGAGAAGTATACATCGATTCCGTCCTGGCAGCCCAGGTGCTCCCCGGTGCCAGCCCCTGTGTCGCCCATGGTACCGAAACCGTGCGCATCGTCCACAAAAAGGCGGAAGTTGAATTTTTCTTTCAGGGCCACCACGTCTTTCAGGTTGCCCAAATTGCCGGACATACCAAAAACGCCTTCTGTGATCACCAGGATGGCGCCGCCCGTGTTCTCAGCCCAGCGCGTGGCACGCTCCAGCTGTTTCTCCAGACTCTCCATATCGTTGTGGGCATACACAAAGCGTTTGCCCTGGTGCAGGCGCACACCGTCTATAATGCAGGCATGCGACTCGGCATCATACACTATTACATCGTGGCGGTCTACGAGGGCGTCTATGATAGAAACCACACCCTGGTATCCGAAGTTGAGCAACAAGGCATCCGGCTTCTGCACAAACGCAGCCAGCTCAGCCTCCAGTTGCTCATGTATGTTGGAGTTACCAGACATGATACGGGCACCCATCGGGTAGGCCATACCCCACTCGGCAGAGGCTTCCGCGTCAACTTTGCGCACCTCAGGGTGGTTCGCAAGGCCAAGGTAGTTGTTGAGGCTCCAGGTTAACACTTCCTTGCCCCTGAACTTCATGCGCGGCGAAATGTCCCCTTCCAGCTTAGGGAATGTGAAATAGCCATGCGCATAATGTGAGTGGCTTCCCAAGGGGCCTCTGTTGGACAACAACTTTTCAAATAAATCCACTTGTGTAATAATTAGGTTTTCAGGATAGTTTCAAACGTAATGTCAGCCTTTTACAGTGCGATCCATATATGCACAAGGCTGCGCAAAGTTAGGGTTTATTCGAATCATATACAATCCATATGTCTGCCGCCTCCAAAAGCTTTTTAGGCCCTTTCTTTTTACTTTCCCCGTAATAATGTTTCTTTGAAGCAAAACAACAGGATGCTCCTCTATGAAAAAAATAAAGAAGGTTCTGGTAGCCAACCGGGGTGAGATTGCCTTGCGCGTGATGCGCACAGCCAAGGAAATGGGTATCAAAACAGTAGCTATTTTCAGTGAGGCCGACCGTAACGCGCTGCACGTCCGCTTTGCCGACGAAGCCGTGTGCGTGGGTGGCCCGAAGTCCAGCGAATCATACCTGCGCGGCGATGTGATCATTGATGTTTGCAAGCAGCTGCAGGTAGACGCGATCCATCCCGGCTACGGGTTTTTATCCGAGAACGCCGGCTTTGCCCGCAAAGCACAGGAGGCGGGCATTATCTTTATCGGCCCCTCGCCGGAGGCCATTGAGCTGATGGGCAGCAAACTGGCGGCCAAGGCGGCTGTGGCCCGATACAATATCCCGATGGTGCCCGGCACCGAGGAGGCGATTACAGACGTGGAGGCAGCCAAGCAGATTGCCAGCCAGGTGGGCTTCCCAATCCTCATCAAAGCCAGCGCAGGCGGCGGCGGCAAAGGGATGCGGGTAGTGGAGAATGTGGGAATGTTTGAGGAGCAGATGAAAATGGCTGTCAGCGAGGCGACCTCCGCCTTCGGCGATGGGGCCGTCTTCATCGAAAAGTACATCGGCTCTCCCCGCCACATCGAAATCCAGGTGCTGGGCGACACACACGGCAACATTGTGCATCTGTTTGAGCGGGAATGCTCTATTCAGCGCCGCCACCAGAAAGTGATCGAGGAAGCCCCTTCGGCCGTCCTCACCCCTGCCCTGCGCGAGGAAATGGGGCGCTGTGCCGTGAACGTGGCCAAAGCCTGCGATTATGTGGGAGCCGGTACGGTGGAGTTCCTGGTGGATGAGAACCTGAATTTCTATTTCCTGGAGATGAACACCCGCCTGCAGGTAGAACACCCGGTAACGGAGCAGATCACGGGCCTGGACCTGGTGAAAGAGCAGATCCAGATCGCTGAAGGGCATCCGCTGGGCTTTAAGCAGGAAGACCTGCAGATAAACGGCCATGCGCTGGAACTGCGCGTGTATGCTGAAGATCCTGCCAACAATTTCCTGCCCGACATTGGCCGGCTTGAGACGTATACCCGCCCGCAGGGCCAGGGCGTGCGGGTGGACGACGGCTTTGAGCAGGGTATGGACATCCCGATCTACTACGACCCCATGATCGCGAAGCTGGTGACATTTGGCAAGGACCGCGAAGAGGCGATCGCCAAAATGCTGCGCGCGATTGACGAATATCAAATCACAGGCATCGAGACGACCCTGCCGTTTGGCGCATATGTGCTACAGCACGAGGCTTTTAGGAGCGGAAACTTCGACACGAAGTTCATCGAACGCTACTTTAGCCCTAGCGTGCTAGAGCAAAAACCCGGAATCGAAGAAGAAGAAATCGCAGTTGCCTTGGCTGCGCTGCTCCTCGAAAACAAAAAGCCCGATACCGCAGAAACTAGCAATGTGCCGACCTCCACTTCCAACTGGCGCAGAAACCGAACCTAAATCCACAAAAAAAGGTCCTGCATTACAATGCAGGACCTTTTTATACCCCTTGGATGAAGTGAGCACAGGCTTATATCAAATCAAATAAATTACGTGTGCCCACAAGCCTGTCTGCAGTAAAGCCCTCGCCGTATTTTACGCCAATGGCATGGCCAAACTCCTGTGCCCTTGATTCAATAAAATTCAGAAACTCCGGAGACGAGATGTAGGTGTTCGGAGACGCATCGTCGGGGTTGTGGAACTGTGAGCGAAAGGCACGGATGGTTTCCATTTTCTTCTCCCAGAAAGGGCTAACGTCCACCACAATATCAGGGGTAATCAGGCGGTCCTGTATAAAATGGTAGATCACTTTGGGGCGCCACGCCTCCTGCTGCTCCCCGTCTTCTCCTGTGGTTTTGATCATTTTCAGTCCTGCCTTAAAGCAAGCCTCGGTTACCAGCTCAGAGCCGCGCCCGTGATCGGGATGGCGGTCGTGCACGGCATTGGCCAGCACAATCTCAGGCCTGTACTTCCGGATCTTCTCTATCACCTGCAGCTGGTGTTCGCGGTCGTTCCTGAAAAAGCCGTCAGCCAGGCCCAGGTTATCGCGCACAGACACCCCCATGATTTTGGCGGCGTCTTCCGCTTCCTGCAGCCTGATCTCCGCCGTGCCGCGCGTGCCCAGCTCGCCCTTTGTTAAATCCACGATGCCAACGGTCTTTCCTGCGGCAATGTGTGCAATCAGCGTTCCCGCGCAGCCCAGCTCCACATCGTCCGGATGGGAGGCAAAAGCCAGTATGTCTAATTTCATGTGTGTCTTATGTTATCGTATGCGTAATGATTTTCCCACACGCAGCGTTGAGCGCGAACTGATGCCGTTGAGTTTGGTGAGCTGGCTCACGGATACCCCGTACTTTTTTGAGATCGCCGAGAGGGTATCGCCGCTCCTGATCTTGTGGTATGCGGCGCGCCGACCCGTGGAAGTACCTCCTCGGGATGCATTGGAATACCGAAAAAGCGCCGAGGTAATCTGGAAGCTCTCTCCCTTGAGAAGGTAATCTGGGAAGTCGTAGATGTTTTCGGGGTCCAGGGGGTTGCCCTGATACCGCACTTCATAGTGCAGGTGCGGGCCAGAGCTGCGCCCGGTGCTGCCGCCAAGCCCCAGCAGGTCTCCGGCACGCACATACTGCCCGACCTCCGCTATGGGCTTGCTCATATGCCCATACAACGTCTCAAGCCCATTGTAGTGCCGCACCACAATGTAGTTCCCGTAGCCGCCTCCGTCCCACTTGTTGATCCGCACCACCCCATCGAAGGCCGCAAATATGGAGTCGCCGGTGTTCAGGTCGATGTCGGTGCCATAGTGCCAACGGGAACCGCGCGCCCCGAAATGGCTCGTGATCGGCGTCTTCTCCAGTGGCATGTTGTAGTTGCGCTTGCTCGACAGGTCGTATAGCTTGATTTCGACGGTATCCTTTAGCTGGCGGCTGTCCATCTTGTATGGATTCAGGTTTCGGGTGTCCCAGATGGAATAATACCCCGCTATTTTAATCCAACTGGAATCCACTAACATCTCCTCCGACATCTCCACGATGTGCTGTTCCCCCAAATCCAGTTCAGAGGTATCCTCACTCACAATGGAGAGCTCTTTCTTTGGGTTGAAAAAGACGGAATTGTCGGCATCGGAGCCCTCATCCGGAAAGTCCTCATACTTGATGAGTATGGTAGTATCCGGTCGGACATACTGAATCTTGGGCGTTTTTACCTTAAATAGGTCTTTAACAGTGCCTTGCGCCAATGCACCTCCAGCCGAAACGAGCAGGAAGAGCATGAGCGAAAGAAAGAAAGTAGGTAATTTGATTTTATACATCCGGTTTTCCTGATGGGCGTTGCTGCAAGTTTCAGCACTTGATTCTGCTTAAATAAACTTCTGGCAAGCCATTTTATTGTAGCCTCCCGCAACTGCACAGAAATCGGCAGCGTTGAGACAGACGAAAAATCAGTGCAAATTTTGGGCCGCAAGATACCGTTCTGCATCCAGTGCTGCCATACATCCGGTGCCTGCCGCCGTTACTGCCTGGCGGTAGGTAAAGTCCTGCACGTCGCCGCACGCAAACACGCCGTCGATATTGGTTTTGGATGTTCCCGGAATCGTTCGGATATACCCGTTCTCATCCAGGTTCAGGTAGTCGGCAAAGATGTCGGAATTTGGCTTGTGCCCGATGGCCACAAAGAAACCAGCAATCGGAATTTCCCGTGTTTCCCCGTTTACCACGTTCTTGACACGCACGGCCTCCACGGTCTGCTCTCCCAGAATCTCGTCCGTAACAGAGTTCCACAGAATCTCTATGTTAGGTGTGTTCTTCACGCGTTCCTGCATAATCGTGGAAGCGCGCATTTCCTCGCGGCGCACGATCATGTATACCTTCTTGCACAGGTTTGCCAGGTAAGTGGCCTCCTCAGCGGCAGTGTCACCGGCTCCAATGATGGCTACGTCCTGCCCGCGATAAAAGAAACCGTCGCATACGGCGCAGGCAGACACCCCGCTCCCGTTTAGCCGGGCCTCAGACTCCAGTCCAAGCCACTTGGCCGACGCACCCGTCGAGATGATCACCGTCTGGGCCTCAATTACCTTTTGGTCATCAATCGTCACTTTATGGGGTTTGGAAGAAAAATCCACTGCGGTGGCGATGCCGTAGCGCACATCGGTGCCAAACCGTTCGGCCTGTGCCTTGAAGTCTTCCATCATTTGCGGGCCGTTAATCCCCTGAGGGTAACCCGGATAGTTCTCAACATCATTCGTGATCGTCAGCTGGCCGCCAGGCTGGAGACCCTGGTATAGCACAGGAGTGAGACCGGCTCTGGAAGCGTATACTGCTGCTGTATACCCAGCAGGCCCCGAACCGATGATGAGGCATTTTACTTTTTCTATTTCCATTTTAATTTTGTTTCAAAAGAAATCAGGTTGCAAACATACAAAATTTCTGTGCCTCTGCCTGCATCAGCACCGCAATTTGCATGCTTGGGAGGGTAACAAAGCAAAAACCCCGGCTGTTTGGCCAGGGCTTATACTTTCCTTAAATAAATGCTTATCCCAGGTAAGGCTTCAGGGCCTTGCTTCTGGATGTATGGCGCAGTCTTCTGATTGCTTTTTCCTTGATCTGGCGCACGCGCTCACGCGTGAGGTTAAACTTCTCCCCTATTTCCTCGAGGGTTAGGGAGTGCTCGCCGTTCAGCCCGAAGTACAGGGTGATGACATCTGCCTCGCGCTTTGTCAGCGTGGACAGCGCGCGCTGCACTTCTTTGCGCAGTGAGTCGTTCATCAGGCCCATGTCCGGCGACTCTTCGTCGTCGTTCTCAAGCACGTCTAACAAACGGTTTTCCTCGCCCTGCACGAAGGGGGCATCCACTGACACGTGGCGACCCGAGATTTTCAGGGTGTCCACAACCTCTGCGGTTGTTAGCTCCAGTACTTCTGCAATCTCTTCCGGCGAAGGCTCACGCTCAAACTTCTGCTCAAGCTCAGAGAAGGATTTGGAAATCTTGTTTAGAGAACCTACCCTGTTCAAAGGAAGGCGCACAATCCTGGATTGCTCGGCCAAAGCCTGCAAAATAGACTGGCGGATCCACCAAACGGCATAAGATATAAATTTGAAGCCCCTGGTTTCGTCGAAGCGCTTGGCCGCTTTGATCAGACCGAGGTTTCCCTCGTTGATCAGGTCACCTAAAGACAGGCCCTGGTTCTGATACTGCTTGGCCACCGACACCACAAATCGCAAGTTGGCTTTTGTTAATTTCTCAAGTGCAAACTGATCTCCTTCTTTAATTCGCTGTGCCAGAGACACCTCTTCGTCTGGAGTAAGCAAATCGACTTTACCAATCTCCTGTAGGTATTTGTCAAGCGATTGGCTTTCGCGGTTTGTAATCTGTTTGCTTATCTTGAGTTGTCTCATCAGAGTATTTTGTTATTCCAAAAATGTAAAAAATAAATTAGGCCCGGTGACGTAACACTAGAAAATCGCGCAAAGTTCTGGCATCTTTTAAATAAAGTCAAGATGTCGCCCCTTGCGGGAAGTAAGAAACTCTTGGTACCATGTATTTAACCAATACAAGGCACCAAGAGTTCTATACTGGTATGATGTTACTGATTTTGTTCTGTTGCGCCTGGTCTTGGCAACAGGGCTTTACGGGACAGCTTGAACTTGCCCGTCTTTTTATCTACATCAATCAACTTCACGTTTACTTCCTCGCCAATTTCCAGAACGCCGTCCATTGTCTCAAGGCGCTCGTGCTTGATCTCAGAAATATGCAACAGGCCGTCTTTTCCGGCCATAAACTCTACGAACGCGCCATAAGGCTGAATAGACTTCACTTTACCGATGTATACCTCGCCTACTTCGGGCATGGCCACAATGGCCTTGATTCGGGCAACGGCAGTGCTCATAGCATCCTGGTCGCTGGCGAAGATATTCACGTGGCCTTTCTCGTTCTTCTCTTCGATGATGATCGTGGCTCCGGTGTCTTTCTGGATCTGCTGGATCACTTTACCGCCTGGCCCGATCACGGCACCGATGAACTCCTTGTCGATCACCATGTTAAACGAACGCGGTGTATGCGGCTTGTAGTCGGTGTTTGGCGCGGCAAGCGTCTTGGCCATCTCGTTGAGAATGTGCGCACGACCTGCGTTTGCCTGAGCTAGCGCCTGCGTCAGCACCTCATGCGACAAGCCTTGTACTTTGATGTCCATCTGGCAGGCGGTGATACCGTCTTTTGTGCCAGCAACTTTAAAGTCCATGTCTCCCAGGTGATCTTCGTCTCCCAGGATGTCAGACAACACGGCGAATTTGCCGGTTTTCTCATCTGTGATCAGACCCATGGCGATACCAGAAACGGCACCTTTTACAGGTACACCGGCATCCATCAGGGCTAAGCTACCCGCACAAACGGTTGCCATAGAAGATGAGCCGTTTGACTCCAGGATATCGGAAACGATACGGATGGTATATGGGTTTTGATCTTCCGGGGGAAGCACTTTCTTCAGGGCACGCAACGCCAGGTTACCGTGTCCTACCTCACGTCGGCCTGGGCCTCTGTTTGGTTTAACTTCTCCTGTAGAGTAGGCTGGGAAGTTATAGTGTAATAAAAATTTGTTTGTGCCGGAAACCATGGCGCTGTCGATCATCTGCTCGTCCAGCTTCGTTCCAAGAGTTACCGTGGTCAACGACTGCGTTTCGCCACGCGTGAATACGGCGGAACCGTGTGTAGCTGGCAGGTAGTTCACTTCTGACCATATCGGGCGAATCTCGTCCAATTGGCGGCCATCCAAACGCACACGGTCATTCAGGATCATGTCACGAACGGCTTCCTTCTCCACATCGTGGTAGTAGGTTTTAATCATGCCCATGTCGTAGGTATGATCTTCGGGCAGTGAAGAAACGAATCCTTCCAGCACGCTGGCAAAACCAGCCTTACGATCATTTTTGTTGGCGCTGCCCCTTTTGGCAACCTCGTATGTCTGGGCATACGTGGCATCATATATACGCTGACGAAGTTCATCGTCGTGTGTTTCGTGGGAGTACTCACGCTTCACCGTCTTGCCTACCAGTTCGGAAAGCTCGATCTGCGCCTGGCACTGCACTTTAATGGCTTCGTGTGCATACTGGATGGCTTCGAGCATTTCCTCTTCAGAAACCTCGTTCATCTCACCCTCTACCATGGCTACGCTGTCGATAGAAGCACCCACCATCAGGTCGATGTCAGCACGCTGCAAGTCAGAAACGTTCGGGTTGATGATCAGTTTACCATCTATACGCGCTACGCGCACCTCAGAGATCGGTCCGTTGAAAGGAATATCCGAAACGGCCAGCGCGGCAGACGCCGCCAAAGCAGCAAGCGCATCCGGCATGATCTCGGTGTCGGCAGAGATCAGGTTGATGGTCATCTGGGTCTCTGAGTGGTAATCCGACGGGAATATCGGACGCAGAATGCGGTCTACGAGGCGAGACACGAGCACTTCATAGTCAGAGAGTCTGGCCTCGCGACGGAGGAAACCACCCGGGATTTTGCCTGAAGAGGCAAATTTCTCCTGGTAATCCACAGAAAGGGGCAGGAAGTCTACCCCCTCGCGGGCGTCTTTGTTAGAAACAACGGCAGCCAGAAGCATGGTATTCCCCATCCTAACTACGACTGAGCCGTCTGCCTGCTTGGCAAGTTTTCCTGTTTCAATTGTTATCTCCCGGCCATCCGGAAGCTGAATAGTTTTTTTAATCGCGTTGTAAGGCATCTTCAGTTTTTCGTTAACATCAAAAAGACAGGGCTACCCATTGTGGCCGCTGTCGGTGTTGGCAATTGAGGAAGGAAAGAGTGGCACTAAAAAAGATTAGGGAATCTCTGTGTGAAGAGATTCCCTAAGGCTTGATAGCTTATTTACGGATACCTAACTCAGCAATGATTGCTCGGTATCTTTCAATATCGTTTTTCATGAGGTAGTTAAGAAGTCTTCTTCTTTTACCTACTAATTTCAAAAGGCCCAGGCGTGTGCTGAAATCCTTTTTGTGAATTTTCAGGTGCTCCGTCAGGTCGGCGATGCGTGTTGTGAACAGCGCGATCTGCGACTCTGCAGAACCTGTGTCAGACTTAGACTTGCTAAAGCCGTGCTTCTCGAAAATTCCTTGTTTCGCTTCGGTGGTTAATCTCATTGCGTAATTATATCAATCTGTTTTTATCTTGCAAAGATTACTATACAAGCCACAAAGGTATATAATATACTTAAACAAAAAAACTTTTCCCTAATGTTTATATACCAAATCGCCTATAGCTTGTTGCGCCGCAAACGCGTCATCAGCTTGCGCCAGAAGTCAACTTCCAGCAGGTTAGAGTCGTTGCGCGCCTGGTTCAGGAAAAACAACCCGATGGGCAGCAGGATAAAGTTTCCCGCCCAAAGGCCGACGCCCACTTCCACAAGTCCTTCCCGCGCCCATTTCTCGCCGAGTATCGACATAACATACATCAGGATAAAGAAGAGGATCGAGATGAGTACCGGCACCCCCAGTCCGCCTTTCTTGATGATGGCCCCCAAAGGCGCCCCGATCAGAAACATGATCAGTATGGCTGCAGACTGGGTGAATTTTTTCCAGATCTCGATTTCGTAGTTATTCGCCTCGCGTCGCGTGTTCTTGATGCGCTCAACGTAACTGTTTGTAAAACTCTTGATGTTCCGGGCCTTGTTGGTGGCCAGCGACAGCACGTTCATGTCCGGGGCGGGCAGCTCTTTCTTCTTAATCTTTGCTGGGTCGGGCAGGTCGCTCAGGCGGCGGCCGTTTTTCACATGGCCTGTGTCTGCTTTAAAGTAACTGTAAAAAGGGTCTACGTTGGGGGCAAAAAACTTTACTTCCCGGGCGCTATACCGGTGCAACGAGTCCGTCACGATGTTCAATTCCGTGATGTTCTTCATCATCTTGTTTTCGGAGAAGAACTCCTCGCGGGTGCGGTTGAGGTTGAAGGAGGCCATGCTCAGGATGATCTTGCTCTCGTCGAACTGCTGCCGCACAAACTGATCGTTGGAGTTGCGGAACGACTCAGTGTTCTGGGCCACATAGGTGTTGCCCCTGAACAAATCAAGGATCAGGTAGCTGTCGTTGTGGGCCATGTACATCTCCCCCGAATCCGCTAATATGACGGTGGTATTAGAGCCGCCCTTGGAGTGGTCATAAATCATCACGTCGCCCAGGGTCTGGCCGTCGTTCAGCTTCTTATTTACCTTGATGCTGTAGCCGGGGATGCCATTGTAAAAAGCGCCTTCCTTAAAGTTCATGGCAGGTTTTTTCTGCCGGATGTCCCAGAGCAGGCTATAGGCTTTGAGGTTGGCCTTGGGCACCACGTTGTTGTTGAAGAAGAAGGCCCCGACGGTAAGCAGCGTGACTGAAATGAAGACAGGCCGCAGGATTCGGGTAAGGGTAATGCCGGAGGTTTTGATGGCGGTGAGCTCGTTGTGCTCCCCCAGGGTGCCAAAGGTCATGAGCGAGGAAAGCAGCACGGCCAGCGGAAGCGCCACCGGCGCCATGTTGATACTAAAGTAAAAGAGCAGTTCGCCAAACACCTCCCCGCCCAGGTTTTTACCCACCAGCTCATCGAGGTACTTAAGCATATACTGGGTGAGCAGAATAAACTCCACCACAGCAAAAGTAAGTATGAATGGCCCAAAAAAGGCCTTTAAAATAAGCTTGTCTAATTTTTTCATGCGCAACAATGGGCAGTATGGCCAGGCGCCACAGCTTCTAACCCTTGCCTTAGGCTCTCAAATACCATGCAAAGATAGGCAGCCGCAGGCGGAAACCTGCTACCCCCCCACTATTTCGCGCAGATTTTGCATCAGGTTCTCCCAAAGCTCCTCCAGCTCCTCTATGTCTTCCTCGCTGGTATAGTCCATCACTTTCAGGTACTGCTCCTGCGTCAGGTCACTCGATTCGATAGAGAAGTCAATGTAGGAGGCATCCGAAAGGTGCGCTTTGTTCTCGCCCAGGAATAGGAAGCGGATAGAGCGATTGGTGCGGTGGCCGGTCAACTCGGCGAAGTGGTTGCGCCCGTCCCAAAGGAAATTGTAAATTTTGTCTGCGTCTATCGTCACGTCATCGCAAAACCACTGCGAAAGTCCGCCGGGGGTAGAGAGATAAGGATACAGAAGCTTGGCTGAAGCATTGATCGGGTACTCGCGAACAAATTTAGTCTTCGTAGCTTTCGTCATGATGGATCGTCTAAGTGTCTGAGTAAGTATAAGCTTTATTTCTGACTGTTTATATATCGGGAATTTAAAATATTTTTTTCAAATCAAAATTTGTTTGTTTCAAAAACTAACTGTTATATTTGCACCACAATTCGGCGGGGTAGCTCAGATGGTTAGAGCGCAGGATTCATAACCCTGAGGTCGGCAGTTCGATTCTGCTCCCCGCTACAAGTGCAAAAGCCGCACCATCTTCTGATGGCGCGGCTTTTTTTGTTACTCTATCTCTCCAGCTCCCTGGCAAACGCCTTAGGTGCTTCACTCAAAGTACGTTGCAGGCTGCTTGGCATGTCCGGTACCAGAAACCGATTAACATAGTTGAGGCCAAACTTCCCTGCTGGATTTTTCCATACCTTTCAGTTTTTTCCTGAAAATTAAACACCCATTCATACACGCAAAATGAACCATTAAAATAGCTTACCAGTCTCTAAGTATACAGATAGGAAACTTTTAAACTCAGCAGGCTGCCATGGCGAACTCCAAAATCCACTCCCCTTCCATCCTTCGTATTCTTTTTCTGCTGATCTTCCTGATCCATTTCGGCTTCCCATCCCAAGCACAGGAATTGCCTGCCGTGCCCACGCCCACGGTCCACTTTTATCCCCTTGATTCCACGTTCTTTGCCCCTCCTTCGCTCAGGAGGCAACCCTTGCAAACACCGTTTCTCAAAAGCTCAGCTTTAATCACGGCAGGAGCCACCGCCTTTGTGCTTGTGTTCTCGGTGGCGGATGAGCCGCTGCAGCAATTCACGCAGAGCCACCGCGGCGCTGCCGCCAACACCATTGCCAATGTGGTGCAGCCGCTTGGCCGCCAACGGAACCTGGCTCCGCTTGCGGGCGCGGCGCTGCTCGGCGGCATTGTGGCACAAGACCAGAAACTGCAGAAAGTGGGCATCCTCTCGCTGGGGAGCATCGTCACGAACGCAGTGGCCACCAGCACCCTGAAGGCCATGTTTGCCCGGCAACGCCCTTCCAACACAACAGAGAACCACTTGTTCGACAAGCCTTTCAGCAACTCCGGAAACACCTCGCTTCCCTCCTCCCATACCTCGACGGCCTTTGCCGTGGCTACTTCGGTGGCCACCGTGTACAAAGACAACAAACTTGTGCCCCCCATCGCCTATGGTGTGGCCACGCTGGTTGGCCTGTCCCGGGTGAACGACAACATGCACTGGGCTTCGGATGTGCTGGCCGGGGCGGCTGTGGGCTACGTGAGCGCCAAAGTGGTGAACCATGTGTATGACATCGCCTCTCAAAAGCTCCGCGCCCGAAGGACAAAAATGTATTTCACGCCGCAAATCGGAACCTCAACCGCTGCCATGAGCATGACGGTGGTTTTCTGACGCTGCCATACCTATACCTAGTGCTATGCCAAATTAAAAATTAGACATTAAGAATTAGAAATGAGGTATAACAGGCGTTTTTAAGCATGTAAATACAATTGCTAATTCTGGTAATTATATTGGTCTAGTACTAGCAGTCGCCCGCTTGCTGCCATCCTTTTAAATCAGCCCATGCTATACCCCTATGGAGATTTTTTAGGTTGCTTTATGGAGGTATACAGTACTATTCTGGCACAGAATATAAGTCATCACATTTTAGTGAGCCTACCCCCCTGGCATAGCCACTGTTTAAAACCTTATTCTGTTTTGTTGAATATCCTCGCGTGATCTGCTCCGTACAACCAAGACTAAAAATCAACGCAGCTCAGATTTATGAAGGACACACAACAAGAGAAACCACTTTGGTGGCATAAAGGCATTATCTATCAAATATACCCGCGCTCGTTTCAGGACAGCAACCACGATGGCATCGGCGACCTGAACGGGATTATTCAACGGCTGGACTACCTGCAGTGGCTCGGCGTTTCAGCGGTATGGATCTCCCCCATCTACCCCTCGCCCATGGCTGACTATGGGTATGATATCGCGGACTACTGTGCCATACACCCCTTGTTCGGCACCATGGACGACTTTGACAGGCTGCTGGAGGAAATCCACCGCCGCGACATGAAACTCATTCTCGACCTTGTGCCAAACCATACCTCCAGCGAGCATCCCTGGTTTCTGGAGTCGCGCTCATCCAAAGACAACCCCAAGCGAGACTGGTACATCTGGAAAGACGCCAAAGAAGACGGCAGCGAACCCAACAACTGGCTCAGTGTTTTCGGGGGCAGCGGCTGGGAATGGGATGAGGACACGCAGCAGTATTACTACCACGCCTTCCTGAAGGAGCAGCCCGACCTGAACTGGCGCAACCCCGAGGTGCAGGAAGCCATGTTCGACGTGATGCGCTTCTGGCTGGACAAAGGGGTTGACGGCTTCCGGGTGGACGTGATGTGGCATATGGTGAAGGATGAGGAACTGCGCGACAACCCGCCAAATCCTGAGTATCAGGAGCACATGGCTACCTACGAGAAGCTTGTGCCCGCTTACTCCACAGACCAGCCGGAGATACACGACATTGTAGCCAAAATGCGGCAGGTGCTGGATGCGTATGACGAACGCATGATGATCGGTGAGATCTACCTGCCTGTCCATCGGCTGGTGACCTATTACGGCAGCGACAACAATGGAGCGCACCTCCCCTTCAACTTTATGCTTGTCAACCAGGATTGGAACGCCCGCACCCTCTCGCTGCACATCGACGAGTACGAGGGAGCCATACCTCCGGGCGGCTGGCCAAACTGGGTAATCGGCAACCACGACCAACCGCGCATCACCAGCCGTGTAGGCTACTCGCAGGCCAAAGTGGCCGCCATGCTCCTGCTCACGCTCCGGGGCACCCCCACCATGTACTATGGCGATGAGATCGGGATGCGCGACGTGCCCATACCCCCTGAGGAAGTACAGGACCCCCAGGGACTGAACATGCCCGACAAGGACCTGAGCAGAGACCCCGCCCGAACCCCCATGCAGTGGGACACCTCAGAGTTTTCCGGCTTCTCAGACACCAAACCATGGCTGCGCCTGCCCGATAACTTCAGGCGGGTAAATGTGGAGGTGCAGAAAGAAGACGAATATGGCATGCTGAGCTACTACCGCCGCCTGATCAGGATGCGCCAGGAGGAACCAGCCCTGCACATCGGCGACTACGTTCCGGTGATTACCAAAGGGTCGCTGCTCACGTTTATCCGCAAGCATGAAGACAGGCAGTATCTGGTGCTCCTGAACCTAAGCCATAGACCGAGCCTGTTCCGGCCCGAACACGCCAATTATACAGGTACCATCGTGCTGGCCACAGACCCTGAGCGCGAAGGCGCGCGCGTGGAGCAGAACATCAGTATGTCCGGCGACGAAGGGATTCTGATCCTCCTGGATTAGCGCCATCAATTCTTCCTATTCTTTTTGCCGGAGAACTATGTTTCCGTTAAATAATCATGTCTTAAAATAAATGAAAACAGTAGGTTCAGAACTTCAGGGGAACGGACGCTGCCGCTTTACGGTATGGGCACCTGAAAAAAAGAGCATGACGCTGCACCTGACATTCCCCGAGGAGCGGGAGATTGAAATGGAGCGAGCCGAATGGGGATATTTTACAATTGAGATAGAGGATGCCTCACCGGGTATCCGCTATTACTATAAGCCGGATGGCAAGCAATCGTACCCGGACCCGGCTTCGCAGTACCAGCCCGAGGGGGTACACGGGCCTTCAGAAGTGGTTGATCATGGCGCATATGCCTGGAGCGACACCGACTGGAACAACCTGCCAATGCAGGAACTGGTGCTCTATGAGCTGCATGTGGGCACCTTTACTCCCGAAGGCACTTTCGAGGCCATCATCCCGAGGTTGAAGGACCTGCGCGAGACCGGCGTGAACGCCATCGAGATCATGCCTGTCGCGCAGTTTCCCGGCGACCGCAACTGGGGCTACGACGGGGTTTTCCCGTATGCCGTGCAAAACTCATACGGCGGGCCGCTCGGACTGAAAAAGCTCGTGAACGCCTGCCATGCCAACGGTATAGCGGTATACCTGGATGTGGTGTACAATCATCTGGGCCCGGAGGGAAATTACTTTGGGAAGTTTGGCCCTTATTTTACCGACGCCTGCAGTACGCCATGGGGAGACGCCATCAACTTCGACGGCCCATACGCGGATGGGGTGCGGGAGTACTTCACCAACAACCCCTTGTACTGGTATGAGCACTTCCATGTGGATGGGCTGCGCCTGGATGCCATCCATACCATCTTTGATAAGGGAGCAGTATCGGTATGGGAGTTGCTGCAGAACAAGCTTCAGGCAGTGACCGAGCAAACCGGGAAGCCCTTTTACCTGATCGCAGAAAGCGACCTGAATGACCCCAAAGTAGTGAAAAGCCCGGAAGTGGGCGGATTTGGGTTTAACGCGCAATGGCTGGATGATTTTCACCACGCGCTGTATGTGCTGCTAGACGCTGAAGGCCGGAAATCATACGAGGATTTTGGAAAGGTGGAGCAGCTGGCGAAAGCCTTCACGGACGGGTTTGTGCATAGCGGCGATTACGTCAAATTCCGGAAAAAGACGTTTGGCAGGTCTTCCGCTTCCGTGCCGGGCAACCATTTCGTAAACTTCGTGCAAAACCACGATCAGGTAGGCAACAGGGTATACGGCGAGCGCCTGTCGGTGCTGGTGGGGCCAGAAAGACTAAAATTGGCCGCTGCCGCAGTGCTTCTGGCCCCCTACATCCCGATGCTGTTTATGGGTGAGGAATATGCCGAGGATACCCCGTTCATGTACTTCGTGAGCCACTCAGACAAGAAGCTGATCGAGGCAGTGCAGGAAGGCCGTAAAAATGAGTTTGCCGATTTTTCTCAGAAAGGCGACTTCCCGGACCCGCAAAAAGAGGGCACTTTCCTGAAATCGAAGCTACAGTGGGAGAAAAGGCAACAGCCGAATCACCAACTCCTCCTGGCCTGGCACCGGGAGTTGATCCAACTCCGCCGTAACATGCCAGCGCTACAGAATTTCAACAAGGTGGATGTGGCGGCGCAGGCTATCGGCCAGTCAGGTATGGTTTTGCTGCGGCAATCCCATGACCACAAGCAGCAGCTGGTATGCCTGTTCAACCTGTCTGAGAAAGAGATCGTTTATACCCTGCCAGACCATGCCGCAGGATGGGAGCGCGTGCTACACTCAGGTGAGAAAAAGTGGATGCCAACAAAAGATGCAGAGAACGCCACCAAGGTGCCAACCCGCATCAAAGCCGGTCAGAAGCTTCATCTGCCCCCACTCAGCGTAACGGTCTATCAAAATGAAAAGTAGGGCCGCCGCCTTCAGCAAGCCGTAAATCAGTATACAAGAGATGCCCCGGAATTTCCGGGGCCTCTCTTGTATACTGTATGGTATGGGAATCACATCGTGCGACGGTAATGATCAGTCTGCAATTTTTGCCTCAAGGTCTTCCACTTCCAGCATCAGTTCCTCCCATTTCCCCTGCGTTGTGTCAATTTTCTGCTGGATGGCCTCAAACTTTTGCGTAACCTCCTGCAAGGTTTCGATGTTGCCAAAAACGTTCGGGTCAGACAGCTGCTTCTCAAACTCTGCGCGCTTTTTCTCCAGCTGTTGCACCTCGTTCTCGGTGTCGCGAAGCTGCCTGTTGACGAGCTTTAGTTGGTTGGTCAGCTGCACAAAGTCACTTTTCTCGCGCACAACCTTCGGTTTCTCCTCGTGCTTCTGCTCTGGCGCTTCCACCGCAGACTTCTTGCTCTCTTTCTCGCGTTTTTCCATCCAGGCATCATACTCGTGGTAGGTGCCGGGGTATTCTTTCAGCTCATAATCCTCGATATACCATATTTTGGTGGCCACATGCTCAACAAAAAAGCGGTCGTGGGAGATGATGACGAATGTGCCTTCATACTGCTCCAGCGCCTGAATGAGGATATTGACGGACTGCATGTCGAGGTGGTTAGTGGGCTCATCCAGCATCAGGAAGTTAGCCTCCGAGATCAGCGTTTTGGCAAGCGCCACCCGGCTTTTCTCTCCTCCCGACAGTACCTTGATCTTTTTGAAAACAGTGTCGCCCGTAAACAGGAAAGAGCCGAGCAGCGTGCGCAGTTCCATCTCTGTTTTTTTAGACCCGGCCTGCTGCATCTCCTGCAAAATCTCGTTCTCCACGTTCAGCGACTCCAGCTGGTGCTGGGCATAGAACGACATGATCACGTTATGACCCAGCTCGCGGTTGCCCTTTATTTCCTCGGTGCCGGCAATGATGCGCAGCAGCGTGGACTTGCCTTTTCCGTTGGCCCCCACCAGCGCAATCTTGTCGCCGCGCTCAATGTGCACGTTGGTGTTCTTGAAAATCACTTTGTCGCCGAACCTCTTGCTCATATGTTCCAGGCGAAAGATGTGGCGGCCCGGCTGGATATTAAACTTAAAGCTGAAGTTAACTTTCGCGGCGTCCGGGGCCACCTCCTCAATGCGGTCCATGCGCTCCAGTTGCTTCATGCGGCTCTGGGCCTGTTTCGCTTTGGTTGCCTTAGCCTTGAAACGCTCGATAAACCGCTCCGCCTGCTTTATTTGTGCCTGTTGGTTTTCGTAAGCGCCCTGCTGTATCTCATTCCGGAGCACTTTCTCCTCCATGTAGAAGCTGTAGTTTCCGGGGTATAAATTCAGCTTGCTGTTGGATACCTCCACGGTGATATTGGTCGTGCGATCCAGAAACTCCCGGTCATGCGACACGATCACCACGGCTCCCTCGAAGCGCTCGAGGTATGACTCCAGCCATTTGATGGAGGGCAGGTCGAGGTGGTTGGTCGGCTCATCCAGCAGCAGCAGCGACGGCTTCTGAAGCAGGATCTTGGCCAGCATGACGCGCATCCGCCACCCTCCGGAGAAGGTAGCCAGCGGCTGCTGCAGTTCCTGCGTGGAAAAGCCAAGTCCCTCCAGAATCGCCTCTGCGCTGGCCTGCATCGTGTAGCCTCCCAGCGCCTCAAAGCGCTCCTGCAGGTGCGCCAGCTTGTTGACCAGATCATCGTGGAAATTGTTCTCAAACTCCACCAGCACCTTGTCGATCTCCTGCTGCAGGTGCATCGCCTCGGCAAAAGCCTGCATCGCCACCGACAGGATGCTCTCGTGCGTCTCGTAGCTCAGCAAATCCTGGTTCAGAAACCCGATGGTGGTCTCTTTGCTCATCTGGATGCTCCCGCTGTCTGGCTTATACTCCCCCACAATGATGCGCAAGAGCGTGGATTTGCCCGTGCCGTTCAGCCCAATAAGCCCGATTTTGTCTTTTGGCTTGATGTGCAGGTTGGCGTCCTCATACATGGGGCGGCTGCCGAAATGGAAATTGAGATTATTGATCGAGATCATGTGCTAGCTTCTTCTGAAACCACAAAGGTACTTAATTTTGCGCGTCTCTGAAAAGCGCAGCCCAATCCATACCTGGCAGCGCTGCATTCAGGCCTTCAGCAGGCAAGACATCTTCTCCTTTTTCGGCCAACCTTGCCTTACATACAGCACATTCAGGGTTGAATATGACAACTCGGGAGCTAATGAGTGCATACGGTGTAACGATATAAACACGCGGCCCTGGATGCCGCCTGAAAAAGTGAACCGGGCTAAACAATAATAAAACCGGCACGTTTCATATCTTTGTGTCTTGTGCGAGCCATTTTGCCCACACCTAAAGACGTACTAAAAGCCATACCCTATGATTGCGATTGCTTCGCTTTTAGACAAGACTGCCACAGAGCGCGTTTCGGACCTTACTGACCAATTGGAGAAGAAGTTTGGCATTAGCGGCGTGAAAATTACCCCTTACCCGCACCTGACGGCCCTGACGGCAGAGGTACCGGACATGGAGGAATTTAAGGAATACCTGGAGTCTACCTGCCTGGAAACGCGCAAGCTGACTGTCAGGACCACCGGGCTGGGCGTGTTTCCGGGGCCGAATCCAGTCATTTTTATACCTGTGCTCCGTACTCCTCCCCTCAACAACCTGCACGAGCGCCTGCACCGCGATATTTCCGAGATGAGCACAGAGATGGGTGTCTATTATAACCCTAAACTGTGGCTGCCCCACATCACCCTGGCCTTGGGCGACACGACCCAAGAGCTGCTCGGGCCTGTGCTGAATTTTCTGGGAACTTTCAATTTTAACTGGGAAATTACGCTGGACAACCTGACCATCATGCAGAAGTGCGGCGAGTACTACCTCAAGGAAGATGCCTTCCAGTTCGGGAAGCGAGAGCTGATCAATTAAAAAAGCCGCCCCAGGTTGAGGCGACTTCTGTATCAGTTAATTAAAAAGATAGGAAAGCTGTACTGTGCTTGCCGACTTTATCACATTCAGGCCGATGTATGGCGAGAAGCCGTTTCCACGCTCATACCTTGCCGACACAACAAACTGACTGTAGTTTATACCAGCCCCAAGCAGGATCGCCTGCTCCAGCTTTCGCATTTCCTCTAGCGGTGGGTTTTCGTACTCACGAACAATGCCATACTGGCTTCTGGTTGATGTCTGGTTGCTCTTATCACCCACCAGAAAATTCATAGCCAATCCTGCGCTCAGGAATGGTCTGAGCTTGCTATCGCCCTTCATGGTATAAACTACCTGCATATTTAATGCTGCATACTGCAAATCAAACGTAGTTTTATAGTCTAAATAGGAGCTCGAAGAAGACTTCTCACTGTAATCTCCGCTCATTTTATACGTCTTGTAAGCGAGTTCAGAGGATACACCCCACCGGCCGTAACCACGCGGAAGCACCATGTCTATAATTAACCCGGCATTGGGGTTCATGCTGCTAAAATTGCTGCCTACCAGTTCATTATAATCTCCCTCGTTATGAGCAGTATACGTCGCTACCCCAAGACCCGCGGTTACCCCGAAGCGCAAGCGCGTCTTTTCTTCTTTAGCAACATACTCCTCCTGGTTCGGCTCCACGCAGCTGTTGTATTTGTTTATGATCTTGGTCAGTGCTTCAGCTTTAAAAGAAGTCGAATGCACCGAGCGCTCTGTAACACCGCAGTCGGATAAGTACACGAGCAACAAACCCTTGTAGAGCTCCTGTGTAGCAACCATGCGCTTTCCGTCCACCTCTTTTTTAACCTTGCGGTACATCAGTTCCTTCGGCTCCTCATTGCCTTTCTGGATGTAAAAGTGCCTCTTCCCTCCTTTGTCGTTTAACTCATATAAGTTTGCCGGCCCGCTAACTAACAGTCGCAGCAATACGGTATCGCGCAGTATAACTGCTGGCTGATTGACAGCCATGTTGCTTAGGCTTAAAGGCGATGCATCTACATCCACGGTGAATTTACGGTATACATCGCCCTGCGCTAAGCCAAAGCCAGCGATCTCGGCCTGCGTAAGCGTGCGGGTTTTGCCCTGCTGCATGATAGAGATTTCGTTCGGGTTCCTGATCCAGTTTTCATCCTGGATCTGCACCTGCACGGTGTCGCCGGCCTGTGTGGTGTAATAGCCGTTCTTAAAGCCGGACTGCGCGGCAGCGCCAAGGCTTATAAGGCAAAGGGCAGAGAGTAAAATTGTTTTCATAGGACATTATTAACAAAAAGGGCTGCCATGTAGTATAGCAGCCCTCAAATATAGGAATGAATAAATTCTTGGCCAATTACATAGCAGATGCAAGGGCGAAAATAAGCGGAGCAACAATCGTCGCGTCTGACTTAATCACATATTTTGGCGTGTCTTTGCCCAGCTTGCCCCAAGCAATTTTCTCATTTGGCACTGCCCTGGAGTATGAGCCTAAGTTCGTGATGGAGTCAGAGATCTGCGCAAATTGGCCGTCAGGACCACCGATATATACACTCCACCAGTTGCCACAAATAATATCGCAAGCCCGCTGGAATGTTTGGAAATTCTGATATATTAGATGTGCAAAATGTAATCACGCGGTCGCAGCAGCGCAATTGCACTTGGAAACGATAAGTTGTAAAAACCTGCTTCTGCAGCTCCGTACATAGTGCCCATAACCGTATGTTCACGCTTTCGAGGTAGTTGGCAGTAACCTAAAAAATAAAAATGACACTCTCTTTTCCACCACCAAAGACTTGGCAGGACTTCGAAACGTTGACAAAAGACTTAGCTCGCCTTAAACTTGGAGGTGACTTTGATAATTATGGACGCCTAGGGCAAAGCCAAAATGGAATTGATATTTTTGGATGGGATAGCAATAATAAGGTTACTGCAATTCAATGTAAACACAAGTCAAATGCAAAAGCCAGCTCTAAAAAAATTGTTACAGAAATTAAAATAGATGTAATTGATAAAGAAGTAGCTTTAGCCGACACGTTTGAACCTACTTTAGATAATTTTATTATTGCTACTACAGCATTTCGAGATACAACTATCCAAAATCACATAAACGCTTTAAATATTAGTAGAAAAAGCAAAAACTTACCTAAAATTAGCATTTGGACTTGGGAAGATTTTGAGGAAGAAATTTATCGACATTCTGAATTGCAGTACATTTACTACGAAAAGACTTTAAGAACCTTCGACCAGTATAATAAAGACAAACATATTCTAACGCTATTAAAATATGCATTAGATAGACCCGCTTTTGGCACTGAATTTTATGTTGAAAATAATTGTGAGGATTTTATAAAAGCAATATCGGATACACAAAAGGCTTTCTCAACGGGTAAATTGAATGATAGAGAAGGAAATCCTTTATCTTCTTCTTTTCCACCGGATAATTTAAGTAATCCAGAAGATAGAGATAACTTAAATAGAGCTCAAATAATTTTACAAGAGATTAGGGACTTTGTTACTCAACAGATAAAGCTTGGAAATATAATTCAGGAAAATAATTATTTAGAGTTTAGACAAAATTGGGAGTTTAAAATTAGCGACTATTTGAATAGTTCAAGAGTAAAAATTATTCATCTTGTAAACAAAGCATTGAAGAGAAATAACCTTAGTGAAATTGAATCAAAATTATTAAAATAAAAAGGCTCCTGCCAATCGTGTAGACGGCCCCGCCAGCTTTAGCTGACGGGGTGCGCCTCACACACCACTGTACGTACGGGTCTCGTATAC
>NZ_JAKVIR010000030.1 GCF_022601975.1 Pontibacter sp. E15-1
GCAAGACGCCTGAGCAAAGACTATGAGAAAGACAGAGTCAATGCCCAGAGCATGGTCTATTTGGCGATGATCTCTATTATGTTAAAAAGGCCTTAATAGGTTTTAAAACAGCTTCTAATCCTGAAAATAAGAAGGGGCAGGCAATAAAGAAGTATGTTGACCAGAACTTCAATTTCTCTTTGACTCAAGAAAATAAGAAAGGCCTTATTAAAGATTTAGCCTCAAGCTTTGTGGATGGAGAAATTTGCCACTATCTCTTTATCAAGAACTCAGTTAAAATTGGAGAGGGATTCGACAATTGTGAAATAAATTACTTGAACCCTAAATACTTTCATTTGACGGCTGAACATCTTGAAATTTTAGGAGATGTATACATCCATTTAACCGATGAACTAAATTAAAAATAGTATCCTACAACAAGATAGTATCCTACAACAAGATAGTATCCTACAACAAGGTTTTATACCTTATGCTTCGGATGACAGCCTCGCACACGTTATACACAAGACGTTAGCGGCAAAATACATAAGAAATGAAACTCGTATATTAGTAGAGTTTTTAAATGAAAAAAGCATGGCAGCAAAAACGGTAAATATAGATACTATACTTAATCAGGTAAGGCAGCTTGATTATATGGACAAAATTAATTTATTGGAAAGGGTAATCTCATTGATCAAAAAAGAGAATGTGGTAAAAGAGCAGGTGAAACTGACCTCAATTAATGGGCTAGGCTCTGAAATTTGGGAAAATATGGATTTAGATAAGTATGTGGAGAATGAGAGACAATGGGACTAATAAAGTTCAAATCACAAAAAGTCTTTCTGGACACAGCCCCGCTAATTTATTTTATAGAAGGTAATACAGTCTACCAAACAAGTCTGATTAAACTATTTACCGCTTATGATAATGGTGACTTTTCATTCATTACCTCTACGCTAACGCTTCTGGAAGTTCTCGTTCAACCAATGAAATTGAATCGGCAAGATTTAGTTGAGCAATTTCAACGCATTTTATCCGAAGCATTAGGTATAGAATTAGTTGAAATTACAGCGGCTGTCGCAGTTAAAGCAGCTGAATTAAGAGCAAAATATGGATTAAAAACACCAGACTCTATCCAAGTTGCAACAGCTGTAACAAATGAAGCAAAGTATTTTCTGACAAACGACATTAGGCTAAAAACAGTCAAGGAAATTGTAACTGTTACTCCGAATGATTTATAGAAGCATATTGCTCAACCAAATGCGTACTTAACCCTACTCCCGGCAGCTTCAACTACACAGTGCCGAGCGGGAAAACGCGACCCAGCTTAAGAAGGGCCGCTACCCCAGGCGTGGAGCGCAAAGCAAGCTATGGAATAAGGCTGTTTGAGTTTTGAAATAACCGCTATATTCTCGAGTTAACGTAAAAGTACTCACCTATTGGCCGGGGGGTATAGTTGGTGGTTTAGGCAGGCCGAGGCTACCGGAGTTGCGAAGCGTTCCATACATTGTTATCTAGAAAAGTTTATTTATACATCCTCCATGAAGCATCCTGTAAATTTTATCGCCGCTTTGGGTATAGCACTGCTACAGTTCTTGCCTGCCTTGTCGTTTGCCCAAATCACAGACAAGAATTCGATAGTCGCAAAGGGGGCGCAGGTCGAGAAGCTGGGCGAGGGGTATACCTTTACCGAAGGCCCGGCAGTGGACGCGGAGGGAAATGTGTACTTCACGGATCAGCCCAACGATAAGATTATCCGCTGGGATGCGGCTACCGGCGAACTGAGCACCTTTCTGGACAAAACGGGCCGCTCCAACGGCATGTACTTCGACCAAAAGGGCAATCTGGTTACCACCGCCGACAGCACCAACGCGATCTGGGCCTTCGACAAAGCAGGCAAGCACACTGTGCTGGTCACCGATTTTGAGGGCAAGCTGTTGAACGGGCCCAACGACCTTTGGATAGCCCCCAATGGCGGAATGTACATCACGGACCCGCTGTACAAGCGCGGCTACTGGACCCGCGACCCGGAAATGCAGCCGGACGGCGAACACCTCTATTACCTGGCACCTGGCAGCAGTCGACTTATCAAAGCAGACGATAGCATGGAAAAGCCCAACGGTATTGTAGGCACTCCAAACGGCCGGAAACTATATGTGGCGGATATCGGCGCAGATAAAACCTATGTATATGACATTGCCGCAGACGGCTCCCTCAAGAACAAAAAGCTGTTTGCCCCGAAGGGGTCGGATGGCATGACCATCGATAGCAAAGGCAACATTTACCTCACGGGCAAAGGCGTGACCGTGTTCAACAAAAAAGGCGAGCAAATTGCCCACATCCCGATTGATGCAGGCTGGACGGCCAACGTGGTGTTCGGTGGGAAAGACCGCAAAACGCTTTTCATCACCGCCATGGACGCCGTATACGCCCTGAAAATGAAAGTAAAAGGCGTACAGTAATCATCCGAACTCCCCTCCTCATTTCGAAGGATGGTATACATCAGTAGCAACGAATTCTCAGGTAGGCAGTTTCGTACTTGCCTGCCTGTGGCTCGTGAGCTACTCATGTTGGGCCTCTGGCCCAGTCGGGTAGCATACCCGACTTTATTGATAAGCACGGATTACAAATCCGCGCCATGATAAGAAGCCTCTTCAGCCTTAAAACTCCCCTCCTTAATTTCAAGGAGGGGTAGTTCTAACACCTTGGTGTTCTCTATTCTGTATATGAACCAGCTGGGCCTTGCAGCATTACATGCCACGGACATCCTGCCACAACATTAGGCTACTGGCCCATTCGAGTCACAGACTCGAAATTATTGAAAGGCACGGATTACAAATCCGCGCCATGATAAGGAGCCGCTGCTGCCTTAAAACTCCCCTCCTTATTTTCAAGGAGGGGCAGGGGGTGGTCTTACACAAGCAGAACCTGAAGCCTCAAGAAGGTATAAACAAAATCTGCTTTACTTCTTTTACAACAGCAGCAACCCCTTCTCCCGCAATTCAAACCAACTCGGCGAGGCCAGGAACTCGGTAAAGCTCAGGTGCGCGTCCGTCGGGAAGGTTGCTTCCAGTTGCTTTAGCAGCACCGGCGCTGTATGGTCGGGGTGTATCTTTTGCAGCGCATCAAACAGCCACTGCCCGATGTTGGCAGTCGTCTTCACCTGAAAATCCTCGCCTTTCTCATAGAACGTGAGCACACAGCGCTCAATCGTCTGACCTTTTTTGGCGATCATGGTGAGCTCCAGTTCCGGCTGGTTGCCCAGCCACAATACGCGGGCGTTCGGTCGCTCTGCATCTGGTTTCTGGGGGTGCTGGATGGCTTTGTAGATCAGGTCCGGGCGGGTTTTCACACGTGGAACCTTGAAATCGAACCAGAACGAGAGCGGCTGCTCCAGTCCCACGCCGTGCATGTAATTGTAAATCGCCTTGGCCAGGCCCTGCCCGAACAGCTCGTGGTCGGTGCCGGTGGGGTCGTCGTGCCAGAGGTCGTTGTTGGCGAAGGGCCCTTCCTCCGGGCCGACTTTCACCACGCCATACTTCTCCGGGTTCTTGCCCACGGGGCTGTGCGCCGTCATGCTGAAGCGGTGCCAGTAGCCTGACTGTATCACGTTGTTGATGAACAGCTGCCGCACCACTTCCAGCGAGTCGACGGTTTCCTGGGCGGTCTGTGTCGGGAAGCCATACATTAGGTAGGCGTGCACCATAATGCCCGCCTGCGTGAACGCGTCGGTTACGCGGGCTACCTGCTCAATGCTCACGCCCTTCTCCATCAGTTCCAGCAGCCTGTCAGAAGCCACCTCCAGCCCCCCTGACACGGCAATACAGCCCGAGGCGGCCAAAAGGCGGCACAAGTCCGGGGAGAATGTTTTCTCAAAGCGGATGTTACCCCACCACGAGATCTTGACACCCCTTCGGATCAATTCAATGGCCATGTCGCGGAGCGGGGCAGGCGGCGCGGCCTCGTCCACAAAATGGAAACCGGTCTGCCCGGTCTGGGCGATGATCTGCTCGATGCGATCGACCAGCAGCGTGGCCGGGGCCACCTCGTAGCGGTTTATATAGTCTAAGGTGATGTCGCAGAAAGAGCAGCGCTTCCAGTAGCAGCCGTGGGCGATGGTGAGTTTGTTCCAGCGGCCGTCGCTCCAAAGGCGGTGCATCGGGTTGATCACGTCGATCACCGAAAGGTAGTCCTGCAACGGCAGGTCGCTGTAGTCGGGCGTCCCGATTTCAGTGTGCGGCACATCGGCGTCGGTGCTGCCGTTGCTATACTGCACCTCGCCCTCAGCCAGTACAAACGTGCGCTGCAAGGCCTCCGCGTCGCGCTGGCCCTGCAGGTGCTCCAGCAGTTTAAGCCAGGGTCCCTCGCCATCATCCAATGTCACAAAGTCGATGTAGTTGAACAGGCGCGGCTCGCGCAGGCTGCGCAGCTCGGTGTTGGGGTAGCCGCCGCCCATCGTGGTTTTTATGTGCGGATACTTCGCTTTTATATACTGCGCCATCCGGAGGCCGCCATACAGGTTGCCCGGAAAGGGTATGGAGAAGCCAACCACGGTGGGCTGCACCGCCTGCAGGCGCTCCTCCAGCAGTTCAAGCAGCAGTTGGTCCACCAGGTTGGGGGTTTCCTGCAGCGCCTCTTCCATGGGGTCGAAGTGCGTGGCCGACATGGCCAGGCTGTCGGCATAGCGGCTGAAGGCAAAGTAAGGGCAGATCGTTTCCTTAATCAGGTCGCCGAGGTCCTCTAAATACAGCGTGGCCAGGTAGCGCGCCCTGTCGGTGATGCCCATGCTGCCAAAAGCCCAGTCGATGTCCTCCACCTGGTCGAAGCGGGCGGCCTCGGGCAGAAAGCGGCTGAAGCTGATCTGCTGTGCCAGCGTGTTGTCCTTGTTCTGGAGAAAGCGGATCACGGGCTCAATCGTCTGCAGGTACTCGCGCTTGAGGCGCAGCATCCGCAGACTATTGTCCGACAACGCATACCCGCCTGCCTCGATGGCATCGAAGATCTGTTGCAGCCCTTTGCGGCTGAACATGCGCAGCACCAGTTCTATCCCCATATCGGCCTGTGTCACCTGATGGCCGCGGCCCGTTAAAAAGCCTTTCAGGTAAGCCGTGGCGGGGTATGGGGTGTTGAGCTGGGTAAGTGGGGGCGTGATGAGCAGTATGGCTGGTTTCTCCAAAATAAAATCAATATAAAATGACTGGGCGCGTGGGCGCTTACAGGCGCAAAGTTACGCAAAATAGTGCAGTCGCTGGCAACGGTGCCCTGGCAACAGCCCTCGCTGCCGGGGAGTTCAATATCCAGATTATATATAACCGTATCTATATTTTGACTACTTGATATGAAAGAATAAATATTTTGTATAAAAACTTTTATGTTGAAAAAAATTCATATATTTGTAACGTTCTATATAAGAACAAAATGATTATACGCCTCTGGCAACCTGTTACCAACGCACCCTAATCGCCCTTATCATGTTTTCACGAAAAAATATTCAGATGATTGTGACGGTTGCTTTGCTGATCATGGCAGCAGCCTGTTCGCTTTTTAAGCAGGATGTGAACGTTCCGCAGACGTTTGAGCTACGCCTGGACCGTCCGGCCGGTGCCGCCCAGCAGTTTGCCGTTTTGAAGGACGTGGACACGAACACAGAGGAACTGAAGAAATACAAAGGTGACGTGGAGTCTTTCGACATCAACTCCATTACATATAGGATTGAGGATTTTAAGGGCCACAGCGATGCGGTTATCTCCGGCAACCTGGAGTTTGCCGTTTCTGGCAGCAGCGAGTTTACCGTGCTGGACACGATATCGGACCTGCACCTGCGGAAGATGCAGGAAAGCGGCCAGCCGAACACCGTGGTGCTGCACGACCAGGCCGTGAAGCAAAAGCTGGCCATGCTCCTGCAGCGCGGCAGTGTGGTTACCTTCCGCCTGAACGCCACCACCACAGACAGCCCGATCGCCGCCAGCCTGATCGTGGCCATCGACACGAAAATGACTGTGGAGCTGTAAGGAAAAACCGCTCCGTAGCTATACCATACCATCTGAAAGCCTGCACCGCGTGCAGGCTTTTTTTATTTGACTACTTTGCTGGCGACGTAGTTTACGGCTGGCACAATGGCGAGCACCGTCACGGCGATCAGAACGAAAAACACCAGGGTGCTGTTCAGCCACCGGCCCGCAAAGCCAGCGGAAAACCCGAAGGTATAAATCTGGAGGGCAGAGCCCAGAAACAGGCTAACCAGCCCGATCAGCAGCAGGCTGCGTTTCAGCTGCGGCGAGAGCACTTGTTTTTTCATAAGCGAATACCGTAAGGGCGCAAAGGTATGCAGCGGCAGGCAGATATGTGTGTCAGGCGTGCCCTTTTTCTGCCTCCTCGTCTTCTTTGGCCGCGTCGCCAGCTTGCTTCTCTCCTGGTTGCGGTGGCGGCGACTGCTTGTCCTGCTTCACTTTTTCTATGTCCGACGAGTCGTCTTTTGTGGTTTCTGTCATTGGTTGTTTCGGCTTGTTGTCTTGCATGGGGTTTTGGTTTTGGTGGGATAGTCTGTTTACGGAGCGATGCGTGCCGTGGTGCCACTATTTCAACAATAAGCCTGCGGCGGACGTACATGAAGGGGTTGGCTGCCAGAAATGCAGCCGAAATATATGTTTAACCGGAAAGAGACGAATCAGATGAACAGCAATAAACTTAAGACACCTTTACTTACGCTGGGCGTAGCGGCGCTAACCACCTTTGGGCTGGCTTCCTGTAGCACAGGCACTGAGCCGGGCGACGTCAACATCGAGCGGAGCGATATAAAAGACGAGGGGTCGATGATAGGGGATGAGGACAATGAGGCCACCCGCGACAGCGACACTACCGACCTGGAGGAAAAATACTACGGCGACGACCGCAAAAACAGCGGCGAGGCCATCGGCGACGGTGCCTACGACGGCAAGGGCGATGGCAAGCAGCGCGACGAGGTGAAACAGTAGACACGCAGACAGGTATAAAAAAAGCGCCTTCCCGGCTTTCGGGGAGGCGCTTTTTGCATCTGGGGCAAGCCAGGTTAGAGCATGTTTAAATTTCGTTTTTGGAAGCGAAAATTGTTCAGGAAGGGTTCTGGCGAAGCGTTTTTTGAGCCGCATAGCAGCGCTATGGGGTGATAAAAAGGCGAAGTCAGGTTCCTTAATGAACAATTTGCAGCCCAAAAGATGAATTTTAAACATGCTCTTAGTTAAACACGAAGCCGTTCGGCCCAATGCCGACTTTAAACTCTTTCACCTTGGTGCCATCCGGCTGGTAAATGAAAACTGTTCCATCGCCGGAAAACCCGTTTTGGTCGGAGCCATAGATGTAGCCGTTGTCGGGGTCTATGCCCAGGCCGTAGAAGCTCCGGTTGATGAGGGGAGTAGAGGCAAGGCTGGTGGCACTGGCGCTTTGGGCATAGGTGGCACCCTGATAGTTGTAGTATAACTTCGCGCCGTCACCGGTTATGGCCAGGTTCCCGGGCGAAGCCTGGTTGCTGCCAAAGGTAAGTGTGTTCAGCACGGTGCTGTTGGCCGTGTTGATGGCAATCAGGGCACCGGGGGTTGTCTCGCTGTAGTTCACGGTCCAGTCGGAGTTGTACACGGTTCTGCCCTTGGCAAGCACCCAGAGCCTTTTGTCTGCGTCCAGTTCCAGTTCTGCCGGTCCGTCCGTCACTGTGATATCACGTTCCACCACGTCGGTGCTGGTATTGATGACGGTGACCACGTTAGACCCGTTGATGGCGACGTACAGCTTCCCGTCCGCTACCAGCAGCTCCTCGGGCAGTGGCCCAACAGGTATGGTTTTCACCACTTGCAAGGTTTTCAGGTCAATAACCGACACCTGGCCCGGCTGCCCATACGTTATCCACTCCGAAACATAGGCTTTGTCTGCGCTGGCGGCGGCAAAAAAGCGCGGCTGCTTCAGCTCTACCGCGCCCTCCGTCTGAAAGGTATAGGCATTCACCACCTCCAGCTTGTTGCTGTTGTTGGCCACAATATAAGCGCGGTCGCCTACAATGTCCAGGTCCATCACCACATCCCCCAGCGGGCGGTCGTTATTGGCTTTTTGCGAAATGCTGTTGATAACCGTCTGGTTGGCGCTATCGCTTAAGAAAGAAATGGAGCCGTTTGGTGTGCCGTAGTTGCCCTCGTTCAGGATAAAGACGCCGTGCTGGTCGTAGGGGCCCCGCACCTCGGTGCTGGTGGCAGGCGTTACGTCGTTGTCTTTATCGCAGCTGGTAAGGCCAAGAGAGCCGGAAAAAAGCGCTGTAGCCACAAAGAGGCTACGGAAGAAATTACTGTTTTTCATGGTATGTATTGGTATAGGTTGGTTTAGTTGCTATAAGATGATGCTCGGGAAGGGCAGTGATACCCGTGTGCCGGGTACCGGCGATTTCGTGCTGTTACGGCAGGCTGAAGCGTATGCTAAAGGTATAGCTGCGTGGTGGCATGGCCCGGTACGCCATGGTCTGGTACACGGTATTCGTCACGTTGTCGGAGCGGAGCGTGAGCAGGAGCGGGGTTTCCCAGAGCTCCAGTTTTTTGCTCAGGGCCAGCTGCAACAGCAGGAAGCCGTTTAGGCTGGTGGTTTCGGAGTTGGTGGTATAGCGCAGGCCGGTATAGTTCAGGTTGCCCAGCAGCGCCCAGTTGTGGTACTGCGCCGTTGTAGCGAAGATGGCCTTGTGCAAGGGCACATACATCAGTTGCTTGCCTTTGTCGCCTGTGCCGTCGTATACCTTCTCCTGCTCCGAGGAGGTATAGGTATAGCCGGCAGAACCGCTCAGCTTCATCTCGCCCACCGTGGCTGTTACCTGGCTGCTGAGCTCCACCCCCCTCGACCGTACCTTCTGCAGGTTGGCGGGCCTCCAACGGCCTATGTCGTCCGGTGCCCACTGGATCCAATCATCGATCAGCATGTGGTATGCGGTTGCCTCTGTCTCCAGCAGCAGGGTGCTGCCCAATGGCAGCACGTGGCGCAGGCCACTTTCGTAGCTCCAGCCCTGCTCAGGCCTCAGGTCGGGGTTGCCCGCGCCAATCCAGTAGCGGTCGTTTAGGGTAGGCACGCGGTAACTGCCCGAGGCGCTTCCTTTCAGGGATAGCCGGTGTTGGTGCTGCTTGTAAAACGTCCAGTCGAAGCCCAGCGCTGGCGTGGGCATGGGGCTATACCCCTCCACCAGCGCCTGTCGCAGATTCAGGCTCAGGGCCAGCGGGGCTACGGGGTTATAGCGGAAAAGCGCGAACACGGCAGCCCGGTTCTCCTGCTGCTGTCCGGCGTAGCCATCGTTCTCGGCCACAAAATGCTGTAGGTTTATACCCCCGCGCAGGCTCCAGTTGCTGCCCTTGGTATAGGTTTGCTCCGCCTGTAGCTGGTAGGTCTGCACGTCGGCTTCGGAGTTGGTGGTGTTGTCGGTATAGTGCAGGTAATCTTTGAAGTAAGCCGCCTTCACGTCTGTCTGGCCCCAGCGGCTGCTATGTTTCAGTTCCGCTAGCAGCCGCAGGTTTTCGTCCTTTTGCGCCGCGTTATCGGGGGCAGAGCCCATGGCGGGCTGCAGGTCGCGGGCGGTGTAGGTATACCAGCCGTGCAGCGCCACTTGCGTTTTGTCGGTAAGGTGATAGGTGATATCCTGGGTGATGCCGTGCTGCTGCAGGGCGGCGTACTCCTGCTTTACCCTGGGTGTCTGATAGCGGGAAAGGTCGGTATAGGTGAAGTCGTTCCCGGCGAGGCGCAGGTAGGCGCTGGCGCCCACCTCCAGCTTCTGGCTGCCATAGCTGAGGCGGCCACTGCCAAAGTAACGGCCAAAGCTCCCCGCTTCCAGTTGCGCCTCCCACCCAAGCCCTTCGCCTTTGTACTCGGGAGAGTGGAGCAGCACCGCCCCACCGATCGCGCCGCTTCCGTAGGTGGCCGCTGCCGCACCGTGCTGCACCTCCACTGCGCCGATGCCACCTACCGGCAGCGTCGAGAAGTCGGTTTGCCCCAGCGTGGCCGACGCAATATTCAGCCCGTTCCAAAGCACGGCGGTTTGAGACGCGTTGGTCCCCCGAAACGACACGGAAGACAAGCCGCTGGCACCGTAGCTTTTGAAGTAGAGGGGGGTGCGGGCCTGCAACGCATCTGCCAGCGAGCCGGAGGCATAGGTGCGGAGGTAGCTGCTGTCGATGGCGCTCACACGGCTGCCCGCGGCGTATACCTCGGCAGGCCTGCCAAACACCTCCACGGTGCGCAGTTGGTGCACAGTAGAATCGGGCTGCTGCGCCACTGCCGTAAACGACAAGGCCAGCAGGCAGGCGGTTAAGCCCCAAAAATCACGGAAAGAAAATAATGCCACGTACCCGGTTGCTTAAATCCCGAAGCATGCAAAACAGGCAGAAAGGCAGAGACAGCAAGCGCTAACATAGCGGAGGCCGTGCAGCTTTTTACCCGAAAGCATACGACAAATCAGTGTCGGACTGGCAGGTCTCCTGGCTCTCTTCAGTTAGCTCGCCTTCCCATGCAGCAAGTGCCGCACAGTGGCCGTTGGTATGGGCTAACCCCTTTTGTGAAGATGACAGTTGCGGGAACAGCACAGGTTTTGCACCTGTTTCCCTTTTAAGGCTCTTACCACGGCAGTAGTAAGCGCCACCAATCTGAGAGCAAAAGTAGTGAATAATTACGAATTACGAGTTACGAATTCCGAATTAGGTGGTACCAAAGGCGTTGCCGCTTTTAACCAGACCGCCACCCTATCGTACTACCAAACACAAACCACGAAATACGAACAACGAATAACACCCATATATTAAAACCATTTACGAACAACGAACAACGAAAAACAAACAACGACCGTGAAGCTTCCGAAAGAATTCTATACCCGCCCGAATGTGGTGGCGCTTGCCCAGGAACTGATCGGGAAGCATCTGTATACCGCTGTGGATGGCATCCTGACCGGTGGCATGATCGTGGAGACGGAGGCCTACTCCGGGGAGAACGACCGGGCCTGCCACGCGCACCTCAGCCGCCGAACCCCGCGCACCGAGATCATGTACCACGAGGGCGGGGTGGCTTATGTATACCTGGTGTACGGGATCTACCACCTCTTCAATATCATCACAAACACACACGGCAGAGCCGATGCCGTGCTGGTGCGGGCCATTGCGCCGGAAGAGGGGATTGAAGAAATGCAACTGCGCCGCAACATGGCCACCCTGAAACCGAACCTGACGGCAGGCCCCGGGGTGATGAGCAACGCCCTGGGGATCAGCAAAAAACTGTACGGTGCCGACCTGACCGGCGACACCATCTGGCTGGAGGATAGAGGGATGCGTTTCACTGCTGCAGAAATTGCCACAGGCCCCCGCATCGGCATCGACTATGCCGGAGAGGATGCCAGCCTGCCGTGGCGTTTCTGGCTAAAAGGGAACAAGTGGGTGAGCCGGAAAAAGTAGTATAGCGTGGACTCGGTTGGTATCAACGCCGATATCTCTATGGCGCAAGCGTCCGCTTGTGCCTCACAATGCAATCCCACCTGCCGCCTAACATGATAGGCACAAGCGGACGCTTGCGCCAGGGTTTATAGGCTCCAAAATCACGAAATAAAAATGCTCCAGTGCGCAACATCCATTCGATAATGGTATAACAGGTATTTTAAGTGCCTGAACTAAAGCAACTACAAAGTATAACTACCGCATTTCGGCTTGCCGGTGAAAACACGCGGCAAGGGCGGCGGGAGTTTTTGTGATTTATTTTGAGCGACCGCTTAACTCTTCCTTTTAGCAGAAGTTCTATATGCAATTTTCAGGTGCTACGGTTTATAATGGGCTTTCTGCGCTACGTGATATTATCGCCACAAATGAGAACTAAGATCTTTTCTGCGTTTTATAGCGGACTTACCGCTCTACTTCCGGCGCATCTCAGAAAATATGAGCAGCTTGATGTTCTGATCTGACTATTGAATTGGGTTGCTTGTATAAATGATGGATGATCAAAAAGAGGTATGATCACTGATTGCCGCGGTTATTTTACATTAGTATCTCGCAGCAGCTTTTACTTCCTGGCAGGCAGAATGCTTTTCAGGGCAAACGGCATGCGTTTGGCCCAGGCCGCCTCCGCATGTTTTGCCTCTGCGTCTTTCACCCAGATAAAGTCTTTTCCTGCTTCATACCCCTTTTCCTTCAAGGCGGCCAGCATGTCATCTATACCGGGTTGCAGGCGCTCTTCCAGGTCAATGCCGCCATTATCGATATAAAAGAAAAGGGGCTTCTTTTTGCCGTTGTAGCCACGGACGTCCTGCACATAATCGATATGCTGAATCTTGAAGGCCGGCGACATGCAGATGGCTTTGGAGAAAACATATGGGTGCTCCCAGGCCAGCATGAACGCCATGATGCCGCCAGCGGAGGAGCCGCCGGTATACGTATGCTTTCTGCCTTTTCGGGTGCGGTACGCCTGGTCGATGAAGGGTTTGGCGGTGTTCACCACGAAATCCATATAGGCTGTGCCTTTTTCTCCCGGCGTGTACTCGTCGCTTCGGTCGGGGGTGTTGTAGATGCCCACTATGATGGCGGGGGCCATGGCTCCGGCCCTGATCAGGCTGTCTGCCGTCTCGTCAATCTGCCAGTCGGTGCCGAAGGAGCTGGTGGCGGGGTCGAACACGTTCTGGCCATCGTGCATGTATAGCACCTGATAGCGCTTGCGGCCGGATTCATAGCCAGGCGGCAACCACACCATCAGGTCGCGGGGGCGGATGCCCTTGCCGGTGAGGTTTGTGTGCAGCCTGGTTGTGCCGGTTATACCCCCTTTGCTCGGTGCGGGCTTCTTTTCGAGCCAATACCTCACCTCATCTTTAACAAGGGTGTCTTTAGATGCCCGCACGCTGAAATTGGGCAGCGCCTGCGCCTGGGCGTCTGTGGCCTCGCGCTCCCAGGAGCCCAGGGTATACTTATAGGCAAACGACTGCGGCTGTTGCAGCTGTATCTGTTTTGCCCAGATGTGGTTTCCCTGGTAGGCCATTTTAACTTTTGCCGGGTCCCAGTCGCCTAACTGCCCGAGGCTGCCCGTGATGTATACCGCAGTGGTATCGGAGAGGGTGGGGGCATGCAGCTGGATCTGCACCCGGACAGGCTGTTGGGCGCAGGCCGCTGTCAGCGACAACACGAAAGAAGCCAACAAGAGAAGCAGTAGTTTCATGGTAGGGGGTATGAGTGGGTCGACTTAAGCGCACGTCTGAATTTCATCTTTTGGAAGCAAAGTTCAAAAATACGCCTGAACCCCAAGATATGGTTTTTGGAGCAAAACAGGGTTAGGGGTAAAACAAAACAGCCACAACGTATGCGGTTGTGGCTGTTTCAGGCAGTGCAGATGCGCTGTTACTTGTTGTGCTTTTTCACCTCTGCGTCCTGCTCGTTATCGGTGCGTGCCTGCGGCGTCTTGTCCTCTGGCATTTTGGTGTCGGTCACGTCGCGCTCCAGGCTGTTGGTGATGTCTTTCTTTTCGTCCTTGCCTTTGTTGGTCAGCTCCGACTGGTTTTGCTTGTTTTCCTTATCTGTGCTCATGGTTCTCAGGTTAAAATTAAAAAATAAAGTACTGCCCTGCGTGGAGCGATGCGCCCGCAGCTGCGGGAGGGTGCTACACACAGGGCTTTATTAGTACGGATGCCTGCCCCGGTGGTTTTGCAGGCGGGCACAGTCCGGGGAGATGCCGCCATAGGCGAAGCGCTGATTTGCCGGAAGCCGTTCTATGCCTTTCGGCAAATCAGCACCACAGGCTTTTGGTGCATGTCGGTGGTGAAGAAGAGGTAGGTATGGCCGCCCTCCCTGATACCCGTTTTCTGCCGGATGCCCGCCACCGTGTCGGGAAAGTTGCGCACCGTGATGTTGGCCTGCTTGCCTGGCAGGTGGCGCAGCAGCTCCTTTTTGTTGTAGCGGCTCATGGCCAGGCACACAAAGCTGCGCCCCGGAAAGTCAGGAACCAGCGTGGCGGAGGTATAGAGGTGGCTGTTGGGGTGTAGCTTTTGCAACTGCAGACGCTGGGCCAGGTAGCGGTAAGCCCCGGCTTTCAGGATGGCGGCGTTCGGCTCGTAGATATACCGCTGCGGGTCGGCAAAGGAAACGTCCGCGTCTTCTTCGGCCGCCTTTGTAAAGACGATCTCTTGCGTGGTGCCATTCGGCAGCAGGTTGATGGCCGTGCGTATGGCCTGTGCCGGTGGCGTGGCCCCGGGCTCCAGCAGGTAGAGCACTTCTTTCACTTCGTTCTGCACCGCCACGATCCATACCCTGGCCACATGCTGCAGTTGCTCCAGGGCCAGGTCGATGTCCAGCATCGGGGAGGATTTCAGCAACACCGCACTTGCCTTCGTGAAGAGCAGCGGCAGCAGGTGCAGCACATCGGGCTCGCAATCCTGCAGCAGGTGCAGCTTTTGGTTGCTGCCGCCCCGGCGGGCTGGGTCGAGGTAGAGCATGTCGGCCATACCGGTAAAGCTTTGCAGAAACGCCTCTGCCGTAATAGCCATGCTCTGGATGTTGCCTGCCTCCAGCAGCCCAAAGTTATACCGGGCAATCTCCTGCAAGTCCGGGTTCTGCTCTACATGTATGACCTCCGCGAAACGCGTGGCAAAGTAAAAGCTGTCTACGCCAAATCCGCCGGTCAAATCCACCAGCAGCTTCCCCGATACCAGCGAGGCCTTGTAGGCCGCGGCAGCCTCCGACGAGCTCTGCTCCACCGACAGGGTAACCGGAAAGACTGTATCCGGATGCTGCGCCCAGGTGGGCAGTTTCTGCTCCGCTTTCTGGCGGGCCTGTATCTGCTGCACCAGTTCCTGCAGCGGCAAATGCGGGTAGCGCTTGGCCTGCAGCATCAGCGCAGCCGGTTCCTGGTGCCGGTGCTCCTGCATAAACGCTCTCTCTTCCGGAGTAAATTGGCGCATCGTGTTAGGGTTAGCCACGGGAGTCGTGGACGGTTACAGCAAACCGCAAAGGTACGCTTTTTGGGGGCGTTTCAGCACAGGGCATCCGTCACGATTCCTCCAGGCTCTGCGTTCACGCGATTGTGCTTTGCTTCCGCAGCAGGCACAGTGGCTAACAAAAGTTGAAGATGCGCAACAAATTGTGTATTTTTGTGTTCTCAACAGATGAAAACGAATAGTATGATAGACACAGAACTGAAGTATAAGGTAAAGGATATTTCGCTGGCTGAATGGGGCCGCAAAGAGATTAGACTGGCCGAGGCTGAGATGCCGGGCCTGATGGCAATCCGCGAGGAGTTTGGCCCAAGCAAGCCGCTGGCCGGAGCCCGCATTGCCGGTTGCCTGCACATGACCATCCAAACGGCCGTGCTGATTGAGACGCTGGTAGAACTGGGCGCGGAAGTGACCTGGTCCTCGTGCAACATCTTCTCTACCCAGGACCATGCCGCCGCCGCGATTGCCGCCGCCGGCATTTCGGTATATGCCTGGAAAGGTATGACGGCCGAGGAGTTTGACTGGTGCATCGAGCAGACGCTGTTTTTCGGCGACGATCGCAAGCCACTGAACATGATTCTGGACGATGGCGGTGACCTGACCAACATGGTGCTCGACAATTATCCTGAGCTGGCCGCGGGTATCAAAGGTCTGTCTGAAGAAACAACCACAGGCGTGCACCGCCTATACGAGCGCATGAAGAACGGCACGCTGCCTATGCCTGCCATCAACGTGAACGACTCTGTGACGAAGTCTAAATTCGATAACAAATATGGCTGCAAAGAGTCGCTGGTGGATGCGATCCGCCGTGCCACAGACGTGATGATGGCCGGTAAAGTGGCCGTTGTGGCGGGGTATGGCGACGTTGGGAAAGGCTCTGCTGCCTCGTTGCGTGGTGCAGGTGCCCGCGTGATCGTGACGGAGATTGACCCGATTTGCGCACTGCAGGCTGCCATGGACGGCTTTGCGGTGAAGCGCATGGAGGATGCCGTGAAAGAGGCGGACATCATCGTAACAGCCACTGGTAACAAAGACATCATCCGTGAGTCCGAGTTCCGTGCCCTGAAGGATAAAGCCATTGTGTGCAACATCGGCCACTTCGACAACGAGATCGACATGGCCTGGCTGAACAAATCCTACGGCAACACCAAAGACGTGATCAAGCCGCAGGTAGACCTCTACAACATCGACGGAAAAGACATTATCGTGCTGGCGGAAGGCCGACTGGTAAACCTTGGCTGTGCTACGGGTCACCCGTCCTTCGTGATGTCAAACTCCTTCTCGAACCAGACCCTGGCGCAGCTGGAACTCTGGACCAACAGTAAGGCGTATGCCAACGAGGTATACACCCTGCCAAAGCAACTGGATGAGAAAGTTGCCCGCCTGCACCTGAGCAAGATTGGCGTGGAACTGGATGAGCTTCGTCCGGACCAGGCCAGCTATATCGGTGTGGAAGTGGAAGGCCCTTACAAGCCGGAGTACTACAGATACTAAACGACAGGTATACAGAAAAAAGAAAGCCGGTGCTGCAAAGCACCGGCTTTCTTTTTTTAAGGTCATTCCCGGATTCAGCGTTCCTGCCAAACACGCGTTAGGTGAAATCCATACCTCTTCCACGGAAATAAAGATTCATGAAAAAATGCAGTATTTAGTAAAGCGGGTCAGGGGCACCGTAGGCGTGCTGTCATATAATGTTGAAGCGTGACATAAGCGTTTTCTTGTAAGACTTTCCGATTGGGATGTCGCCTTTGGCAAACACCACGGAGTTCTCCTCCAGCGCCTCAATCTTGTCGAGGTTGGCGATGTAGGAGCGGTGCACGCGCACGAAGTTCTGCGACGGGAGCTTGTGCTCCATATCCTTCAGTGTGGAGGAAACCAGGTACTTTTGGTCAGCCGTAACGATGAAGGAATAATTGTCATACGCCTCTACCCAAAGGATCTCGCTGTAGTGCACCTTGATGATCCGGTGCTTTACTTTCACAAAGATATAGTCCGTGGCTACCTCCTGGTCTTTGGGGCTTGTCGCCGCGCCGTTTGTCTCTTTGTTGCTGTTGTCGTGCTTGTAGAGCGCAATCTCGATGGCCGAGCGGAGGCTTTTCTCATCGAAGGGCTTTACCAGGAACCCGTCCGGCTCGGTCTTCTTCGCACGGTCAATAGTGGCGCGGTCGGCATAGGCGGTCAGGTATATAAAAGGGATATGAAACTCGTCTTTTATGCGTGCCCCGATCTCCACGCCATCGGCATCGCCGCGCAGGTTAATGTCTAACAGCACCAGGTCAGGGTGCAGCTCTCGGATCATGTCGATGGTGTCCTCGCCGGAGTCTATTGCGCACGTTTCGTAACCCAGGTCTGCAAGGCTCGCCGCAATATCTTCAGCAATGATGGCCTCATCTTCCGAGATAAGGATTTTTGGTTTTATCATAGCATTAAGATTTTACGTGAAAAACCGACTTATGATGCCAAAACAAAATACAATATTGATTTAGTGCCATTTTTGTTATCAAATTTAAAGTGCCCTTCCAGATTCCGGCTCAACGATGTTACTAGTTTCAGCCCGAAAGACTGGCTTGTCTGCGGATTAAAGTTATGCGGCAACCCCTGGCCGTTATCGCTCACGGTTAAGGTATACTGCACGGCGTCGTGCCGTACAAGAACGATGCGCACCACGCCAGCCTGGCCATTGGGGAAAGCGTATTTCAGCGAGTTGGAAATAAGCTCGTTTACAATTAACCCCAACGTAATGGCTGCATCAATGTTCACCTTTATCCGCGGCATGTCTATTTCCAGGGCGATGCGGCTCATGGTTACCCCGTAGGCGGCATACAGACTCTCGCAAATCTCCTCAAAATACTCTTCCAGATCGATACAGTCGAGGTCGGCGTGCTGGTAAAGGCGCTCATGCAGGATAGACATCGACCGCACCCGGCTCCGGATGGCCTGCATCACTTCGGCCGCCAGCGGGTCGCTGACGTGGCGCGCCTGCAGGTTGAGCATGCTGATCACGATCTGAAGGTTGTTCTTCACGCGGTGGTGGATCTCCTGAAGCAGCATCTCCTTTTCGCGGTTTTTGCGCTCCAGTAGGCGGGTGCGGTGGTTTACCCGCATCTCCAGCAGCGAGTTCATCTTAACCAGGCTCTGCTCGCGCAGGCGCACCACGCTCAGCACCGTGGCCGCCACCACCAGCAGCAGCACCCCGACAAACCACTCGCGCCGCCAGATCGGAGGAACGATGGCGAAGGTATACGTCACGGGCTCGTCGGCCCAGAAGCCGTCGTTGTTGCGGGCCAGCAGCTCGAAGGTATACGTGCCCGGCGACAGGTTGGCGTAGGTGGTAAAGGACTGCTCCACGGGTGGAGACCACTGCTCGTCAAACCCCATCAGCCGATACCGGTAACGCACCTGCTCCGGCCCCGACAGGCAAATGGCGTGAAAGTCGAAGGACAGGTAATTCTGGTTGTAGGGCAGCCGGAGGTTCTCTGGCAGGCCGGTCGTGCTGTCGGTGGGATAGCCCAGGGCGGTCCAGTCGGTTGGCTTGGAGTATAGCATCACGTCGGTGAGCATCACTTTGGGATCGGTGGCGTTACGGCGGTCCAGGCTGGGGAGGTACTGCGTCAGGCCTTTGGTGGTGCCAAACCACATGGTGCCGTCCGGCGACTGGGCCATGGCGTTGTCGCATACCTCCAGCCCCCTGAACCCGTTCTGACTCGTGTAGCTTCTGTAGTTCAGCTGGCCATCCTGCCGCAGTTGCGGCAGCCGCAGTTTCAGCACATTGCGGCTGGTGGCCACCCACATGTTGTCGCGCTTGTCTATATAGAGCGTCTTGATGGCTTCGGTCGGCAGCCCGTCTTTCGCCGTAAAAACCCTGGCATGGCTGTCCGCCAGCATCAGGATGCCCTGGTTGAAACCGGCAAAGTAGAGGTTGCCCAGCTTGTCTTCCGCCACAGAGCCCACCTCCGAAAACTTCACCCCCTCTAATGCGGGCGGGGAGATGATGCTATGGCCCCTGAGCTGGTATACCCCATCCTCAGCGCCGACCCAAACGCTGTTTTTGCTGTCGCGGAAGAGGCAGTTGGTCTTGCTGAAAGCACCTGAGGGAGCGGCGATAGGCACAAACACACTGTCCTGAAAATAGGCAAGCCCACCGGCTGTGGCAACCCACATGGTGCCGGCGGCGTCGGCTACAGCCTGATATACCTCAGCGGAGGGAAGCCCGTGGGCAGTGGTATAATGCAGTGTGGTGTCTGGCCGCAGCAGCCAGACGCCATCGCTGCTGCAAACCCAAGTCGCCTGTTCATTTAGGGGGTATATGGTATTGAGTGTAGTGCCTTTTGGCCAGGGCAGGTGGGTTTGCCAGTTCGGGTGGGTTTTGGGCATGCTGGCAAACTCGCCCTCATCCGTGCCAAGCCACATGGTGCCACTGCTGTCGCAGGCGAGGGCCGTGATGCGCGGCTCATTCATGTTCTCGAAATCAAAGTAATGCACAAACCACGGCGATTTATACTGCTGCAGCCCATAGCCGTTCGTCCCGATCCAGATGTTGCCTTCCGAGTCGGAGGCGAGGGAGCTGATGCGGGGGGTGCGGAGGCCGTTGCGGCGTGTCAGGTGAGTAAACTTCCCCTGGGTATACCTGAGCAGGCCGTTGCGCTCCAGCCCAACCCACACGTTGCCTTGCGCGTCGTAGGTAAAACTGGACACAGCGGGGGCCTGCAGCACACTGGGTAGCGCAGGAGTGGTAAGCGTGCCATGCTGCAGGCGCGAAAGCCCTTTGTCGGTGCCGATCCACAGCGCGCCCGAAGGGGCAACAGACAGCGCGGTGATGCTGTTGCTCGGGAGCGCACTGTTGGCCGTGGAATACCGCGCCATCCGCTTGCCAGAAATTTTATAGAGGCCGTGTTCCCTTGAGCCAACCCACAGCGTGCCGTCAGCTGCGTGGCTGATGGCGGTATAAACGCCCTCGGGCAAAGCGGTATAGCGGTGGAACGAGCCATTGGCAAAATAATAGGCGCCTTTGCCTGTGGCCAGCCAGACACGGCCAAGCGTATCCTCAGAAATGGCATATATGGTTTTGGCAGGGAGTCCCTGCGCAGCACCGTAGGACTGAAAGCGGACCCCGTTATACAGCACCAGCCCGGCGTCCATGGTGCCGATCCAAAGCCTCTTCTGCCCATCCTGGTGTATGGCGGAAATGTTATGGCTGGTCAGCCCGTCCCGCTTGGTATACGTCCGGAAGTTGATACCGTCGAAGCGGCTAAGCCCGCCGCGGGTGGCAAGCCAGAGAAACCCCTGGGCGTCCTGGGTGATGGCCGTGATCTGCGACTGCGGCAAGCCCTGCTCCAATGTCCAGCTACGGAAATTATACTGCTGTGCCTGCGGGTGGCGGGCAATAAGCAGCAAGGAAAACAGCAATAGGCAGCGTACAAAATATATCACAGGCTCATACTTTTACCCTCCCATTCGGGTTGGCACGCGTCAGGGCACCAACGAAGAGACGTTCCGGGTATAATTTGCTTACGAATGCGCAAGCGAAAAAGACAACGCTAAAAATTGTTTTAAAGTTTTAGCGAACACCTAAAACTTCTTTGTAAACAGCTGCAGTTTTGAGGGCAGTCTGCTCTTTTGAAAACGTTAGCGCCATTTTGTAGGCTTGTTCCGTGAGGCTTTCGCGCAACGTAGCGTCGCTGAGAAGACGCTGGAGGTGGCTAGCCAAGGCGGGAGCGTCTTTAACGGCTGCCAGTAGCCCTGTCTTTTCATGCAGCACGATTTCGGGTATGCCGCCGGCGGCTGTGGCTACCACCGCTGTGCGGCACGCAAAGGCGTCCAGGATGGTGGTTCCGAGTCCTTCTGTCTCCGACGTGACCAGCAGCACGTCCAGTTCCGGCATCAGTTGGGGCACATCCTCCCGAAAGCCAGTGAAAATAATAGACTCCTGCAGGCCTTTCTCCTGCACGTAGGCCTCTACCTGCCGGCGTAGCGGCCCGTCCCCGATGATGAAAAAGGTGAGGTCGGTGCGCTGTTGCAGCAGCAAGGCGGCAGTGTCCACGAACGTAAAGTAGTCTTTGTGCGGGGCGATGGCCGACACGTTTCCGATTAGCTTCTGCTGAGGAGGCAGGTTGTATGCGCGGTGCAGGTTTTGCTGCCTGTTGCTGGCGGCAAAGCGGCTCATATCGATGCCGCTGTGCACGGTAACGCAAACCTCCGGCCGCTTCAGGCTCCTCGACACCACCTCTTTTATCTTATCAGACACACAGATTATGCGCTTGATGCCTCCGAAGTTATACTTATACCGCGAGAGGGCATTGTCCTTTACCGGAAAATCAACCCTGCGGCTGAGAATGATGGGCCTCCGGTTGCCAAGCAGGTATGACCAAACGCTGATGGCGTGCGCGTGGCCACTGTGGGCATGCACCAGGTCTATCTGCTGTTGCTGGCAATACTGCTTTATCTTTTGTGCCGTTCCCAGATCGAACTCGTTGGCGTAGGGCAGGGCGATGTATGGCAGCTTCCACTGTTGGCAGTGCGCCTCAAAGGGCGTGTTTTTACGGCAAGCCACATAGCAGCCGATGCCTTGTCTCGTCAGCTCTTCTATGAGGTAGGCCACCTGCTGCTCGCCGCCGCGCCATGTCTTTTCCGATACCAGATGCAATACACGCATGTTATTTCGTCTTTTGGGGCTCTTCCTGAAGGCGCCATATTTTGAGGTAGCGCATAAACACGCTGCTGGCAGCCAGGTAAGCGATAATAAATCCAATGCGCCCGTCCAGGATGCCAAGCTTTAGGAAATACTGCTTCAGGAAGCGCACCATCGGTTTTATGGCCAAGTGAAAGAGCGTCACCTTCCCGGTTTTTTTCGCTTTGTCCTGCGCCGAGAGCGAGCTGTACTGGTCCCATTTTGCAAGGAAGTGCGGGAGGTTGCGGTAGGTATAATGCAGCATCCGGTGGCGGAGTTTGCCGATGCTGCCGGGCACTACCAATTCCTCGTGCACCTGTTTGTCGGTATAGCGGCACTGGGTTTTGTCGAACAGGCGCGTCACGGCATCGTTTTGCCAGCCGCTGTACCGCACCTGCCTGCCCATGAAAAAGTTTTTGCGATGGATCTTGTAGGCAGCGTGCGCTGGTGTGCCTTCCAGAAGCTGCTGGAACTCCTGCTGCAGGTCGGCGGGGATGCGCTCGTCGGCATCCAGCATGAGCACCCAGGGCTGCGTGGTCTGCTCAATGGCCCAGTTGCGCTGGCGCGAGTAGTTGTCGAAGGGGCGTTGCAGCACCCGGACCGGGTACTGGCCTGCAATCCGCAGGGTATCGTCTGTGCTGTAAGAGTCTACCAGCAGCACCTCGTCTGCCCAAAGCAGCGACTCGATGGCCCCTGCTATAAACTGCTCCTCGTCCTTACAAATGATAACGGCGCTTATACCTCGCATAAGAGTGAAATGAAAATACCAGCAACCGCAAATTACCGCAAAGAAATTCACTTACCAGCACAAGCGTTGGAATTGTACGGAAATGCGAGAGGCAGGATCAGCTTGAGAACAGTGGCTAAAACCCTTCCGCGACAGCCGGTTTATACCAGTTTCTGCGCGCGCACAATCATCGTCTCCCCAAACAGTATGGGGGTGGCGTATAACTCTGCTATAATTTCTTTGTTCCGGTTTTGCTGGCCGGGGTCTTTCTCCTCGCTGCTGTATACCAGCTTCGTGGTTAGGTATGCGAGCGGCACAAGCGGGGCGTATACCCACGCCACAGGCTTGATCCTGTTTGTGGCGATCGTGTCTATTTTGAAATTGTTAGAGTGCAGCAGATACCGCATCTCAGGATACGACAGCATCCCTATATGGTGAGAAGGGTCGGGATGCTGCTCATTCAGCGGGACCTTGCATTTGTTATGGTGACCGGTCAGAAGCCACCTGAACCTGGAATGCAGGGAGCTTATATTCGGGGTGGAAACGATGAAAACGCCTTGAGGCTTCAAAATCCGGTTTACTTCCTTCACGAAGTCGAACTGCCTGTTAATGTGCTCGATGCCGTCGATGCAAACCACTGCGTCTACAGTGTTGTCGTCGTATGGAAGGCGCTCGTTCATGTTGCCCAGCATAAAGCGGTCATGGTCGATCTGTAGCCCATTCACCACGTCTACGCTGATTACATTGGTATACCCCTTGTCTTTCAGCCGCTGCGTAAAAGCGCCAGCTCCGGAAGGGATATCCAAAACTGTGATGGCCTTGTTCTGAGGAAGCAGCGAAAAGACTTTTTCGTGGGTGTTTTTGGAGGTGTTGATCGGAATACCTTTGTATTGCCTTCTCATAACTGTCTGGTTAATAAATACGGTCGCAAAAGCTGGGCGTTTTTATCTAAAGCTTTCTGTGGATTTTATCGCGAATGGAAGCCTCAACGAGAGCAAAGGCTACTTATCAAAGGCATCTCTCCATGCGGCAGAATGAAACCAGGGATTGCCTAAAAATGCCTTTGCCGCTTCTTAGTAAAAGGAAACCCTGATCTAAGAAGCGGCAAAGGTGGTATGGAGTGCTCAGCGAAAGCACGAGTATATCCAGAGTGCGTTTTATCTTTTCTCCATGTCGATGTAGTTGCGCTCTGTCTCGCCCACATAAACCTGGCGCGGACGACCGATCGGCTCTTTGTTCTCGCGCATCTCTTTCCACTGAGCGATCCAGCCGGGCAGGCGGCCAAGGGCAAACATCACCGTAAACATGTTGGTCGGGATGCCGATGGCGCGGTAAATGATGCCAGAGTAAAAGTCTACGTTCGGGTATAGCTTGCGCTCCACAAAGTACGGGTCGTTGAGGGCGGCCTCTTCCAGTTCTTTGGCGATGTTCAGGATCGGGTCCTTCACACCGAGGGCGGCCAGCACTTCATCCGCCGACTTCTTGATGATCTTCGCGCGCGGGTCGAAGTTTTTATACACACGGTGTCCGAAGCCCATCAGGCGGAACGGATCATTTTTGTCTTTGGCCTTCTCGATAAATTTCTTGGAATCGCCGCCGTCCGCCTTGATGGCCTCCAGCATCTCGATCACGGCCTGGTTGGCTCCGCCATGCAGGGGGCCCCAAAGCGCACTGATACCGGCAGACACCGAAGAGTAGAGGCTGGCGTGTGCCGAGCCCACCAGACGCACCGTAGACGTGGAGCAGTTCTGCTCGTGGTCGGCGTGCAGAATCAGCAGCTTGTTCAGGGCATCCACCACCACCGGGTTGGTTTCGTATGTCTCGGTTGGGTAGGCAAACATCATGTGCATGAAGTTTGAGCAGTAATCGAGGTTGTTTTTCGGGTAATTCACCGGGTGGCCCACAGAGTTCTTGTAAGACCAGGCCGCGATAGTAGGCATCTTGGCCATCAGGCGAACGATCGAAAGCTCCATCTCCTCATCGCTCTGGTTCGATTTGAGCGACTCCGGGTAAAACGCAGTAAGGGAGCTGACCAGGGCAGAGAGGATGCCCATGGGGTGCGCCGCAGACGGGAAACCATCCAAAATCTTACGCATGTCTTCATTCACCAGGGTATGGCGGCTGATTCTGTCGCTGAAATCCTGCAGTTCGGCTGTAGTGGGCAACGAGCCGTATATGAGCAGGTAGGCTACCTCAATAAAGCTAGATTTCTCAGCCAACTGCTCAATCGGATACCCTCTGTAACGCAGAATGCCCTTTTCACCGTCCAGAAAGGTAATGGCACTGGTGGTGGCACCAGTATTCTTATATCCTGCATCCAGCGTGATATACCCAGACGCCGAGCGTAAGGACGAGATGTCAATGGCTTTTTCGTCTTCAGTACCCACCACAACTGGCATTTGGTAGGATTTACCCTCTAAAGTAATTTCAGCAATATCTGACATGTTTTATCTTAGTTTATGTCCCGTGTTGAATTGTGTCACTAATAAAGCGAAATTATGGAAAAATGTTCTAAAATGAAATCAGCCTCCCCCTTTATATCAGACAAGGCCAATGTTTTCATAATCCTGCCGCTTACGTACATATAAACGGCTGCAGGCGAAAAGGTTTGTTGTAACAATTTTTTCAGCCTGCGGTTGTGCGGCGCGTCGCTGTGGCCATACCACGGAGAGTGCTGACGCCATACCTGGAGAAAGCGAAAAGCAGCGTCGGCCACAGAGGGCGGTGCAGGAGCGGGGTAGTTAAAAAGCTGATTAAACAGCGTTTATAGCCCGCTGCGGCCATTTGAGAGGCGGGTTGTAACAGGGCCGTACACGGGGAAACCGGGGCCAGCCAAAAAACAGCCGGGCAAAGTGCGCTCCCTGCAACCCTAGGGCTGTAAGCGAGGTATGTAATTAAAATTTCTATATTTGCGTATATTCGCAATAAGGGGATTACACCTAAAGTACAAACTTAGTACAAACTGCAAGTAAATGAGCGAGCAAACGGGGAAACAACTGAGTAAAGAGGAGAAGGACGCACGGTTCGAGGCCGAACTGCTGCCCGTGCTCGATCCCCTATACAACTTTGCCTATAGGCTCACCTTAGACGAAGACGACGCCAATGACCTGGTGCAGGAGACCTATCTGAAGGCGTACCGCTTTTTCGACTACTTCGAGCAAGGAACTAATGCAAAAGCGTGGCTGTTCCGAATCCTGAAGAACTCTTTCATTAATGAGTTCCGGAAAAAGAGCAAACAGCCTGCCAAAGTAGACTACAGCGAGGTAGAAGGCTACTATAACTCAGAGGACGTAGAGGGCGAGAGCGGGGTGGCCACCACCACCGACATGCGCACCGAAAGCGTGCAGGACCTGATCGGGGATGAAGTGGCCAGCGCGCTGAATGCCCTGCCCGTCGATTTCAGGACTGTGATTATCCTTTGCGACCTTGAGGGATTCACCTACGAGGAGATGGCCAAGATACTCGACATCCCAATCGGGACTGTCCGATCCAGACTGCACCGCGCCCGGAATTCTTTGAAAGAGAAGCTAGAGAAATACGCCAAAACCATGGGTTATAACAGTTAAGGTATCTTAAAGAGTTTGAGTGAAGATGGAAACAAAATATACAGAAGTTTACCAAAATGCGCCGGTCGCGAGCAAAGAGGCCGAGTGTGAAAAAGTGTCGATGTTGCTGGACCTGGTCATAGATGGGGAGGCGACTTCCGAAGACCAGCAGTATTTTAACCACCATATCGAAGATTGCGTTTCCTGCTTCGAAAGCCATCAGAAACAAAAGCTCCTCAAAGGCCTCGTTTGCGGCCATCTTAAGCGCGTGATAGTGCCCGAAAGCCTGGCACACCTTATCAAAGCGAAGATTCAAGAAACATTATAATCCTCTAATGCAAGGTAAAATCATCATTTTCTCGGCTCCCTCCGGTGCCGGGAAAACCACTATTGTAAAGCATCTGCTCAGCACTAACCCCCAACTGAGCTTTTCTATCTCTGCCTGCACCCGCGACAAGCGCGGCCGCTCCGAGGAAAACGGCAAGGACTACTACTTCATCACCCCCGAGGAATTTAAGAAGAGGATTGGCGCAGACGAGTTCGTGGAGTGGGAAGAGGTATATGAGGGTGCCTTCTACGGCACGCTGAAGTCTGAGATCGAGCGCATCTGGAAACAAGGCAAGCACGTGATTCTGGATGTGGACGTGAAAGGCGGGCTGAGCATCAAGAACTTCTACAAAGACCGCGCACTCGCCGTTTTCGTCAAGCCACCCTCCATCGAGGAACTGGCCAACCGCCTGACCGCCCGCAACACCGACTCCACCTCCAGCATCAGCAGCCGTGTGTTTAAGGCCAAGTTTGAGATGAGCTTCGAAGACCAGTTTGACAAGGTGATCGTGAACGACGACCTGAACAAAGCCTTCGCCGAAGCCGAGAACCTCGTGAGCCAGTTTTTGAACACAGAACCGGCTATCGTATGAAGGTAGGGCTTTTGTTTGGCTCTTTTAATCCCATACACATCGGCCACCTGATCCTGGCCAACTACATGGCCACCAACACCGACCTGGACACGGTATGGCTGGTGGTGTCGCCGCAGAACCCGTTTAAGCCCAGCAACACGCTGCAGCACGAGTTCGACCGGCTGCAGATGGTGACGCTGGCAATAGAGGACAACCCGAACCTGGGTGTCTCGAATATCGAGTTTAGCATGCCAAAGCCCAGCTATACCATCGACACGCTCACGTACCTGCAGGGGAAGTATCCCAGCTATGAGTTTGTGCTGATCATGGGCGAAGACAACATTCCGCTCTTCCCAAAATGGAAAAACGCAGAGCGTATCCTGGAGTATCATCAGGTATATGTATACCCGCGTTCCGGCTCTGTTACGGAGGCGCTGCCCGACATGCCCAATGCCACGTTTGTAAAAGCCCCCATTCTGGACATCTCGGCCACGTTTATACGCAAATGCATCAGGGAGGAGAAAAGCATTAAGTATCTGGTGCCCGACGCAGTGGCGGAATATATACAGGTGCATAAGCTGTATCAGTAGCAGGAGGAACTGCTCCATTATACCCCCATACATATAAAAACGGCGTTGCGGATACATCGGCAACGCCGTTTTTATATGTATGGGGGCCTGCGAAAAAGTTGGTTGGGGGCGGTTATACATATAATAATAGCAATCAGTCAGGGAGCTATTGGCCGGCCGTTAAAATGCCTCAGATTTATTAGGTTGATTCCTGTTTTATATAGAAATTGGCCTAACCGAAACCTCAACTATGAATTATTTACCTGTTTTCTTCAGATCAATAACTGCTGTGGCAGTTGTGCTGCTGTTCCAAATGTGCCAGCCTAACAACGAGCAGGCAAAAGGCAACCCACCCATGGAGGGCTTCAACGAAGCGGCCTCCGATGCAAAGGCCATCCAGCTTGCCGACTCCGTGATGGCAGCGCAAGGTGGCCGTCAGAGCTGGGACAATACCCGCTACATTGCCTGGAACTTCTTTGGCAACCGGAAACTGCTCTGGGACAAAGCCACTGGCGATGTGCGGGTAGAATACCTGAAGGAGGACGCCAAGACACTGGTGAACATAAATACCGGAGAAGGCAAAGTATACCGCAACGGCACAGAGCTCACGCAGCCCGACTCAGTGGCCAAGTACCTGCAGCGGGGCAAGGAGGCCTGGGTGAACGACTCTTACTGGCTCGTGATGCCGTATAAGCTCAAGGACTCTGGCGTGACCCTGAAGTACCTTGGCGAGGAAACCACGCAGGCAGGGCAACCGGCCGACGTGCTGCAGCTGACTTTCGACAAAGTGGGCGTTACACCGGAGAACAGGTATAAAGTGTTTGTGGACAAAGAGACGAAGCTGGTGTCGCAATGGGCCTACTTCCCGAGCGCCAACGACACGGTGCCCGCCTTTGTGATGCCCTGGCAGGATTACAAGATGTACGACGGGATAAAGCTCTCCGGAGACAGGGGGCAGGCCAAAATCACAGACATCCAGGTGCTGAAGGAAGTGCCAAAAGAGGCCTTCACCTCTTTTGCGCCTGTACAGCTTTAAGGAGCCACTACAAAAGGCATACAAAAGGGAAGCCCCGCGAATTTACGTTCGCGGGGCTTCCCTTTTGTACATAGTGTGCGGCGTCGTCGGTTTTAGATCGTCATGATCTCGGCCTCTTTCTTAGACAGCAGCTCGTCTACCTTCACGATGTAATGGTCCGTCAGCTTCTGTACCTTGGCTTCCGCGTCGCGCACGAAATCCTCGGCGGTGCCTTCTTTCTGCAGCTTGCGCAGCGCGTCGTTCACGTCTTTGCGGATGTTGCGGATGCTGACCTTGCCATTCTCTGTTTCAGTCTTCACCTGCTTCACCAGGTCACGGCGGCGCTCCTCTGTCGGGGCCGGTATGTTCAGGCGAATGGCGTCTGCTTCCTGCTGCGGGTTCAGCCCGAGGTCGCTGTTCTTGATTGCTTTGTTTATCTCGCCCAGCATGTTTTTTTCCCAGGGCTTGATCAGGAGCGTGCGCGCGTCGGGTGTGGCCACATTTGCTACCTGAGAGAGAGGAGTTGGGGCGCCATAGTAATCCACGCGCAAATGCTCAACCATGGCGGGAGATGCTTTGCCGGCACGTATCTTCGTCAATTCAGCATTCGTGTGCTGCACTGCCTTTTCCATCGACTCCTCAGCTTCGCTGAGGTAAAACTGAATTTCTTCCGTCATATCAATATTAACTTAGTGTAGTTCTGAAATAGTTAAAGCGTGTTTGAATTATACCTTTGAAGGCGAAAAATGAGCTTTGTCAGAATTTTAAAGCACCCATTCGCAGTGCAAAGGGTAAATTATAAACATGCTCATAGGGCAAAAATACGAATTTTTATTATTTATTCGGCTGCAGCCCTTTTCCTGTCTGCAGCTGGTCTGCCGTTTCGCGCAGTGTGTCAGCTACATCGTCCATGCTCACCAGCGTCCCGATCTCCTCGCCGTTTACCAGGCGCTTCAGGTTGCCCTGCGTGTTCATGTCAAAAACGATGATCGACAGGTCGTTTTCCTTACACAGCGTGAAAGCGGTCATGTCCATCACGTTCAGGCCTTTCTCAAACACATCTTTAAACGAGATGTTGCGATAGAAGATAGCGTCTGGGTCTTTCTCCGGGTCCGCAGAGTAGATGCCGTCCACGCGGGTGCCTTTCAGCACCACGTCTGCCTCAATCTCGATGGCGCGCAGCGAGGCGGCCGAGTCGGTGGTGAAGTATGGGTTGCCGGTTCCGGCCCCGAAGATTACGACACGGCCTTTTTCCAGGTGCCGCACCGCGCGGCGGCGGATGTATGGCTCACATACCTGCTGGATGTTGATGCCGGAGAGCAGTCGCGTGAAAACGCCCAGTTTCTCGAGCGCGCTTTGCAGCGCCATGCTGTTTATAACCGTGGCCAGCATACCCATATAGTCGCCCTGCACACGGTCCAGCCCTACCTGCTCGGCCTGCACCCCCCTAAAGATATTGCCTCCGCCTATCACAACCGCCACTTCCACGCCAAGTGCGGATACCTCCTTTATCTCCTGCGCGTATTGTAGCAATCGGTTAGAGTCGATTCCGTACTGTTGGTCACCCATGAGCGCTTCACCACTCAGCTTTAGCAAAATTCGTTTATACTTCACGGTATATATCTATATTGGTTATAAATTCTGGCTTACACAGCAAAGCGGCTACCGTGGCAGCCGCTTCTCCCTATTGGTCAGGCTTACTGGAAGAGCAACAGCACCTGGCTCTTCTCCACGTTCTGTTTCTCCTTTACCTTTATTTCCTTCACGGTGCCGTCTCCCGGCGACTTGATGATGTTCTCCATCTTCATGGCTTCCAGAATCAGGATCGGGTCGCCTTTTTTCACCTCCTGGCCCGGCTGTACTTTTATCTCCAGTATAAGTCCCGGCATGGGAGCCTTCACATCGTTTATCTTGTTGGCGTTGGCGTTGCTCATGCCCAGCTTCTCCAGCAGCAGGTCGAAGCGGTCTTTAACCCGCACGGTCTGCACCTTCCCGTTGATCTTGAAGGTGAAAGTTTTCTCCTCGTAGTTCGCCGACACCAACTCTGCCGTATACGACCGTGCGTCTTTTATGATGTGGTATGTGTTGGGGCCGATAGGGGAGATGTCCCAGTCAAAAGGGGCATTATTTAGGAGTATGGTGCCTTTTTGAATATCAACCTGCCATGTTTTGTCGTCAGCGGTTTTTACCTGGAGCATCGTAGTATGTGTGGTTTTGACCTTAAAGTTAGTTGATTTCTCAGAGTAATTTCAGAACTTCACCTCAAAATTAAAACATTCTACCATGAATCATAGGTTTTTGAGCATTGCGGGCCTGGCTGCTGCCATGGCGTTTACAGGTGGCTGCAGTGCCAACAAAGCTGTTACAGATATAAGCGAGAAGCCCGTGGCTGTCGCTGAGCCGGTGGTTGCGCCCGTGGCCCAAACGCCAGCGTGGGTGCCCCAGCAGCACGCGTTTAACCCTTCCCGCACCAAAGCACACGACCTGCTGCACACCAAGCTGCGCGTCAGCTTCGATTGGGAAAAGCAGTACCTCAACGGCACGGCCGAGCTCAAGCTCAAGCCCTGGTTTTACCCGCAGGACTCGCTGGTGCTGGACGCCAAGGGCATGACCATACATAGCGTTAGCCTGATGAAAGGGATGGACGGGACACCGCTAAAGTACAACTACGACGGGAAGCAGCTCACCATACGCCTCAACAAAGCCTATACCCGTTCCGAGGAGTATGTGGTAGAGGTGAATTATACCGCCAGGCCAAACGAGCTGCCGACCGGCGGCAGCGACGCCATCTCCTCAGACAAGGGCCTGTATTTTATCAATCCGCTTGGGCAGGAGGCCAACAAACCCACCCAGATATGGACACAGGGCGAGACAGAGGCAAACTCCGCCTGGTTCCCGACGATAGACGCGCCGAACGAGCGCATGACGCAGGAGGTATACATCACCGTTGACCCAAAGTATACCACTATCTCTAACGGTATGTTCATGTATTCCAGGCAAAACGCCGACGGCACCAAAACCGACTACTGGAAGCAGGAGTTGCCGCACGCCCCCTACCTGGCCATGATGGCAATCGGGGAGTTTGCGGTGGTAAAGGACAAGTGGCGTGACAAGGAAGTAAATTACTACGTAGAGCCCGCCTACAAAGGCACCGCCAAGAAGATCTTCGGGAACACGCCCGCGATGATGGAGTTCTTCTCCACCAAGCTGGGCGTGCCATACCCCTGGGCTAAGTACGCGCAGGTAGTCGTGCGCGACTACGTGTCCGGGGCGATGGAAAACACATCCGCCTCCATCTTTATGGAAAGCCTGCAGCTGAACGAGCGCGAGCTGCTGGACAAGAACTGGGATGGCATTATTGCGCACGAGCTCTTTCACCAGTGGTTTGGCGACTACGTGACCACGGAGTCGTGGGCCAACCTGCCGCTGAACGAGTCGTTTGCCAACTACTCTGAGTACCTCTGGGCTGAGCATAAATCCGGGGCAGACGAGGCGGCATACCTGCAACTGGACGAGCTGAGCCAGTATCTGGACGAAGCCGAGACCAAGCGCGTGCCGCTTATCCGCTACCGTTACAAAGACCGCGAAGACATGTTTGACAGCCACTCCTACGCCAAGGGCGGGCGGGTGCTCCACATGCTGCGCAAGCTCGTGGGCGACGAGGCCTGGTGGGCCTCCCTCAACCTATACCTGACACGAAACAAATTCTCGGATGTGGAGGTGGCAGAGCTGCGCATGGCCTTCGAGGACGTGACCGGCATGGACCTGATGTGGTTCTTCGACCAGTGGTTTATGAACGCCGGCCACCCCGAACTGCAGGTGAAGGACACCTACCAGAACGGGCAGCTGACCCTGCAGGTAACGCAGACACAGGACTCCACCTACGCCCCGGTGTATAAACTGCCGTTACAGGTGGCCGTTTGGGCCGGAGGCAAGAAAACGGTATACTCCATCACGGTGGACAAGGCGGCGCAAACCTTCACGTTTAGTGTGGACACTGCCCCAGAGTTAGTTCTGTTTGACGCAGAACAGCAATTGCTTGGCGTGGTGCAGCACCAGAAAACAGACCAACAGTTGCTTTTCCAGTTCAGGAACGCCAACCAGCTCGCACCCAAGCTAGAGGCGCTGGCCGCTCTAGAGGACAAGCTGACGGAGCCCGCAGTGATGCAAATCTACCAACTGGCCCTGCGCGACGCGTACTGGCGGGTGCGCAGCAGCGCCCTCTCAAGCCTGGCAAAGCTGAAAGAGGCCCAAGCCACTGCCATAGCGCCAACCATCCGGGAAATGGCGCAGCACGACAAGAAAGGGGAAGTGCGCGCAGACGCGCTCCTGGCCCTTGCCAATTGGGGCAGTGAGAAGTACAAGCCATTGTTTGCGCAAGCCATGCGCGACAGCTCATACCAGGCCACGGCAGCGGCCATACTCGCCTATGCCGGAACCGGTGCCGCCGACACAAAGCAGCAACTGGCCAGGTTCGACAAAGAGAGTAACGACGAAGTGGTGCTCGCGCTGTCTTCCTTCTACGCCGTGCAGGGCGGGCCGGAGAAATACGACTGGTTTCTGCAGCAGGTGAAGAAAGCGAGCGGCGGCCAGCTGTATTATCTGCTGCAAAGCTTCGGCGCATACCTGGCCGCCAACAACCAGGCAAACACCCCCGAGGTGATTGCCCTGCTGGCAGACATGGCCCGGAATAATTCGCTCTATTATGTGCGGGCCTCAGCGTATCAGGCACTTATGGTTATGTCGGAGAAGCCGGAAGTGAAGGCGCTGCTAGATGAGATACGCCAGAACGAGAAAGACGAGCGGTTGCTGCAACTGTATGGCAGTTAAGCCGCTAGAAAATATTTCGTTTTTTTTTCACCGAATGTTTGACTGGAAAGAAAAAGGGCTTAATTTTGCATCTCTTTAGAACAAGCAGGGCATCGAAAGGATGTCAGTCTAAAGAGAAGTTTTGCTGATTTTTGTGATTAGTGAAATCGGGGAGATTCCAGAGCGGCCAAATGGAACGGACTGTAACTCCGTTAGTGTAAACTTTCGCAGGTTCGAATCCTGCTCTCCCCACAACTAATTTTGAATAACTGAATGAGCGAATAGCTGAATTGGACTTAGTTGTTTTGCTCAATCATTCAAAATTATGTCATTCATGATTAGTAAAAGCGGGAGTAGCTCAGTTGGTAGAGCGATAGCCTTCCAAGCTATAGGCCGCGAGTTCGACCCTCGTCTCCCGCTCAGTTAAGTTATAGATTGCGACTTATTTCATTTACGGATTAACTGGAGAAGGAAATTCATGCAGATGAGCTTCCTTTTTACTGTAAATAGGGTTGTAATATTATATGAACTTAGAAGCCGACGTAGCTCAGGGGTAGAGTGCTTCCTTGGTAAGGAAGAGGTCGTGGGTTCAATTCCCATCGTTGGCTCAAAGTCCGTTACGTGTAATTAAAAAGCGCAACATAAACTTAAACGTTTTAACCTTAATTTAATATCATACAATGGCTAAAGAAACATTTGACCGTTCCAAACCGCACGTAAATATCGGTACTATTGGTCACGTTGACCACGGCAAAACTACTTTGACAGCTGCTATCACAACTGTGCTGGCGAATAAAGGTCTTGCTAAGCTTCGTGATTTCTCTTCAATTGACAACGCTCCTGAAGAAAAAGAAAGAGGTATTACTATCAATACATCACACGTAGAATACGCAACTGTAAACCGTCACTATGCTCACGTTGACTGCCCAGGTCACGCTGACTACGTGAAGAACATGGTTACGGGTGCTGCCCAGATGGACGGCGCCATCCTTGTGGTTGCCGCTACTGATGGCCCTATGCCACAGACACGTGAGCACATCCTGCTTGCCCGTCAGGTAGGTGTTCCTCAGCTTGTTGTTTTCATGAACAAAGTGGACATGGTTGACGATCCAGAGCTTCTTGAGCTTGTTGAGATGGAAATCCGTGAACTTCTTTCTTTCTACGATTTCGACGGCGACAACATTCCAGTAATTCAGGGTTCTGCTCTTGGTGGCCTGAACGGCGACGAGAAGTGGGTGAAGACTATTGAAGAACTGATGGATGCTGTGGATAGCTTTATTCCAATCCCAGCGCGTCTGACAGATCTTCCGTTCCTGATGCCAGTAGAGGACGTGTTCTCTATCACGGGTCGTGGTACTGTGGCTACAGGCCGTATCGAGCGTGGTGTAATCAACTCTGGTGAGCAGGTTGACATCCTGGGTATGGGTGCTGAGAACCTGAAGTCAGTAGTTACAGGTGTTGAGATGTTCCGTAAGATCCTTGACAGAGGAGAAGCCGGTGACAACGTAGGTCTGTTGCTGCGTGGTATTGAGAAAACTGATATCCGCCGTGGTATGGTTATCTGCAAGCCAGGTTCAGTGAAGCCGCACCAGGAGTTCAAAGCTGAGGTATATGTTCTTTCTAAAGAAGAAGGTGGCCGACACACGCCATTCTTCAACAAGTACCGTCCACAGTTCTACCTGAGAACTACAGACGTTACAGGTGAGATCGTACTTCCAGAAGGCGTAGAAATGGTAATGCCAGGAGACAACATCACAATCACTGTGAAGTTGATCAACAAAGTGGCCATGGAGAAAGGTCTGCGTTTCGCTATCCGTGAGGGTGGTAGAACTGTAGGTGCCGGCCAGGTAACTGAGATCCTTGACTAATACTTTATGAATCGGACCCGTTCTTGAAAAGATTTTTCAGGAACGGGTTTGTTTTCATAGATAATTTGAATAAGTTTGCACTCCATTTAGAAAAATGGCGTGCATTTTTTTACGGGTGTAGCTCAATTGGTAGAGTAGTGGTCTCCAAAACCATTGGCTGGGAGTTCGAGTCTCTCCACCCGTGCAATTTTTCACCCTCAGTAAAGCGAAGCGATGAGCAAAGTAACAACCTATGTAAACGACACAGTAGAGGAGATGAGAGACAAAGTCTCTTGGCCTACCTATTCAGAGTTGCAGCGCAGTTCTGTGTTAGTATTGATAGGTTCTTTGATTTTCGCGCTCGTAGTTGGTGCCATGGATTTTGTTTTCGATTCAGGCCTGACATGGTTTTACAACCAGTTTTAGATTAGGAATATGGCTGATTTAAAGTGGTATGTAGTTCGCGCTGTAAGTGGCCAGGAGAAGAAAGCCAAGGCTTACCTGGAGAATGAGATAATGAGACAAGGCCTTGAAGAGTACGTGCCGCAGGTGCTGATTCCTGCGGAGAAAGTGTACGAAATGCGGGGCGGCAAGAAAAGAATCAGGGAGCGCAGCTTCTTTCCGGGGTACGTGCTGATTCACGCCGACTTGTCTCATGGAGAGGCAGAGCATATTATCATCAGCACACCGGGGGTTATTGGCTTTCTGGGCGCAAATGATGGTTCTGCAACCAAAAAGGCAGTTCCGCTCCGCCAGTCTGAGGTAAACAGGATACTGGGTACCGTGGATGAAGCCGAGGAGCAGGCAGAAGTGCTGGACACACCGTTTGTGGTAGGCGAAACCATCAAAGTGATGGACGGCCCATTCAGCGGATTCTCCGGAACAGTGGAGGAAGTGTTCGAGGAGCGCAAAAAGCTGAACGTAATGGTGAAGATCTTCGGCCGCAACACGCCGGTAGAGCTGAACTACATGCAAGTAGAAAAGGAATCGTAGTAAATTTAAATAATGGCAAAAGAAATAAAAGGTTACCTGAAAATTCAGGTAAAGGGAGGTGCCGCGAATCCATCGCCACCGATTGGACCTGCACTTGGTTCGAAGGGTCTTAACATCATGGAGTTCTGTAAGCAGTTTAACGCCAGAACGCAGGATAAGCCCGGACAAGTGTTACCAGTATTGATTACAATCTATGCAGACAAGTCTTTTGATTTCGTTATCAAGACGCCTCCTGCTCCAGTATTGTTAATGGATGCTGCTAAAATCAAGGGCGGTTCAAAAGAGCCGAACAGAAATAAGGTAGGTTCTGTAACATGGGATCAGATCAGAGAAATTGCAGAGATCAAGATGCCCGATTTGAATGCGTTTAAAGTTGAGGCCGCTATGAAGCAAGTAGCAGGTACAGCAAGAAGCATGGGTATCACAGTTTCTGGTAATGCTCCGTGGAACGAATAATAAGTTAAAGGACTAATGGCGAAGATTTCAAAAAAGAGGAAGGCTGCTTTAGAAAAAGCTGACCTGACAAAAGAGTATTCTTTAACAGATGCCGCTTCAGTAGTAAAGGACATTACCTTCACCAAGTTTGATGCCTCTGTTGACATAGACGTGCGCTTAGGCGTTGACCCGCGTAAGGCAGACCAAATGGTGCGTGGCATTGTTACACTGCCCCACGGTACAGGGAAGGATGTTAAAGTACTTGCCCTGGTTACACCTGACAAAGAGCAGGAAGCCAAAGACGCAGGCGCTGATTTTGTTGGTCTGGACGACTATATCCAGAAAATCGAAAAAGGCTGGACAGATGTGGACGTGATTATCACGATGCCTGCCGTAATGGCAAAGGTAGGTCGCCTTGGAAGAATCCTGGGACCCCGTAACCTGATGCCAAACCCTAAGTCTGGCACCGTGACACAGGATGTGGCAAAAGCGGTAAGAGAAGTGAAAGCCGGTAAAATTGACTTTAAAGTTGACAAGTTCGGAATCATTCACACAAGCGTTGGGAAGGCTTCTTTCACTACTGAGCAACTTGCTGCAAATGCAGCTGAAGTAATCCAGACGCTGAACCGTCTGAAGCCATCTTCAGCAAAGGGCACATACATCAGAAGCATCACGATGTCCAGCACCATGAGCCCGGCCGTAATCGTTGACAAGAACGCAACAATCTAAGAACATGACCAGGGAAGAAAAAGAGATAATCGTAAATGAACTGAGTGAGAAGTTCGCCAACACGAACTACTTCTATATTACAGATGCCTCTACCATGAGCGTAGCCAGCATCAACCAGTTCAGGAGAATGTGCTTCGACCGCGGTCTTGAGTACAAAGTTTACAAGAACACACTCATCCAAAAGGCTCTAGGCACTCTGGAGGCTGATACAACTGCACTGGAAGGTGTTTTGAAAGGCGCTTCTGGTATCCTGTTCTCTGCGGAGTCAGGCAATGCCCCTGCAAAACTCCTCAAGGATTTCAGAAAGAAAGGCACTACGCTTCCACTTCTGAAAGGTGCATACATCGATGCAGGCCTGTACATAGGCGATGACCAACTGGAGACCTTGTCTCAGATCAAGTCTAAAAACGAGCTCATCGGTGATATTATCAGCTTACTGCAGTCTCCTGCGAAGAACGTTGTTTCTGCGCTACAGAGCAGTGGAGGTAAATTGGCCGGTATCCTGAAGACTTTATCGGAAAAAGAATAATTTAAAAACGTAATCAATAAGTAACTTTTAATTTCAATAAAAATGGCAGATTTGAAAGCATTCGCTGAGCAGTTAGTAAACTTAACTGTTAAGGAAGTTAGTGAACTAGCTACTATTCTGAAGGACGAGTACGGTATCGAGCCAGCTGCTGCAGCCCCAATGATGGTAGCAGGTGGTGGTGGCGCTGAAGCAGGAGCCGCTGCAGAAGAAAAAACTTCTTTTGATGTAGTCCTGAAGGCAGCAGGTGCCTCTAAATTAGCAGTTGTGAAACTGGTAAAAGAGTTAACTGGTCTTGGTCTGAAAGAGGCAAAAGAATTAGTTGATGGCGCTCCTAAAACCTTGAAAGAAGGTGTGGATAAAAACGAAGCTGAATCACTGAAGAAATCTTTGGAAGAAGCTGGTGCTGAAGTGGAGGTTAAATAATCCCACTATATCAACATACCGATAACAGGTAGACCTGGCAGTTTCGTCAGGTCTTTTCCTGTTTGTTATGGATTCAAGTTTTCTTGGATCCTTTTTTTGCCCACAGTTGTTTTGGACTCTGTGTGTGTGTAACTGTTCATTAACTAAAATTCCAAGGCTTTGGCTAACAATAGAACGACAGAGCGAATTAGTTTCGCCTCTATTAATCCGGTCATTGACTATCCTGACTTCCTCGATGTTCAGCTTCAGTCATTCCAGGACTTCTTTCAGTTGGAAACCCCGGCGGAGAATAGAGCCCAGGAGGGTTTGTTCAAGGTATTTGCCGAGAACTTTCCCATATCAGATTCGAGAGAAAACTTCGTGTTGGAGTTTATCGACTATCATATAGACCCTCCTAAATACTCCGTTGACGAGAGCATCGACAGAGGCTTGACGTATTCCGTGCCGCTCAAAGCAAAACTTCGCCTGATCTGCAACGATGAGGACAACGAGGACTTTGAGACAATTGAGCAGGAAGTGTTTTTGGGTAACATCCCCTATATGACCGAGAAAGGCTCTTTTGTAATAAACGGAGCTGAGCGCGTGATTGTATCCCAATTGCACCGTTCGCCGGGTGTGTTCTTTGCGCAAAGCAAGCACACAAACGGCACAAAACTATATTCTGCCAGAATTATTCCTTTTAAAGGTTCTTGGGTTGAATTCGCCACCGACGTGAATAACGTGATGTATGCGTATATCGACCGCAAGAAGAAATTCCCGGTTACGACGCTGCTACGCGCTATCGGCTACGGTACTGACAAAGACATCCTCGATCTGTTCGGGTTGTCTGAGGAGATCCCGGCTGACAAAGGCACGCTGAAAAACTCTATCGGAAGACGACTTGCCGCACGCGTTCTGAGAACATGGACGGAAGACTTTGTGGATGAGGATACAGGTGAAGTAGTTTCTATTGACCGTAACGAAGTGATTCTGGAGCGTGACTCTGAGATCACTGCCGAAGACATCGACGTGATCGTAGACTCAGGTGTGAAGTCAATCATCCTGCACCGCGAGAACGTGAACATCGCGGACTACGCCATCATCTATAACACACTTCAGAAAGACAACTCTAACTCAGAGCAGGAGGCCGTAGAGCAGATCTACCGTCAGCTGCGAAATACAGAGGCTCCAGACGTTGAGACAGCGCGTGATATCATCCAGAAGCTGTTCTTTTCTGACAAGCGCTATGACCTGGGCGAGGTTGGTCGTTACAGAATCAACAAGAAGCTTGGCCTTGACACAAACTGGGAAGCGAAAGTGCTGACCAACGAGGATATCGTCCTGATCGTGAAGTACCTGATCGGTCTGATCAACTCCAAGGCTGTTGTCGATGATATTGACCACTTGAGCAACCGCCGTGTACGAACGGTAGGCGAGCAGCTATATGCACAGTTCGGCGTTGGCCTGGCCCGTATGGCCCGTACCATCAAAGAGCGTATGAACGTGCGCGACAACGAAGACTTCAAGCCTGTTGACCTAATCAATGCGCGTACGCTGTCTTCTGTGATCAACTCGTTCTTCGGAACAAACCAGCTGTCTCAGTTTATGGACCAGACTAACCCACTAGCTGAAGTGACGCACAAGCGTCGTGTATCAGCACTGGGGCCAGGTGGTCTGTCAAGAGAGCGTGCCGGTTTCGAGGTTCGTGACGTGCATTACACACACTACGGACGACTTTGTACCATTGAAACACCAGAGGGACCAAACATCGGTCTGATCTCTTCACTGTGTGTGCACGCCCGCGTGAACCACATGGGCTTTATCGAGACACCATACAGAAAGGTGATCGGAGGTAAGGTAGTGATAGACGGTACTGTAGAGTACCTGACAGCAGAGGAGGAAGACACCCACCACATCGCACAGGCGAACGCCGTGATCGACGATGGCGGTAACTTTGTTAACCCAACTGTAAAAGGACGTTTCGAAGGTGACTTCCCGGTTGAAGCACCAGAGACTTATACCTATATGGACGTTGCGCCGAACCAGATTGTGTCGGTGGCAGCATCAATGATTCCGTTCCTGGAGCATGATGACGCCAACCGTGCCCTGATGGGTTCGAACATGCAGCGCCAGGCCGTGCCACTTCTGAAGCCGCAGGCTCCGATAGTAGGTACTGGTTTGGAGAGGAGAGCAGCAATTGACTCAAGAGCACTGGTTATCGCTGAAGGCGAAGGTGAGATTGACTTTGTTGACTCAACCAAGATTGTGGTGAAGTATGACCTGAGCGATGATGAGAAACTCGTTTCTTTCGACGCCGAGTATGTTACCTACAAATTGATCAAATTCAGAAGAACAAACCAGGATACATGCATCAACCTTTCTCCGATTGTGAGAAAAGGCCAGCGTGTAACCAAAGGAGAGCCGTTGTGCGAGGGCTATGCCACAAACGAAGGCGAGCTGGCACTGGGCCGTAACCTGCAGGTGGCGTTCATGCCTTGGCAGGGGTATAACTTCGAGGATGCGATTGTAATCTCCGAGAAAGTAGTGCGTGACGATGTGTTCACGTCTATCCACATCGAGGAGTTTGAGCTTGAGGTGCGCGAAACGAAGCGTGGCGAGGAGGAACTGACCTCTGAGATCCCGAACGTAAGTGAAGAGGCGGTTCGTAACCTGGACGAAAACGGTATTATCCGTATCGGTGCTGAGGTTCGTGAAGGAGATATCCTGATCGGAAAGATCACACCGAAGGGCGAGACTGACCCGACTCCAGAGGAGAAACTGCTCCGTGCTATCTTCGGAGACAAGGCCGGTGATGTGAAGGATGCCTCGCTTAAGGCGCCGCCATCATTAAATGGCGTGGTTATTGAGACCAAGCTGTTCTCACGTCCGAAGAAAGACAAGAACCTCCGTGCCAAGTCGAAGAAGGAAGTTGAAGAGCTGAAGGTAAAATACAGCAAAGAGCTGATCGCGATCAAGAACGTGATGGCAGACAAGCTTGTAGCATTACTGGAAGGCAAGACTTCACAAGGAATTAAGCACAAGTTTGGGGATGATATTCTGACGAAAGGATCCAAGTTCTCAAGAAAGAATATTTCAGAGGCATTGTTCCCGGAGAAGAACCCATATAAAGACGAGAGCAACTACGCTGTTCCGGAAGAAGTGAACATGTTCAAGGATCTGATCCTGGAGAACTGGACTGCTGACGACAAAACGAACGGCATGCTGGTTGAGCTTGTGAAAAATTACAACAAGCGCAGAAACATCGTATCCGCGCACTTCAAGCGTGAGCGTTTCACACTGGAGGTAGGAGACGAGTTGCCGGCAGGTATCGTGCAGCTGGCCAAAGTATACATCGCCAAGAAGCGCAAGCTGAAGGTGGGAGACAAGATGGCAGGCCGTCACGGTAACAAGGGTGTGGTAGCAAGGATCGTTCGTGAGGAGGATATGCCGTTCCTGGAGGACGGAACCCCAATGGACATCGTGTTGAACCCACTTGGTGTGCCATCCCGAATGAACATCGGGCAGATATATGAGACAGTGCTTGGATGGGCAGGTCTGAAGTTAGGCAGAACGTATGCGACGCCAATTTTCGACGGTGCCACGGAAGAGCAGGTTTCTGCAGAACTGGCTGAGGCAGGACTTCCTGTGTTCGGTCGTTCATACCTGTTCGATGGATTGAGCGGCGACCGCTTCGACCAGCCGGTAACAGTAGGTGTAATTTACATGCTGAAACTGGGCCACTTGGTAGATGATAAGATGCACGCGCGTTCTATCGGACCATACTCATTGATCACGCAGCAGCCATTGGGTGGTAAAGCCCAGTTCGGTGGTCAGCGTTTCGGTGAGATGGAGGTATGGGCGCTGGAGGCCTTCGGTGCCTCTAACGTGTTGCAGGAAATACTTACAGTGAAATCAGATGACGTGATCGGCCGTGCGAAAGCTTATGAAGCAATCGTGAAAGGCGACGTGTTGCCGAAGCCGAATATCCCGGAATCATTCAACGTACTGATTCACGAGCTAAGAGGCCTGGCACTGGAGATTACGTTAGAGTAGTAAAGTATAAGCTAAGCGCCAAGGTATAGATGCCGGGGCGCTTAGCGCACTTTATACTGGTGTAGCTGTAGAGCAAATTCATTGTATCGACATTATTATTTTATAATATGGCATTTGCAAAAAATAAAAAGCTTTCTCAGGACTTCTCAAAAGTAACGATTAGTCTGGCTTCCCCGGAATCCATTCTGGAGCGTTCCAACGGAGAGGTGACAAAGCCTGAGACCATTAACTATAGAACTTACAAGCCGGAGATGGGTGGTTTATTCTGCGAAAGAATATTCGGGCCTGTAAAGGATTGGGAATGCCACTGCGGAAAATACAAGAGAATCAGATATAAGGGCATCATCTGCGACCGTTGCGGTGTAGAGGTGACCGAGAAGAAAGTGCGCCGCGAGCGCATGGGCCATATCGAGCTGGTAGTTCCTGTGGCGCACATCTGGTATTTCAAATCACTTCCGAACAAAATTGGATATCTGTTAGGCTTACCAACCAAGAAGCTTGACCAGATCATCTATTACGAGCGATATGCAGTAATCCAGCCGGGTATTCTGGCAGAGGACGGTGTGAACACACTGGACTTCCTGACAGAAGACGAATACCTGGACATGGTAGACAAGCTTCCGCGCGAGAACCAGCAACTGGACAACAGCGACCCGAACAAATTCATCGCTAAGATGGGTGCCGAGGCGCTGCAAATGCTGTTAGAGCGTACGAACCTCGATGACCTGTCATACGAGCTTCGCCACGCAGCGGCACACGAGACTTCTCAGCAGCGTAAAGCAGAGGCTTTAAAGCGCCTGCGTGTTGTAGAGGCTTTCCGTGATGCTACTACACGAATCGAGAACAGACCAGAGTGGATGATCATCCGTATGGTGCCTGTTATCCCGCCAGAACTTCGCCCACTCGTTCCGTTGGACGGTGGCCGTTTCGCGACTTCTGACCTGAACGACCTATACCGACGCGTTATTATCCGTAACAACCGTCTGAAGCGTCTGATCGAGATCAAAGCGCCAGAGGTGATTCTCCGTAACGAGAAGCGTATGCTTCAGGAGGCGGTTGACTCCCTGTTCGACAACTCACGTAAAGTGAACGCTGTCCGGGCAGAAGGTAACCGTGCGCTGAAATCGCTTTCTGACATGCTGAAAGGTAAGCAAGGGCGTTTCCGTCAGAACTTGCTTGGTAAGCGTGTTGACTACTCTGGCCGTTCGGTAATTGTTGTTGGTCCTGAACTAAAGCTGCATGAGTGCGGTCTGCCTAAGAACATGGCAGCTGAGCTCTTCAAGCCGTTCATCATCCGCAAGCTGATCGAAAGAGGCATCGTGAAAACGGTGAAGTCTGCTAAGAAGATTGTAGACCGCAAGGACCCTGTTGTTTGGGATATCCTGGAGAACGTGTTGAAAGGCCACCCAGTGCTCCTTAACCGTGCTCCTACGCTCCACAGACTTGGTATCCAGGCGTTCCAGCCAAAACTAATCGAAGGAAAGGCAATCCAGCTGCACCCATTGGTATGTACGGCATTCAACGCCGACTTTGACGGTGACCAGATGGCGGTGCACGTTCCACTCGGACCTGCTGCTGTACTGGAAGCCTCTATGCTGATGCTGGCGTCGCACAACATCCTGAACCCTGCCAATGGTGCGCCTATCGCGGTACCTTCTCAGGACATGGTACTAGGTTTATACTATGTATCAAAAGGAAAGCGCACCACAGAAACAGAAAACATCCCGGGTGAGGGTATGAGCTTCTACGCAGCAGAGGAAGTGATCATCGCCATCAACGAAGGGCGTCTGTCTAAGCAGGCATATATAAAAGTAAGAGCCACGATCAGAAATGAGCAAGGCGTTCTTGAGCATAAGCTGATCGAGACGGTAGCCGGACGCGTTATCTTTAACCAGTTCGTGCCCGAGGAAGTTGGCTACATTGATGAGCTGCTAACGAAGAAGAAACTGCAGCAGATCATCTCCCGTGTGTTTAAGGAGACAGGTATGGCCCGCGCCGCTCAGTTCCTGGATGATATCAAGACACTCGGATTCCAGTCAGCCTACAAAGGCGGTCTGTCAATGGGGCTTGGCGATATCCAGATACCGAAAGAGAAAGACATATTGGTTGCTCAGGCCAAGAAAGATGTAGACGCCGTATGGCAGAACTACTCTATGGGTCTGATCACAGACAACGAGCGTTACAACCAGGTAATTGACATCTGGACCCGTATCAACAACCAGATCACGGAAACGTTGATGCGCCGTCTGGAGAACGACGACCAAGGCTTCAACTCTATCTTCATGATGATGCACTCCGGAGCCCGTGGTTCAAGAGAGCAGATCCGTCAGTTGGGTGGTATGCGAGGTCTGATGGCCAAGCCTCAGAAGTCACTGCAGGGTTCTGTGGGTGAGATTATCGAGAACCCGATCCTTTCCAACTTTAAGGAAGGTCTGGATGTAATCGAGTACTTTATCTCTACACACGGTGCGCGTAAAGGTCTTGCCGATACGGCCCTTAAAACTGCCGATGCGGGTTACCTGACCCGTCGTCTGGTAGACGTATCGCAGGATGTGATCGTGAACGAAGAAGACTGCGGAACGCTGCGTGGCCTTGAAGTGAGTGCACTGAAAGACAACGAGGATATCGTGGAGTCGCTTTCTGAGCGTATCCTGGGCCGTGTAATGGTGCACGATGTATACGACCCGATTACCAACGAGCTGGTAGCTGAGTCTGGCGTCGAGATCACAGAAGAAATTGCCCGTGCTATTGAGGAGACGGCAATCGACACTGTAGAGATACGCTCCGTACTCACCTGCGAGTCTAAGCGCGGTATTTGTGCCAAGTGCTACGGCCGTAACCTGGCGACAGGCTTTATGGTGCAGCGTGGTGAGGCTGTTGGTGTTATCGCCGCACAGTCAATTGGTGAGCCGGGTACACAGCTGACACTCCGTACTTTCCACGTGGGTGGTACGGCGTCTAACATTGCGGTAGATGCCACTATTCTGGCAAAGTTCGGCGGTAAGATCGAGTTTGAAGATATTCGCTCACTGGATACAGTGAACAACGAAGGTGCTCCGGTAAAAGTAGTGATGGGCCGTTCAGGCGAGGTAAGAGTAGTAGACCCTAACACAGGCAAACTGCTCATCAGTAACCACGTTCCGTATGGCTCATTCCTACACGTAACTGATGGACAGACTGTGGAGAAAGGAGCTCAGTTGTGTAACTGGGATCCATATAACGCGGTTATCCTGTCTGAGTTCGACGGCGATATCGCGTATGAGGCTATCATTGAAGGCATCACATACCGTGAGGAGTCGGATGAGCAGACAGGTTACCGTGAGAAAGTAATCATCGACACAAAAGACAAGACGCAGAACCCTGCCATTATCGTGAACCCGAAGAACGGCGAGTCGAAAGGCTACAACATTCCGGTGGGCGCGCACTTAACGGTAGAGAACGGCGAGAAAATCAAAGCTGGCCAGATCCTGGTGAAGATACCGCGTGCCATTGGTAAGACTAGGGACATTACAGGTGGTCTGCCACGTGTGACGGAACTGTTCGAGGCGCGTAACCCATCTAACCCGGCCGTTGTGTCTGAGATTGATGGCGTGGTAACCTACGGAAGCGTAAAACGCGGTAACCGTGAAATTTACATCGAGTCGAAAGACGGTGTGAAGAAGAAATACATGGTTCCCCTGTCCAAGCACATTCTGGTGCAGGACAATGATTTCGTGCGTGCCGGTATGCCATTGTCGGATGGAGCGATCACTCCGTCAGACATTCTGAACATACAGGGTCCGGGAGCCGTGCAGGAATACCTGGTGAACGAGATTCAGGAGGTATACCGCTTGCAGGGTGTAAAGATCAACGACAAGCACATTGAAGTAGTGGTGCGTCAGATGATGCAGAAAGTGATCGTGGTGGACGCCGGTGACACAAGCTTCCTGGAAAACCAGGTGGTGGACAAAATCACGTTCATGGAAGAGAACGACCGCATCATCGACATGAAAGTAGTGGAAGAGTCAGGCGATTCGGCAACGATGAAGCCAGGCCAGATCATCACTGCCAGAAAGCTGCGTGACGAGAACTCAAGCCTGAAGCGCCGTGACATGCAACTGGTAACTGTGCGTGATGCACAGCCATCAGTGTCCAGACCTACGCTGCAGGGTATCACACAGGCATCCTTGGGTACGCAAAGCTTTATATCTGCCGCATCCTTCCAGGAGACGACAAAGGTGCTGAGTGAGGCTGCTATCAAAGGTAAAGCGGATGAACTGCTTGGTCTGAAAGAAAACGTGATCGTAGGTCACTTGATTCCTGCAGGTACGGGACTGAGAGAGTATCAGAAGCTGATTGTGGGAAGCCAGGAGGAGTATGATGCACTGGTAGACTCGAAGAAAGCGACAACCAAGAGACAGCAGGAGTTACAAAGCAAATAACAAGGACATGGCGGAAGATCTGCAGAAGCAAAATCAGATAAACATTGAGTTGACGGAGGAGATAGCGGAGGGCGAATATGCCAACCTGGCTATGATCGCCCATTCCAGCAGTGAGTTTGTGATTGACTTTATACGACTGATGCCAGGTCTGCCAAAAGCAAAAGTAAAATCAAGAGTCGTTATCACGCCAGAGCATGCCAAGCGATTATTGGCGGCTCTGGCCGATAACGTCAAGAAATTTGAGGCGAGCTTTGGCGAGATCAAGCATGCCGACGAAGCCCCGTCTTTCCCCATGAACTTTGGGGGAACGGTAGGGGAGGCCTAAGGTGCTAATAATTAATGAATTAAAATTTTGAATTTGCAAGCGTATTTACATACCTTTGCAGTCCGAATTTTTGAGTAGAAAAAATCTATAATTAACAGATTGTAAATGCCTACTATACAGCAATTAGTAAGAAAGGGAAGAGAGAAATTGACTTCAAAGTCAAAGTCTCCGGCCCTAGATTCATGCCCACAGCGTCGTGGAGTATGTACAAGAGTATATACCACAACGCCTAAGAAGCCAAACTCTGCGATGCGTAAAGTTGCCAGGGTACGATTAACGAACGGCAAGGAAGTCAATGCCTACATTCCGGGTGAAGGCCACAACCTGCAGGAGCACTCTATTGTGCTGATCAGAGGTGGTAGAGTAAAAGACCTTCCAGGTGTGCGATACCATATCGTGCGTGGAGCGTTGGATACAGCGGGAGTAAGCGGACGTCTTCAGTCACGTTCTAAGTACGGCGCGAAGCGACCAAAACCAGGACAGGCTGCGGCTCCTACAAAAGGTAAAAAGAAATAATCTATAGTGAACTAATACGATGAGAAAAGCAAAGCCGAAAAGTAGAATACTCCTTCCTGATCCAAAATACAAAGAGACATTGGTAACACGTTTCGTTAACTACATGATGGAAGACGGAAAGAAAAGTGTTGCTTATGGTATCTTCTACGACGCTGTAGAAATAGTAGAGCAAAGGACAAAGGAAAACGGTCTTGAGATGTGGAAGAAGGCGTTGAACAACGTCATGCCAAGCGTCGAAGTAAAAAGCCGTCGCGTAGGAGGAGCTACTTTCCAAGTGCCGACTGAGGTTCGTCCGGACCGCAGAGTATCTCTGGGAATCAAGTGGATGATTTCCTACGCTCGCAAGAGAGGTGAGAAGACAATGAAGGACAGATTAGCAGGGGAGATAGTAGCTGCTGCTAAAGGTGAAGGTGCTGCCGTTAAGAAGAAAGACGACACACACAGAATGGCAGAAGCGAACAAAGCGTTCTCACATTTTAGATTCTAGTAATGGCAAGAGACTTAAAATACACACGAAATATTGGTATTGCCGCGCATATTGATGCCGGTAAGACCACTACGACCGAACGTATATTATATTATGCAGGAGTAAGCCATAAAATTGGAGAAGTTCATGATGGCGCTGCAACAATGGACTGGATGGAGCAGGAGCAGGAGCGTGGCATCACGATTACTTCAGCTGCGACAACAGTTACCTGGCCTTACAGAGGTGACAGCTACCATATCAACATCATTGACACTCCCGGACACGTTGACTTTACCGTAGAGGTAAACCGTTCACTGCGCGTACTGGATGGTCTGGTGTTTCTTTTTTCTGCCGTTGACGGCGTGGAGCCTCAGTCTGAGACTAACTGGCGCCTGGCAGACAACTACAAGGTTGCCCGTATCGGATTCGTTAACAAAATGGACCGTTCTGGCGCTGATTTCCTTGCTGTTTGTAAGCAGGTAAAAGAAATGCTGGGAAGCAACGCTGTAGCCCTTCAGTTGCCTATTGGCGGCGAGGATAACTTCAGAGGTGTTGTGGACCTGGTAAACAACCGCGGTATCATCTGGAACGAGGAAGATAAGGGTATGACCTTTACCGAAATTCCAATCCCAGAGGATATGGTTGAGGAGGCTACTGAGTACAGAGAGAAACTTCTCGAGGCAGTAGCTGAGTACGACGAAACGCTGATGGAGAAATATTTCGAGGATCCGGATTCAATTTCGGAAGAAGAAATCATCGCTGCGCTTCGTGCCGCTACCATCGACATGGCCATTGTGCCTATGCTTTGCGGTTCATCTTTCAAGAACAAAGGCGTACAGACAATGCTTGACTATGTGATGGCGCTTTGCCCGTCACCAATGGATAAGGAGAGCATCAAAGGTATAAACCCAGACACAGGCGAGGATATTTTTCGCAAGCCAAGTGAAAGCGAGCCTTTCGCAGGCCTTGCGTTTAAGATCGCAACTGACCCTTATGTAGGCCGTCTTTGCTTTGTGCGTGCTTACTCTGGTGTGCTGGAATCTGGTTCATATATCTTCAACACGCGCTCTGGTAACAAAGAGCGTATCTCCCGTATCTTCCAGATGCATGCCAACAAGCAGAACCAGATCGAAAGACTGGCTGCCGGTGACATTGCTGCCGTGGTAGGTTTCAAGGACATCAAAACAGGAGACACCCTTTGCGACCAAAGCGCGAAGATTGTTCTAGAGTCTATGGACTTCCCTGAGCCAGTAATCGGGTATGCAATTGAGCCAAAGACACAGGCTGACTCTGACAAAATGGGTATGGCGATTGCCAAGCTTGTGGAAGAGGATCCAACACTTCAGGTGAACACGGACGAGGAGACTGGCCAGACGATCCTGAGAGGTATGGGTGAGCTTCACCTGGAGATCATCATCGACCGTATGAAGCGCGAGTTCAAGGTTGAGCTAAACCAGGGTGCTCCGCAGGTAGCTTACAAAGAGACCATCACAAAGTCTATTGAGCACCGTGAGGTATTCAAGAAGCAGTCTGGTGGTCGTGGTAAGTTCGCTGACATCGTGTTCAACATGGGCCCACGTGAAGACGGCAAGCAAGGGCTTGAATTCGAGAATGCTATTGTGGGTGGTGTGATTCCACGTGAATTCATACCAGCTATCCAAAAAGGCTTCGAAGAGGCGATGAAGAACGGTATACTTGCTGGCTTTCCTATCGATTCAATGAAAGTGCGTCTGTTCCACGGATCATTCCACGACGTTGACTCTGATGCATTGTCTTTCGAACTGGCTGCACGTCAAGGTTTCAGAGAGGCTGGCAAGCAGTGCGCGCCAAGACTTCTTGAGCCGATCATGGGTGTTGACGTAGTGACACCTGATGAGTATACTGGTCCGGTAACAGGTGACTTAAACAGAAGAAGAGGTTTGATGAAAGGTATGGATACGAAAGGCACCGCCACTGTGGTAAAAGCCGACGTTCCGCTTTCTGAACTGTTCGGTTATGTAACAGACCTTCGTACCATTACTTCTGGTAGAGCTACAGCGTCGCTTACCTTCTCGCATTACGAGCAGGTACCGCAGAACTTAGCAGATGCCATCATTGCCAAATTAAAAGGAACTGCAGCTAAATAGTAGTAAAAAATGAATCAGAAAATAAGAATAAAGCTTAAGTCTTACGACCATAACCTGGTAGACAAGTCTTCTGAGAAGATCGTAAAAGCTGTAAAAGCAACTGGTGCCATCGTAAGCGGACCAATTCCTCTTCCAACCGAGAAAGACAAGTTCACGGTACTGCGATCGCCGCACGTTAACAAGAAGTCTCGTGAGCAGTTCCAACTTTGCACCTACAAGCGCTTGGTAGACATCTACTCAACAAGCTCTAAAACAGTAGATGCACTGATGAAACTTGAATTGCCTAGCGGCGTGGATGTAGAGATCAAGGTTTGATGCACTACAAGGCTATATAAAAAAAGAGAACCGGGAAACTGGTTCTCTTTTTTTATAACTACGTGATTCATAAATAATTTAAGGCGATGTTATTGAAACCTAAAAATATTTTATAACTTTGCACTCCCTTAGAAAACTGAGGGCAAACCATATATTATATCCATCTTTTAAAAAATTAGTTGAATGCCTGGAATTATCGGTAAGAAAATCGGAATGACAAGCCTCTTCACAGCAGATGGTAAATACACTCCAGTTACGCTTATTCAAGCTGGCCCATGTGTAGTTACTCAGGTGAAGACAGTCGAAACGGATGGCTACGAAGCTGTACAGATCGGCTTTGGCGAGAAGAAACTGAAGAGAGTAACTAAGGCAGAAGCCGGACATTACAAGAAAGCAAACACAGCTCCTAGCAAAAAAGTAGCTGAATTTGACATGGAAGGTATCTCTCCAAGCTTAGGGGATACAATCGATGTGAATCTGTTTATTGAAGGTGAGTACGTGGATGTGGTTGGAACCTCGAAAGGTAAAGGTTTCCAGGGCGTTGTGAAGCGTCATAACTTTGCCGGTGTTGGCGGCCAGACGCACGGTCAGCACAACAGGGCAAGGCACCCTGGTTCAATTGGTGCATGTTCTTGGCCATCAAGAGTGTTCAAGGGTATGCGCATGGCTGGTAGAATGGGCGGTAACCGCGTTAAGATCGAGAACTTAACCGTGCTGCGCGTGATACAAGACAAAAACCTTTTGGTTGTTAGTGGCTCTGTACCAGGTGCCAAAAATTCTTACGTATTAATCGAGAAATAATAATGGAGCTTTCTGTATTAAATAGCAAAGGTGAGGATACAGGCAGAAAGGTAACACTTTCTGATGCTGTGTTTGGTTTAGAGCCAAATGAGCATGCAATGTATCTTGACGTGAAGCAGTACCTGGCAAATCAGCGCCAAGGTACGCACAAATCAAAGGAGCGCGCAGAAGTTGCTGGCTCAACAAAGAAGATCAAGAAGCAAAAAGGTACTGGCGGAGCCCGTGCGGGTTCTATAAAGTCGCCTTTGTTTGTGGGTGGTGGCCGTGTGTTCGGTCCTAAGCCAAGAAACTATAGCTTTAAGCTGAACAAGAAACTGAAGAGAGCAGCACGTCTTTCTGCCCTTTCTTTACTGGCCCGCGACAACCGGGTTGCTTTGGTTGAGGCGTTCAAACTGGATGCGCCGAAGACGAGCGAGTTCAAAGGCATTCTGAGCAACCTGCAGGCAACCGGCAAGACGCTTATCGTGCTTCCTGCTGTAGACAAGAACGTTGTTCTTTCTGGCCGTAACTTGCAGAAGGTTAAAATATCTACTGCCAGCGATGTAAACACATACGACCTGTTGAACACAGAGAAGTTGTTGTTGGTAGAAGAGTCAGTTAATGTATTAGAAACCCTCTTTAGCGAAAAGTAATGAACGTTCTGAAAAGACCCATAATCACAGAGAAATTTGCAGCCTTGAACGAGGTAGGCAAATATGCTTTTGAGGTGAGCAAGAACGCCAATAAAGTAGAAATCAAGAAGCAGATAGAGAAACAGTACGGCGTTACCGTGGAGAAAGTGGCTACCATGCGCTCTATCGGTAAGGTGAAGACGAAGTACACAAAGTCAGGAGCTGTTAGCGGTCGTACTTCTCTGATCAAGAAAGCAATAGTAACCCTGAAAGAGGGCGAAGTAATAGACTTTTACAGCGGCATATAATTAAGTTAAAATGGCTTTAAAAAAGTTAAGACCAACAACACCAGGTCAAAGATTTAGAGTAGCCCCTGCCTTTGATGAAATCACGGCATCTACTCCAGAGAAATCTTTGTTGGCACCTATTAAAAAATCTGGTGGACGCAACAACTCAGGTAAAATGACCATGCGCTATTTAGGCGGCGGTCATAAGAAGAAATACCGGGTTATCGATTTCAAGCGTACCAAGCACGGCATTCCGGCTACAGTGAAGACGATCGAGTACGATCCGAACAGAACTGCCCGTATCGCGCTGCTGCATTACGTTGACGGCGAGAAAGCATATATCATTGCTCCTGCCGGCTTGCAAGTAGGCACTGTTATTACTTCAGGCCCGGGCGTAGCCCCTGAGGTAGGTAACTGCCTTCCTTTATCTGATATTCCTCTAGGTACTATCATTCACAACATTGAGCTTCAGCCCGGCAACGGTGCAATTCTTGCCCGTAGTGCAGGCTCTTACGCTCAGCTAGTAGCCAGAGAAGGTCGTTATGCTACAATTAAACTTCCTTCAGGCGAGTTGAGAATGGTACTTGTAAACTGTTCAGCTACAGTTGGTACTGTTTCTAATGGCGACCATATGAACGTGAAGCTTGGTAAAGCCGGACGTAACAGATGGTTAGGTAAGCGTCCTCGCGTGCGTGGTGTTGCCATGAACCCTGTCGATCACCCTATGGGTGGTGGTGAAGGTAAGTCTTCAGGCGGTCACCCACGTTCTCGTAAGGGCTTGTATTCTAAAGGCCTTAAGACCAGAAACAAGAACAAGTATTCTGAAAAGCTTATTGTTAACAGAGGAAAGAAAAAATAAATGGCTAGATCATTAAAAAAAGGGCCTTACATTGACTTTAGGCTCGAGAAGAAAGTGACTGTAATGAATGAGGCTGGCAAGAAGTCTGTTATCAAGACTTGGTCACGCAGATCCATGATTTCTCCGGATTTCGTTGGTCATACCTTTGCAGTACACAATGGCAATAAATTTATTCCGGTATATGTGACGGAGAACATGGTAGGACACAAACTCGGCGAGTTTGCCCCAACCAGAAACTTCAGAGGTCACGTTGCTAAAAAAGATAAAGGCAAGCGATAACCATGGAAGCAGTAGCAAAATTAAATAACGTGCCTACTTCTCCTCGTAAAATGAGATTAGTAGCAGGCTTGATCCGTGGCAAAAGCGTATCAAGAGCCCTTAGCCTATTGAAGTTCGAGCCGAACTCTGGTTCTGAGAGACTTGAAAAGCTTCTTCTGTCTGCCTTGTCTAATTGGCAGGCTAAAAACGAAGACGCTCGCATTGAAGAGGCCAACCTTTTCATTAAAGAGATCTACGTGAACGAAGGCAAAATGCTGAAGCGTCTTCGTCCGGCCCCACAGGGTCGCGGCTACCGCATCAGGAAGCGATCTAACCATGTTACGGTGATCATCGACAGCCTGACTGAGGAGCAAATGGAACAGCAATCAAAGAAATCTAAAAAAGCCAACAAGTAAGAAAATGGGACAGAAAGTAAATCCAATCGGTTTTCGACTCGGCATTATTAAAGGTTGGGATTCTAACTGGTATGGCGGCAAAGATTTCGCTGAGAAGCTGATCGAAGACGAGAGAATCAGAAAATATATATTAGCGCGTATTCCTAAAGGCGGAATTTCTAAAATCATCATCGAGAGAACGCTGAAGCGTATCACCATCACTGTAAACACTGCCCGTCCGGGTGTGGTTATCGGTAAAGGCGGCCAGGAAGTAGATAAGATCAAGGAAGAGCTCAAGAAGCTGACGAACAAGGATATTCAGATCAACATCTTTGAGATCAAGCGCCCTGAGTTGGATGCCAAGCTGGTAGGCGAGTCAATCGCGCAGCAGCTGCAGGCACGTATCTCTTTCCGCCGTGCCATGAAGCAGGCAATCTCCTCTGCTCTCCGCGTTGGAGCCGAAGGTATCAAGGTACAGGTGTCAGGCCGCTTGGGCGGTGCTGAAATGGCCAGAACGGAGCACTACAAAGAGGGAAGAACTCCTCTTCACACGCTCCGTGCCGACATCGACTATGCTTTGTCTGAAGCACAGACGGTGTATGGAAAACTTGGTATCAAGGTTTGGGTATTTAAAGGCGAGGTATACGGTAAGCGCGATCTTACTCCGAATGCTGGCATGGAGAGTGGCAAAGGACCTGCTGGTTCAAGTGCTGGTGGTGGTGACAGACGTGGCGGCAACCGTAAGAAAACGGATAATGCCGGTGGGCCAAAGCGCAACACCAAGCGTCGTCAGTAATCGATTGATAACATTATTAGGATTTTAGAAAATGTTACAGCCTAAAAGGACTAAATATAGAAAAATGCAAAAAGGCCGCGTGAAGGGTCTGGCTCATAGAGGCAGCACCATTTCATTTGGTTCATTTGCAATAAAATCGCTGGAAGCATCATGGATTACAAGCCGCCAGATTGAGGCCGCCCGTATTGCCATGACGAGAGCTATGAAGCGTGAAGGACAAGTATGGATCCGGATTTTCCCTGACAAGCCTATCACAAAGAAGCCTGCAGAGGTTCGAATGGGTAAGGGTAAGGGTTCGCCTGAGTATTGGGTAGCCGTGGTGAAGCCAGGAACGATCATGTTTGAATCGGATGGCGTTACCCTGGATGTGGCCAAAGAGTCGTTGCGATTAGCAGCTCAGAAGCTCCCAGTTAAGTCAAAATTTGTAGTACGTAGGGATTACGTTGAGAAATAGAAAATGAAAAATTCAGAGATCAAGGCTTTATCTTCAGAAGAGCTGAAAGAGAAGCTAAACACTGAGCGCTCCAACATGCAGAACCTGCGTTTTGCACATGCTATATCTCCGTTGGAGAACCCAATGAAAATCCGTGAGTCGAAGCGCACGATCGCTCGTCTCCACACGGAAATCAACAGTCGTGAATCACAAGCTAACTCTTAAGACCTAGTTATATCATGGAAGAGAGAAATCTAAGAAAAGAAAGAAGTGGTAAGGTTGTTAGCAACAAGATGAACAAGTCTATCACGGTAATGGTGGAAAGCAGAATGAAGCATCCGATGTACGGAAAGTTTCTGAAGAAATCCAACAAGTTCATGGCTCACGACGAGAACAACGATTGCAACATTGGAGACTTTGTTCGCATTGAGGAGACACGCCCGCTTAGCAAGAATAAGAACTGGCGTTTAGTAGAAATCATAGAAAGAGCGAAATAAGATGATACAGCAGGAATCAAGACTTAGTGTGGCTGACAATAGCGGTGCCAAAGAGGTGCTTTGCATCCGCGTGTTAGGTGGTACTGGCAAGAAATACGCTTCTATCGGAGATAGAATCGTGGTGACTGTAAAATCAGCTCTTTCTTCTGGTAACATTAAAAAAGGAACTGTTTCAAAAGCAGTTATTGTAAGAACAAAGAAAGAGGTTAGAAGAAAGGACGGATCATATATTCGTTTTGACGACAATGCAGCCGTTCTTCTAAATGCAAACAATGAGCCACGCGGCACCCGGATCTTCGGACCAGTAGCCCGTGAGCTTCGTGAAAAGCAATTCATGAAGATTGTTTCGTTAGCGCCTGAAGTTCTTTAACCTATAATTCAGATTAAAATGAATAAGAAAAAACTTCATGTAAAGACTGGCGATACAGTTAAAGTTATTGCCGGTGACGATCGCGGTAAAACAGGCCGTGTAATCGCTGTGAATGCAGATAAGCAGAGAGTAACTATTGAAGGCCTTAACATGGTGACTAAGCACGCTAAGCCTAGCGCGCAGAATCCACAGGGCGGCATCAGCCAGATAGAAGCTCCGGTACACGCTAGCAATGTCGCGTTGGTTGACCCTAAGACAGGAGAGACGACTAAAGCTGCTAGAAGAACGAACAGCGAAGGTAAATCAGAGCGTTACTCTAAAAAGACAGGGGAGGTTATCTAAGATGGCAACTACAAGATTCAAAGAAAAATACGAAAATGAGGTAGTGCCTGCCTTGAAAGAGAAGTTCCAGTATAAGAACATCATGCAGGTGCCTAAACTCACAAAAATCTCTATCAACAAAGGTATCGGTGCAGCCGTTTCCGACAAAAAGTTGGTGGACATTGGTGTGGAGGAGCTTTCGACTATTACAGGACAGAAGGCTGTTTCTACAATCGCGAAGAAGTCTGTTTCGAACTTTAAGCTGCGTGAGGGCATGCCGATTGGCGCCCGCGTGACGCTAAGAGGTGAGAAGATGTATGAGTTCCTGGACCGTTTGGTGACGATTGCCCTTCCACGTGTGCGTGACTTTAGAGGCATCAACGAAAAAGGGTTTGATGGCCGCGGAAACTACACACTGGGTGTAAAGGAGCAGATCATCTTCCCAGAAATCAGCATCGATAAGGTGAAAGCGATTTCGGGTATGGATATCACATTCGTAACCACCGCTCAGACAGACGAGGAAAGCTACGAACTGTTAAAAGCATTCGGCATGCCTTTCATAAACGCTAAGAAATAAGAAAATGGCAAAAGAATCAGTAAAAGCGAGAGAGCTTAAAAGACAGAAGCTGGTAGCGAAATATGCTACCAAAAGAGCCGAATTGAAAGCTAACGGAGACTATGAGGCCTTAGACAAGTTGCCACGCAACGCGTCGCCTGTTCGTCTGCACAACCGTTGCAAGCTTTCAGGACGCCCGAGAGGGTATATGCGGAAATTTGGAATTTCCCGCGTCCTTTTCAGAGAGCTTGCTTCTGCTGGTAAAATTCCTGGTGTTACAAAATCAAGCTGGTAATTTTTTTCTTACTCGGTAAGGAAAAAGAAAAGATATTCGTATCTTTGCCCCTCGCTTAGATAAAGCATTCATTATTATATAGTTTCCATAATGAACACAGATCCAATAGCAGATTATTTAACTAGAGTGCGTAACGCTATCAAGGCGAACCATAGAATAGTTGAAATACCATCTAGCAACATAAAAAAAGAGATTACTAAAGTATTGTACGACAAAGGGTACATCCAGAGTTATAAATTTGATGACGCTGCGGTACAAGGTACAATCAAGATAGCTCTGAAGTACAACCCTAACACTAAGCAGTCTGCTATTGTGAAACTGGACAGGGTAAGTAAGCCAGGGTTGCGTAAGTACGCCGGAAGCGAGAACCTGCCACGTGTATTGAACGGGCTTGGCATTGCCATTTTGTCGACTTCTCAGGGCGTAATGACAGAGAAAGAAGCCAAGTCACTTAAGATTGGTGGCGAGGTATTGTGTTACGTTTATTAATTAGGAGGATAGACAATGTCACGTATAGGAAAATTGCCAATCAGCCTGCCTTCCAGTATTGAAGTATCCGTTGCCGATAACAACGTAGTTACAGTGAAAGGCCCAAAAGGATCCCTTTCTACTGCTGTAGATAAAGATATGATTGTGAAGCAGCAGGATAACCAACTTGTTGTGGAGCGCCCTACGGAGCAGAAGCGCCACAAGGCTATGCATGGTCTGTATCGTTCACTTATCAACAACATGGTGATAGGTGTAAGCGAAGGTTACAAAGAGCAGCTTGAGTTAGTGGGTGTAGGGTATAAAGCAACAGTACAGGGAACTATCCTTGAACTGTCTCTTGGTTACTCGCACAACATCTTTCTGAGCGTTCCTTCTGAAGTGACGGCTACTGCTGTTACTGAAAAAGGTAAGTCTCCTGTAATCACGCTGGAGTCTAGCGACAAGCAATTGCTTGGCCAGGTAGCGGCGAAGATCAGGTCACTCCGTAAAGTAGAGCCATACAAAGGCAAGGGTATCCGCTTTGTAGGCGAAGTAATCAGAAGAAAAGCTGGTAAGACAGCGTCTAAATAATCATCATCATGTCTACTAACAAGATTTCAAGAAGACTAAGAATAAAGAGAAGTATCAGAAACAAGATTTCTGGTACTTCTGAAAGGCCACGATTATCTGTGTTCCGCAGCAACAAGGCGATTTATGCACAGCTGATTGACGATACTACTGGTGTGACACTAGCAGCAGCCTCTTCCGTTAAGCTTGATGATGCAAAAGCTAATGTAGAAACTGCCAATAGAGTTGGAAAAGACATTGCCGAGAAAGCCATTTCAAAGGGTATTTCTGCTGTAGTGTTCGACCGCTCCGGATACCTGTATCATGGTAAAGTTAAATCGTTGGCAGAAGGCGCTCGTGAGGCTGGCCTTAAATTCTAAATAACTATGTTGAAGAATAATATACGAAGTGTAAAGGCGAGCGAAATCGAACTCAAGGAGAAAGTAGTCGCCATTAACCGCGTTGCCAAGGTAGTAAAAGGTGGTCGAAGATTCTCATTCGCCGCCATTGTAGTTGTTGGTGATGGAAACGGTGTTGTTGGATACGGACTGGGCAAGGCGAACGAAGTAACGGATGCTATCGCTAAGGGTATCGACGATGCAAAGAAGAATCTGGTAAAGGTTCCTACATACCATAGCACTGTTCCTCATTCTCAGGAAGGCAAGTTCTCAGGTGGTTTCGTGTTGATTAAGCCAGCTGCGCCGGGTACGGGTGTAATTGCAGGTGGTGCGATGCGTGCCGTACTGGAAAGCGCCGGAATCAAAGACGTGCTTTGTAAGTCTAAAGGCTCTTCTAACCCACACAACGTGGTGAAGGCAACTTTCGATGCTCTTTCAAAAATGCGTGATCCTTTGGCAGTTGCACAGCAACGCGGTGTTAACTTACAAAAAGTATTTAACGGATAATCGAGATGGCTAAAGTTACTATCACTCAGGTCAAAAGTATCATTGACCGCCCGAAAGACCAGAAGGCTACGATTAAGGCGCTTGGTCTTGGCAAGATAAGCAGATCAGTTTCTGTAGAGTTGACTCCGCAGATTGCTGGTATGGTAAAAAAAATTCATAATTTAGTAGAAGTTAAAGACTTTCAATAATGTACTTAAATTCTTTACAACCTGCAGAAGGTGCTGTCAAAACCAGAAAAAGAATCGGTAGAGGTACTGGATCAGGTAGAGGTGGTACTTCTACGCGTGGTCACAAAGGTGCCAAGTCCCGCTCTGGTTATTCACAGAAATCCGGCTTCGAAGGTGGTCAGATGCCACTTCAGAGACGTGTACCTAAGTATGGCTTTAAAAACATCAACCGTGTTGAGTATAAGGCTATCAACTTAGATGTTATTCAGTCTTTAGCCGAGTCGACCAACGAAGCTGTGTTGAACTTTGATTTCTTCAAAGCCCACGGCCTGGTTCAGAAAAACGATAAAGTTAAAATATTGGGTAGAGGAGAATTGAACAAGGCTGTAGAAATACACGCTCACGCGTTCTCTGGTACTGCAACATCATCCATAGAAAAAGCAGGCGGTAAAACAGTAGCGCTTTAATCGATCGGTATGAAGAAGTTTATAACAACTATTAAGAACATCTTTGCTATTGAAGATCTTAGAGTCCGTATTTTAAATACGGTTTTCTTTATAGCAATTTTCAGACTCGGTTCTTTTGTTGTTTTACCTGGTGTGGATCCAAATCAGCTGCAGGCGAACACTAGTGGCCTGTTTGGTTTGTTGGATACTTTCCTTGGTGGGGCATTTAGTAATGCCTCTATCTTTGCATTAGGTATAATGCCATACATATCGGCTTCGATTGTGTTGCAGCTTCTTACAATTGCAGTTCCGTATTTCCAAAAGATGCAGAAGGAGGGTGAGTCTGGTAGAAAGAAAATCAACCAAATCACCCGAGTTCTTACCATAGTAATCACGTTGGCGCAGGCAGTTGGCTTTGTCGCCACGATCAATGCCGAGGCTATCGTCATCAGCCAGACATTATTTACCATCACATCAATGATTGTCCTCACTTCAGGTACGATCTTCTGTATGTGGCTAGGTGAAAAAATCACTGACAAGGGGATTGGTAACGGTATATCCATGCTGATTATGATCGGTATAGTTTCCCGATTCCCTGGGGCTATCGTGGCTGAATTCTTATCTAAGCAGCTGAACGGGGCCCTTTTATTCTTGTTCGAACTGTTCATTCTATTCTTTGTTGTAATGTCGGTAGTAATGCTGACGCAAGCAATCAGAAGAATACCTGTGCAGTATGCCAAGCAAGTAGGTGGAAGCTCTTTATACAGCGGACAGCGCCAGTTCATACCCCTTAAGGTAAATGCTGCCGGTGTAATGCCCATCATCTTTGCGCAGTCGCTGATGTTCCTGCCTTCTATGATTGCCTCTATCTGGGCAAGCTCTAACGACACGGCAAACTATATTGGTGCTACATTCTCAGACTTTACCTCATGGCAGTATAACCTTGTTTTTGGTCTGTTGATTCTGGTCTTCACCTATTTCTATACAGCCATTAGCGTTAACCCTAATCAGATTGCAGATGATCTGAAAAGAAGCGGCGGCTTTGTTCCTGGGATTAAGCCTGGTCTTGCCACATCGGAGTACATTGATGCGATCCTGACCAGAATCACGCTGCCGGGTGCCATTTACCTTGCCCTTGTTGCGATTTTCCCTTCTATCGCCATGCTATTGGGTGTAACCAGAGAGTTTTCTCAGTTCTTTGGCGGTACTTCCCTTATCATTATGGTAGGTGTTGTGTTGGATACGCTTCAGCAAGTTGAAAGCTACTTGTTAATGAGACACTATGATGGCATGATGAAATCAGGTAAGCTTCGTGGCAGAACTGAGAACATTGCCATGGCATCATAATCTATGATCATATATAAAACAGAAGAAGAAATTGAGCTGATTCGCCAGAGTGCTTTGATTTTAAGCAAAGCACATGGCGAAATTGCTCAGCTTATAAAGGAAGGTGTTTCCACGGTAACATTAGATAACCGCGCTGAAGAATATATCCGTGATAACGGAGGACAGCCTTCTTTCAAAAATTACAACGGTTTTCCCTATAGCCTGTGTATATCAGTGAATTCCACTGTTGTGCACGGTTTTCCCGGTGAATACGTTTTGAACGATGGTGATGTGATCTCTGTTGACGCAGGGGTATACTATAAAGGGTTTCACAGCGATTGTGCTTATACCCACGCTGTCGGTAATGTTTCGGAAGAGGTAACTGACCTCTTGAAAGTGACGAAAGAGTCGCTTTACAAAGGGATAGACAAAGCAACCATAGGTTTCCGGATGGGAGATGTGAGTTTTGCTATACAGGACCATGCCGAAAAGCATGGCTATGGTGTGGTCAGAGAACTGGTTGGCCACGGCATCGGCCGCAATTTGCATGAGTCTCCTGAAGTGCCCAATTACGGCAAGCGCGGTCAGGGTCCCAAACTGCAGGACGGTTTGGTTATCGCTATCGAGCCTATGATTACCTTGGGCACACGGCACATTGTGCAGGAAGATGATGGCTGGACAATCAGAACGCGAGACAACAAACCTTCCGCACACTTTGAGCACACAGTGGTTGTGCGGAAAGATCAGGCAGAGATCTTAACAACATTTGATTATATAGAACAAGCAAAAAAATCATAAATGGCAAAACAGTCGTCAATCGAACAAGACGGAACTATCATCGAGGCTTTGTCTAACGCCATGTTTAGAGTTGAGCTTGAAAACGGTCATCAGTTGATTGCTCATATCTCCGGAAAAATGAGAATGAATTACATTAAGATTCTCCCGGGTGATCGAGTGAAGTTGGAAATGTCTCCTTATGACCTGACTAAAGGCAGAATTGTTTACAGATATAAATAAATATAATGAAAGTTAAAGCATCAGTAAAAAAGCGAAGTGCTGACTGTAAGATTATCCGTCGCAAGGGTAAGCTTTATGTCATCAACAAAAAGAATCCAAGATATAAACAAAGACAAGGATAATTAAATTAGTATGGCTAGAATCGCAGGAGTAGATATTCCGGATAACAAAAGAGGCGAGATTGCATTGACCTATATCTTCGGTATTGGTCGTAACCTCTCCATTAAAATTCTTCAGAAAGCCGGGGTGGATCTTGACAAAAAAGTGAAAGACTGGACAGAAGAAGAAGCCGGTGAGATCAGAAATATTATAGCAGCGGACCACAAGACTGAAGGTGTGCTGAGATCTGAGGTGCAGTTGCACATCAAGCGTCTCATGGACATCGGTAGCTACCGCGGGTTGAGACATCGTAAGGGTTTGCCAGTGCGCGGTCAGCGTACCAAAAACAACTCACGTACCCGAAAAGGTAAGCGTAAGACAGTTGCGAACAAGAAGAAAGCTTCTAAATAATAATTGATCATGGCTCAAAAAAGAAAAGACAAAGCTAAAAAGCGTGTCGTAGTTGTTGAATCAACCGGACAGATACACATTAAGGCTTCTTTCAATAACATCATTATATCAGTAACCAACAACGTAGGTCAGGTTATTTCTTGGGCTTCTGCTGGTAAAATGGGCTTCAAAGGTTCTAAAAAGAACACTCCGTATGCAGCGCAGATGGCTGCCGGCGATTGCGCAAAGGTTGCTTATGACCTGGGTATGCGCAAGGCTGAGGTTTTTGTAAAAGGTCCGGGTGCAGGTAGAGAGTCTGCCATCCGTACTGTACAGAACACCGGTATCGAGGTGACTTCCATTAAAGATGTTACACCGTTGCCACACAACGGATGTCGTCCTCCAAAACGCAGAAGAGTTTAATTTTAAATTTAAATTAAGAAATGGCAAGATATACTGGTCCAAAAAGCAAAATCTCAAGACGTTTCAACGAAGAGATTTTCGGTCCAAGCAAAGCGCTTAAGAAGAAGAGCTATCCTCCCGGGATGCATGGCCGTGGTCGTCGTAAGAAGCAGTCGGAATATGCTGTTCAGTTAGCTGAGAAGCAGAAAGCGAAATATATATACGGTATCCTGGAAAAACAATTTGCTAACATTTTCGCTAAGGCACACCGTAAGAGTGGCGTTACAGGCGAAAACCTGCTGGCAATGCTTGAGTCTAGGTTAGATAATACTGTTTACCGTTTGGGCATTGCCCCGACAAGGAGAGCTGCCCGTCAGCTTGTGCTGCATAAGCACGTTCTGGTGAACGGCGAAATTGTAAATATCCCTTCCTTCAGCCTGAAGATTGGTGATGTAGTGGCTGTTAGAGAGAAGTCTAAGACGCTTGAGGCAATCACTACTTCCCTTACTACGCGCAATGCGCGTCAGTTTAGCTGGTTAGAGTGGGATGCTTCAGAGATGGCTGGCAAGTACATCGCGACTCCAGAGAGAGAGCAGATACCTGAGAAAATCCAGGAGCAGCTGATCGTCGAGCTTTACTCTAAGTAAGCAGCATAATCAATTTCTAACCTTTAACACTGCAAGTATGTCAATATTAGCATTTCAGATGCCAGAGAAAGTTGTGATGGAAAAAGCCAACGACTTTCATGGGCTATTTGAATTCAAGCCGCTTGAAAAAGGTTACGGTGTAACCATCGGTAATGCTTTGCGAAGAATTCTTCTTTCATCATTAGAAGGATATGCCATCACAAGCATCCGCATAGGTGGTGTATTGCATGAGTTCTCGTCTGTTGAAGGGGTGGTTGAGGATGTCTCTGACGTAATCCTTAACTTAAAGATGGTTCGTTTAAAGAAACTAAACGATGTTGTAGACGAAAAGATCACGATCAATCTTAGTGGTCAGGATACTTTCAAGGCTGGCGACATCAACAAGTTTACAGCGAGCTATGAAGTGCTGAACCCAGAGTTGGTAATTTGCCACCTGGATACAAGCATCAATTTCGAAGTAGAACTGACTGTTCAGAAAGGGCGTGGTTACGTGCCTGCTGAGGAGAACAAGCCTGCTGAGCAAGTGTTTGGTCAGATCTCTATCGATGCCATCTACACACCTATCAAAAATGTAAAGTTTAGCGTTGAGAACACTCGAGTAGAGCAGAAAACTGACTACGAGAAGCTCGTGCTAGACATACAGACCGACGGTTCGATCCATCCTGAGGATGCATTGAAAGGCGCGGCCAATATCCTGATTCAGCATTTCATGCTGTTCTCTGACAACACAATGACTTTTGAGACTGCCAAGCCTGAAGAAGAGGAGGCCGTTGACGAAGAATTGCTGCATATGCGCAAAGTTCTGAAGACTTCTCTTCAGGATATGGACCTATCTGTGCGCGCTTATAACTGCCTGAAAGCTGCCGACATCAAGACGTTGGGTGACCTGGTGCAGTTAGACATCGCGGACATGATGAAGTTCAGAAACTTCGGTAAGAAGTCGTTGACTGAGTTGGAGAATTTAGTTCAGGAGAAGAGCTTAACCTTCGGAATGGACCTTTCTAAGTATAAATTAGAAGAAGATTAATTAATCTACGGCATAATTCCCGATCCCCTAACGGGTTGATCGACGGTATGCACGTGCACAATACACAATAATGAGACACGGTAAAAAAGTAAATCACTTAGGAAGAACCGCTTCACACCGCAAGGCAATGCTATCGAACATGGCGTCGTCTTTGATTCTGCACAAGCGCGTTTCAACAACAGTAGCGAAAGCAAAAGCTTTGCGTAAGTACGTAGAGCCACTCCTTACAAAGTCTAAGAGCGACACGACACACTCCAGAAGAACTTGTTTTGCATACCTGCAGAACAAAGAGTCTGTAAAAGAGCTTTTTGATGAAGTATCCCTGAAAGTTGCCAACAGACCGGGTGGCTATACCCGCATCCTGAAGACTGGCTACAGACTTGGTGACAACGCAGAAATGTGTGTGATCGAGTTGGTAGACTATAACGAGGATATGCTGGCAACTGACACTGCCGCTGCTGGTGCCAAGAAGTCACGTCGCCGTGGAGGAAGCAAGAAGAGCACGACTGAGGCTACACCTGCCGCTACAGCCGCTGCTGAAACTCCTGCTGCCGAAACTGCCGCTCCTGCAACAGAGGAAGCTGCTCCAGTTAAAGAAGAAGCTCCTGCTTCTGATGATACTACTGAGGAGACAAAAGATGCTCAGTAAGCATTTTTTATAAATATTTCGAAGGGACATGACGAAAGTCGTGTCCCTTTTTTATTTTTGTAATAAATCAGCAATATGAAAAAGCAAATTTCAACAGAAGCCATACTTCTTTTAGAAGATGGTACCGTTTATAAAGGTAAAAGCCTGGGCCGCCTTGGTACATCCGGCGGCGAACTCTGCTTTAATACTGGTATGACAGGGTACCAGGAAATTTTTACAGACCCTTCTTACTTCGGGCAGATGGTCGTCACTACCGTGTCGCATGTAGGCAACTATGGCGTGCAACACCAGGAGGTGGAATCTGACAGGATACAGATCAGCGGCTTGGTATGTAAAGATTTCTCACACCATTTCTCCAGAAAGACAGCCGAAGGCTCCTTGCAGGACTACTTCGAGAAAGCCGGTGTGGTGGGTATTTGTGAAATCGATACGCGTGCGCTGGTGCGGCATATCCGGGACAAAGGCGCGATGAATGCGATCGTCTCTTCTGAGATAACGGACCTGGATGAGTTGCGTAAAAAGCTAGCTGAGGTGCCTTCTATGGCTGGCCTTGAGCTGTCTTCGAAAGTTAGCACCTCGGCAACATACGAGCATACTCTGGAAGATCCAAAGTTCAGGGTGGCCGTGCTTGATCTGGGCGTGAAGCAGAACAGTCTCCACAACTTTCTGAAGCGTGGCTGCGAGGTGAAGGTTTTCCCTTACAACACCTCGTTCGAGGAAATGGAGCAGTGGAACCCGGACGGGTACTTTATCTCCAACGGACCCGGAGACCCCGCCGCGACTACTTTCGCAGTGGATAGCGTAAAGCAAATCCTGCAGAAGGAGAAGCCACTCTTTGGTATATGTATGGGGCACCAGATGCTGGCGCAGGCCAATGGCATCGCTACCTATAAAATGCACAATGGGCACCGCGGCCTTAACCACCCGGTAAAGAACCTGCTTACAGGACTCTGCGAGATAACCAGCCAGAACCACGGTTTTGTGGTAGACGCGGAGCAACTGCGCAATCACCCTGAGGTAGAGGTAACGCACATCAACCTGAACGACAACACCATCGAAGGCATTCGGATGAAGAACAAGCCCGCCTTCTCGGTGCAGTACCACCCGGAGTCGTCGCCGGGGCCGCACGATTCGGAATACCTTTTCGATAACTTCGTGGCGCTGCTAGAAGCATATAAAATCAAGTAAAACTATAGTTAAAAACCAACCATGAGCTTAATCACAGACATTAAAGCCAGACAAATCTTCGATTCAAGAGGAAATCCTACTGTAGAGGTAGACGTTGTTACCGAATATGGGGCGCTTGGCCGTGCCGCTGTGCCATCTGGTGCTTCCACGGGCGTGCACGAGGCAGTAGAGCTTCGTGATAACGATAAGAGCAAGTATATGGGCAAAGGCGTTTTGCAGGCTGTGCAGAACGTGAACGAGAAAATTGCCGAAGAGCTGATCGGTTTCCAGGTATACGAGCAGAACCTGCTTGACAAGATCATGATCCAGCTGGATGGCTCTGATAACAAAGGCAACTTAGGCGCCAACGCGATTCTTGGTGTGTCGCTGGCGATTGCCCGTGCCGCTGCCCAGGAGCTGAACATGCCGCTATACCGCTACGTGGGTGGTGTGAACGCCAACACGCTTCCTGTGCCGATGATGAACATCCTGAATGGCGGTAGCCACGCAGACAACGCCATCGACTTCCAGGAGTTTATGATCATGCCGGTTGGCGCTTCTTCTTTCTCTGAGGCGCTGCGCATGGGTTCTGAGGTGTTCCATCATCTGAAGAACGTACTGAAGAAGAAAGGCCTTTCTACCAACGTTGGTGATGAGGGTGGCTTTGCGCCGAACATCGCGTCTAACGTAGAGGCGATCGAGGTAGTGCTTCAGGCAATTGAGGCGGCTGGCTACAAGCCAGGCGACGATATGATGATCGCGATGGACGCAGCTAGCTCTGAGTTCTACGACGCGGCATCTGGCCAGTATCATTTCAAGAAGTCTACAGGCGACAAGCTGACTTCTTCTGAAATGGTGAGCTACTGGAAAGAGTGGGTAGAGAAATACCCGATCATCTCTCTGGAGGACAGCATGGCCGAGGATGACTGGAAAGGCTGGAAAGAGCTGACAGACGCGATCGGAAGCAAGTGCCAGCTGGTAGGCGACGATTTGTTCGTGACAAACGTGAACCGCCTGCAGCAGGGTATCGACCAGGGCGTAGCCAACTCTATCCTGATCAAGGTAAACCAGATCGGTACGCTGACCGAGACCATCGATGCGATTAACCTGGGCCGTCGCCATGGGTATAAGAGCGTTATGAGCCACCGTTCTGGCGAGACTGAGGACAACACCATCGCTGACCTTGCGGTTGCCCTAAACACTGGCCAGATCAAGACTGGTTCTTCTTCGCGCTCTGACCGTATGGCCAAGTACAACCAATTACTCCGCATTGAGGAGGAACTGGGCGAGGTTGCTTACTTCCCGGGCAAGAAGTTCTAGGTATACAGGAACATATAAAATAAATCTTGGTAAGGCTGTGGGTTATCTAACTCACAGCCTTATTTTTGTATAAGACCTTTTTAGCCATACTAGTATGTATAAGCGCATCCCCAAAATCTTCCGGAATTTCTATCTCATTACTTCTTTCCTGTTTTTGGTATGGATGCTTTTCTTTGACTCGAACGATTTCATCACACAGTACCAGATGAACAAGACGCTCAGTAACCTGGAAGAGGAGAAAGAGCATTACCTCGAGAAAATGGAGGAGGTGCAGAAAGACCGCAAAGAGTTGATGAGCGACCCCAAGCTGCTGGAGAAATTCGCCCGTGAGAAATACCTGATGAAGCGCCCCAACGAAGATGTGTTCATCATTGTGCCCCAGGATGAGTAATTCATTCATGCAATTAAGCAGCGGCAGATAGGATGGCGAGTAAAGTTGGTATAAACCGCTGATGGCAATCATGAAAGTATGCGCGTAATTTTATGCCAGATATTCCCATCAGAATCATAGCCATCAATCTATAATTGCTGCTCTGTACTTTTTGCCTTATCTTTTCCTGGATACCCTTCCAGCATGCCACCGGCTGATCAAGCTTTTTGCCCTTACTCCTGTAGCCCTTGCTTCGCCCGGGTAGCTTGTATAGCATCTTTCTGATTCCCAACAAAACATCACCAATATTTCCTAATATTATTAGTATTTGCTAATATATTTAGGTATTATTGTTATGTACAACAAAAAATAAGCCTATGAAAATCATTGAAAAGCTTCTGACAGAAATCGAGGAAGAAGGGAAAATAACCCGCAAGATGTTAGCTATTGTGCCAGACGATAAATTCGGCTGGCAGCCGCACGCCAAGAGCATGCCTATTAAGGAACTCGCGTTGCACATTGCTGATTTACCCACCTGGATTACTCTAGCGGTAACAACGGACGAACTCGACTTTGCCGCCAAACCCTATAACCCGGGTGATGCGAATACTACAGAAGAGCTGTTGTCTCTTTTCGAAAAGAACCTAGCGAAAGCGAAAGCAGACATGGCCCAGGCAACGGAAGAGCAGTTGGAAGAGCCCTGGAGCTTGCGCAACGGCGATGCGGTGTATATGACCTTGTCGAAGTACCAAACCGTTCGCCATGCGTTGGCGCAAACCATACACCACAGGGCACAATTGGGCGTGTACCTGCGCCTGCTTGATATTCCTATACCCGGTAGCTACGGGCCAAGTGCCGATGAGCAAGGCATGTAGCTAATCCAGAAAGGGAGTTGCCCGGCGAAAGCAGCTCCTTTTTTTGTTTTCTGCTTTGCCACATGCTTTTCAGGCAGGCAATACACCGCAAGCGGCCCTTCCTAAATTATTTGTAACTTTGTGCTATGAGCTGTCGCGGTATAGCGGCGGCCTCACGTAATAAAAGATACTATGGCAAAAGTTGCAATAAACCTTTCTACTGGTGCGCTTCAGCAGGCAGAGGTAATAGTAGGTATAGATTTAGGAACGACCAACAGCTTGGTGGCCTACATCCATCCTGAAGACAAGAAACCCATCGCCATCAACGACCAGGGGCGCGGAACCATCGTGCCGTCGGTGGTACATTTTGCGCAGAACGGCGAAACGATTGTGGGTACCGACGCAAAAGACTACCTGATCTCTGATCCGGCGAACACGATATACTCTGTAAAGCGCCTGTTAGGCAAATCATACAAAGACCTGGGTGAGCACAAGGACTACTTTGGGTATAAGGTCATTGATGATGACAGCGAAGGGCTGGTGAAGATCCGGGTACAGGACAAGTTTTACTCGCCCATCGAGCTATCGGCGGACATCCTGCGCGAACTGCGCGAGCGTGCCGAGCACTCCCTGAAAACCCCTGTGAACCGCGCCGTGATCACGGTGCCGGCCTACTTCAACGACTCACAGCGCCAGGCTACCCGCGATGCCGGAAAACTGTCCGGGCTGGAGGTGCTGCGCATCGTAAACGAGCCTACCGCGGCTGCACTGGCCTATGGCATCGGTATCGACCCGAACGAGGAGAAGACCGTGGCGGTATATGACCTGGGTGGCGGTACGTTTGATATTTCCATCCTGAGCATCCATCAGGGGATTTTCGAGGTGCTGTCTACCAACGGGGATACTTACCTGGGCGGCGACGACTTCGATCGTGCCATCATTAATCACTGGATACAGCAGAACGAGCTGATCGCCGACACCGTGAACCAGGACAAGAACCTGTCGCAGGAGTTGCGCCTGAAAGCCGAGGAAGCCAAGAAAGCGCTGAGCACGCAGGAGGTATACACCAGCAACATCAACGGCACCATGGAATGCCATATTGAGCGCCATACCTTCGAGGCCCTGATAGCCCCGATTGTGGCCCGAACCATTGAAAGCTGCCGCCAGGCGATGGGCGATGCAAAGCTAAGCCCAGAGCAGATCGATGCGGTGATTATGGTGGGAGGCTCTACGCGTGTGCCAATGGTATACGAGGCCGTTTCAGAGTTCTTCGGCAAACCGGCCAACAACAACCTGAACCCGGACGAGGTGGTAGCGCTGGGCGCAGCCATACAGGCCGATATCCTGGCGGGTAACCGTAAAGACATCCTGCTGCTCGACGTGACGCCCCTCACGCTGGGCATTGAAACAATGGGTGGCCTGATGGACCCGATCATCCCGAGAAACTCCAAGATACCGACCAAAGCCGGCCGCCAGTATACCACTTCGGTGGATGGGCAGGTAAACATGAAGATTTCTGTTTTTCAGGGGGAGCGCGACATCGTGAAAGAGAACCGCAAACTGGCCGAGTTTGACCTGAAAGGTATACCTGCCATGCCCGCTGGTTTCCCGAAAGTGGATGTGAACTTTATCCTGAACGCAGACGGCATTCTGAAGGTGGAGGCAGTGGAGCTTCGCTCCGGCACGCGCCAGGAAGTAGAGGTGAAACCGCAGTACGGCCTGACGGACGAGCAGGTAGAGCAGATGCTGATGGACTCCATTACGCATGCGAAAGACGACGTGACGGCCCGGATGCAGATCGAGGCCCGCAGCACCGCCGAGCAGATGCTATACCAGGTAGAGCGTTTTGTGGAGAAGAACGGGGAGCACCTGACAGAAGAGGAGATAAACCTGACCCGCAAAAACCTGCAAAGCCTGAAAGACGTGCTGGCCGCCGGTGGCGATAAAGACGCGATTTACGGTGCCGTGGATGTGCTGGAAGCGCAGACAAGCCCGTTTGCAGAACGCGTGATGCAGATTTCCATCAAAAAAGCCATGTCTGGCAAAAAAATAGAGTAGACTATTTTACAAGTATAAAAGCAAGCATCCCGCTATCAGATAACCTGGTAGCGGGATGTTTGCTTTTATACCATATTATAAACTTGAGGATAGCTGCACGTTCACCTGCTTTCAAATAAGTTTTTCTGCTTTGGGAAAATATAAGTAGCGGGACAAAAATAGGTATATAAGTGTTTCTGGTGTTATGCGATACATCAGATTAACAGACCAGGAAGAGC
>NZ_JAKVIR010000031.1 GCF_022601975.1 Pontibacter sp. E15-1
CCCTGAAAACCATAAGTTTTACACCTCAACATGTTGAAAAATAAGGATTTATATCGTTTTTAAGGAGCGACTAATTAGTATATCGGGGGCGCAATTGCAACAGCTTATACCTGTCTTTTGAGTACGTTTCCTAATTTTAAGCACCACCGCACACTTTAAAAGCGGCTCCTCTCCCCTGAAATGACAAATGCCACCCTGTTGCGGCGGCATTTGTCATTTCAGGGGCAGGTGTGCCTCAGGAGAACTTGCGCTCGATCAGGCGGAGAAGCTTGTTCACGTGCTCCTGCTTTTTGCTCCAGTCATACTTGTTGGCCAGGGTCTGCGTCACGTGGCGCTTGGCCGATTCGGCGTCTGTGTACTCGTCCAGTTCCTTCACGGTATGGTAGTAGGTCATGTTGTCGCCGTCAAAGAGCTCGTTGATGAAGCTGAAGCGCTGGTTGATGGAGATCGAGTTTTTCAGCGACTCGATCTTGAGGTTGCTGTGCGAGTCGGCTAGCGAGGCAGACGGGGCCTTCCGGAAATTGTCGTTCAGGGTTGGGCGCACGTTGGCAGGCGTTTCGTCCTCGTTGTCCTCCTCGTCGCGCCGGTAAATGGGCCGGGCGGCCACGGCGACAGGGGCCGAGGCCTCACGCTGCGCGGTATGGATCGGCGAGACAACCTCGCGCTCCCGGAAAGGGGCGGCTGGCGTGGGGGCAGGTATGGGAGTGGCCACCACAGCCGGGGCGGGCTGGCCCGTAATGATCTCCTGCTCCGAAATAGGCAGCAGCGCGTTAAACTTCTGCACCAGGTCTGCCAGCGGCGCGCGCTTGCCCTGGTTGGCGTTCATATACAGCTTAAAGCGGCTCAGGATATACTCCCGGTCGCGGCTGCTGGCCGAGAGGGTGTCTACGAAGCCCGCGAAGAGCGGCTTGTCGATGTCGATGTACTTCAGGTTTTCCTGCAGCTTGGGCAGCGCAATCTCCTCCTGGATGCGCAGAAACTTCTCCTCAAACGTGGTGATGGGGGCGATCACGACCAGGAAGGCGTCGTAAATGGCCTTTTGCAGCAGCGGTTCAAAGGCGTTGCGCTTCATCAGGATCTTGCGCGAGAGCACGTTCATGAAATTCAGCAGCGCCTCCTTCACCTCCTCATGCTCATAATCGAAGTATGGGCTGCGGAGGGTGGCCATTTCCTGGTGCCATTTCAGCAGCAACTCTTTTATCACGAACAGGTTTACCTGCCGGATAGGGGTAAAATTCAGGAGCTGAGGGCCATTCAGGGTGTCGTAGGTGGCAAAGTGGCGGTCGCAAAGCAGATTTGCCAGCTGTTTGCTGTAACGCTCTATGTGTAATTGATTATATTTGTCGTCCATGGGGGTATGCTTTCTCCTGTAAAGTTATAAAATTATGCCGAAGTTGACGGTGCAAAACCTCGCGCAGCTTCAAGTAAAAATTGAGCCGGGGCAAACGCTGCTGCAGGCCCTGCAAGCGCAGGGCACCGACTGGATGCATGCCTGCGGGGGAAAGGGGCGCTGCACCACCTGCCGCATCATTGTGCTGCAGGGGATAGAGCACTTCGGGCCGCTGACCGTGGCTGAAACCCGCTACCGCGAGAAGGGCCGCCTGAAAGAGAACGAACGACTTGCCTGCCAGTGTACATTGGCCCACGGCGACGCCTCCGGAAAAGTGCCCGAGCAGACAAAATTGCCGCACCTGAACTATAGTAGTTAGAAAGTTATAGTAGTTAGAAAGTTAGAGAGTTAAAAGGTTAGAGAGTTGAGACGTTTATCAGTTTAACAATTTAGCCATTTAACAATTAAACCATCGAACCATTAAACCATTCAACATACAGCCATCAAACCAGTTAACCATTACGCTCACCAGCATATCGCCAAAAAATGTTTATTGAACCACGCGTAGGCAACGAGAACCACGCTACCAGAAGAGGATGGATTGAGGTGATCTGCGGGTCGATGTTTTCGGGCAAGACCGAAGAGCTCATTCGCAGGCTGAACCGGGCGAAAATCGCGAAGCAGAAGATAGAGATCTTTAAGCCCACCGTAGACAAGCGCTACCACGACGAGGATGTGGTGTCGCACAACGCCAACGCCATCCGCTCCACGCCCATCGACTTTGCCCAGGACATGCTGCTGCTGGGCGGCAGCTGCGATGTGGTAGGGGTAGACGAGGCGCAGTTTTTTGACGATGGCCTGGCCGAGGTATGCGTAAAGCTGGCCAACAGCGGCGTGCGCGTGATTGCCGCCGGCCTGGACATGGACTATATGGGCAAGCCCTTCGGGCCGATGCCAGCGCTGATGGCCGTGGCTGAGTACGTAACCAAGGTGCATGCCGTGTGCGTGCAGTGCGGCGACATTGCCACGTACTCCTACCGCAGCGCTGCCTCTGAGCAACAGGTGCTTTTAGGGGAGACCGACTCGTACGAGGCCCGCTGCCGCCACTGCTTTGTGGAGGGTATGAAAATCAAGAAATAGGCACTGCCACGTACACGCGTCACGCGGCAGTGCCTGCAAATAGTAAGTCCCATGGAAGCTTCTGCTACAGCGCACAAAAATATTGACTTTGCCTACCGCTGCCTGGTAGCGGTGCTGGCTCTGCTGTTGCTCAGCGGGCAAGGGTATGGGCAAAGCAGCACGCCGCTTGGCAGCTGGCAGGTGCATGTGCCTTACCAGCAGGCAAGGGCCGTGGCCGACGCTGGCGACAGGGTATACGTGGCGGCCCCCAACGGCCTCTTTTACTACGACAAAGAGTTTAACACGACAAAAACAGTATCGAAGGTAGACGGGCTGCGGGAACAGCGGATCAGCACGATTGGCTACGATGCGGCCACGAGCACGCTGGTGATCGCTTACGCCAACACGCAAGTGGACCTGCTGCGCGGCAACACCCTCTACAACATCCCCGACATTTTCCGGAAAACCATCTCCGGCGAAAAGAAAATCAACCGCATAACCATCGCCGACAAGCTGGCCTACCTTTCCACCTCTTTCGGGGTAGTGGTGCTGGACCTGCAGCGGCTTGAAATAAAAAACACCTACAGCAACCTTGGCCCTACCGGGGAGGTGGTGAGCGTGCAGGCCGCCGCCATCCTCCGCGACAGCATTTACGTCTCCACCGACATTGGGCTGCTGGCGGCGCGGCGCGCGGGTGCTAACCTTCAGGATTTTCATAACTGGTCCGGGATGGGCGGCGGCTTGCCGACCCCAAATGCCGCTTCCTCTCTGGCTGCTTTCAACGGGCAGCTGTATGCCGGCACCTCCGGAAACGGGGTATACGCGCTGCATGCCGGAAGCTGGCAGCAGATAGCCGTGGGCGGCAACACGGCTATCCGGAGCCTGACTGCCGCAAACGGCTACCTGGCCATTGCAACACCCGACGGCATTACCCTGCTCCATACCTCCCGGAAAATAACCGCGCTGGCACATGCCCTGCTGGCCCAGCCGCAGGAGGCTGTGGTAGGGAGCGAGGGCAGGCTATGGGTGGCAGACGGAGCAAACGGGCTGGTGCAACTCGCTACCGATGGCACGGGGGCGACGGCATTTGCCCCCAACGGGCCGTATTCCACCAATAGCTTCAGGCTGTATACCCACGGCGGCAAAGCCTACGTGCTGAGTGGGGGCTACAACGAAAGCTACCTGGATGCGAGCATCCACGAGGGTTTTTATGTGTATGAGGAAGGCAGGTGGGTAAACTATAACCAGTTTCTATACCCTGACCCGCAGGCTTACGTACCTGCCCGCGACCTTGTGGCAGCGGCATATAACCCCGTTACCGACAAAATGTACTTCGCGAGTTATGGCAACGGACTGCTGGAGTGGGGCGGACTAGGAAACGCCGTGCTGCACAACAACGGCAACAGCACGCTGGTCAGCTCCCTGACACCGGAAGACCGGAACTATGTGCGCGTGACGGATGTGGCCGTGGATGCGGAGGGAAGCGTGTGGGCCGTAAACCGGAACCAGCTCGCGAACATGCCGGGCTTGCACCGGCTGCAGCCCGACGGCACCTGGAGCGCTTTTGTGCTGCCTGGCGTGGCCGACGGCAGCAACCTCGACAAGCTCCTGATTGACGACTATGGCCGGAAGTGGCTGTCCATCTCCCGCCGCCGCAACACCAAAAGCGGGCTGGTGGTGTTTGACGACACACGCAACCTCGTGCGCTCCCTCTCGGTGGGGGATGGGAACGGGGGGCTTCCGGACGGGGCTGTGTACAGTATGGCCAAGGACCTGAACGGGGATGTATGGGTGGGCACGGCCAACGGCGCGGGCGTATACTACACAACCGAGTTCGTGTTTGAGTCGCAGCCTTATGACGCGCACTTGCCGATCATCAGCGGGCGGCCCCTGCTGAACGGGCAGACCGTGCGGGCGATCGCTGTGGACGGGGCAAACCGCAAATGGATGGGCACCGACAATGGCCTGTGGCTCTTCAGCCCGGATGGCGACGAACTGTTGCGGCACTATACGGCCCAAAACAGCCCGCTGCCTTCTGACAAAGTGCTTTCGGTGGCGGTGGAACATCAGACGGGGGTGGTGTTTGTGGCCACCGAAGGCGGCATTGCCTCCTACCGGGCAGGTGCCACCATCACGGAGGGGAAACCCGAATGCGCCACCGTGTTCCCAAACCCTGTACGCCGTGACTATACTGGCCTGATAGGCGTTTCGGGCTTGCCCAACAATGCGCACGTGCGCATCACCGACATCTCGGGCACACTGGTATACAAAACCAGGGCCACTGGCGGCACGCTCTCCTGGGATGCCCGCGACTACAACGGCAAACGCGTGAAGGCCGGGGTATACCTGGTGATGAGCGCCGACGAAACGGGCGGCCAAACCTGCATCAGCAAAATCGCCGTACTGGAGTAGAGTAGTAAAATTGTTGATTGCTTGTTGTTAATTGTTTTGTCTGCTAAGGTTCAGCGTATCCAGTTTATACTTATATATAGCTGTTTAGGCTCTTGCGAGTTAACCATGTTGCCATTCAGCCATTCAGCCATCTAACTGTTTTCAGCACGTCTGTTTTGCGAAAGCCCTGAATATGCTAGTTAAAACACGAGGTATCGTACTCAACCACATCAAGTACCGCGAAACGTCTGTGATTGCGCGGGTGTATACCGAGGCGCTGGGTGTGCAGTCGTACATCGTGAACGGCGTGCGCAAGAAGGGACCGGGCTCGCGGGTGGCGCTGTTCCAGCCGTTCACGCTGCTGGAGATGGTGGTGTATACCTCGCCCAGAGGCGGCCTGACGCGCATCTCCGAGTTCAAGGTCACCCAGCCTTTCTTTTCCATACCGTTCGATATCCGGAAGAGCAGCATCCTGTTGTTTCTGTCCGAGATGGTATCGCGCACGGTAAAGGAGGAGGAGGAGAACCCGGTGCTGTTTCATTTCCTCTACAACGCCATTATCTTCTTTGATGCGCAGGAGCGGGACTTTGAGAACTTCCACCTGGTGTTTCTGCTGCAGCTCAGCTACCACCTGGGCTTCGGGCCGGGGTCGGGGGCGGAGATTGTAGAGCAGGTGGCCTTCTCGGCTAACGCGCAGTCGGCCACATCGGCCCCCACGGTGCTGGCCATGCAGGCGCACGAGCGGTACTTCGACCTGCTGCTGGGGGAGAGTGCGCCCGGTCTGATCCCGAACGGCCGCGTGCGGCGCGAGCTGCTCGACATCCTCATCCGCTACTACCAGCTGCATGTAGACAAACTGGGCGAGGTTAAGTCGCTGGCCATCCTGTCGGAGGTGCTGGCGGAATAGGGAGCCGGGAGAGGGTATAAACCGGAAGGGGCTAGCACGTGTTTGTGCTGGCCCCTTCCGGTTTATTTCAGATTATCGTGATGGCTATTGAATGCTTATAATCTCAATGTCGAAAATAAGCACTGTGTTAGGAGGGATGCTATAACTTCCCCTAGTGCCATAAGCTAAGTGTGAAGGAATGTACAGGCGGGCCTTCTCACCTACATGCATCAGTTTCACGCCTTCGTCCCAGCCCGAAATCACTTTGTTTGCGCCAATGGGCCTAATCACGAAAGTCTCGTTTCTGTCAACGCTCGAGTCAAATTTAGTACCATCCAACAGTATTCCGGTATAATGCACCTCCACGTTGTCCCCGGATTCAACTTTGGCACCAGTACCCGGCTCCACAAGCTGATAGTATAGCCCGGAGTTCGTCTTAGTCACGGTACTCATGTCCACGTTGTTTTTCTGCAGGTATTCCTGAATCTGCTTGTCGTCCTTCTCGCGCTGTTTTACAGGGTCGAAGGGTTCGTACTCTTTTGCGCAGGAAGCAAGTACTCCGAATGTTACAAAGAGCAGAAGCGCCTGTAGCAGGCGGCTTCTGTTTTTTGCAGTGAACATGATATACTTCATGTTTGGTTGGTTTAAATGGTGATTATTGTTTCTGTACATCCACCAGCTCCACATCGAAGCGGAGGATAGAGTTGGCTGGCATATCCGGACCGCGGTCCTGCTCGCCGTACGCCAGGGGCGAAGGCACAAGCAGGGTGGCCTGGCTGCCTTTGTTCAGCTTCTGGATGGCCTCATCCCAGCCTTTGATCACACGGCCCTGGCCCAGCACAAACTGGAAGGGGTCGCCGTTGCCCATTGGGTTAGAGCGGGAGTTCTCCACTTCCTTGCCATCCAGGAAAGACAGCTTGTAGTGTACCGAAACCTGGTCACCGGCGTTGGCCTGTGGCCCTTTGCCCGGCTGGTTGATCACGTAGTATACCCCAGACTCCGTCTTCTGCACGTTCTGCAGGTTGTTGGTCTTGATGTACTCCTGAATCTTCTCGTCGTCGATCTTGATCTGCTTCTCCGCGTGCACCTGCGCTTCTTTCATCTGCTCCTCCATCATCTTCTGCTGGTCGGCCATGGCCTGCTCTCTCGACTGCACCTTCTCGGCTTTGATAAAGAACGTCAGCTGCGAGCCTGGCTTGATGAACGGAGGCATCGGCTGGGCAAAGGTCTTGGCAAAAAGCGAGTCGGCGTTCACCTTGAACACGCCGCTGTCTCCGGGAGACAGCATCATCAGGGCCTGCTCCAGGCTTCCTTTAAAGGAAGGCTCCATCACCGGGATCATCACGGGCTGGGTTTGTGTGCGCGAGTCGAACAGCACAGAGTCCTCCGCGTTCTGATACGACATCTGCATCGTCACTACCTGGCCTATCTTGGCACCGGTGGAGTCGTCGGCGGCAATCTCACCCTTGTTCTTGTAGGTGCCGTCATCTGACTTCTCATATACTTTATAGGTCAGGCCGTCAGCCGTCGTATAAAATTGGTCATTGTTTTTGTCGCATCCTTGCAACAACAGCGCGCCAGCTAGTACCGGCATCAAAAATTTAGTTTTAGATAGCATTGATATAAGTTGAGATAGATATTACTTGGTTGAAGATGAGGCAGCCTGCTGCAACTGGTCTTTGTAAAGCGGCAACAGGCTCTCGAATTTTTGCACCGTGGCTGCCAGCGGCTCCATCGAGATGCCGCCAGCGGCGTTTTTGTGGCCGCCGCCGTTAAAGTGCGCCCGCGCAAACTCATTGGCAGAAAAATCGCCCACCGAGCGGAACGACATTTTCACGGCCTGCGTCCGGTCAATGATCAGGGCCGCAAAAACGATGCCTTCAATGGAGAGCGCATAGTTCACTAGCCCCTCGGTGTCGCCCGTCTTGGAGTTGTAGGTCTTCAGTTCCTCTGCCGTGATGGGAATGTAGGCGGTCTTGTACTCGGGCAGCACCACCAGCTTCTCCTTCAGGGCATACCCCAGAAAGCGCAGGCGCAGCTCCGTCGAGCTATCATAGATCAGGCGGTGGATGTCCGAGGTTTTCACCCCGATCTGCAGCAGGTCTGCGATGATCAGGTGCACGTTTTGGGTCGTGTTAGGGTGCCGGAAAGAACCCGTGTCCGTCATGATGCCGGCATACAGGCACTCGCCGATGCTGGTGTCGATCAGGTCGGCGTCGCCCATGGCCTTGATCAGGTCATACACGATCTCGGCGGTGGCCGCCGCGCTGGTGTTGGCGTAATCCAGGTCCGCGAAGTCCTCGGGCTGCAGGTGGTGGTCTATCAGCACCTTGGTGCCCGGGGCGTGCCGGATGTACTCGCCCATCTCGTTGATGCGGGAAAGCGTGTTGAAGTCGAGGCAAAAGATCACCTGCGACTCAGCGATAATGCGCTGCACCAGGGCGTCCTTTTTCTCGGTGTATACCACCACGTCGTTGTTGCCTTCCATCCAGTTCAGGAAGTCAGGGTAATCGGAAGGCGTGATCACCGTTACCCGGTGGCCTTTCTTTTTGAGGTAGCCCGCCAAACCCAGCGAGGAGCCTAGCGCGTCCGCGTCTGGTTTATGGTGCGTGGTGATCATCACCTCTTTAGGCTCCTGCAAAAGTTCCTTCAGCGCATTGATATTGTGCATACTATCGTTTTAAATCCTCTGATTAATAAGGATATAAGGCGCGAATTTCAGCATAAAATACTTCATAAACAATAAAATGACGCCTTAGCAGTGCCACAGTGCCGCTAAACAGGGCGCCGGGGAATGGGTATGGGTATAAAAGTATACCGTGAAAGTATGCTGATTTCGCACAAAATGCCCTACTTTTGCAGTCCCAAATTAGACGTATAACTTTTAAGATTTAAGAAAGATGGCCGGAAACATCACATTTACCATGATTAAGCCAGACGCGGTGGCAGAAAACCACATTGGCGGCATTACACAAATGATTGAGCAAGGCGGCTTCCGTGTTGTGGCAATGAAAAAGACAAAGCTGACGCCCGAGCGCGCCGGCAAGTTTTACGAAGTGCACAAAGAGCGCCCTTTCTACGCCGACCTGGTAAGCTATATGTCTTCCGGCCCTATCGTGGCGATGATTCTGGAGAAAGACAACGCAGTGGAAGACTTCCGCAAGCTGATCGGTGCCACCAACCCGGCCCAGGCGGAGGAAGGCACCATCCGTAAGAAATACGCCAAGTCTATCGAGGCAAACGCCGTTCACGGCTCTGACTCTGACGAGAACGCGCAGATCGAAGGCGATTTCTACTTCACTGCCGACGAGCGTTTCTAAGCGATCAGGTTTTAGAATCGCACTTATTGATAAAAAGCCTCCTGGCCAGTATGGCCAGGAGGCTTTTGCTTTTTTATGCCTTTTGCCAAAACAACGGCGGCCAGCACCCTAAGATGCTGGCCGCCGCTGTTCTGCCGGAGCGCGACTACTTTCGCGGAATCACGAAACGCTGGCCCGGATGAATCAGGTCGGCGTTCGGGCCGATCAGTTCTTTGTTTGCCTCATATATGCGCTTCCAGTCGTTTGCGTCGCCGTAGTGCTGCTTGGCTATTTTAGAGAGCGAGTCGCCGCTTTTCACGGTATAAATGTCCTGGTCGGGCATCGCGGTTGCCGCCTTGTTGGGTTCGCTCTTGTTCAGAAACGTGTGGTCAGAATTTCCCGGTGTGGTTGCCTTTTGTGTGCTTTTTGGCGCAGCGGCAGGTTTCGCCGGTTCTTCCTTCCCTTTTTTAAAGAAATCCATCAGTCCCATAGCTCTATGTCGTTTAGTTTAGAAGTCAAATGTTAGGTATACAGCGAGTTACTGTTATTTTAGGTATAACCGCTTAGGTAAGTTACGCCAAATGAGGCGGTTAGTTGCTTACGGTCTTTGGCAACTGCTAGTTGCCAAAGACCGTAAGCAACCTACATGCATTTACAGGCACTTAGCTGATGCACCTATATAAACGATAAGACGATGAAAAAAACACAGAGAATGAACCACCTCAAGCATACATTGCATGCCGTGCTGGTGCTGCTTTTTGTGGTAACGCTGGCGAGTTGCGGCGGCGAAGACAAAGTAGGCACCGAAAACATGATTTCCGGGCCGACCAGCAAAACCTGGGTTGCCGATAAAGAGCTGAACGCCGCAGGCGACAAGGAGAAGCTGTCGTCGGCTGAGAAAGATCAAACGATGCAGTTTTATGCGGATGGCCGCTTCGCGATGGGCGGTGGCGGGTCGCTGCAAACCGGCACCTGGACGTTTGACCAAGCCGCCAAACGCATTTCCCTACAGATGGAGGGGAGCGATATGACGGAGAGCTTTGAAGTGACAAAACTTACGGAAGACAAGATTCACCTGAAGGCCCCGGACGGCTCTGTGATGCAACTGGAAACGAAGTAGCAACTCTTTTCCCTGCTTGGAGTATAGCAGGGTAAGGTTTCGATTTTTAGGCGGCAGTCTGCGGTAAAGCAGGCTGCCGCTTTATTTTTGGAGCAGGGGCCGCATGGCCAGCAGTCCCGCCACTGGGCCCACCGCCAGGAACACGAAAACACTGTGCGGGGCCATAAACGTGAGCAGGTGGCCAAGCAACTGGATGCTGCCAATGGTGATGGCAAAACCGAGCGAGGTAACCACTGTAAGCGCCGTGCCTACCAGCTGTGGAGGGGCCGTTCTAGCCGTAAGTGCCGAGAATTGCGGCGAGTCGCCGGCCACCACCACGCCCCAGAAGAGCAGAAAAGGCAGCAGTAGGGCAGGCTCCTGCAGCACCCACACCGACAACACACAGCAAACCCCCGACAGCAGCAGCTGCACAAACGCCACCCGCCCGCTTCCCCAGCGCTGCGACAGGTATCCGCCCGAAATACAGCCCACGGCACCGGCTGCAATCACATAAAAGCTATACACCGACAGCTGCCCCTGCGAGGTGCCCGGCAGCACATGCGCCAGCACATAAGGCACAAATGCCCAGAAGGCATATAGCTCCCACATGTGCCCGAAATAGCCAAAGGCGGCGGCCCGTAGCTCTCGCACCCGAAATATTTCCAGGATATTGCCCACCCTGAACGTTGCGCCTTTGGCCATGTAGGGTCCGTCGGGCACCAACACATACATCAGCACGCCGCCAAGGGCTGCCAACGCGCTGACTCCCAACAGCATGCTTTGCCACGGCAACGAGGCACCCAGGCCGCGCAGCAGGTGCGGGAAGGCAGTGCCCAGCACCAGTGCGCCCACCAGGTAGCCAATGGCTTTTCCCAGCTTGCCGCTATACCAGCTGGCGGCTATTTTCATACCCACCGGGTAGATGCCCGCCAGCAGAAAGCCCGTGATGCCGCGCAGCACAAGCACACCTGCCACACTGGTAGCCGAAAAAAGCACCAGGGCGTTGGCTGCAGCGCCCAGCAGCGCGCACAGCAGAAACAGCAGCCTTGGCGACACACGGTCGGCTAGCGCGAGGAAGGCGAAGCACAACGTGCCGAGGATGAAGCCCAACTGCACCGCCGACGTAAGCAGCGCAAACGCGCCCTCCTGCAGTTGCAGCGATGCCTGCAGCTCGGGCAGTACCGCATTGCCCGCAAACCACAGCGAGGTGCCGGCAAACTGCGAAAAAACAATGGTGGGCAGGATACGGGCGGGGGCTGGCGCAAGCGTGGCAGTTTGTGGCATGAGGGATTTAGCGGAGTTTAGAGAACTGAAGCATCAGAAAGTGGGAGGGCCGAAACCCAGGAATGGCAAGGGGTATAAATCGTAACAGGCGATCTATATGACTTTCATGATTTCTTTTGCGGAATGATTATCCGAAAATAGTTTCTGCATATTTTTCCAGAGCTTTTCGGGTTTCATAGCTACGTTCAAACATACCCATGTGGCCGGTTTTGGCAAGAAAGCAAACCATGCTGTTGGCAGGCAGGTGGCATTGCTCCAGTGCTTTGTCAAGCGGCACGGCGGCATCGTCTTTCCCGAAGATAAAGAGTACAGGATACCTTGATTCCCGCAACACATGGGTGCGGTCCGGGCGGTCGCGCATGGCAGCCAGGGCACCTATGACCGATGCCTTTGGCGTCAGACGGCCGATTTCCTTCAGCGCGGCTATTTCTGTTTTCAACCGGTCACGGTTTTCGCGGAAGAAGAGCGGCTCCACAAACGGGTTGATGAAGTTCGCTACGCCATGGCGCTCCACATAGGAAATGGTTTTGTCGCGATTTTCCTTTTTCTCGTCGGTATCGGGCAGGGCCGAGGAATGGAAGAGGCAAAGGCCCTGTAGCATACCGCCGTACTTTGCGGCAAAAGCCAGGCTCACGTAGCCCCCCATCGAGTGGCCAACCAGAATGCACTTTTTTATACCCAGCTCCTTTAACTGGCGCATCACGTCCTCAACCTGACTCTCCATACCTAGGTCGTCGCTGAGGAGGGTGTTGTCGCCGTGGCCGGGCAAGTCCAGTGCCACGGTCCGGAACTGCTGCTGCAGCGGCTTCATAAACTCGGCCCATACCTGTTTGCTCTCACAGAAGCCGTGCAGGAAAACCAGGGCATCGCCGGAACCGGCATCTATATATGTTTTCGCCATTTCGTCTGAGTCAGGATGTATAGGGTTTTAGGATAATCAGTATAAAGTAACAAATCTAATTATACCTTATCATACCTTCCGCTGTTGCTGTCTGCCCAAAAGTAATCCCACCAATCCTAAAATCCAGTACATCCTGACTCATACAACAAAAAAAGCCTCACACGTTTCGGAACGCAGTGAGGCTTTTTCTTTCAGGTTTATGACCAACTCTATACCTTCACCGGCACACCCAGCAGTTCGCGTACCGTGTTTTCGATGTCGGATGGGGCAAAGCCGGCTTCTTTGTGCAGCTCCAGCTGAGAGCCGTGCTCAAAAATCGTGTCGGGTATACCCAGGCGCTTAACCTGCGCAGTATAGCCGTTGTCTACCATAAACTCGAGCACGGCACTTCCGAAACCGCCCTGCAGGCAGCCGTCTTCCACCGTGATCACTTTGTTGTATTTGCTGAAGACATGGTGCAAGAGTTCCGCGTCGAGCGGCTTGGCAAAGCGCATGTCGTAGTGGCCTGGGGTTATGCCGTCATAGCGCAGCTTCTTGCACACATCCACGGCATAATTGCCGATATGGCCGAAGGTTAAAATAGCGACTTCCTCGCCTTCCTGCACGGTGCGGCCTTTGCCTATCTCAATCGCCTCCAGCGGGGTGCGCCAGTTCGGCATCACGCCCTCACCGCGCGGGTAGCGGATGGTAAAGGGGCCTGCGCCATCCTGTGTGGCGGTATACATGAGGTTGCGCAGTTCCTGCTCGTTCATCGGGGCCGACACCACCATGTTCGGGATGCAGCGCATGTAGGCAATGTCGTAGGCGCCGTGGTGTGTGGGGCCGTCGGCACCGGCAAACCCGGCACGGTCGAGGCAGAAAACCACGGGTAGGTTCTGGAGGCACACATCGTGCACCACCTGATCGTAGCCGCGTTGCATAAAAGTGCTGTAGATGTTACAGAACGGAATCAGGCCCTGCGTGGCGAGGCCGGCAGAGAAGGTAACCGCATGCTGCTCGGCAATGCCCACGTCAAAGGCACGGTCGGGCATGGCTTTCATCATGATATTGAGCGAGCAGCCGGACGGCATGGCGGGCGTTACGCCCATGATCTTTGGATTCTGCTCGGCCAGCTCCACAATGGTATGGCCAAACACATCCTGGTACTTGGGCGGCTGCGGCTGGTCATAATGCTTCTTATAAATCTCGCCGGTAATCTTATCGAACAAACCCGGCGCGTGCCACTTGGTCTGGTCTTTTTCGGCGAGGTCGAAGCCTTTGCCCTTGGTGGTGAGGCAATGCAATATTTTTGGGCCGGGGATATGCTTGAGGTCTTCCATCACCGACACCAGGTGGTCGATGTCGTGGCCGTCTATCGGGCCGAAGTAGCGGAAATTGAGGCCTTCGAAGAGGTTGCTCTGCTTCAAGATAGCCGCCTTCACACCGCTCTCGATCTTGGAAACGATCTGGCGCGCGTCGGGGCCAAACTTGCTGATCTTGCCCAGGATCTTCCATACCTCGTCGCGCATCTTGTTGTAGGTGCGGGAGGTGGTGATGTCGGTGAGGTATTCTTTCAGCGCGCCCACGTTCGGGTCGATGCTCATGCAATTGTCGTTGAGCACCACCAGCAGGTTGGCATTTGCCACGCCGCCATGGTTCAGGGCCTCAAAGGCCATTCCGCCCGTCATGGCACCGTCGCCGATCACGGCAATGTGCTGGCGCTTCCCCTCGCCTTTGTACTTAGAGGCAACAGCCATACCCAGTGCCGCCGAGATGGAGGTGCTGGAGTGGCCCACGCCAAAGGTATCGTACTCGCTTTCTTTTCTTTTCGGGAACCCGGAGATGCCGCCGTACTTGCGGTTGGTATGGAAAATGTCGCGGCGGCCAGTCAGGATCTTGTGCCCGTAAGCCTGGTGCCCCACATCCCATACCAGTTGGTCGTAAGGGGTGTTAAAGACATAGTGCAACGCAGTCGTCAGTTCCACCACGCCAAGGCTGGCACCGAAGTGGCCACCGTGTATCGAAACGACATCGATGATATACTGCCTCAGTTCCTGGCATACCTGCAACAGTTGGGCCTCCTTCAGCTTCCGAAGGTCGGCAGGTGTGTTGATAGAGGCCAGTAGCTCTCCGGGTTGAATAATCATAGAATTGTCTTTTATAGACCTCTAACAAAATAACTTAGCGAAAGTTCGGCAGGGCCGGGGGCCTGCACGCGCAGCTAACGGGTAAAGTTAATAAATTAAAATAACACCAGCCGTCTTCCGGGTCGTTCTGTTGCATACGGAGCCGCAGTAGAAAAGTCAGGCCTTATATATGGGTACTGTTATATATAATTTAGCGTACTTGCCAGGAGGCGCTCGACGCGAAGTTGCTGTCTGTGAATTGCACTGAATGCGGCTGGCCATACAGGTTTTGGGGCGAAGTGCCTGTACATAAGGAGGGTATGGCGGGGTGCTGCCTGGCCTGGCCCATTTGCGGCAAAGGTTCTGAACCATGCCTGTCCTGCTTTTGGTTGTACCAGCAAGCGACATAGCAGGCATGTGCCGAAAATCCTTAATTTTGTAGAACGCGCTGTGGCAGGCGCCTCATTTATAATGCTTAAAAGGTGAGTTTCGAGATTAAATTACCGTTGTTTGAAGGCCCCTTCGATTTGCTGCTCTTCTTTATCGAGCGCGACGAACTGGATATACATGATATTCCGATCTTCCAGATCACGAATGAGTTTCTGGGATATTTGCAACAACTGGAACAGCTTAACATAGAGGTGGCCAGTGATTTTATACTGGTGGCCGCCACGCTGATGCGCATCAAGGCCAAAATGCTGCTTCCGCGCGCCGACAAGGACGAGGAGGGCAACGAGATTGACCCGCGCGAGGAACTGGTGCAGCACCTGCTGGAGTATAAAAAGTACAAGAGCGCCATTCCCGAACTCCTCCAGATGGAGGAGCAGCGCATGGCGCAGGAGAGCCGGGGCAACCTGCACGAGGAGCTGGAGCAGGTGGCCAAGGCAAACCACTTCGAGTACGAGTTGCAGGACCTGAGCCTGTATAAGCTGATGCGCGTGTTTGAGAAGGTGATGGTGCGCTACGACGAGGAGCAGAGCAAACCGAAGCACACCGTAATCTCGTACCCATACACCATCGAGGAGCAGCGCGACCTGATCCTGCGCATGGTGACGGAGCGCAGCCAGCTGGCCTTCTCGCAGCTGATGGAGGCCTATCCCGAAAAGATTGGGATGATCTTTAACTTCCTGGCCATCCTCGACATGCTGCAGCTCAACCTGATCGGGGTGGAGGTGGGCGACGGCTTCAACGATTTCATCATTAAGGTGGCCGAGGGGCAGGCTACCCAGGTCACGCAGCTGCTGGTGGCGGAGTAGCTGCTCCTGCAGTATAAAGTGCCTGCCTGTGCCAACAGTTTGGCCTGATAATAGTTAAAAGCTTCATATGCCTGGTCGGAGCATCGCACGGCACGGCAGGCAGTAAAAGCCATTACACCCACATGGATCAGAACAAGAAGACAATTCTCAAGAGCTTTAGCCCGGTAAAAATACTGATACCGGTGCTGTTGGGGCTGGCGGCTACGGTGTGGCTTTTTATACGCGATGACAAAGTGAGCGAGCTAAAGGGCATTGCCCACGCCAACGTGTGGTGGCTGCTGGCGGCCGTGGTGGTGCTGGTGGTGCGCGACGCCGGCTATATGTACCGCATCCGCAGCCTCACCGACAAGTTCCTGACCTGGCGCAACAGCGTAGACGTGATCATGCTCTGGGAGTTCGCCTCGGCCATTACGCCCTCTGTGGTGGGCGGCACCACCATCGCCACCATCATCCTCAACAAGGAGGGTATCCCGCTGGGCAAGTCGCTGGCTTACGTCATGCTCACGGCGGTGCTCGACAACATGTTTTTCATTGTGGCGGCCCCCATTGCCCTGCTGCTCACGCAGGGGCAGGTGTTCCCCACCTTCAACCTCGACCCTTCTGACGTGGGTAAGCTGCAGTCGGCGTTTTACGTTAGCTACAGCCTGATTGCCGTGTATACCTTTGCTATGATCTATGCGCTGTTCGTGAAGCCGAGGGCCTTTAAGTGGTTGCTGCTGAAAGTGACCTCTATCCGTTTTTTGCGCAAGTGGCGCGTCAACGCGTTTCAGCACGGCAACGAGATCATGTGGGCATCGGAGCAGCTGAAGGGCAAAGGGTTCAACTACTGGGCTCGCGCCATCATCTCCACCATCTTTGTGTGGAGCGCCCGCTATTTCCTGCTCAACTGCCTCATCGCGGCCTTCGTGGACGTGAGCCTGGGCGAGCACATGCTCATCTTTTCCCGCAACCTCATCTTCTGGATCGTGATGCTGATCGCCATCACGCCGGGCGGCGCGGGCATCGTGGAAATGGCCTTTCCGAGTTTCTTCGGCCTGTTTCTGGGCAGCTTTGCCAGCATCGTGGTGGTGCTGTACCGCCTGATCACCTATTACCCATACCTCGTCCTGGGCTCGGTCTTCCTGCCCAAATGGATTGCCAAGGTGTTTGGCCGCTTCCCGCACAAAAATGAGGTGCGGGTATAAAGGACACAAGTATCACGACATAAGACACAAGACTTTTTTAGATTTAAAGTGTTATGGTTTAGGTATTTGTGGTGTGGTTGAGGCTGGAAAAAGATGTAGTAAAGAAATTTTATCCTATCAGTAACAAGCAACAGTTTAATGAATAGATATATAGTGCCCCTCCTGGTGCTGCTGGCCCTGGCTAGTGGTTGCTCCGACAGCGATGACAAGTTTAACGAGAAATTGATGGCTGCCGTAACCGAGGGAGAGGTGGGGCCGCAAGGCTTTAAAACCATACAGCTGGCCGACCTGACAGACTTTGACTGGGAAACCATGTATTACTTTCAGCCCAACGAGGATTACAAAGCGATAAGCCATGCCATTGGCTTTAAGTGGACGGGCGACCCTGTGAAGCATGGATATCGGCGGTTGCTGTTCGTGAAGGGCGAGCAGGTGGTGTCGTATACAGATTACGATTACGAGGAGCTGCCGCTGTTTGTCTATGGCTGCCAGGATGACAAATGGGTATACCCCAAAGGCCGCGCAGAGTTCGCCAGCTTTAAGTATTGCAGCGGCACCGACAGCAGTGCGGTGTATGCCTTTATACCGGTGCGCTGCATCGGCAATATCCAGGAACTGATGGAGAACACTTGCCCCGAGGGAACTGAGGCAGAGTAAGTAGGATTGAGTACGTCGTGGGCTGCATGCCTTACATGCGTATACCCTTGTAGGGACAGGTCGCGACCTGTCCAATCGTTCCCGATCAAACCATTCCTATTAAATTTCTCAGCATCAGGATTTTTGAATGGGACAGAATGTACGCCCCAGCACTATTCCTTTAGCTAAAGGCAAATGCGCGGACAGGTCACGACCTGTCCCTACGAAGTTATGGACTGAACCTCGGCTCTATGTGTGCCTCTTGTAAGCGCTCGGAAGTAAGAACTTTAGCTAGTTGAACATGGATTAAAGTCACGCCTTTGATCTCCAGTAAAATCTTGTTCTATAATTTTACTGTTTGCACTCCCAAAGTAGTTTAAAGTGTTAGTGAGATCTTTCCCAATATAAATTTTGCCATTTGGATATGTGATCTTATAAATGACTTTCACAGGTTCTAATCCTTGAACTTATTAAAGTATGATAGGTCTACCTCGTATACAACTTTAGGCTTCAAGCCTAATTCAACTTTTTCAAACATCACAATAAGCTTTTGCCCATCAACGAGTTCAATCTGAGGTGCTCCGTCTCGACTTGCTTCCTTCACTGCCTCATTCGTAAATGTGCCAGTTGTCATAATAATTCCTTTTTCAGCTCTGCCTATCATCGCATTTCTAAAATCACCAACTTGGGCCCTAGAAACTGAACCTTTGTAACGTTTACATTGAAAAAGCACTTTAAAACTAACAAATGGGTTAACTTCTAATATTCCGTATCCATCAATACCCCCATCATGAGAGCCGCCTGTAACCTCTACTTTTTCAAAGTTATGTTCTCGTAAAAGTTCTTTGCAAACTCTTTCAAACCCAGAAGGAGATAGATTTTTGAGGACTTCTAGTAAATTGGTTTCAGCTTTTAACTCCGAATCTTCTGGTGATTGCTCTTCTTGTTCATTTATTACATCAGTTTTATTGCGGTCCTTTCTGGCTCGTTGGTTAATCTCCACCCATTTTAAGAATATACTATGAGCCTGTTGATAGTCTAGGTGTGTATTCTTGCCTTGCTCAGTAAGCTTCCAAGTACCACGAACAGATGAGTCTAAAAGCCCTTCCCAAGTAAGGTATTGCCTAGCCCAAGCTACTTGGTTGTGGAAACGATTTGTGCCAGATTTTAAAGTTTGATCTAGAAAAGCATCATCAAGATGTAAGGTTTCAGCTATTTTGTTTGATACTTCCTGTGGCTTACCCGAATAACCAAGCTCACGGAGCGCATCAAGTATAGGTCCGAACCATTTCACAAATTCGGCTTGCTTTTTCTGTTTTGACATATATACTGCAGATAAAATGCAGTCCAATATAGTGAATAGTTGTTTTATACTTTTATTGCTACTTCGAATTCTTAAACAAGAATAATCCACCATATAAAAAAGGGAGCCATACAGCTCCCTTTTTTATTACATATAACTCTAACGTCCTGTGTCTAAAACCTATACCAGCTCGTGCTTAATCAGGTACTCGGCAATTTGCACGGCGTTGGTGGCAGCGCCCTTGCGCAGGTTGTCTGCCACGATCCACATGTTGACGGTGCGTGGCTGGGTTTCGTCGAGGCGTACGCGGCCAACCAACACCTCGTCTTTGCCGTGGGCGTCCTTTGGCATCGGGTACTGCAGGTTTTTCACGTCGTCTACCACAACCACACCCTCGGTTTCCTTCAGGATGCTGTATACCTGATCCAGTGTGAAATCCTTCTCAAACTCCACGTTCACCGATTCCGAGTGGCCACCCATCACCGGGATGCGCACCGCAGTGGCCGTCACCTGGATCGAGTCGTCGCCCATGATCTTCTTGGTCTCAAGGATCATTTTCATCTCCTCTTTGGTATAGCCATTGTCCTGGAACACGTCGATGTGCGGCAGCACGTTCAGGTCGATAGGGTATGGATAGGCCATATCGCCTTTCTTGCCTGCGCGCTCGTTCATCAACTGGTCTACAGCAGCCTTGCCCGTGCCGGTTACCGACTGGTAGGTGCTCACTACCACGCGCTTCATCTGCAGCTCTTTGTGCAGGTTATTCAGCGCCACCACCATCTGGATGGTCGAGCAGTTCGGGTTGGCAATTATTTTGTCTTCTTTTGTAAGCTCGTCGGCGTTGATCTCAGGCACCACCAGTTTCTTGGAAGGGTCCATGCGCCAGGCCGAGGAATTGTCTACTACTGTGATGCCTGCCTCGGCAAATTTCGGGGCCCACTCCGTGGACGTGCCGCCACCCGCCGAGAAAATAGCAATCTGTGGGGCAGCCGCAATCGCATCCTGCATCCCGATAACCTTTATCTGTTTCCCCTTAAACTCCATCTGTTTTCCAACAGACCTCTCTGAAGCAACCAACAACAACTCGTCTACCGGAAAATTCCGTTCTTCCAGCACTTTCAAAATTTCGCCGCCAACCAATCCTGTGGCGCCTACAACTGCTACTTTCATTGTTTTAAGGTGATAAAAGGTTAATTTGTTACTACTAATCAGATGCGCGCAAGGGCCAGAAACAGGGCGTCTGCTGCTGACTGTGTTTTTCACGCGAGCGCAAATTAAGAAGTTTTTAATTTAAATCCGCTTTTCATGCAAACTTTGCAATGTATAAATCCAACATTTTCTGTAATTTGATTTGGCAGGGAAGGGAACGCGCAAGTGAGCGAAGTGCCGCTGGCAGCGTGTAAGGAGAGTGCAGGTAGCCGGAAGCGGCCAGTTTTGCCAAAAGCGGGTTGCCGCCGAAGCATACATCGGAAAAATCGTTTAATATACCCTCGAATGAAGATTCAACTCTGCTTACTGCTTGTGCTCCTGAGCACCGTGTCGGTGTGGGCGCAGCAGAAAAAGGCCGTGAAAAAGCCACAAGACCAGACCTATGCCGAAAAGCTTGGCTGGCGCAAAGGAGACCGTGTCGTGATTCTGCACATAGACGACGCCGGAATGTCCTACGATTCCAACCAGGGCACCATCCGGGCGCTGGAAGAAGGCGTGGCCAATTCGGTGAGCGTGATGATGCCCTGCCCCTGGGTGCCCGGCTTTGTGCGCTACCTGCAGGCCCACCCAACCGTAGACGCCGGACTACACCTGACCCTGACCGCTGAGTGGCGCGATTACCGCTGGGGAGCCGTTGCCGGGAACCCGGCGGTGCCCGGCTTGATAGATCCGCAGGGAGCGCTTTGGCCGGAAGTGCAGCAAGTGGTGGCCCATGGCTCCCCGGACGAGGTGGAAAAAGAGATCCGGGCGCAGCTGCAACGGGCCCGCGCGATGGGCCTCAACCCCACGCACCTCGACTCGCACATGGGCACTCTGTTTGCCACCCCGGAGTTTCTGGAGCGCTATATCAAAGTTGGGGTAGAGGAAAGGATTCCGGTGATGTTTCCGGGCGGCCACAACAGCTTCCTGACGGCGCAGTACCAAGAGGAACTGAAGCAGCAGCTCATCAGCGAAGGGCGGTATACCGAAGGTCAGGCCCTGCCCATACCCCCCATCCTGGCGCAGACACACACGGTAGGCCAAACCATTTGGCAGGCGGGCTTGCCTGTGCTCGACGACCTCCACAACATGTCGTATGGCTGGCACCTGCCCGAGGGGGTGCCCGCCACTGCCGGGAACCTGCAGAAAATGAAGACGGCGCGCTACGTGGATGCCCTGCAGCAGATGAAGCCCGGCGTAACCATGGTAATCATGCACTGCACAGACCCTACGGAGGTGTTCGCCGAGATATCGGATTCCGGGCCCACGCGGCACGGCGACCTGCTGGCAATGCTGGACCCCGCCCTGCGCGAAGTCATCCGGAAAGAAAAAATCATCCTAACCACCTGGCGCGAGCTGAAAGCGCGAAGGGATAAAGTGGGGCAGCAGTAAAACTCCCCTCCTTGGACAAGCGAGAATGGGAATTCAAAGCTTGCGAGCGTAGCTCTGAGGGGCAGGGGTGGTTTGACCCGTTACTGCATCAGGTTAACAGTCCGAAAAGCAGTGCCAAATCATTAAAAGTGTCACGCCCAGTATAATTCCATCATCCGCACTCCATACCTATGAAACAAGCTATACTTGCACTGCTCCTGCTGTGCCCTTTCGCCGTAGTGGCACAACTGCAGGACAACTTCTCAGACGGTGACTTCACGCAGAACCCTGCCTGGGCAGGAGATGCCGAGCGCTTTGTCGTCAATCCGCAAGGGCAGCTGCAGAGCAACGGCCCCGCAGCAACGGGCACCACGCTGCAGCTGGTTACCGCTTCGGAGGCGGTGGCGGGCACGGTATGGGAGTTCTGGGCGAATCTGAAACTGGCCACTTCCTCCGCCAACTACGCCGATGTATACCTCATCGCAGACGCGGCGGACCTGAACAGTGCCGCCGGTTATTTCGTGCGCCTGGGTGGCACACCCGATGAGGTGAGCCTGTTCCGGAAAGACAGCGGCAAGGCCCCGGTATACGTTATCAACGGCGAGGACAAAACGCTGGGCGGCACCGACAATGTGGTGCGCGTGCGCGTCAGCAGGAGTGTGGAGGAGGTATGGCACCTGGAAATCGACCTGTCGGGTACCGGCCAGCAGTACGTGAGCCAGGGCACCGCCACCGACGGAATGTATACACGCTCCCTCTATTTTGGCGTGGTGCTGCACTACTCTTCTGCCAACAGCCAGAAGTTCTTCTTCGACGATTTCACGGTGACGGATGCATACCCCCCAGCGGTGGCAGCGCTGCAAACCACCGCACCAGATGAGCTGTCGGTGGCCTTTACCGAGCCGCTCGCCCCTCTGCAAGCCGAAAATGTAGCGAACTATACCCTCAACGGGAGCCAGAAGCCTGTCATCGCAGAATTGACGGAGGCAGGCACCGTGCGGCTCGTTTTCAGCCAGCCGTTTAAATCAGGTGAGAACACGTTGCGCGTGGCAAATCTGGCTGACCTGTATGGGAACACGCTGCCTGCGCCCCTCGATGTGCCTTTTGCGTTTGTGCTGCCTGCCGTGTTGCCGGGGTATAATCAGTTGCTCATCACGGAGATTATGGCCGACGAAACACCTGTGGTGGGGCTACCGGCGCAGGAGTACATCGAGTTGTATAACCCTACCGCGCAGGTGCTGTCGCTCAAAGGCATCCGGTATTCCGATGCCACCTCCACCACTATTTTTCCGGATGTTCAGTTATTGCCGCAGGAGTATGTCGTGGTGGTGCCGAATGCGCAGGTGGAGAACTTCCGAGGGTATGGCCAGGTGATCGGCATCAGCAACTTTCCGAGCCTGAACAACAGCGGCGAACTGCTGCAACTGCACCAGCCCAACGGCCGCCTCATCTATGCGGTACAGTACTCCGATGCCTGGTATAAAGACCCCGGCAAGCGCGAGGGCGGCTGGAGCCTGGAGATGATTGACGTCACGAATCCCTGCGGTGGCATTGGCAACTGGACAGCCGCTGCAGCCCCACGCGGCGGGACGCCTGCCCAGCCAAACTCCGTAGCGGCCGCCAACCCCGACCACATGCCACCGGCGCTGGAAAGCGTGGCTGCGATTTCGGCAGACAAACTGCAACTGCGTTTCAATGAGCGCCTCGACAGCGTACAGGCGGCACAGGCAAGCGCTTATACCCTCAATCCCACTATCGGAATTGCGGGGGTGGAGGTGCAGGGGCCACTGTTCTCAGAGGTTATCCTGACCTTGGCAGAGCCTCTGCAGGAGCGGCAGCTGTATACCCTCACGGCAACCGGCCTCACAGACTGCTCGGGCAATCTGAGCGCTTCGCAGCACATCACTTTTGCGTTGCCCTCAGCCCCATTGCCCGGCGATGTCGTCATCAACGAAGTGCTCTTTAATCCGCGCCCCGGCGGGGCCGACTTCGTAGAACTGGTGAACCGCAGCGACAAGTACCTCGACCTGAAAAACTGGCAACTGGCCAATACCAGCGGCGACAGCATCAGCAATCGAAAAACCATTACGGCCACCAACTATGTGCTGGAGCCCGGGCAATACGTCGTCCTCACCACAAACCCCGAAAACATCAGGATGAACTACCCGGCTGCCAGCGGGCAAAATTTTCTGGGAATGAGTAGCCTGCCCACCTACCCCGATGCCGCCGGAACGGTGGTTGTGCTGCAGGCCGATGGCCACACCGCCGACCGGTTCGCTTACAGCGAGAGAATGCATTTTGCATTGCTGGATGATAAGAATGGCGTGTCGCTGGAGCGGCTGCGGCTGGATGGCCCAACGCAGGCAGACAATTTTCACTCGGCGGCCACCACTGTTTTCGCCACGCCGGGGTATAAAAACTCGCAGTCGCAGGGGGAGGTGGCACTGGAGCAAATTTTTAAGATCGCGCCGCTGGTGTTTTCCCCGGACGGTGACGGCTACGAGGACTTCACCACCCTCAATTACAGCACCAGCCAGGCTGGCTTTGTCGCCACCATCACCGTGTTCGACGCACAGGGCCGCGAGATCAGGAAGCTTGCCCGGAACGAACTGCTGGCCGCAAACGGCTTCTTTCAGTGGGATGGTCTGCGGCAGGACGGCACCAAAGCCAGCATCGGCTATTACCTGTTTTACATCGAGCTATTTGACCTGAGCGGGCAGAAGCGGGAGTATAAGAAGAAGGTAGTGGTTGGGGGGAGGTTATAGGTGCTTGCTCAAAAAAAGCAACTTATACCTATACCCATTGATTAGGATGCATCACACTCAATTTATAGACAAGGGGGATTCCGCTCATGCTAGTGAAAATCAACCATTATCACGCGATTAGTACGCATGCGTACGGCTCTTTCGGACTTCCCAGTCTGAAAGCCACCTGCAGGGGATTTCCTAATCCCCGTGGTTCTGCTAACGCGGATTAGGAAATCCGCTTCAGGAAAAGTTTCGGATTAAGAAATCCGAAACAGCGGTTAGGCTCCATCAAAAGACAGCGATGAGATATTCAACTTCGCTCGTTATTCAGACAGTATGGGCCTTTGGCCCAGTCGAGTCACAGACTCGACATTATTTTTAGACACCCCGAAAGCTTTCGGGGCGCCATAAAAGAGAATGAGATGGCCTTGCTCTTGGCAGAGGCAGGAGGCGGGTGCAAAAAGAGCAGCAACTTACAACTACATCATAACCCCTGCTGCCCAGTACAGGTAAGTCTTGGCTTTGGCGTATTTGGTGCGGAGGGTATAGAGTTTCGCCTGTGCCTCCAGCAGCTTCATTTCGCGGGAGTTTACCAGGAAAAGGGAGCTTTCCCCGTTCTGGAAGCGGATCACCTCGCCGTTGCGCAGGGTGGTGGCATTGTTTACCATTTGCTGCTGCAACCTGATCTGTTCTTCCAGCGCCAGCCACTCGTTATAGGCAGCCAGCAGGTTGTTCTCTATTTCGCGGGTGGTTTGGGTAAGCTCCAGGCTGTTTGCCTGCTGTTTGGCCTTGGTCAGTTGCAGTTTGCCGCGTTCCTCACGCAGGAAAAGGGGCAGGCTGAAGCTAAGGCCCAGCTTATAGTTTTCGCCCATAAACTGCCGGTCCAGTGCTTCGGGCTCCAGGTAAAAGTCTTTCTGCAGCAGGTTATACTCCGCATTCAGCTTGGGCTTGAGTTTATCGGCGGCAAACTGCCGCTCTATCTGGAGTTGTTCTCCCTTCAGGCTCAGTTTGCGCAGGTCCGGGTGGTTGGTGCGGGCTTCGTCCAGCAGCTGCCGGAGCGAGTCGAGGGGCAACGGCGACAACTCGCTTCCTGTCAGGGCCGGGATGGTGCTTTCCTGCAACTCCAACGGTACCTCATTGGCGGCCCACAGGTGCGTGGCCACCATCAGGCGGGCATTGTTGTAGCTCATGGCCGCATCCTGCAACAGCACCTGCCGTGATTGCATCTCAGTCAGGGCCTCCACAGTGTCAATGGCAGCCAGGTCACCTTCTTCCACCCGGGCACGCACCGACGCCAGCCGGAACCGCGCCAACTCCACCGATTCCTCATACAATTGCACCTGGCGGTAGTATAGCAGCCAGTCCCAGTAGTCTTTTGTCGCCTGCAGCAGCAATTTGTTGATGAGCTTTACCTTCTCAGCCTCGGCAATGTCCTGGGTCAGGCGTGCTTGCCGGATAATGGCGCGTCGTTCATCAATAAACAGGCCTTGCCCCAGGGGCACGGAAATGCCCACAGAGCTTAAGCCATTGGAAGGCGTGCTGTTTTCCGGGTTTAGCAGGGCGCCACTGTTTTTCTCATACCCCGCTTTTAGCTCCGGGCCAAACCAAAGAGGCACCCGCAGTGTGTTGTTCCAGAGATTGTAATACTCTTTGCCGCCAAACTCCTTTCGGTATACCTTGCTGGCGATAACAGGGTCCAGGGCACCGCGGGCAATGCGCAGTTCCTGCCGGGCCTGCTCTGTAAGCAGTGCCGCCTGCGAGGCCACGGGGTGGTATTGCAGAATGAGTTGGTGGAAATCGGGCAAGGCGAGCACCTGCACCGAGTCCTGGGCCTGGGCTATTGCGCCAGACATACCCAGGGTCAGCAGCAGGGCAAGCACCACCTGCAATCGTATTTGATTTATGATGCGCATGCGGCAAATTATTCCGTTTCTGAATCTGAGTACGTGGCCTGTCCTGCCGTTTTTTCCTCTTTTTTGCCCGTTGATTTTCCGTTGGTATAGTCAGGCGGGAAACCGTTGAGCTGGCGCCAGATCTCATACCAGATCGGCACGGTGTTCAGCATGGCCCAGCCGTACACCCCCGAGCCAACCCGCAACGCCTCGGGCCAGGGGGCAGCGTCAGGGTCGGGCACCACCAGCATGCGGTATTTGCCGTCGGTGCCGGAGTTGTCAATTACGGCTACCTTGCCGCCAAACGTGCCGAAGCTAGCCCCCGGCCACCCCGAGAACACCAGCGTAGGCCATCCCTCGAACTGCAATCGTACCGGGTCGCCTTGCTTGATCAGGGGCAGATCCAGGGCGTTAATGTATAGCTCTGCGGCCAGGTCCGGGTTCTCGGGCATGATGGTGGCCAGTGCCTCGCCTTCTTTTATCGTTTCGCCTATACCTGCTTTCAGCGTCTTGACCAGGTAGCCGTCCTGTGGTGCCAGAATCTGGTAATACTGGCTCCGGACCTGCGTGCTGCTGTACTCGTTCTGGAGCTTGGCCACATCGGCCTGCGTGCCATAAATGTAGGAGCGTGTGGCACTCAGCTCTGCCTCGGCTTTTGCTATTTTGTCGCCGTATTCGGCTTGCAGCGAGTTGAGTTCGGTTCGCGCGTTCTGAAGCTCTGCCTGCGCGGCCTCGTATTTATTGATGATGGACACCAGCTTTGCCTGCGCCTCCTGTAGCTTCAGCCGGCGCTGCTCCAACTCTGTCAGCGACTTCAGGCCCTGGTCGTAAAGGCTTTCCTGGCGCTTAAACTGCGACTCCGCAATGGCCAGTTCCATGCGCTGGGCAACCACATCCATGCTGTCGCTCTGCAGTTTCAGGCGCGACTGCTCTACTTTGTTCCGGCCCTTCTGCAGGCTGAATACCAGGCCTTCGCGGAGTGCCTTTATTTGTGCCTGCATGGCCTTTTCTTTGGCTTCTGTAGCCTCCACAGCCCCCTTTTTCGCATCCACCTGCTCGCCCAGCCGCGTCAGCAGGTTCGGGTCCATATACTTCTCTTTGATCTCGGTAATACTGGCAATGGTGTCGCCTTGTCGCACAAAGGTGCCTTCCATCACATGCCACTTCGCTATCCGGCCGGCAATGGTGCTCTCTATTGTCTGGGGCCGGTCCTGGGGCGTGAGCGCTGTCAGGATGCCCAGCGACCGGATATTCTGTGTCCAGGGGAGGAACAGGGAAAGAAACAGGAGCAGGAAGATGCCCCCGATCCAGTAGGCAAGGGCGCGCCCTAAATGCGGGGTCTGCACCTCCGACATCACATCGAGGTGTGTTTGGCCCGTTTGCCCGGATATGGTAGGTTTTATAGCCATAGGTCAGGCGGTAACATCCGTTAAGTCGTGTAAAATATCAAGTTGCTTGATCTCGTCGTAGCTGCCGTAGGCAACCATGTGGCCATCCTGGAGCAGGAGGGTTTTATGGCACAGCTGCATCACATCGCGGTCGTTAGACACAATGATCATGGTCCAGTCGAACTGTGGGCTGGTGAGCATCTGCAGAAAGTCCATCTTGTCTTTTTGGGCCATGCCTGCCCAGTAGTTGTCTATGATCAGGAGCTTGGGGCGTTGCACCAGGCTGCGGGCCATCACGATCTTCCGGGCCACACTGCCCGGCAGGCGCATGCTGCCGCCGGTCAGGTAAGCATGCAGGCCGTCGGGCAGGGTGTCCACAAACTTCCCGAGGCCGGTCAGCTCAATCGCCCACAGGATGTCTTTCATCTGCAGGTCGCGGCCCAGGGTGATGTTCTCCAGCAGCGTGCCGTCAAACACCTGCTCTTTCGAGATATTGTCCCCGGTCAGGCTGCGGAGGTTGCCTTTGTGCAGGTCGTGCAGCGAAATGCCGTTGAAGGACAGGCCGCCCTCATACGAGGGGAACAAGCCAAGCAGAATACTGATGAAGGTGCTTTTGCCGGAGCTGTTGAAGCCCGCCAGGCACATGTGCTCCGACGGCTGCAGCGTGAAGTTGAGGCCACTGAGGGCGACCTTCTTCGTGTCGCGGAAATGGTAGCTCAGGTTTCGGGCCTGAATGCTCAGGCCGCCTTCCATCGGCAGGTCGTCTAGTTTAATGCCCTTCGCCTCCTCTGTCGGGAGGTCTGTTACCTCGCCAATCTTGTCAAGGCTCGTCATGACGTCATATATCGCATCCAGCTTGATAATGATCTTCTCTACCGCTGTCATGATCAGGATGATGATGATCTCGGAGGCAACAAACTGCCCGATGTTGATCTCGCCCTGCACCACCAGCACACAGCCCAGCACCAGCAAGCCGCCGGTGATAAAGGTCTTGAAGCCCACAAAGCTGAAGTACTGCGTCATCAGAACCTTAAAGTGCTCCCGGCGCACATCCAGGTAGCTTTTTACATAGAAGTTGGTGCGCTCCATGGGCAGGTCGGTATGGCCAACGAGTTTAAACGTGCTCAGCGAGCGGGCCATCTCCTGTAGCCAGGCCACCAGTTTATACTTGTATTTCGATTCCTGGATGCTGGTTTCGATGCCCTTTTTGGCGGTGGCCCAGATGATAAGCGTGAGTACCAGCATCAGGAAAAGGCCAAAAAAGATAAAGTAGGGGTGGTAAAACGAAAGCAGGATAAGCCCGAACACGATCTGGATCACGGCCGTCGAGAAGTCCACCAGAATCTTCGCGACCCCTTTCTGCAGCACCACCACGTCAAAAAAGCGGTTCATCAGTTCCGGGGGGTAGTACTTCAGCAAGGCCTCAGACTGGAAGCGCGGCACGCGGTAGGCAAACTCAGAGGCGGTGCGCGCAAAAATGCGCTGCTGGATAAACTCGACCAGCCATAGCTGCATCACCTGCAAGCCCCCCACGATCAGGAGGGCCAGCACGATCAGGCTTATCAGCACCACGATAGACACCGTGATCTGCCCACTCGACACAAAGCCGATGATACTCTGTATGCCCAAAGGCAGTATCAAGCTGATGAGACCGGCAGCAATGGCATACACATACATGTACATGATCTCCCGCCGCTCGATAGCGAGCAGCTGCAGGAAACGCTGCATCGGTGTGAATTTCTTTTCTGTGTTCAGGTTATCCATCCGGACAAGTACTTAAATTGTGGCAACCGGTGCTTATTTAATAGAAGCAAACACCATCTGCTTCAGGAAGTTTACAGTTTCTGTATACTGCTCCGCCGCAACATCGGTCAGGGAGGGCAGGTGCTGGGCAAAAAAGAGCTGCTGGTGTGCCGCCTCCAGCGTGGTGCTGATGAGCGCATGCGGATACGGGTAGCCGGGGTTGATCTCCAGCACGATCAGGGCCAGGTAATGGCAGAACCGCTTCAGCTCCAGGAAAAAGCCTTCTTTGTTCTCGGAGTCCACTTCTTTGGTATGGTATACCTTCGACGACTCTGCCACAATCACGCGGTGCAGGATGCGCTCGTCTATGTGCGCCACCGAGGGGTCATCGGCCTGTCCGGCGCGCGCCACCACCTCGATGGCACGGTTCAGGCGGTCGGTAGGGCTGGGCAGGTTCTGCAGCTGAAACGTGACGGTATAGTGCAGCCAGGCCCAGTACCACGACACCAGGTATACCAGCAGCTTGTGCTTGTTCTCGAAATACCGGTAAACAGACGCCTCCGTGGAGCCGATCTCGGCGGCTAGCTTCTTGAACGTGAACTGCTCAAAGCCCAGCGCATCGATCAAGCGGATGCTTTCGGCGATGATTTTCCGCCCCAGGGTGGTGCTCTCCGGCTCCCGCAGGTATGACTTATGGTCGAGGCTGATTTTTACGCTTGCTGATAACATATATCGGTGTAAGTGAATATTTGGTCCGCTCAAAGGTTCAGTAGGGTATACCCAGCCATGCCAAAGTCTGGCTCCTGCTTTTGTTATACCCTTAATGCTTTGCAGCACGCGAGGGCTATACCTGGCAAAGTTCGACAAGGACAAAATTAGAGAGATATATCCACAAATGATAGTAAAGCTATCAAAAAAGATTTTAAAGCTATTATTTTGGGTGGGATTTTTTCTCCTTACCTATACCGGTATAGAGCAGGCTTCCGGGGCGGGGCACCGACCAGGCCGGTTTCGGAGCGGCTGCAGCTGGCAACAAGTTAGAAAGCAAGCCACCGCTGCAGATGCCAAAAAGATAAGCTACCTTTGCATCCCGCTTTTGCCGTAAGTAAATGCAGAAGCACTATTCGCATTGCCATGAGATTTGAAGAGTACCGTATATCCGACGAAATAAAGAAGAGCCTCGGAAAGCTCAACTTCACCAAGCCCACCGACATCCAGTACAAAGCCATACCCCCCATCATGAAGGGCGAGGACGTGCTGGCCATCGCGCAGACGGGAACAGGCAAGACGGCGGCCTTCGCCATACCGGTACTCGACAGGCTGCAGTTCAACAAAAACCGCCGCCGCGTCGACGGGATCAAGTGCGTCGTGATGGTGCCCACGCGCGAGCTGGCCATCCAGATCACGGAGGTGTTCGAGCAGATCGGCCGCCATACCCGCGTCAAGACCTTTTGCGTGTTCGGCGGCGTGGAGCAGGGGCCGCAGATTGCCAAGCTGGAGAGCGGCATCGACATCCTGGTGGCCACGCCCGGCCGCCTGTTCGACCTCGTGAGCCAGGGCCACATCCAGCTGCACCGCGTGGAGGTGCTGGTGCTTGACGAGGCCGACCACATGCTGGACCTGGGCTTCATCCACGACATCCGGCAGCTCATTACCAAACTGCCCGGCAAGCGGCAGACGCTTTTCTTCTCCGCCACCATCAACGACACCATCAAGGACCTGGCCTACTCGCTGGTAAACAAGCCGGTGCGTATCCAGATATCGCCGAAAGACCCGGTAGCCAAAAACGTGGACCACTCCGTGATGTATGTGGATATGGACGACAAGCGCTTCTTTCTGGAGCGCGTGGTGAAGGAAAACCCGGACAAAAAGATACTGGTGTTTGTACGCACCAAGGTACGGGCCGAGCGGGTGATGAAAGCCATGGAGCGCGTAGACATCAAAAGCATGACCATCCATGGCGACAAAGAGCAGAAAGACCGCCTGGAGGCGATGAAAAAGTTCAGGGCAGGGGACGTGAAGCTGCTGATCGCCACCGATGTGAGTGCCCGCGGCATTGACATACCGGGTGTAGAGTACGTGGTGAACTACGACTTGCCCGAGCAGCCCGAGAACTACGTGCACCGGGTGGGCCGTACGGGCCGTGGGCGCGAAAAGGGCATTGCCGTGTCGTTCTGCAGCCCGGAGGAAAAGCCGATCCTGGACGAGATTCAGGATTACCTGACCAAAGACATCAAGGTGCTGCAGGTAGACAAAGACGATTACGAAGCCACCATCGACTTCAGCGCCGAGGCCAAGTACGATTGGAAAGCCCTGATACAGGAGGCAGAGGAAACTGATGCAAAGATTAAGGCAGCCAAGTCCAAAAAGGCGAAAGCCAAAGCCAAGAAAAAGAAGTAGCCGCCATACCTCCTCACACACACAAATGCCTGTGCAGCCGCTACGCCTGCACAGGCATTTGTGGTTTATCAGGATGTGTTCTCTATCCGGTGCCTGACTGGGAGCATAAACATGCCCAGGATTTTTGTGCAATCCTGAATTTCTGTTTTGACATCATATATAGTGTTGATTTACAGGTTATAACATAGTTTTTATGTATGCATGCCGATGGCCATTCTTGTTTAAGCTGCGTATACTATAGTATAATTAGTGCATTTATTTAAATTTTAACCTGCGCTGGTCAAAAGCCAGTGCGTAAAGAAGAAGGGAGTGCGTTATGAAACGAAGAGGAAGAAGATCCCTTTCAGATTTATTCTATAACACAGGGGATATGTATGAAAAAACCGTGGACGAAAGCTTCGGTTTTAGCAGGCAATTTGCCGACACTGTTACAGAAGGCATGCTTGAGGAAGAACGAATCAAAAACAGGAGGCTGAAGCGAGAGCAGGAAAAAGCCGCACAGAACCAACCCCCACAAAGCGAAGGCGAAGTGCAGGAAAAGCCCGCTGCCGAATAGGCAGTAACTAGCGTTTACAGTATCCTTTTCCGTATGCCACCTGAAGCGCATGATCCTGTGACCCAGGGCGCGCCAACAGTATAAAACCCACGTCAACTTAAGCCGATCAGGTAACTGGTCGGCTTTTTATTTTGGGACCGCCCTCCGTTGGAAACCTTAGCAGGATACAGGGCAGGCACTTGCGCAATTGCTTTTTTATACCTAATCTTCCTGTATGGATAGACTGCTTTTTGCGTTGCTGCTGTGCCTGGTTCCGTTGGCTGCCTTTGTAGCCCCCCAGGACCTGACTGCCAAACTGGTGCTGGACGCCAAAGCCAGGCTCGGCGAAGGGGCCATCTGGCACCCCACCGAGAAGAAACTATACTGGCTAGATATCCAGGCGGCGATGCTGCACATCTATGACCCAGCCACTAAAAAAGACACGCAGCTCCCGACTGGCGAGAGGGCCGGGACTATTGTACCAATCAAGGGAGGCGGGGTATTGCTGGCGATGCAGAACAGCATCCGGATGCTCGACACCAAGACAGGGAAACTCACGCTCATTTCAAGGCCGCTGAACGATACTTTGGTGCGCTTCAACGACGGCAAGGCAGATCCATCGGGCAGGCTGTGGGTGGGCACCATGGCCCACGACATCAAACCCAAGGCCTCTGCACTGTACCGCATGGACAAAGACAAGAGCTTCCATATAATGCTGGACAGCGTCACGATCTCCAACGGCCTGGTCTGGACGGCGGATAAAAAAACGATGTACTACGTAGACTCGCCTACCTATACCGTGCAGGCCTTCGACTATGACGACGCTACGGGTGGTATAAGCAACGGCAGGGTGGTGGTTCGGGTGCCGGCTTCTGAAAATGGCTCTCCCGACGGTATGGTGATCGACACCGAAGGCACGCTCTGGATTGCGCTGTGGGGCGGCGGCGCTGTGATCCGTTGTGACCCGGCCACCGGAAAAATTATCCAGCGTGTGCGCGTACCCGCCCTGAATGTCACCTCTCTTGCCTTTGGCGGCAAAAACCTGGCTACCTTATACATCACCACCGTGCGGGAGTGGCAAACGCCGGAGCAGTTGGAGGAGTACCCTCTGAGCGGTGGTATTTTCGCCGTGAAACCGGGTGTGCGCGGCGTGCCAGCAGAGTTTTACCAGGGGCAACTGTAGCCGGGAAAGCGGTTAGGGCGAGTTTTTGAAGGCTATTTTCTACGGGACTTTATACCCTCCAGCAGGCGCTCTATCCAGAAAATAAGGAAAAGCGCGACGAGGTTGATGCCAATGAGCTTCTGGCTGGTTTCGGTGCCGAGTTCGAACTGGAAGGAGGAGAGGGCCACCCGGAACTTGAACGTCCAGGAGCCGGCCATGTCGAGGCCCAGCCCAATGCGAAGCCCTGCCACATACTGAAACCCATAGGCCCCAAAGGCAAAGTACACCACCTGCAGCACCTGGTTGATAAGCGAGAACACAAGGCCCCGCGCCGGGTTGCGGTACAGCATACGGCCACAGAGGATGGAGAAAACGTACAGCCCCGCTGCAAACAGCGAGGCACGCAGCACTAGCTGCGTCAGGACAACCTCTCCCCGGAACATTACCCAAAGGGTGAGCACGAGGCCCAGGATGCCGCCGATGAACTGGTAAAGGGCGAGTGCCTTCAGAGCATGTTTAAAATTCATCTTTTGGAAGCTAAATTTATACATGCTCTAAGCTGGTTTTTCAGTTGCTTGTTCAATTCTGTGCGTTTCTTGCTGTGGCAAAATAAGTGCGCAAAGGTAGCAATTTTAAAGCGGGAACTGGCAGTTGCCTGCACGTGGCATGCCGGTCGCCCGCTCCGGGTCAAAACCCTTGAGCGCTAGCCAAGCTCCTGATGCGCTGGTGCAACAAGAGCAACCAGGCAGAGATTTTTTTAGGGCGCATTTTTAATTGAAGGAATATTATCCTAAATTATATGCAATCAATGCAGATAGCCGTGTCGGTGGCTTTCGCTGCAACGTGGCGTTTGCCCCATCCAATATGCGCCTTACCATACAAAAGAACAAGCGGCTGGAGGCTGTGCTTTGGTTGGCAGGGCTGGGCGCACTGGCGCTAATGCACCCCGAAGGGCAGCACCTGTTTAGCCTTTGCCCCTTTAGTTGGGTATGGGCCGAAGGCTGCTGGGGCTGTGGTTTGGGTCACGCCGTGGCGTATCTGTTCCGTGGCCAGTGGCAGGCCTCGTGGCAGGCGCACCCGCTGGCGCTGCCGGCTATCCTGATTCTGCTGCGGCGTTGCTGGCAACTGCTGACGTGGCGGCTTCCATCTGAAAATCACCTCCTACCCTAAAAAACTATGGCTAATATACTACACCTGATGCCGGAACTGGACCCGGACGAAATGAGCTTTGTGCAAACCCTGGTGGATAAGATGTCTGAGCAAGAGGCGCAGCAGTTCGTAAATATATACCGTGCGCGCCGAAAAGACCCGCAGATGGTGCTCATCGCTACCTTGGTCGGGTTTATCGGGCTGGCCGGTTTGCAACGCTTTTGGCTGGGCCAAATCATGATGGGGCTGCTCTACTTTTTTACCGGGGGCCTGTGCCTGGTGGGCACTATCATCGACCTGATCAATTACAAGCGGCTTGCCTTCGAGTACAACGTGAAGGAGGCCCAGCAAGTCGTGACGATGCTGCGGTACTAAAATACTGTGGCGCATGTATGCCAATGTCCTGCCCAGTGTTGCCTTACTTCCCGTCGATCTTTACAAAGCTGGCCCGATACTGCTGGGTGCCATTGCGGAGGATAACCACATAATACCCTGCCGCCAGCTCCGCAACCCTGATCGTGGCCCGAAAGGAGCCACTGAGCGTGAGGCGCTTCACGAGCTGGCCCGCCGTGTTGTAGATGTCGGCGGCAGTGGGTATAAAGGAGAGCGGGGCCACTTCAAGTTCTGTTGTGGCCGGGTTAGGGTATAGCACCGTAGGTTGCATGCGGGGCACCTCCAGCATGTTGTTTCGCTGTAGGGTGCGCACGGTTTTCAGGAGCCAGTGCTGCGGGTCTGCCTCCACGCTCACAACGGTGCCCGCTACCTGCAGCAGGTGCTGTTCCAGCGGCATGTTATGCGGCAGGCGCACCAGCAGGGTATCGGTGGTGGTGCGGATCAGGTACTCCATTTCCGTTCGGAAGAAGGGTGTGCTGCCGCTTGCGCTTTGGTTGGTCTGCAACAGGAGCCGCTCTTCATGCTGGTTCCAGGCTATATCGAAAACAGGATACCCCTCCCCGCTATACCATTGGTCGAAAAAATAGGCTAAGTCCAGGTTGGCCGTCTCCTCAAACACCCGCCGCAAGTCTGCGGTGGAGGCGGTGCTGCCACTGTATTGCCGTTGGTAGTTTTGCAAGGCCTCAAAAAACAGCGCGTCGTTGTTTACCGCAAATCGCAGCATATGAATCACGGCGGCCGCTTTTTTGTAGGAGAGCCGGAAATTGAAGATACGGCGCACAGTGGTCGTGTCCGTTACCTTAACGCTGCCATCGGGGCGCAGTTTGGCAACGGCATGGGCGTTTTCCATCCAGGGGGCAGCCTCTTCGGGGGCATAGCGTTGGAGGGCAAGGTACTCCGCGTATGAGGCAAATCCCTCGTTCAGCCAGATATCCTGCCAGCTGGCGCAGGTCACGTTGTCACCAAACCACTGGTGGGCCAGCTCATGGGCTGTCAGGGTAAAGAAGAACTCACTTTGCGTGGTCATGGTCTGGTGCTCCATGCCGCCGCTCATCGGGGCCATACTGTGCCCGTACTTCTCCCGGTGGAAGGGGTATAGCGTGAACAGCTCTGAAAAATGCTCCATGAAGTCTGCCGTCCGGTCTATCTCTGCCTTGTAAAAGTTTAAGGCTCCTCCTTTATATATGTAGTTGAGGATAGGTATGGGAGCCGCGGCACCCTTCGGGTTGGCTCGGAGCAGGTACTCCTCATAATCAGACACCGCCACCGACACCAGATAATAGGCAATCGGGTACCGCGACTTCCATTCAAAACGCTTCCGGTTTCTGGGCAGATCCACGACGCGCGTGAGCAGGCCATTGGAGCCCACCTTGTTTTCGGCGCTGGTCGTCACAGACACGTGCACGGAATCGGCCTTGTCGGTGAGCACCTGCTTGGTGGGCCACCACTCGTACGCAGCGTAGGGTTCGCTGAGGCTCCAGGTAACGCTGTTGCCCCAGTCGGGTGCTATGGCCGAGTTGAACCCGTTGCCGATAGCTGCGCTGGCATCGTTGGGGGCTGTGCCCTTGTAGTATACCACGGCCGTTAACCGGGAGCCTGCCGCAACGGAGGCCGGGAGCTGCACGGTTACCTCGCTTGCCTGCCGGGTTATGTTGCGCTCCCTTTTGCCGTTTATCAGCACCGAGTCTATGGCAAAGGCAGGGTGCAGCTCAAAGGCGAAGGCGGCAAGGGGGGAGGCCTTTACGTTGGCTTCCAGGGTCACGTTTCCGGCAATGTACGTGCTAGTGCGCTCCAGTTGCAGGTCCAGCTTGTAGAAAGTTATGTCATAGCGGTCCATCAGGCGCTGGTGCTCCGGCGAAGCGACCGCCTGCCGCTGTGCTGTATGGAGCCTGCTTGCTGCACAGCCGCGCAACTGCTGTCCCCATGTATGGCTGTGCACGACGCAGCAAAGCAGCATCAGCAGTAGGCTTTGTGAACACGAGGGCATTTTGCGCATAATAAATCAGTGGGGAGCAGGGTTGTATGCTAGTTTACACTACGGAGTTTTTGGCAAAAGCACCCATCCCTCTCTGGCCTTGCGCGCACTTTTCTATTGCTTAGGCCAAGCCGGGACCTATGCTCGGAACAAATCCACACCAAGCCTGCCGGGTTTGTGAAAGTTGCCGAAACCCATACCTTTGCGTCGCCCATCACAATACCTACACGCCTATGACACCTGCTTTATACCTATCCGCTATTTACATATACCCCATTAAATCGCTGGGCGGGATTCGTCTGGACCAGGCAGTGGTGGAGGAGCGCGGCCTGCAACACGACCGCCGCTGGATGCTGGTAGATGCAAAAGGCGATTTCCTGACGCAGCGGCAGCATGCACACATGGCCCTGCTGCAAGTGTCGCTGCTGCCGGAAGGGCTTGAGGTGCGCCACAAGCAAGACAAGGTTGCGCCACTATTCATACCCTTTGCTACAGAAAATGCCTCAGGTGAGGAGCTGCAGGTTAGCATTTGGGATGATACAGTCATGGCTCAGGAAGTCAGCCCCGCTATCAGTGCCTGGTTTACGGCTGCTCTGGGCATGCCCGCAAGGCTGGTGCGTATGCCGCAGCACACCCGCCGCCCCGTTGACCCCCAGTATGCGACCAACGGCGAGGTGGTGAGCTTTGCCGACGGCTATCCGTTTCTGATCATCGGGCAGGCATCTCTGGATGATCTGAACAGCCGCCTGGAGCAGCCCATTCCTATGGACCAGTTCCGGCCGAACCTCGTGTTTGTGGGTGGAGAGGCATTCGCAGAGGACATTTGGAGCGACTTCACCATAGGCAGCCTATCATTCCGGGCAGTCAAGCCCTGCGCCCGATGCGTTCTTATCACCATCAACCAGTCCACAGCCGAGAAAAGCGTGGAGCCACTCCGTACCCTGGCTACCTACCGCCAGCAGCGGAACAAAATCATGTTTGGGCAGAACCTGCTTTCCCAAAGCACCGGAATCCTTCGAGTTGGGGAGCCAGTGCACGTGCTCTCCAGAGCATGACATGCTATATATTACGCCAAGTGGCATCTTCTATACAACACATGGTGTTTTGCCTTTAAAAAAAATCTTTATCTGTTTTGGGGGCATGCTGCGTGCCTGTTTTGAGCTAAAAAGTAGGGTATAGAACAGGATACGGGCTGTTAAAAGTTTGCTAAAGTGCTCTTATAAATGTAAAATATACAATTAATTTATAACTAATTATTAAAGAGAATCTTAACCAATTTTTGTGCTTAATTCTATGAAAAGAGCGCGTCATAAGATATTGGTAAGGCAATAGCCTTAATAGGATTAAATTGGCAATAGTTGTGCATGCATACTGGTTTTTTGATAAAAAAACAGTGATTATTTTCTGATTCTTTATTTGTACATCGTTTAAGGTGATACCGTGCTATATATAGGGTAATACCCTGTACGTAGCATTTATTTTGTATTTTAAATTGTTTATTTGTGACTATTGTTCTAATCGGCTGGTTGTTCTTTAATTCATAAGGGAAATTTTTTACTTTGAAATATTATTGGGTTATATTTGGATTAATAACTATCCTAAAACCAACAATTTTTTCTTAACCTTAATTTTCTAACATGAAGAAGAGTTTACTACTCAGTGTCTTCTTTGCGTTTTTGCTTGTCGTGCAAGCATGGGCTCAAAGTAGCACTGTATCTGGAAGGGTAACAGACCAAGCAACCAGTCAAGGGTTGCCTGGCGTATCTGTGATAGTCAAAGGAACAACGGTAGGCGCAACTACATCTGTAGACGGTTCTTATACTTTAAACGTGCCTGAGAATGGAGCAACTTTGCTGTTCCGCTACGTTGGTTATAAAACACAAGAAGTGTCGGTTAACGGTAGAAGTACAGTCAATGTGCAGTTGTTAGAAGATAGTGAGGCGCTATCTGAAGTTGTAGTTGTAGGTTATTCTACCACAACACAACAATCCTTCACGGGTTCCGCGAAAGTTGTTAGCGGGGAGAAACTTGAAAGCAAAAATGTTTCGAACGTTTCTCAGGCAATAGCAGGCGAAGTAGCCGGTGTGCGTGTTATTAATACGAGTGGGCAGCCTGGCACCGAAGCAACGGTGCGTATTCGTGGTATAGGTTCTGTGAACGGTAACCGCGCTCCATTGTATGTGGTGGATGGTGTTCCTTTTTCTGGAAGCCTAAACTCCATTAACCCAGCCGATATTGCATCTACTACTATTTTGAAGGATGCTGCAGCAACGGCTATCTACGGTTCCAGAGGCGCAAATGGTGTAGTTGTGATTACAACAAAGAGTGGTAAAGGAAAGAAGTCATACATCGAGGCAGACGCAAACTTCGGTACAAATATGAGCTTGCTCCCGCGTTATAACACAATTAAATCTCCAGAGCAATACATTGGGTTAAGTTGGGAAGGCTTGTATAATAATGCTAATGCTAACCCTAAAATTACGCAAGATCCAGAAGAATATGCCAATGAGAGGTTATTTTCCAACTCAGGTGTAAGGCCAGGGTATAACCTATGGAATGTAGCAAATGGAGGAGAATTAATTGATCCAGTTACCAGAACCGTAAGACCTGGGGTTACTAGGAAGTACGATCCCGAGAACTGGGAAGACTATGGATTTCAGAGTTCTGGCCGTCAGGAGATGAACGTGAAATTTGGTGGCTCATCTGACAAGACCAGCTATTACTCTTCTTTTGGTTACCTGGAAGATAAAGGGTATATCATTAATTCTGGCTTTCAACGCCTTTCAGCACGACTAAACGTTAGCCAGGAAATCAACAAATGGTTAAATGGGGCTTTGAATTTCAATTATTCACGCACAGAGACTAATAATAACGGCCAAAGCAGTAACTCTGGGAGTATATTCTGGTTTGCAGATAACATTCCATCTATCTATCCATTATTCATGAGAGATGCTGAGGGTCAGTTGATTACTGATCCTATCTTTGGCGGAAACCAGTATGACTATGGTACCGTGACGGCTCGTGGTTTTGGTGGCTTGACAAATGCAATTGCTGATGCAACCTATGATACTAATAGAAACAACCGCAACGAACTAAACGGTAGCGCTAGCTTGAACTTTAACCTTGCAGAGGGGTTGACTTTCGAAAACCGCTTAGGCGCGCAATACTATCATAACAAGTTTGTAGATAGAGGAAACAAATACTATGGCGGTTCGGCTTCTCAAAATGGTAGCCTTTTCCATAGAAGAACAGAGTTGTTCAACTACAACCTGTTAAATTTGCTGCGTTATGGCAAAACATTTGGAGAACACAATGTGGAGGCATTAGCAGCTCACGAAGCAACCAATTGGAGCCGCAACATCTTAACAGCATCAGGCTATAGCCTGGTAGATCCACAAATTGAAGACCTGAGCAATGCTGTAGTACAGAATCCATCCAACTCTTATACAGAAGAATACTCGCTCGAAAGCTACTTTGCACAAGTAAACTACGATTTCAATAAAAAGTATTTCTTGTCAACCACAATTCGAAGAGACGGATCATCAAGATTCAGGAAAGACAAGTGGGGCACATTCGGATCAGTAGGTGCAGCGTGGTTAGTTTCTAATGAGGACTTCATGAATAACCTGCCAATTTTTAGCTCTTTGAAATTAAAGGCAAGCTACGGCTTAATCGGTGATCAGGCAGGGGTTGGTTACTACCCAGGTTATGATTTATATAACGTAGATAACCTGAATGATGCACCTGCCTTTTCTTTTGATGTAAAGGGTAACCCAGATTTGACTTGGGAAACATCTAAAATGTTCCAGACTGGCGTTGAGTTTGGCCTTGGCAGATACTTGACAGGTGCCATTGATTATTATGTGAAAAATACAGATGATCTGATCTTTGAAAGAAGAGTTGGACCGTCTATCGGTTATGCGCTAATCCAGGTAAATGATGGTAATCTGAAAAACCGAGGGTTGGAGTTTGACTTAACTGGCAATGTGTTTGAAGGCAAAGATTACCGTTTAAGCCTTAACGTAAATGGTGAAATATTCAGCAACGAGATCACAAAAATGCCGATAGACCCATCAACGGGAAACTCCAAAATCATTGACGTGCAGAATCCCTATGCATGGTCTGAGGGCCACTCGATCTATGATTTCTATGTAAGAGAGTGGGCTGGTGTTGATCCTCTGGATGGAAGAGGCATGTGGACTGTTCATTATGAAGATGCTAACGGGAACAACGCATTTGACGAAGGTGAAGAAGTAACGAGCTTAACCGACTTCACGGCGAAGAACCCTGATGTGGATTTGCTCACTGGTACTACTAAAGTCTATTCTCAAGCAACCCAGAAGTATATCGGGAAATCTGCTTTGCCAGATGTTAGAGGTGCCTTTAACTTGTCGGCCGGATACAAAGGGTTTGACCTGAGTGCTCAGCTTTTATATAGTGTTGGTGGCTATGCATATGATTATACATACGCAGGCTTAATGCACAACAGAGTAGCTGGCGGTAACAACTGGCATACAGATATTCTGGACAGATGGCAACAGGAAGGAGATATTACGGATATCCCTAGAATTTCTAATGATTACGACAAGAACGTTAGCTCAACTTCTTCCCGCTTCATAACCAAAGCAAATTATTTGGCACTTAATAATGTGCGTCTTAGCTATACACTCCCTACAAGCTATATCAGCAAGTTTGGCATAGGTGGGCTTTCGGTATGGGTGTCAGGTGATAACTTGTGGATCAACACTGCCCGCGACGGATTCAACCCCTCTACTTCAGAGGCAGGAAGCTCAGACACATACCGTTATTCTCCCCTGTCTACTGTAACAGCAGGTTTGAGAGTGAAGATTTAATTTAATACAGCAATCAATATGAAAAAGAATTTATATATAATAGGAGCAGCTGCCCTTTCACTGTTAGTAAGTAGTTGCGACAAAGATTTCCTTGAGGTAGAGCCTACGGAGCAGCTGTCGCCTGAGCAAATTGCGGCGGCTGCCGAGAAAGATCCATCTTTGTTAAACGGTAACATCTCTGGTTTATACTCTACCATGTATAACACAGGAACAGGTGGAACGGATCTTGACCACGATGATTTTGGGCAGAAAGGCTATGATATCTATAGCGACATGCTCGTTTCGGATATGGTTCTGGGTGGGGTTACTTATGGCTGGTATTCTAGAATCGCCAGATTCCAGACTACTGTCGATAATACGGATATCGGCGCGTACAAGCCCTGGCGCTATTATTACCGAATCATATTCGGAGCAAATACAGTAATTGATGCCTTGGGCGGAACTGACCAGGAGCAAACTGAACCCTTGAGACGTCACATCATGGGGCAGGCAAAGGCGATGCGCGGTTATGCATATTTCTACTTGGCCCAGTTGTATGCAAAGGGGTATGGCTCTGGCTCAGAGAAAATCCTGCCGATTTATACTGATACGCAGGTTCCAAATCAACCTAAAAGCACTTCGGAAGAGGTATATGCTTTAATCATTGATGACTTGAGCCAAGCAGTAGATTATTTGGATGATTTTAACCGAACGTCCAAAGACCAAATCGACAAAACTGTGGCAAAAGGGTTGCTCTCCTATGCCTTGGCAGCGAGAGGAACTACTGAAGACCTGAGCCGTGTAGTTACCCTAACAGATGACGTGATTACAGCAGGTGGGTATCGCGTCACAAATGAGCAAGAGTTATATGGTAAAGTGGTAGATGGCGTATTAACGAATCCTGAGTCTGGATTTAACAACGTTGCAACGCCTAGCTGGATGTGGGGTGTAGACCTTACATTAGCCAATGACCTCGACCTCGTTTCGTGGTGGGGACAAGTTGACACGTATACCTATAGCTATGCTTGGGCAGGAGATCCAAAAATTATCGACAAAGGGCTATATGATGCAATACGTGAGGATGACTTGAGGAAAAAGCAATTTAGCGCGACTTCTTATCGGCCACTTTATAAGTTCTTTGACCCAGCTAGAAAAATTGGTGGACAGAGAAATGTGACAACTGACTACGTGTACATGCGTGTGGAGGAAATGATCCTGTTAAATGCTGAGGCTAAGGCTCGATTGGGCCAAGACGATGCAGCTAAGGAAATGCTAAAGCAGTTGCTGGAGAAAAGGATCACTGACTATAGTTATGTAGACGGGCTTAGCGGACAAGCACTCCTGGACGAGATTTACCTTCAGACTCGCATAGAGCTTTGGGGAGAGGGTAAAGCATACTTAGCCATGAAGCGACTCAAAGAGAACGTTGTTCGAGGTGCAAACCATTTATTTGATGCAGGAAGCTCATTTCCGTACAATGCAGACGAACTTACGTTTCCTATACCTCAGGCAGAAGTGCTCAATAACCCACAACTTGATTTATAAGAATCAATTAGCAATAGAATAACTTTTGTTGTGCTGAAAAAATATTAAGCATGTTTAAGGTAATCTATTCCAATACAAAAGGGGCTGTTCTTCGGAGCAGCCCCTTTTGTATTGGAATAGATTACTATCTTATGTAACATTTAAAGCGATAAAACTCAAATGAAAACCAAAGCCATACTGCTAGGCACCATCTGCTTCGTTTCCGGGGCATTCGTGACCAAACTGGCAGACAATAAACTAACGGTGGCCATGCTGCAGGATGCCCAGAAAACCATGGGCCTGCACTTCTCAGACGCGCAACTCGACTCTACCCTGACCGAGCTGGAAGAGAACCGGGAGAACTATGAGGCAGTGCGCAAGGTGAAGTTGCCAAACAGTGTGCCTCCCGCGCTGGTGTTCAACCCGATCCCGGTGGGGTATACCTTCGCGCAGCAGAGAACACCCTTTGCGGTGGAAAGGCCGGAAAAAGTGAAAATGCCGAGGCACCGCGACGAGCTGGCTTTCTACTCTGTTCCGCAGTTGGCCGAGCTGGTGCGCACGCAGCAGATAAGCTCAGAGGAACTGACCAAGTTTTTCCTGGCCCGCCTGAAGAAGTACGGCCCCACGCTGGAGTGTATAACTACCCTGACCGAGGAACTGGCCATGCAGCAGGCACGGCAGGCAGACAAAGAAATCAAGGCGGGCAAGTACAAGGGCATACTGCACGGTATACCGTTTGGCGTGAAAGACCTCCTGTCGACCAGAAAGTACAAGACAACCTGGGGCGCGATGCCTTACAAAGACCAGGTAATTGACGAGGACGCCACCGTGGTGCAGCGCCTGCAGGATGCCGGCGGCGTGCTGGTGGCCAAGACCACCTTAGGTGCGCTGGCCATGGGCGATGTATGGTATGGCGGCAAAACACGCACGCCCTGGGACATCACCAAAGGCTCCAGCGGGTCTTCGGCCGGGTCGGCGGCGGCAGTGGCAGGCGGTCTGCTGCCTTACGCCATCGGCACCGAAACACTGGGCTCCATCGTGTCGCCGTCTACGGCGTGTGGCACCACGGGCCTCCGTCCTACTTTTGGCCGTGTGAGCCGCCACGGGGCAATGGCCCTGAGCTGGTCGATGGACAAGATCGGGCCGATCGCGCGCTCAGCCGAAGACTGCGCCATTGTGTTCGACGCCATATATGGCCCGGATGGCAAGGACCAGTCGGTATATGATGCGCCGTTTAACTACAACCCAGGCATCGATGTGAAGAAGCTCCGCGTGGGGTATCTGAAAAACGACTTCGACGGGAAGTATGGCTTCAAGCAGAATGACGAGGCCACGTTAGCGACGCTGCGCAAGGCTGGTATAGAGTTGGTGCCACTTGAACTGCCCGACCTCCCGGCCCGCGCCCTCACCGTGACCATCTCGGTGGAAGGAGCTGCCGCCTTCGACGACCTGACCCGCAGCGGGCGCGACAGCCTGCTGGTAGCGCAGCACAAGAACGCGTGGCCAAACACCTTCAGGGCGGCGCGCTTCGTGCCTGCCGTGGAGTATCTACAGGCGCAGCGCGTGCGCACGCTGCTGGTGCAGCAGATGCAGGAAAAACTAAAGGATGTGGATGTGTACCTCAGCCCGTCCTTTGGCAGCAGCAACCTGGTGGTTACCAATCTGACCGGCCATCCCTGCGTGGTGCTGCCAAACGGCTTCCAGGAAAACGGCATGCCGACCACAATCACGTTTATGGGCAAACTGTTTGGCGAGGCAGAGCTGCTGAGCTTTGCCAAATTCTACCAAGGCCTGACAGACCATGAGGAGAAACACCCGGACATGAATTTTGGGAAGAAAAAGAAATCCAAAGTTTAAAATAAAAAACAGCCGCCTGCCTCAGGTGGCTGTTTTTGTTTTATGCCGGTATCCGGTTAATTTTATAGGATCACAAACCTGAGCTAACACTACATACACACTAACATGCTGTTTAAAATGAGATTCGTGGCCCTGTGGGCCTTTCTATTGCTGAGTGCCGGAACGGCACAGACGCAGGACAAGAAAATGGAGTTGAGCGTGGAGAAAATCATGCGCGACCCAAAATGGATCGGCACCTCGCCCAGCAACATCTTCTGGTCAGAAGACGGCAAGAAGATCTATTTCAGCTGGAACCCGGACGGAAACAAAGCTGACTCGCTCTACAGCGTGTCGGCTGACGGCAAAAACATACAGAAGGTGAGCCCGCGGGAGAGGCTACAACTGCCAGCCCCAAACGGACAGTATAACCGCGCCAAAACCAGAAAGGTGTACGAGAAAAACGGAGACATCTACCTGTATGATATAAAGGCCGGAAAGCCGCAGCAAATCACCAACACCGTGGAGCGGGAGAGCAGCCCGGCGTTTAGCCACTCCGAGCAGAAAGTGCTCTATGTGAAAGACAACAACCTGTATGCCTGGACGATCAACAATGGCCAAACGGTGCAACTGACAGACTTCAGGAAAGGAAGAAAGCCTGCCGACGAAGACAAAGACCCGCAGCGCGATTGGCTGAAGGCACAGCAGCTGGCCCTGCTGCAAACGGTGCGCGACCGCGAAGCGGAAAAGGAAACACTCGAAAAGCAGCTGAAACGCGAATCCCCAGCCCGGCCCAAAGAAATTTACACCGAGGATAAGGCGGTTGCCAGCCAAAGTCTGAGCCCCGACGAGCAGTTTGTCTTCTTCCAGCTGATTGCCCGGCCAAAGAACGCGAAAGTGGCGATCGTGCCGAACTACATCACCTCCTCCGGTTATACCGAGGACCTCATGACCCGCACCAAGGTGGGCGACGCCCAGAATGCCTCCGCCTTTTTCGTCTATGACACAAAGCGCGACACGGCTTTTTCGGTTTCTATGAAGGGAATCGCGGGAATGGACCAGCAGCCGGCATATATAGCCGAGCGGGTGGCGAAAAGCGCCTCGGCCAAAGACTCTGCAAGCACGAAAACCAGAAAAGAGGCCATCCGGGCGACGGCGATTTACGGCCCATACTGGTCTGACAATGGCAGGCAGGCGGTAGTGGTGGCCCGCTCCGAGGACAACAAAGACCGCTGGATACTGAAGCTGGACCCCGCAACCGGTAAACTCTCCCTGCTGGACCGCCAGCGCGATGAGGCCTGGATCAATGGGCCGGGCATTGGGTATGGCTCCGGGGATATCGGCTGGATGCCCGACAACCAGCGGGTATGGTTTCAGTCGGAGGAAAGCGGCTACGCGCACCTATATACCGTGGACGTGCGCAGCGGCCAGAAGAAAGCCCTGACCAGCGGCAAGTTCGAGGTGTCGGGAGTGCGGCTGTCGGACGACAAAAAGAACTGGTATTTCACCGCCAATAAAACGCACCCCGGCGAGCAGCACTTCTACCGCATGCCCCTGGAGGGAGGGGAACTGGTGCAATTGACCGATATGCCCGGTGCGCAGGAAGTCACGCTGTCGCCCAACGAGAAGGATCTGGCCATACGCTCGTCGGCCAGCAACATGCCCTGGGAGCTGTATGTGATGGACAACAAGAAAAACGGGAAACCGAAGCAGGTGACACATTCGCTCACTGCCGAGTTCAAATCCTATGACTGGCGCGAGCCGGAAGTGGTGACGTTCAAGGCGCAGGACGGAGCCGAAGTATATGCCCGTGTGTACCGACCTGAGAAACCTGAGCAAAATGGACCCGCTGTGGTGTTCGTGCATGGCGCGGGCTACCTCCAAAACGCCCACAAATGGTGGAGCAGCTATTTCAGGGAGTACATGTTCCATAACTTCCTGGCCGACCAGGGCTATACCGTGCTCGATATCGACTACCGTGGAAGCGCTGGCTACGGCCGCGACGTGCGCACGGGCATCTACCGCTTTATGGGCGGCAAAGACCTGAGCGACCACGTGGACGGCGCTAAGTTTCTGACGGAAAAGTATAACGTAGACCCGAGCCGCATCGGCATATATGGCGGTTCCTACGGCGGCTTTATCACGCTGATGGCCATGTTCACAGAGCCGGATGTGTTTGCCGCCGGTGCCGCGCTCCGCTCTGTTACAGACTGGGCGCACTACAACCACGGCTATACCTCCAACATCCTGAACACGCCCTATACCGACAGCACCGCGTATGCCAAGAGCTCGCCCATCTACTATGCAGAGGGCCTGAAAGGCGCCCTGCTGATCGCGCACGGCATGGTCGATACCAACGTCCACTTTCAGGACGTGGTGCGCCTGACGCAGCGCCTGATCGAACTAGGCAAAGACAATTGGGAACTGGCGGTATACCCGGTCGAGAGTCACGGCTTCGTAGAACCCGCCAGCTGGACGGATGAGTATAAGCGCATCTTTAAGCTTTTTGAGGAGAACCTGAAGAAAAAGAAGGAAGACAAGAGCTAGGCAAACGAAAAGCCGCTCTACAAAAAAAGCGCAGACCGTCAATCCGTACGGTCTGCGCTTTTTTAATTAAAAGTTATAGGGAAGTCTGTCAGGCGGAGGCCTATGCATCAAATGCCCGGCTTTGCCGCAGAGAAACCCTAAAACGTATAGGTCAGCAACGCGCCACTGTAATCGCGGCCCGAGATAGGCACCAGGCTCATATTTGTTTTATTGGATTTCTTGTGGAGCTGCGGCACCAGTATACCAGCCGCGGCACCCATCGCATACCCCAGCAAATTGTCGCTCAGGAAGTGCTTGCCTGCGCGGAGCCGGAGATAGCCTACGCCAGCCGGAACAGCGGCAGCGGCAGCCCATACATAAGGGCGGGCAGCGGAGTTCGGGTTAAAATCGTGGAAAATCTTTGCGGCAAAAAAAGTGGCACTGGCAGCGGCAGCGGTATGGCCTGCATAAAACGCGTTACGGGCGTTTGCGGTGGTCTTGTCTGAAAGCTCTACCTCAGAGCTATAGGTAAGCGGTCGGTCGCGTGGTATAAGGCCGTTGGTCATCGTGAAGAAGGCGCCGGTCACGGCCATAGTTTCCACGTACAGCACAAAAACCTGCCCGGCTTTGCCGCGCGCATTGTCGTTGAGCAGCATCACCAGCGGGGCTGCAGCAAAGGAACCATAGAACGGGTAATCGCTCGTTTTCTTCGCTGACTCAGAGTGCCAGCCCGCCGAAAACCGGTCGAAGCGGTTTACATCATTTTTATTCTGCGACAGGGCCTCCAGCTCCGTCATACCATCCTTGTCCTGCATCAGGCTCAACCCATAGGCGCTCAGGCCCATGCCGGCGGCAATAATGGGGGCGTCTACTTTCAGGCTGGTTTCATAAGGGGAATCGTTGCCCTGGCCAAGCACAGTGCCAGACAGCAGGGTAAATAAAGCAAATACAGCTAGTATAGATTTCATATATAGGATATGTCGGGTGAAGTTATTTACCATTCAAACGGTACGTAATTTCAAAAGGTTTTCGGCCCTCTGGCGGTAATCCGGATCGTGTATCGGCCCCGGAACAGTATCGTGCTGGAAGGCAATGAGCTAGGCGTCTGGACTTTTGTCGTCGTGATTGCAGGGCGGGGAGTTTCTCTTTGTATATGTTTATTTTAAGTATGGCGGAATTATTTTAGCTTTGTATCCGCTGCCAGTGCGTGCAGCCGGTTTATACTTTGTACCTAAACCCATACTAATGCCTTATTTGTTTACATCGGAGTCTGTTTCAGAAGGACATCCGGATAAAGTGGCGGATCAGATATCGGATGCGCTGTTAGATGAGTTCCTCAAGCAGGACCCACAGTCGAAAGTAGCCTGCGAAACGCTGGTAACCACCGGGTTGGTGGTGCTGAGCGGAGAGGTGAAAACAGAAGCTTACGTAGATGTGCAGAAGGTGGCCCGCGAGGTGATCAAGCGCATTGGCTATACCAAATCAGAATATAAGTTCGACGCGGACGCCTGCGGTGTGATCTCGGCCATCCATGAGCAGTCAGCAGACATCAACCAGGGCGTGGAGCGCACCAACCCCGAGGACCAAGGTGCCGGCGACCAGGGCATGATGTTCGGCTATGCCACCAACGAAACGGACAATTACATGCCACTGGCGCTCAGCATCTCGCACCTTTTGCTGCAGGAGCTGTCGGCCATACGCAAAGAGGGCAAGGAAATGACCTACCTCCGCCCCGATGCCAAGTCGCAGGTAACCATCCGCTACAACGACAACCACATGCCGGAGATGATCGACACGATCGTGATCTCCACCCAGCACGATGAGTTTGTAATGGCAGAGAACGACAGCCCGGAGGCAAAGAACGCAGCCGAGACAAAGATGGTGCAGCAGATCAAGGCAGATGTTGCCGCCATCCTGATGCCGCGTGTACTCAAGCAGCTCTCAGAGCGCATCCAGTCTTTGTTCGACGACAACATCAAATACCACATCAACCCAACCGGTAAGTTCGTGATCGGTGGCCCACACGGCGACACCGGCCTGACCGGCCGCAAGATCATCGTGGATACGTATGGTGGCAAGGGCGCGCACGGTGGCGGTGCTTTCTCCGGGAAAGACTCTTCCAAAGTAGACCGTTCGGCAGCCTACGCAACCCGCCATATCGCCAAAAACTTGGTGGCAGCGGGCGTGGCCGACCAGGCGTTGGTGCAAGTGGCCTATGCCATCGGGGTAGCCAAGCCGGTTGGCTTGTACGTGACGACTTACGGCTCTACCAAAGTGAAAGACGCGGCAGGAAACACCATGAGCGACGGCGAGATAGCCGAGAAGGTGAACAAGCTGTTCGATATGCGCCCTTACGCCATTGTGCAGCGCTTCGGCTTGCAGAACCCTATCTTTGCGGAAACAGCGGCTTACGGTCATATGGGCAGAACCCCGCAGATGAAGCAGGTAGAGATTGCCAGAAACGGGCAGAAGGAAATCAAGGAGTTCGAGACCTTCACATGGGAGAAACTCGACTACGTAGACAAGATCAAAGCTGAGTTCGGCCTGTAGCCGAAAATCAAGATCATACCATATATAAATCATACAGGACTTTCGCAAAGCTGCCCTTGTTGCGTCTTTTGACCAACAAGTTGTTGGTGAGAACACACAACAACGGCAGGCTGAGACTGCTTTCGCTCCGTGTTTCGATTAGATGCAAAAGCCCAAATCATATATAAACAGAACGGCCTGCTACATGTAGCAGGCCGTTCTGTTTATATATGATTTCCTAATTCGGAATTCGTAATTCGGAATTACAGTGGAAGCGAAGCTTCCGCTGTTCAGTGGGCCATTTGCTTCTGCTTGTGCTTTTTCAGTTGGCGGCGCATGGCATCCACGGCGGCATCGGTAGCGGCCTCAAACGAAGGGGCGTCTTCCTGCGAGAAAAGCGTAGAGCCCGGCACGAAAAGCCTGATTTCCACCGTCTTGTTGTCTATGCCGTCTTTATTGTTGTTTTTCAGGAAAATCTCCCCGTTAATTATTCTGTCGTAAAACGTTTCCAATTTATTTGCCTTCTGCTGAATAAAGGTATTCAGCTGCTCATCAGCCTCGAAGTTAACGGAATGCATTTGTAGCTTCATAATTTTTACGTTTAATGATTTAACTTATGCTTTTGGATGTGCTTTCTCGAAAATAGATTTAAGCTTTTCGATCGAATTGTGGGTGTACACCTGCGTTGCCGCAAGGCTTGCATGGCCCAGTAGATCCTTGATCGCGTTCAGGTCGGCCCCCTTGTTCAGCAAGTGCGTTGCAAAGGAATGGCGCAACACGTGCGGGCTGTTATGTTCGGAGGTTGTGATCAAGCTAATGTACTTTTTTACGACGCGATAAACGAACTTCGGATATAGGGGACGAGCCTTATTAGTAACGAGCAAGTTTACCGAATTGTTATCCTCAAAAAAGCGCGCTTTCTGCTCCTGATAGGCCCCTATACTGCTCAGAAGCGAATCATTGAGGGGAACAATGCGCTCTTTATTGCCCTTGCCGAGCACGCGCACTGTTTTGCCACGGTGGTCAATATCAGCGTGTTGGACGCCCAGAAGCTCGGCCAGGCGGATACCGGTGCCATACAAAAACTCCAAAATCAGGCGATCTCGCTGGCCCTCAAAGTTTTCCTCGAAAGTAAAGGTGTCAAGCAAGGCGTTAAAGGGCTCTTCAGCCACAAAAACAGGGAGTTTCTTGGAGGCTTTGGGAGCCTTGATGCGCAGCATGGGGTTGACCGCGATACGCTCCTGCGCCAGCAGGAAACGATAGTACGAGCGCAGGCAGGCAATCTTGCGGTTGATGGAGCGCGGCTGGATGTTCTGCTGCACCAGCGTCAGGATCCAGGAGCGGATAATGGTATGGTCGGCCTCGGCGGCGTCCGTGATCTCGTAGACATCGCGCAGGTACTGCGCAAACTGGCCCAGATCGGTGTGATAGGAGGTAAGGGTGTGCGGGCTATACCGCTTCTCGTATTGGAGGTACTTAAAAAACAAATCCATAAATCGGTATGGCCACTGTTGTGGAGCAGCCTTACCAATTTATGGAAAAATAAAGTATGTTGTTAGAAAGACTAGTAGTTTTGATCAGCAAACATCTGCTGCTTGTATACCGCTCTTTCTTTTTGCTTTCTCTTTGAAATAGATGGCTTCTCGAAATACGCTCTGGAACGCAGCTCTTTCAAAACGCCGGTTCTCTCGAATTTCTTTTTGAATCTCTTCAATGCACGGTCTACAGACTCGTTATCCTTTACGTTGATAATAATCATATTGGTCTCGTTTCTCTTTGAATTAGGGTTGCAAATTTAGTCAAGGTTATACTTAAAAATCAATAGATTGGCTAAATATATTTCTCCCCGACCCTTATTTTTTCTAAAATCCTGCTAAAAGGAGGTTTTATACCTACCTACGCGGCAATTACTTCAGTATCGCTCTGGCAATAACAAGTTTCTGTATCTCACTTGTTCCCTCCCCGATGGTGCAAAGCTTTGCGTCGCGGTAGTATTTCTCGGCGGGATAGTCTTTCGTGAAGCCGTAACCGCCGAAAATCTGCACGCCCTCAGTTGCCGCGCGCACCGCCACCTCAGAGGCATAATACTTCGCCATGGCAGACTCCTTGGTCACGTTCAGGCCCCGGTTCTTCATGTCTGCCGCCTGATAGGTGAGCAGCGATGCCGCCTCAATCTCAGTGGCCATGTCGGCCAGCTTGAAGGAGATGCCCTGGAAGCTGGAGATTGGCTTGTTAAACTGGTTGCGCTCCTGCGAGTAGGCCAGGGCGGCATCAAACGCACCCTGGGCGATCCCCAGCGAAAGCGCGGCAATGGATATGCGGCCGCCATCCAGCACTTTCATGGCCTGGATGAAGCCCTCGCCCACGTTGCCCAGCATCTGGCTCTGGTGCACGCGGCAATCCTCAAATATCATCTCTGTCGTTTCGGAGGCGCGCATGCCCAGCTTGTCTTCCTTGCGGCCGGCGCTAAAACCCGGTGTGCCGCGCTCAACAACAAAGGTGGTCATGCCGTGGGAGTCGCCTACCTCGCCGGTACGCACGATCACCACCGCCACATTGCCTGATTTGCCATGGGTGATGAAGTTCTTGGCTCCGTTGATTACCCAATGGTCGCCGTCCTGCACAGCCACCGTGCGCATGTTGCCAGCGTCCGAGCCCGTGTTCGGCTCCGTCAGGCCCCAGGCCCCAATCCACTCGGCGGTGGCCAGTTTCGGGAGGTATTTGCCTTTCTGCTCCTCGTTTCCGAATTGTAAGATGTGGCCGGTGCACAGCGAGTTGTGCGCCGCCATCGAAAGGCCAATGGAACCGTCGATCTTTGATAACTCAGCAATGGCCGTCACATACTCCAGGTACCCGAAGCCCGAGCCGCCATACTCTGTCGGCACCAGCACGCCCATCAGGCCTAGCTTGCCCAACTCTTTGAAGACTTCGATCGGGAACTCCTGGCTTTCGTCCCATTCCATCATCTTCGGTTTGATATGCTTTGCACCAAAATCACGGATCATGTCCGCGATCATACGCTGATTTTCAGTCGTTCTTAATTCCATTTATTCTTTAGAGTATAGCAGGTGTAGTAGTTATTATTCAGTTTAACGGCATTGTAAATCCGTTGTTTACAAAGCTATAGAAAAGGCGTGTCATTTTGGATAGATATTGATAAATAATTAACCAGGTGTGTTTTATGGGTGTGATAATTGAGTAATTTTCAATATTTGACCGCTATTTTAATATTTTATCAAAATTAAGCCGGCATCTTAACACTATGGAATTATATAGGGGGGCTACGCGGTTGTGTATGGAGGCCAAGAGTGTTTTATGCGCCCGGGAAACCGCCCGGCGCGGATTGCACTACTTATTAGGAAAAGCCTATGTTTTAGCGCGAGGTATGCGTAAATTGGCTTGATTTTGACAGTGATGTTTAATTGCGTTATTTTGAAGTTTACCTACCCGATAGCAGCTGATGGGTTGCCACAGGTGCCAAAGAGTTGCAGATGATACAGTTTTTGAAGAACATTTTTGGAAGCAGCGCCCCCCTCGAGGAATCGTTCAGCGCCCTACGGGTGGACATGCACTCGCATATCCTGCCCGGCATCGACGATGGCGCTGAGAACATCGAGCGCTCGCTCGAACTGGTGCGGGCCTTGCAGGCGCTGGGCTACCGCAAGCTGATCATGACGCCCCACATCATGAGCGATTTTTACAAGAACACGCCCGAGATTATCCGCGGGAAGCTGGCCGAGCTGCAAAAGGCCGTGGCCGTGGCCGGGATAGAGATGGAGCTGGCGTGCGCGGCCGAGTATTACCTGGATGAGGGTTTCCTGGAGAAGCTGCAGAATAACGAGGAACTGCTGACGTTTGGCGACAAGTACCTGCTGTTCGAAACCTCCTTCCTCAACGAGCCTCTCAACCTGCGGGAAGCCATCTTCATGATGCGCTCAAAAGGGTATAAACCCGTGCTGGCGCACCCAGAGCGCTATACCTATTTCTATGGCAAGTTCGACGCGCTTGCGACCCTGCGCGAGCACGGCGTGCTGTTTCAGCCTAACCTGAACTCACTCACGGGCTATTACTCGCCGGGGGCCAAAGACTTTGCCGAGCGCCTGATAGACGAGGGACTGGTCGACTTTCTGGGGTCCGACACGCACGGCCTGAAGCATACAGACAGCCTGAGGCGCGTACTCAGCAGCAAGCACCTGAGCAAGGCGTTTGCGCTGCCGCTCCGCAACAGCCTGCTCTAGCAAATCAAATCTGATCTTAGAAACATACTTCCACACGCATGGTATTTGTAACGGGGGGCAGCGGCCTGATCGGCACGTTCCTGATTCCGGCGCTGCTGCAGCAGGGGCATCAGGTCAGGGCGCTTTACCGGGGGCAGGTACCGGCTATTCGGGGCGCCGGGCAGGTGCACTGGCAGGAAGGCGACGTACTGGACCCGACCTTCCTTAGGGAGGCGCTACAGGGCGTGCGCTATGTCTTTCACTGCGCTGGCCTGGTTTCCTATGCCCCGCAGGACGAGGCGGCCCTGAAGCAAGTGAACATCGAAGGAACCGCAAATATCGTGGACGCATGCCTGGAGCACCCGGAGATCAAGCTTTGCCACGTCAGCTCCATCGCGGCGGTGGGGCGGCCAAAAGGCACCAGCGTGCTCACGGAGAGCAATAAATGGGATGCGGCCGAGGAGCACTCGGCCTATGCCAGCACGAAGTATTGGGGCGAGCTGGAGGTATGGCGCGGCGTGGCCGAAGGGCTGAACGCCGTGATCGTGAACCCCTCTATTGTGCTTGGCCCCGCCGATTGGGACCGCAGCAGCACACAGCTCTTTAAGTATGCCTACAACGAGCACCCTTTTTATACCGGCGGGAGTGCTAACTTTGTGGATGTGCGCGACGTGGTGGCGGCCATGCTGCAACTCACCTTCTCGGATATATCCGGAGAAAGGTTTATATTGAATGCGGGGCTCCTCAGCTATAAGTCATTTTTTGAGCAGGCGGCCAGCTGTTTCGGCAAAAAGGCGCCGAACACAAAAGTGCCGCCGCTGGTGGCCGAGGTGGTGTGGCGCCTGGAGCACGTGCGGGCCCGCCTTACCGGGGCGCGGCCGCTCATCACGAAACAGACGGCTAGGGTGGCTGCGAAAAGCCACGCCTTCAGCAGCCAGAAGGTATGCGATGCGCTTGGCTTCTCGTTTAGGCCCGTTGCCGAGTCCATTGCCTGGGTGTGCGGGCAGCTGCAGCTTCATCTGGCAGCCGGCAGCCGCGACTAAACTATTTGCCCTGTTAAAATGTAATAAAACAAAAGCTGTTTTCACGCAGCTGGATGGATATCGGAGATGAAAGAGAACTTTGAAGAACATAGCGAGGAACTGGAACTGATTCAACGCTTCGAGCGCATGCTCGGCAGCAACGAGACAGTGTTCTTCGACCTGACGGATTTTGAGTACATAATTGATCACTACACCGCTAATTTTGAATATACCAAGGCGCTGGCGGCCTGCGACTCTGCCCTCGCCCAATACCCTTTCTCCACCGAGATGCAGATCGACAAGGCGCAGCTGCTGGCCATGGCCGGCAATTTCGAGGATGCGCTCACCCTCATCAACCAGGTGGCAGAGGTAGACCCCGAGAACGCAGACGTGCAGCTGACGCGCGGCATCATCTTTACACAGCGCAGCGAGTTCCGCGAGGCCATCGACCATTTTAAGAAGGCCCTGGCCTACGCCTCCGACGACCGCGACGACATTTACTTCAACATCGGGCTTGCTTACCAGACCTGGGGCAAGTTCAGCTCGGCGGTGAAGTACTACAAAAAGTGCATCGAGCTGAATATGGAGAACGAGGCGGCCATGCAGGAGATTCTGTATTGCCTGGAGGTGACCAACACTATCAGCGAAAACACGGCGTTTTTCCAGAAGTTCGTCGACAATGAGCCCTACTCCTCAGTCGCCTGGTTCAACCTGGGCAACATGTACAACAAGATGGGGGCCTACGAGAAAGCCATCGCCGCCTACGACTACGCCACCATCATCGATCCCAAGTTTATCACTGCCTACAACAACATGGCCAACGCGCTGGTGTTTGTGGGCGATTACCTGAAGGCCATTGAGGCGTTTGGCTTTATGGTAGAGCACAGCGGCCCCTCGGCCGAGGCCTACTGCAACATCGGGGAGTGTTACGAGAAGCTGAAGCAGTGGGACCTGTCGCGGCGCTATTACCAGAAGTCCGTGGACCTGGAGCCCGAGATGGACGAGGCCTGGTTTGGGATCGGTATGATCCTGGACGCGCAGGGCAAGTGGTATGAGGCCGTGCACTTCTTCAAGAAGGCGGTGGACCTGTACGACGACAGCGCTGACTACTGGGTGGCGCTGGCCTCGGCGGAGTACCAGGTGGGGCATGTGGTGTCGGCGCTGGAGAGCTATATGCGCGCCGCCGACATCCGGCCCGACGACAAGGACATCTACCTGAACTGGTCCATCATCCTGTTCGAGCAGGGCAATTTCGAGGAAGCCACCGACATTATTCTGAATGCCATCGAGATTCAGCCCAAGGAGGCTGAGCTGTATTACAGGGCCTGCGCCTACATGCTTTCGGCAGGAAAATACCGCGAAGCTTACAATTATCTGGAAAATGCGTTAGTTTTGGACTTTGATAAGCACAAGCTGCTCTTCGAGTTCTTCCCCGAACTGGAGTCGCAGCGTGCCCTGTCCCGATTGATTGATCAGTATCGCAAATAAAAATAAATGAATTATTCGCTTAATAGTATTCCCGAGCGTGCGCTGAAGCCACGTGAGCGCGGTTACACCATGGCCATGGACAAGGGCCTGAGCATACGTGAGGTAGAAGATTTTATAGAGGTTGCCGGAGAGTACACGGACATTGTGAAACTAGGCTGGGCCACTTCCTATGTGGTGCCGAACCTGCAGAAGAAGCTGGATGTATACCGGGCCGCGGGCATACCGGTGTATTTTGGGGGCACGCTTTTCGAGGCCTTCATCGTGCGCAACCAGTTTGAGGACTACCGCCGCCTGCTCGACAAGTACCAGATGACCTATGCCGAGGTATCGGACGGCTCTCTGGAGATGGAGCATGAGGTGAAGTGCAACTACATCAGAAACCTGTCGGAGCAGGTAACCGTGCTGTCGGAGGTGGGCTCCAAGGACGACACCAAGATCATCCCGCCATACATGTGGATCAGGCTGATGCAGGCCGAGCTGGACGCCGGTGCCTGGAAGGTGATCGGGGAGGCCCGCGAGGGCGGCAACGTGGGCTTGTTCCGGGCAACCGGCGAGGTGCGGAGCGGCTTGGTGGAGGAAATCCTGACCAAGATCCCGTTTGAGAAGATCCTGTGGGAGGCCCCGCAGAAATCGCAGCAGGTATGGTTTATCAAGCTGCTGGGTGCCAACGTGAACCTGGGCAACATCGCCCCAAGCGAGGTGATTCCGCTGGAGACGATCCGCCTGGGCCTGCGCGGCGATACCTTCAGCCACTTCCTGGATATGGAAAACTCCAACCTGAAAGGATAAACTATACATACAAAGTGATAAATTGCCCGTCGGTATGGCCGCACGGGCAATTTTGCGTTTAGCCGCCATCCCCTTGCGTTTATCAGACTTATGCAACGAAGATCATTAAAAGAGTACCTCCTGCTGTTCTCAAAGGGAGCGGGTATGGGCGCGGCCGATGTGGTGCCGGGCGTGTCGGGTGGCACCATCGCCTTCATCACGGGCATTTACGAGGAGCTGCTGGGCTCCATCCGCTCGGTTAACGGCGAGGCGGTGAAGCTGCTGCTGCGCTTCCGGCTGGCCGATTTCTGGCGGCACATCAACGGCTCGTTCCTGGTGGTGCTGCTGTCCGGCATTCTGTTCTCCATCGTGTCGCTCTCCCGGATTATTTTATACCTGCTGGAGAACTACCCCGAGATGCTGTGGTCCTTTTTCTTCGGGCTGATCGTGGCCTCGGCCGTGGTGGTGGGCAAAAAGATCACCCGGTGGTCGGGCGGGGTCATCCTGTTTGGCCTGCTCGGGGCCGCCGTCGCCTATTACGTCACGGTGGCTACGCCCACCCAAACCCCCGAAGCCTACTGGTTCATCTTCCTGTCGGGGGCTATTGCCATCTGCGCCATGATCCTGCCGGGCATTTCGGGGAGTTTCCTGCTGGTGCTGCTGGCCAAGTATGAGTTTATACTGGGAGCCGTGAAGGAGTTCCGGGTGAGCGTGGTGGCGGTGTTCGGCCTGGGCTGCGTGGTGGGTATCCTCACGTTCTCGCATGTGCTCAACTGGGCGCTCAAGAATTACCACAACGCCACCGTGGCGCTGCTCACAGGCTTCATGGTCGGCTCGCTGAACAAGGTATGGCCCTGGAAGCAAACCCTGGAAACCTATACCGACCGCCACGGCGAGGTGAAGCCGCTGGTGCAGGACAACGTGCTGCCGGGCGCGTACGAAAGTCTGACAGGGCATGAGTCATACCTGATGTATGGCATTTTGCTGGCTATCCTCGGCTTCGCGCTCGTGTACCTGGTAGACCACTTTACAGACGATAACACTCAAAAGGTTTAACGGCATGCGCAAATTCGGACTTATCGGCAAAAAGCTCGGGCACTCTTTCTCCAAAAAGTACTTCACGGAGAAGTTCGCACGGGAGGGTATACACGACGCACAGTATGAGCTGTACGAACTGCCGGAGGCGCAGGCGCTGCTGACGCTGTTGCAAGAGGAGCCAGAACTGGCGGGCCTAAACGTGACCGTGCCGTACAAGGAAGCAGTATTGCCGCTGCTGGACGAGCTGGATGCCGCCGCCGCCAAAATCGGGGCCGTGAACACCATCAAAATATCCGAAGGAAAAACGAAAGGCTACAACACCGACTATATTGGGTTTAAAGCCTCGCTGGAGGAGTTCTTCCCCCCGCAAGAGCAGATGCAGGCGCTGGTGCTGGGCACGGGCGGGGCCGCCAAGGCCGTCTGGACTGCCCTGGATGACCTGGACATACCCTTCAGCACCGTGTCGCGCACGCCAACCCCGGGCGGGTTGAGCTATGCGCAGGTGACCCCGGAACTGCTGCAGACCTACCCGCTGATCATCAACACAACCCCCGTGGGCACGCACCCGCACACTGCGGAGGCGCCTCCCTTGCCCTACGCGGCACTCACGCCGGGGCATTATCTCTACGACCTGGTATACAACCCCGAGGAAACCCAGTTTATGAAGCACGGGGCGGCGGCCGGGGCGAAAACCGCCAACGGGCTGGCCATGCTGTACCGGCAGGCCGACGCCGCCTGGGACATCTGGAACAGGTAACGCGCAGGTTGGTTCTCGGTAGCAGCTACTGGCGCTAGGCCTCCCGAAGGCCGGACCGGGTTATATATCGCGCAGGGTAACTGGCTTAAAGTTATGCATATACTGTAGCATAAAATTGATTTAGTGCAAGTACTGCCTGGGGTGCCTTCGTAAAAAGCACGACACCAGATGCCCAGACGATGACACACCTCAATGCCCTGAAGCAGAAATCACACGCGTTCCATACCGAAGTATATGCCTTGTACCTTGCCTACCGCGACAACCGCATAGCCTGGTACGTGCGGGCGCTCCTGGCCTTCGGCATAGGGTATGCGCTGAGCCCGGTTGATCTGGTGCCGGACCTGACAGCAGTGTTCGGGTACCTGGATGACGTGGTGCTGGTGGCCGTTAGTGTAAGCCTCTCGTATCGCTTGCTTGCCAGAGGCGTGCGGCAGGAGGCGCGCCTGCAGGCCCACGAGGAAATGAGCGCCGTGACCGCGACATCGGCCGTAGCCCTTAAAGTGCTGAGCTTTGCCTGGCTGCTCCTGCTAACGCTGGTATTCGTTTTTAGCTATAAACTGCGCTATCTGCAAATGGCCTGATTTGTTGCCTATACATCATTTCTTAGTAAAAAGCGAAGCCCCCGGCAGAACCGGGGGCTTCGCTTTTTATGTGTATATTGATTGCACCATGTAGGCATGAAATATATTTTCAGGCCGATGCAACCAATGCGTCGGCATCAGACTCATGAGAGTGTGTAGGGCAAACTAAACAGGCAGTTTTTGAATCTCTTTACAAAACCAAAATCAGAAGAGGACAAGCTCATAGCGGGGTGCATTGCGGGCAAGCGCGAGATGCAACGGCTCCTGTATGACCAGTTTTCCAAGAAGATGATGCTGGTTTGCCTGCGCTACGCCCCCACCACGTTCGAGGCCGAGGACATCATGCAGGATGCCTTTGTGAAGGTGTTTGCCAACATCGGGAAATTTAAGCGGGACTGCCCCCTGGAGTTCTGGGTCCGGAAGATCATGGTGAACACCGCCCTGAAACACCTGCGCGGCAAGCAGCTCCTCACGGTGTCGCATGAGGCGGAGGAGGTGAGCAACATAGCCGCCGACGGCTTTAGCCTGACGGGCTACACGCTGGACGAACTGCTGCGCATGGTCCAGAGCCTTGCGCCCCGCTACCGGATGGTGTTCAACCTCTACGCCATCGAGGGTTACAACCACAAAGAGATAGGGGAGATGCTGGATATCTCAGAAGGCACCTCCAAGTCACAGTATTCACGCGCGAGGGTCATTTTACAGCAGATGATCACCCGCCAGGAAAATAACTACAAAGACCATGTCATCAGCAGCTAACCACCAGCGCGGAAAACTCGAGGATGAGTTTAAGAACCGCATGCATGATGCTGAGGCGACTCCGTCTCAGGATCTTTGGGCACGCATCGACCATCACCTGACGGTGCAGGAGAGCAGCCAGTACAAAAAACGGATGGTGTTTTACCGCCAGTTAGCCGCCGCCTGCATTGCCCTGCTCGTGTTGGCGGGTGGTGCGGGAGCCTATTATTTCAGCAGAGCCCCACAGGGAGGGCCGCAACTAGCCACCACGCCTGCACCCCATGCCAATACCCGGAGCAGCAGCGAACGGGCAGAGGCAACCTTACCCGCGCATACCCCTCCGGTGCATACCCCAGCGGCCATAGCCGCGACACCTGAACAGGCGACCGCCGCCAGTGGCCCGCAGACCCGCAACCGCACTGCTGCGGGCACGGCAGCGCCAGGCACAGCGGCAGCTACACGGCATGAGGTTGTTGCCCTTGCCCCTGTAGCTTCCGAAACCGTTTCCCCATCAAGCCGCTTCCGTATGGATGCCGTGTCGGAGCCTTCCGGCCTGGGCAACACAGCCAGAGCGTCTTTCCAGCGCCACACCTCCATACAGCGAACCATGGAAGCGCTGGCCGAAAGGGCAGCCTTCAACGCCGGGACATTTTACAGGCAGGCAGGCAGCAGCAGCATTCCGGTAGCCGCACAACGCGCCGATGCCGAATTCAGGCAGCAAAGCGAGGTGGTGCTGGCCCGTGCCCGGCAGCAGGACGAGGCGCAGCCAGCCGTGGCGTATACTGACGAGGCGCTGGGCGGTATAAAAAAATCTAAAAAAGAAAAGCGCGACGAAAAAAGCCGCTGGTCAGTTGGGATGGCGTATGCCCCGAGTTATTTCGAGCAGAACATAGGTGCGCCGAACCAGGCAATGGCGATGTCAAGCAGGCAGAGCCTGATGCCGAGTGTCGCCTCGGCCGCAGACATGTCGGCTATGTATATGGACGAGGCGCGGCAGGAGTATGATGCCTCCACAGACCCCGGCTTCTCGTATGGCGTCGAGGCCAAGACCGGCTTTAAGCTCGGGAAAAAGCTGAAGCTGCTTGCGGGGCTGGGCTTTTTGCAGAACACTGCGCGATCCAAAGCCAGCTATGTCGTGCAGCCGTCGCAGCGCAATATGCCTTTCGGCATGAACGCATTCAGTGCGCCAGCCACCGTTTTCCTGCCTGCCCTCAGCGCTGGCCCGGCAACAGACTCTTTGGTGGTGGCCAAACGGCCGACGTATGACGTGGAGTACCGCTATCGCCACCTCACGGTGCCTGTGGGGCTCCAGTATGAAGGCAATATCGGCAACGATTGGTTCTGGTATGGCGGGGCGGGTGTGGCGGCCAATATCCTGCTGCAATCCAGCATCATCAGCGCTGCCTCGGATGTGCAGAGTTTGGAGTATGACCGCAACGAGCCCTCGCCGTTCCGCAAGCTGCAATGGTCGGGCAATATGTCAGCCGGTGTCGGCAAGCGCCTCGCCGGGAATATGTCGGTCACGCTGGGGCCGGAGGTCAGGAGCTACTTCACCACGATGCTGGCTGATCCCGGAAGCACGCAGGCCTCACACGGAAAGCCTTATACCGTCGGGATGAACATGGCCGTGAACTACGAGCTGGGCGGAGGAAAAAGAAGCCGCTAATTTTTGCATCCCATGCAACCCCGGAAGCGGTTGCCGGGTCATTCAGGTGCGCGCGCGTTTTGGCGGCAGTTTTGCCACGCCGCTCGCCAGCCTTTTACAAGTGCCGTCTGCCTTTCTACGCTATGAAAACTGCCTTTCTGGCTGTGGTGCTCTATCGGGTACCCAGCCTGAGGGCTCCAAACGAAACCATCAAACCATGAAAACCTTTTTGTCTGCGGTGCTTGTTTCTCTCTGCCTTTTGGTGCTGGCCGCAGGCTGCTCAGAGCGGAACGATCCTGCCCCTGCCTGCCTGCAGGCCGAAGTAATAGGGCCAGACAGCTGCCAGCCGGGCTGGCACATCCTAAAGCTGCAGGACGACGCCACCCTGACCAGCAGCCAGAGCAACAGCTACATTGGGCAGTTGCACGGCGGCTACGTGACGGCCAGCAACCTGCCCCAGGCATACCAGCAGCCAGGCAGCCGCCTGAACCTAACCCTTGAGGTAGACGACAGCCCCACCCAGGTGTGCGTGGCGGTGCACATTTTATACCCCCCGGTCCGGGTGAAGCGTGTATGCCAGGCCGCCGCGGGAGACTCGGATTAGCTATACCCTGCATTTTGTTTAGTGATTAGTGTTGTGATTAAAATTGGTTGATTGAAGTAGAAGGCCTGCCATACTGTGGCAGGCTTTTCTGCCTACCAGCGGTGTACTTCCCCCGCCGGCAGGGATTGGCAAAATCCGGGGCCAGCGCATGCGCAAGGGACGGCAGGCATACAATAATCAGGGCAGAAAGAAGTTTAGTATAGGACAATATCTTTCTGATAGCGAAAATATAGTGTTATATTTGGGGCTGATTTAAAAATAGGCTTTTCATACTTCTTTTGCGGAGGTTACAGCATGCGTTTCATCAGTGCGCGCACAGCGGATAGCGAAGTATCGGGTGTCCGTGGTTTCCGGTCCGCCGCATTAACCCAATACCAAACCTTAAGGGAGAATCTGTTTACGACAGTATAAAACAATATGCAATTTTCAAGATTAAAGATGCTTCTGCAAAACAAAGTGACGCTGTTGCTTTGCTGCTGCTGTGTAACGCTTGCCTCCTGCGAAGACCCCAACGAGCTTGGGCTCGGCCTGGTGGATGACAACATCTCGGGCAAATTCACCGACACGCTTACGGTAAACGTATCCACGGTATACCTCGACTCGGTTGTCTCGTCGAACTCAGGCGCTCTGTTGGCCGGGCAGTATACCACGCCGTTCAGCGGCACGCTGCAGGGCAGCGCCTTTTTTCAGGTTGGCCTGAGCAGTAGCACCTGGACGGTGGCAGAAGACGCCACCGCCGACTCGGTGAAGCTGATCATGCCATACACCAAGTATAGCTATGGCGACACGACACAAGCGGTTTCCTTCTCTGTGCAACGCCTGACGGGGACCATTACCCCGCGCAAGCTGTCTCCTTACTTCTTCAACGAGGCGCCGCTGTCCTATTTCTACGCCGATAACGTCCTTTACAACGCCAGCACAACCGGCGTGGCAGCGGATGAGCTAGCCGCCTTTACCGTCATCCCGCGGCCCAATACCAAAGCCGACACGATTGCCGTCTCGCTTTCCGGTGAGTTGGGGCAGGAGTGGCTCAGCCTTAAAAAGGCCGGAGACGCCCGCCTGACAAACGCCACAGACTTTCTGACCTACTTCCCTGGCCTGAAACTTACCGGCACCGCTGGCAACGCCATGGTCGGTTTTTCGACGGCGAACTCCAAAGTGAGGCTCTATTACTCAGAGACGGTGAATGGCACCAAGACGGCCCGCAGAAGGGATTTTGCCATCGTGAACCCCGGCCTGCAGTACAACCGCTTTGAGAGCGACTTTACAGGCACGCCGCTTGAGGGCATCGAGCGGGGCGGGGCGCCAGTGCCAGCCGCTCAGACAGACAACTTCAGCGTGGCGCAGGGAGGCGCAGGGCTGATGATCAAGGTAGAGGTTCCGAACCTTGCCAGCTTGAGAGGGCAGTTGCCAGCCGACCTGATCAACAGGGCCGTGCTGATTGTGGAGCCGCTGGCCAACACCACGCAGCACCCGTATCCGGTGCCGAATTCATTGGCGCTTTATACCACCAACAGCGCCAATATTCCGCTTACGCCACTGCCACTCCATCCGAAGCTTGTCCCTGCTAACAACCCCCTGGCGGTAGCCTATGTGGCGCCAACCGCGCAGTACCCCAACGGACGGTATGACTTTAACCTGACGCCGCACCTGGTGGAACTGCTGAAGAGCGAAAAAACCGGTGGGCTGACCCTGTTGCTGGCACCATCGATCGGGGGCTTTACGCAGGAAGTGAGCAGAGTTGTATTAGGCGGCCCCGAAAACCAGCAAAAGAGCATCCGACTCAAAATATATTACACCACCATTAAATAAGAATTGCTGAGCGATGCGAAACCTGTTTAAAAACATGCGATTACTAACAAGCTTATTGTTCTTATTCTCCCTGACCCTGCTCACCTCCTGCGACAGCGACGAGCTGGACGGCCTGGTGAGCGACTGGGCCCGGAAAACTGACTTCGCGGGCACGGCGCGCACAGGGGCTGTCGCCTTTACCCTCGACGGCAAGGCATACGTGGGCACCGGCTTCGACGGCAAGAACCGCCTGGCAGACTTCTGGCAGTATACCCCCGAAAGCGACTCCTGGACGAGAGTGCAGGATTTTCCGGGTGTGGCGCGCAGCGGGGCCGTGAGCTTCACGGCAAACGGCAAAGGCTACATCGGCACGGGCTACGACGGCACGAATAATCTGAGGGATTTCTGGCAGTATGACCCAACCACCGACACCTGGACACAGGTTGCCGATTTTGCGGGGACGGCCCGGTACGGCGCTATCGCGATGGCCCTGGAAAACAAGGGGTATATCGGCGGCGGCTTCGACGGGGCCTACCTGAAGGATTTCTGGCAGTATGACCCAGCCTCCGACACCTGGACGGAAAAACCCAGCTTCTCGGGCGCAAGGCGCGTGAACGGCTTTGCCTTCGTTGTGAATGGCAAGGGCTACGTAGGCGGCGGCCTGAACAACGGGATTCTGGAAGCGGACCTGTTTGAGTACACCCCTGGAACCTCTACCTGGCGGAACCTGAAAAACCTGAATAGCAATGACCGCAATTCAGGCGAGTACCCATCCCCCCGAACGTATGGAACCGTGTTTGCCGTGCAGGACAAAGCTTACCTGGTAGGTGGCACCGACGGGCTTACCCCAACCAACAATGCCTCGATGAAGGATGTATGGGTATACAACCCCGCCACCGACAAGTGGCGTGAGTTGGAGGCAGAAAACTTCAGCCGTTCTGAGCGGGAGAGTGCCATCGGGTTTTCCATCGGCGACTTTGGCTATCTGGGCTTGGGCAGGACCGGGTATACGCGCTACAGCGACCTGTGGCAACTGAACATCACCAAATAGCGGCACGCAAGCCCTGCTCGTGCCTATACTGTCCTCACAGCAAAGCCTGCCCTTCCTGAGCAGGCTTTGCTGTTTTAGTGCTTCTTGCAAGAGCTTGGGTAAGTGCTAAACAGATTGGCAAACCCATAAACTAACTGCCCGTTTTTCCTGTTATAGCTTCTCTATACTAATCCGTAAAAACAACCCATGGATTTTCAGCTGACATCAGAATTCAAACCAACCGGCGACCAGCCGAAAGCGATAGCACAACTCACGCAGGGCATCCGGAACGCAGAGCCGTCGCAGGTGCTGCTGGGTGCCACCGGCACGGGCAAGACCTTCACCATGGCCAACGTGATCCAGAACGTGGGCAAGCCCACGCTGGTGCTGTGCCACAACAAAACGCTGGCCGCCCAGCTGTATGGCGAGTTCAAGCAGTTTTTCCCGAACAACGCAGTGGAGTATTTCATCTCGTACTACGACTATTACCAGCCGGAGGCATACATCGCCTCCTCGGATGTGTTCATCGAGAAAGACCTGGCCATTAACGAGGAGATTGAGAAACTGCGCCTCCATACCACCTCTGCGCTGCTTTCGGGCCGCCGCGACATCGTGGTGGTGGCGTCGGTGTCGTGCATCTACGGTATTGGTAACCCCGAGGAGTTTGGCAAGAACGTGCTGCACCTGGCTCCGGGGCAGCGGTACAGTCGCAATAACCTGCTGTATAACTTTGTGCAGATCCTGTACAGTCGCACGGAGGCGGAGTTTACACGTGGAACATTCCGGGTGAAGGGCGATACCGTGGACATCTTCCCGGCCTATGCCGATTTTGCCTACCGCCTGTATTTCTTCGGCGATGAGATGGAGCAGATCCACCGCATCGACCCGCAGTCGGGCAAAAAGCTGTCGGACGAGAAGGCGATCACTTTATACCCCGCCAACCTCTTCGTGACGGGCAAAGACACGCTGCACCAGGCCATCAACGAGATTCAGTTCGACATGGTGGCCCAGCACGAGTACTTCCTGAAAGAGGACCGCCCGGCAGAGGCCAAGCGCATCAAGGAGCGCACCGAGTTCGACCTGGAGATGATCCGCGAGCTGGGCTACTGCTCCGGCATCGAGAACTACTCACGCTACTTCGACCGCCGCGCCCCGGGCGCACGGCCCTTCTGCCTGCTCGACTATTTCCCGGACGACTTTATGATGGTGATTGACGAGAGCCACGTGACTGTGCCGCAGGTGCGCGCCATGTGGGGCGGCGACCGCTCGCGCAAGGTGGCGCTGGTGGAGTATGGCTTCCGGCTGCCTGCCGCCATGGACAACCGCCCGCTCACGTTCAACGAGTTTGAGAGTATGATGCACCAGGTGGTTTTCGTGAGCGCCACGCCCGGCGATTATGAGATGCAGCGCTCCGAGGGTGTGATTGTGGAGCAGATCATCCGCCCGACTGGCCTGCTGGACCCTGTGATTGAGGTGCGGCCTAGCTCGAACCAGGTGGATGACCTGCTGGACGAGATCGACGAGCGCGTGAAAGAAGGCGCGCGCGTGCTGGTTACCACCCTGACCAAGCGCATGTCGGAGGAGCTCACCAAATACCTCGACCGCCTCAACATAAAGGCAAAATACCTGCACTCGGAGGTGAAGACGCTGGACCGTGTGGAGATTCTGCGGGAGTTGCGCCTGGGTGTGATTGATGTGCTGGTGGGTGTGAACCTGCTGCGCGAGGGCCTTGACTTGCCGGAGGTGAGCCTGGTGGCCATACTGGACGCCGACAAAGAGGGCTTCCTGCGCGACCAGCGCTCGCTCATACAGACCATGGGCCGCGCCGCCCGTAACGAAAAAGGCAAAGTGATTATGTATGCCGACCGCATGACGGGCTCGATGCAGCGCGCGATAGACGAGACAAACCGCCGCCGCGCAACGCAGGAGGCCTATAATATTGAGCATGGCATTACGCCGCGCACCGTGCTGAAGTCGAAAGACGAGATATTTGAGCAGACCACCATGGCCGACTCGATAAAGCGCGAAGTGAAAATATATGCCGGAGCCGAGGACGTATCTATCGCCGCGGAGCCTGTGATTCAGATGATGAAGCGCGACGAACTGGAAAAGCTGATCAAGAAAACCGAGAAGCAGATGGAAGCCGCCGCCAAGGACCTCGACTTCCTGCAGGCCGCCAAGTACCGCGACGAGCTTTCGGAGCTGAAAAACCTGCTGAAAACAAAGCGCGAGTAGGTATAAATCGGGTTGAAAACAGAACGGCACCTGTGGTTTAAAACTGCAGGTGCCGTTCTGTTTTTGAGCTTTGCGGCCATAGCGGGCAAGTTACAGGCAGTCCCCGCAGACACCGCAATGCGCGTGAAGTTTAGGGGCATTTAAAGGAAAGAGTTGTTATATTAGGGATGAAAAATCTGTTTTATGACATACCCTGATTCTGAAGTATTCTCGTTCCGGGCAGGCTCCCCACAGGACGCTGAACTGCTAGCCGACCTGGGCTGGCGCACTTTTAAAGAAGCCTTCGGCACAGCCAACAAATCCGATGACATGGCCGCTTTCCGGCATACCATGTATGGCGTGGCCCTGCAGGCCGCCGAGCTCGCTGACCCCACCACAGCGTTTGTGATCGCAGAGGTGGAGGACGAGGCGGTAGGCTACCTCAAGCTGAACTCCAAACCCGCCCCCCAGGCCATACAGGCACAGCGCCCACTGCAAATCGACCGGCTATACATTACCCGCACCTGGACAGGCAGCGGCCTGGGTGACCTGTTTATGGAGCTTTGCCTGCAGCAGGCAAAGCAGCACGAGCGCGATGTGGTCTGGCTCACGGTATGGGAGCACAATGCCCGCGCCATACGCTTTTACCAGAAATACGGCTTCCGGGAAGTAGGCGAGCTGGACTTTATACTGGGCAAGGATGTGCAGCGCGATGTATACATGCAGCGGGAGGTATAGCCTTTGCAGAAGTAATGTGGATTAGAGAAGCAAAGTCCTATCTTAAAGTTATGGGAAAGTATGTCTTCCGATGGTTTAGAAATTTCCCACAAGTTTATGTCAAACTGCCTTCGTGCATAGTGCAGCTAGCAAGAGTGGGTACTCCTGCTAGCCGGTAGTTGTAGGTCACTAAAGTTATGAATCTGACTCAATACGAATACCTAAATAAAATATTGGCGGTTGTGGACGCTTGTCAGGTCGATTGCAAGATTAATTTTTCATTCAATCTGCCAGCAGATTTTTATGACCTTTCTAAGAAGCTGTTTTAAAAGGTAATTAGGGATAAAAAAAGTGCCCACTTTGGTTAAGATAGTTATTCGACCAACTAA
>NZ_JAKVIR010000032.1 GCF_022601975.1 Pontibacter sp. E15-1
TGCCCAGAGCATGGTCTATTTGGCGATGATCTCTATTATGTTAAAAAGGCCTTAATAGGTTTTAAAACAGCTTCTAAGGAAAACGCAGTTGATAGAAAGCAGGGGAAAGGGTATGGAAAGGCATATGGCCAGTTGGTTTGCCGGTGTGGAGAACGGGAGAGAAATGACCCCTGCTGACAGGAGTAGAACTTACAAACCGGACATAAACCGTCATGACAAACACATGAAAAAAACGCCACTACTCTTCCTCCTCTTCCTATTGCTGCAAACAGGCACCGCCTGGGCGCAAAGCTCAAACTGGAGCCCAGTAAAAGGAAAGATCACCTCTCCTTGGGCGACAAACGTAAATCCCGCCGCCCCCTTGCCGGAGTACCCGCGCCCGCAGTTGGTGCGCGAAAACTGGCAGAACCTGAACGGCCTTTGGGACTATGCCCTTGCGCCAAAAGCGGATCAGGAGAACATGCCACCCGCCTTCCGGGGCCGGATACTGGTGCCTTATGCCATTGAGTCTGCTCTGTCGGGGGTTGGCAAAACCGTGGGCAAAGACAGCGTGCTCTGGTACCGGAAAAGCATCAGTATACCCGCCAAGCTGCGCAGGCAGCGCACGCTGCTGCACTTCGGGGCCGTGGATTGGCAGTGTGCCGTGTATGTGAACGGGCAGTCCGCAGGCACGCATGAAGGCGGCTACGATCCGTTTTCTTTTGATATCACACCATACCTGAAAAGCGGGAGCCAGCAGGAGATAGCGGTGCGCGTCTGGGACCCCAGCGATGAGGGCCCGCAGCCGCGCGGCAAGCAGGTGAAGAAACCGGAGTCGATCTGGTATACCCCGGTAACCGGGATCTGGCAGACGGTATGGCTGGAGGCGGTGCCGCAAACCTATATCCAGGCTACCCGCCAAACCCCGGACACCGACAAGTCAACTATCACGGTAGCCGCAGACGTGCAGCACATGCAGGCAGGCGACCGGCTGCGCATCTCCGCCTGGGACGGGAAAAGGAAAGTGGCCGAGCAGGAAGCCGGCGCCAATTCCCCGGTCGTGCTACAACTGGACAAACCCAAACTGTGGTCGCCCGAAAGCCCTTTTCTGTATGACCTGCAGGTGGCGGTGGTGCGGAACGGCAAAGTGCTGGACGAGGCGAAAAGCTACTTCGCGATGCGCAAGATCAGCATGGCCCCCGACGCGAACGGCATTCAGCGCATGCTGCTCAACAATGCGTTTTTGTTTCAGTATGGCCCGCTCGACCAGGGCTGGTGGCCGGATGGTTTGTATACCGCACCCACGGAGCAGGCTCTGGTGTTCGACATCGACAAGACAAAGGAGATGGGCTTCAACATGATCCGCAAGCACGTGAAGGTAGAGCCCGCCCGCTGGTACTACCACTGCGACAAAACCGGCATGCTGGTATGGCAGGACATGCCCAGCGGTGATCTGGGCGCCCGCTGGGGCAACCATCCCGGTATTACAGGGCAGGGGCGGGACATGGAGCGCTCGGCGGCCTCAGAGCAAATTTACCGGAAGGAGTGGGGGGCAATCATGGAGGCGCTGCACAACTTCCCGAGCATTGTGGTATGGGTGCCCTTTAACGAGGCCTGGGGCCAGTTCAAGACCAGGGAGATCACCAACTGGACGATGGAGCAGGACCCCTCGCGGCTGGTAAACAGTGCCAGCGGCGGCAACTTCCACCCCGTCGGCCAGATCATCGACCTGCACAATTACCCCGACCCCGTGATGCCGCGCCCCGACCTGTTCGGCAAGCAGCAGGTGATCGTGCTCGGGGAGTTCGGGGGCCTGGGCCTGCCGGTGGAGGGGCACACCTGGCAGCAGAAGGACAACTGGGGCTACCAAAGCTTCAAGAACGCCGAAGAGCTGTTTGAACGGTATAAAGCCTTCACCGAAAAGCTGGAGGAGTTGATCCGGGGTGGCCTGTCGGCGGCGGTGTATACCCAAACCACCGACGTGGAGATTGAGACCAACGGGCTGATGACCTATGACCGCAAAGTAATAAAAGTGCCCGTCGAAAAGCTGAAGGAAGTGAACGAGAAGCTCTACAATCCGTCTTTGGTGAACCTGAAAGCTACCTCCCAGCGGTGATCAAAGAATGTAAAGCTCAAGGCGTATGGAGGCTCGGTGGGGTAGGCGTATATGGCATGCGCCTGATGAGTTAAGCGTTATGAAAAGATATCCTAAATCCAATATAAGGCTGGCAGCATTGCTGTTGTGTCAGTTCCTACTGTTGGGCTGCGCAACCGCTGTCGCGCCTAACCAACAGCAGGAAAGAGATCAGCCCGTAGCGGAGGAGGGCTATTTCACCAACCCAATTGCGGATGGGGCCGATCCGTGGGTGATCAAAAAGGAAGGGATGTACTATTTCTGCAGCGCCAGCCACAACGCCATTTATATATCGAAATCAGCGAAACTGACGGAGCTCGGCCAAAAAGTGGCTGTCTGGGAAACACCTGATTCCGGCTGGAACAAGAGCAACGTGTGGGCGCCGGAGCTGCATCACCTCAACGGCAAGTGGTATATATACTACGCGGCCGCCCAAAAAGCCGGTGCGCCCTTTCTATACCAGCGGTCGGGGGTGCTTGAGTCGGAGGCGGATGATCCGTTCGGGCCATATCGAGACAAAGGCATGCTCTACACCGGCGATAGCATTCAATACGCTTCCGCTGCCGCGCAATGGGCCATCGACCTGACGACGCTAAAACTGAACGGGCAGCTGTACTCTATTTGGTCGGGTTGGGAGAAGCAGGTGGAAACGGACAGAACGAAGCAATATCTATATATGGCCACCATGCGCAACCCCTGGACGATCAGCAGCAACAGGGTCCGGATCTCGTCGCCGGAGCAGCCATGGGAAACTGGGGGCGAGTTGGACCTGAACGAGGGACCTCAGGTGCTGAAGCATCAGGGGAAGGTTTTTATCATCTACTCCACACGCGAGTCTTGGCTGAAGGAGTACCGGCTGGGGCAACTAACGCTCTCGGACACTCTGCTTAACCCGATGCAGCCTGAAAATTGGGAAAAAACAGGGCCGGTGTTTCAGGGAACAGCCGAGGTGATGGGCGTGGGCCACTGCAGCTTCACCACCTCCCCGGACGGAACCGAAAACTGGCTGCTGTATCACTCCAAAAAAAGCAGCGTGCCGGGCTGGGCCAGAGACATACGGGCGCAGGAGTTTGAGTGGCAGCCAGATGGTAGCCCGGAATTTGGGGAGCCAGTGCCAGCAGGTGTTCCTATTCCCGTGCCAGCCGGGCAGCAACAAGTCTTACATAGATAGATTAAACCCTATATAATGGAGCAGCTTTTTAACTTACTGTGAAAAATGAAGAGACAAGCCTTAGTTTTATATATAACCGGTCTGCTGGCGTTTTCATGCAGCAACAATTCCGCGATCACACAGCAAGAGAATGCTTCTGATACTGAAGCTGTTGCTGCGACCTACACAAACCCGGTGCTAGCCGGCGATTATGCTGATCCGTCGGTGGTGCGGGTGGGGCAGGATTACTGGGCAACAGCCACGTCTTCGGAGTGGGCGCCGCTATACCCTATTTTGCACTCCAACAACCTCGTGGACTGGGAAACTGTGGGGCATGTGTTTCCGGACAAGATTCCGGACTGGGCGGAGGCGCATTTCTGGGCGCCCGAAATTGCCTACGATAACGGCAGATTCTACATCTATTACACTGCCAAAAAGAAGGGCGGCAACTTGTGTGTGGGCGTGGCCAGCGCTGAAAAGGCGACAGGCCCCTATACCGATCACGGGCCGCTGGTGTGCCAGGAGGTGGGCTCTATTGATGGCTTTCAGGTTCGGGACAATGCCAATGAACTCTATCTTGTCTGGAAGGAAGACGGCAACAGCCGTGGCCTGCCCACCCCCATCTGGGCGCAGCGCATGAACGAGGGGCGCACCGCCCTGACAGGCGAAAAGTTCGAGATGTTCCGCAACGACGCGGGCACCTGGGAGGGTGGTTTAGTGGAAGGGCCGGCCATCGTGCGCCACGGCGATTATTTCTATACCTTTTACGCAGGAGACAAGTGTTGCGGGCGCGAGTGCACCTATGGTGTGGGCGTGGCACGGGCCCAGAGCATCCGGGGGCCGTGGGAGAAATACGATCAAAACCCGATCATGAAGCAGAACGACACCTGGAAATGCCCTGGTCACGGCACGGTGGTGTCCGATGAAAGCGGCCGCGACTACTTCCTGTACCACGCCTACAACACCGACAGCTTCGTATACCCTGGCCGACAGGGCCTGCTCGATGCCATCGTCTGGGGCGACGACGACTGGCCGCATTTCAGGAACGAGTCGCCGAGCGTTACTGCGCCACTGGCAGGTGCAAGGCCCGCTGCTTCTAAAGATGGGGATGTAAGCGAGGAGTTTGATGCCAGCCGCCTCTCAAACACATGGCAGTGGCCGGTAGGGCAGCAACCCGCCTATACCCTGAATACCGGCGGCGACGGCTTGCTGGTGCTGCAGGCTTCCCCGGAGAAAATAGGAGCCGTGTTGAGCAAGCGCACCATCGACGGCGACTACACCGCCACAACCGCCCTCCGCAGAAGCACGCTTCAGGCAAACACCATGGCGGGCCTCTCCGCCATCGGCGACAATAACAATGCGGTGGGAATAGCATTGAGCAACGGGGAGGTGGTGCTGTGGTCAATGAAGGGGGGTGAGATGACAACCCTTGCCCGGACACCCGCGCCGGAAGATGGAACGGTGCAACTGCAGCTCACCACCGATAAAGGTGACCAGATGCGGTTTGCCTGGAGCGCGGACGGCGCTACGTGGCACTCTTTGAACGAGGGACAGGCTGTAGACGCCGCGTACCTGCCACCCTGGGACCGGGGCGTGCGGGTGGGGCTCACGGCCAAAGGCCCTGTCAGCGCCACTGCCGCTTTCGACTGGTTCCGGGTAGATAATTAGTCCGGCCAAATCAGGCTCAACCTACGCTAATAATGCTTAAATTTAAATGTATAAACGTGTCACAAAGTCCAACCATCTATATGAAAAAAAGAGAAGTAAGTAGAACCCTTTTACTGTTAACTTTGGCGGGAAGTATCGGGGCCACGAGCTTGAGTAGCTGCTCTAGCCAGGAGTCGGGCGAAGCCGATACAGAAACCACCACCGCATCAAACGACCAAGCGAAAATGGAGATTAAGAAAGAAGCCTTCGGCAAAACAAAGGAGGGAGAGGAGACGACCCTCTATACCCTGACCAATGCCAACGGCATGCAATTGAAAGTGACGGATTATGGCGCGACCATCACCTCGGTGCTCACGCCGGATAAAAACGGCAAGCTGGGCGACGTGGCCCTGGGCTTCGACAGCATGGACGGATACCAGAGCGACGCATACCTGAAAAGCGGCCCTTACTTCGGGTCTGCCATTGGCCGCTACGGCAACAGAATAGCCAAAGGCAGGTTCACGCTGAACGGGCAGGAGTATAAACTGGCCCAGAACAACGGCGAGAACCACCTGCACGGCGGCACAAAGGGATTCGACAAAGTGATCTGGCAGGCGGAGCCGTTGGCTGACCAGAATGCCCTGCGCCTGACCTATGTGAGCCCCGACGGGGAAGAGGGATACCCCGGAAAACTCACCACGACGGTAACTTATACCCTAACCGACGACAACGAGATCAAGATTGATTACACCGCCACCACCGACAAGGCCACTCCCGTTAACCTGACCAACCACAGCTACTTTAACCTGGCTGCCGGAGAAGCGAACGATGCCCTGGACCATGTGCTGACGATTAACGCCGACAAGTATACCGTAGTGGATGGCTCGCTGATACCTACCGGCGAGCAGCGCGCTGTGAAAGGAACCGTGATGGACTTTAATACGCCCACTGCGATCGGTGCCCGCGTGAAGGATGTAGAAGGCGGCGGCTACGACCACAACTACGTGCTCAGCAACTCCGATGGCACCCTGAAACAGGCAGCTACCGTGTATGAGCCTACCAGTGGGCGCATGATGGAAGTGCTTACCACCGAGCCAGGCATTCAGTTCTACTCGGGCAACTTCCTGGACGGCACCATTGAGGGCAGGGGCGGTAAAACCTACAGCAAGCACTACGGCTTTGCCCTCGAGACGCAGCATTTCCCGGATTCCCCGAACCAGAAGGATTTCCCGTCCACTATACTGGAGCCGGGCCAAACTTACAAGTCCAGCACGGTGTATAAGTTTTCGGTAAAAGAGAACGCGCAGTAATTTATACCCTGGTATAAACAGAAGCCTATTTGGGAAGCCGTTTCAGCCCTGGTTGAAACGGCTTTCTGGCTTTTAAAGTCAGCAATGAATTAACGCTGGGTCGCATGTTAGAATAATTCACGCATGACAACTCCTGGTGGAGCATGCGAATTGCAGAATGCATGTATAACCACTGCTCCCATCCCAAACCTGAAGCCAGCTGAACAATTCGGCGCAATCGTCAGTTTACAGACAGGGTATGGCCAGCACATGGCGCTGCCATGAACGCCTGCTGTCCGAAGTGGCAGGCAGTAAAAATCAACTAAACATATGCAAGAGAAAACAACTGCGTTTCTGTTCGACCTGAACGGGACGATAATAGACGATATGGAGTTTCATGCCAGGGCCTGGCACGAGATTCTGACCAATGACCTGGGGGCCGACCTGACCTGGGAGGAGGTGAAGAAGGAGATGTATGGCAAGAACAGCGAGGTGCTGGCCCGTATTTTCGGGGACGACCACTTTACCGGTGAGGAGGTGCACAAAGCCTCGCTGAAGAAGGAAAAATACTACCAGGAAGCCTACAAGCCGCATCTGAAGCTGATCGATGGCCTGCACGATTTTCTGAAGCAGGCCGCTGAGAATAAAGTGAAAATGGCGATAGCCTCTGCCGCCATCACCGATAACATCGACTTTGTGGTGGACAACCTGGATATCCGGGAGTATTTTGATGCCCTGGTGAGTGCCGATGATGTGGACAACAGCAAGCCCGACCCTGAGACATTCCTGAAAGCGGCGGAAAAGCTAGGGGCTTCGCCGGAAGAGTGTATTGTTTTTGAGGATGCCCCGAAAGGGGTAGAGGCCGCCCAAAATGCCGGGATGCGCTGCGTCGTGATCACCACGGCCCACCCAAAAGAAGACTTCGCGCAGTATAGCAACGTGGTTGCCTACATAGCCGATTACACCGATGCCTATACCACAGGTTTCTTCACTGAAGGCGTTTAAGCGAACCAGAAAGGTATAAAACAGAAGAAGCGGGCCCGAAAGTCCGCTTCTTTTGTTTCAAAGTAGTTGTGTCTTTTCTGTATTACATCCGGCTGTTTATCTGATAGTATACCTCGCTCCAGCGCAGCTCGTTTTGCAACTGACGGAGTTTAGTGTCTTTGTCGATCACCACGCACTCTACCCCGGCCATGTCGGCAAAATCATGTAGCTGCTCAGCGCTCAGGTTCTGACTGTAGCAGGTATGGTGTGCTCCTCCGGCCAGTATCCAGGCGGCGCAGCCCGTTTTCATGTCCGGAAGCGGCTTCCAAAGCACGCGGGCCACGGGCAGGTTTGGCAGGTCATGCTGCGGCTCTACGGCCTCCACCTCATTTACCAGTAGTCGGAAGCGGTTGCCCATATCGATCATGGACGCGTTCAGGGCAGGGCCTCCCGCCACGTTAAACACCAGGCGAACCGGGTCAGACTTGCCGCCTATACCCAGCGGATGCACCTCACAGGAAGGCTTTCCGCTGGCAATCGACTCATCGATCTCAAGCATGTGCGAGCCCAGCACCAGCGAGTTGTTCGGGTCGAAGTGGTAGGTATAGTCTTCCATAAAGGCGTTACCGCCCTCCAGGCCGCTTCCCATTACTTTCATGGCACGCACCAGCGCGGCTGTTTTCCAGTCGCCCTCACCGGCAAAGCCATACCCCTGCGCCATCAGGCGCTGCGCCGCAATGCCGGGCAACTGCGCCATACCATACAGGTCCTCGAAGGTATCGGTAAATCCTTTGAAGTTCCCGTCTTCGAGGAACGTGCGCAGGCCGATCTCGATTTTAGCCGCCTCGCGCAGCGAATTATACTGCTCGCCGCCTTTGCGGAGGGCCTCCACCACGGCATAGCGCTCCTCATACTCATTGGTCAGTTGGTCTACCTCACGGTCGCTGATCTGATTGATGATGTTCACCAGGTCACCGATGCCATACGTGTTCACCGAGAAGCCAAACTTCAGTTCTGCCTCCACCTTGTCTCCGTCTGTCACGGCCACATAGCGCATGTTGTCGCCGAAGCGGGCGAACTTGGCACCTTGCCAGTCGTTCCAGCCGCTGGCCACGCGGGCCCAGTTGCCGATCTGCTCCAACACCTCAGCCTCCTGCCAGTGCCCAACCACCACCTTGCGGTTCATGCGCATACGCGACACGATGAAACCGAACTCCCGGTCGCCGTGGGCGCTCTGGTTCAGGTTCATGAAGTCCATGTCGATAGAGTTCCACGGAATGTCGCGGTTGAACTGGGTGTGCAGGTGCAGCAGCGGCTTCTTCAGGATTTTAAGGCCCCCGATCCACATTTTGGCCGGGGAGAAGGTATGCATCCAGGCCACCACGCCGATACAGTTTTCGGCTACGTTAGCGTCCTGGCAAATGCGGTAAATTTCCTCTGTGGTCTTCACCACCGGTTTAAACACCACGGATACCGGCACCTGCCCGGCCTTGTTCAGCCCCTCTGCAATTTGTTGGGAGTGCTCAGCCACCTGGCGCAGCGTCTCCTCACCGTATAAATGCTGGCTGCCCGTGACAAACCAGATTTCGAATTTTTTTAACTCTATCATACTATAAAGTGTGTTGTTGACAATAATAAAACAGCGTAAAAAAATGCGTTGCGGCAATTTTGCCGCAACGCATTTTAAATGCTTAGTACCACAAGAAGTAATAGATCAGTCCGATAATCAGGACGATACCAGCGGCTCCAATATTAAACGGCGTGCCTGTGTTGAAGAGCACCGGATCAGAAATAATGGCTTTCGGGTCAGATAGCGGCATCTTCGCGTTGGTGTAAAGTATCACACCGATCATCAGGAAGAAGGCAGCCAGGAAGAACAGCGACTCGATGGCGTAGTAGCTGTATTCCGGTGTGTAGATGATTGCTGCTATCAATGTGATGGCGGCCAGCACAAAGAAAACATAAGAATAGCCCGCAATCTTGCGCTGTCTGCTCTCCGACGGGAGCTGTACCGTTACTTTAACGCCACGCTCTGCAAAGCTGATAATAGACGCGATAAGGCAAAGGATGATGAACACATACCCCATACGCAACAGGAATGGCATGTCCGGGCTGATGATCTTGAAAATGATACCGGCCGGGATCGTGGCGATGGCTGTCCAGAGGGCGGCGTTGGCGGTGATCTGTCTCCAGAAGAGACCCATACCAAACACGGCAACCACACCCGGGTAAATGTAGCCGGTGTACTCCTGAATGTACTGGAACACCTGGTCGAGGGAACTGAGCTGCGGCGCTACAAGCGCGGCGATAGCCAGCGCAACCACAGCCACGATGCGCCCTACTCTTACCAGCTGTTTGCCGGATGCGTTTGGCTTAAAGTAAGGGCTGTAAATATCCATCGTGAAGATGGTGGAGGTACTGTTCACCATGGAGGCAAGCGAAGAAACGATAGCTGCTGTAAGGGCAGCGAAGGCAAGCCCTCTCACGCCAGCCGGCACAAAGTTCTTCAGCAACCACGGGTATGCCTGGTCAGACTTTTCGATGGCTCCCATCTCGGCAACTGTCTTGCCCAAGATCTGCGCAAGCTCCTCCGGGGTATGTGCGTTTAACAACACGTAAGCAGCGATACCCGGGATTACCACGATTATCGGCATTAAGATTTTCAGGTAACCGGCAAATAACAGACCGCGCTTGGCTTCGTTGATGCTCTTGGCAGCAAGACCTTTCTGGATGATGTACTGGTTAAAGCCCCAGTAACCCAAATTGGTGGCCCACATGGCACCCGCAATCACGGCGATACCCGGCAGGTCAATAAAAGCGTCTTTCTGTCCACCGGTGCCGTCCGGCACGTAGATTCTACCTTCCGGTATCACCATGGTAAAGTGGTCTCTGCTTCGCTCGTACAGATTAGATATACCCACGATCACACCTTCACCGGCGCCCACGGCATCCAGGGCAAGGTAGGTTGTTACAAGGCCACCTGTCACCAGGAAGATCACCTGCACCACGTCCGTCCAGGCCACTGCCTCCAGACCGCCATAAATAGAGTAGATGGCCGAGAAAGCCAACAGACCGATAATGCCATACTGCAACGGAATGCCCATGATGTTTTCCATGGCTAGTGCGCCCAGGTAACTTACTGAGGTCAAGTTCACGAACACATACACCAGCAGCCAGAAAACTGCGAAGGCAGTACTCACGCCACGGTTGAAGCGTTGGTTCAGGAACTGCGGCATGGTATAGATGCCCTTGTCGATGAAGACAGGCAGGAAGTACTTGGCCACGATGATCAGGGCCACGGCAGCCATCCACTCGTAGGCGGAAATAGCCAGACCGATGGCGAAGCCTGAGCCGGAGGTGCCGATAAAGTGCTCCGCGGAAATGTTGGCCGCGATAAGTGAGGCGCCAACTGCCCACCAGGTGAGCGATTTGTCGGCAAGGAAGTATTCTTCCGATGTTTTCTCCACCCCATGCTTATTTCTGGAAACCCACAGGCCCAGGAACAGGATGGTGATGGCATAGAGGATGAAGACTACATAGTCTATTGTTGAGAATCCGGCTGTCATGTAAAGATAGCTTAACGTTTAGGTTGGTAAAATTTTCTTAATTTATAAGAAAATATTCGTTTATCTTAATTTTCGATTATTATTCATGCCAAAATTCCGGAAATCCGCAGATTTTCAGCGCGTATACTTCCAGAGCAAGGGAACCGGGGCTACTGACCATAGTAAGAGTCCGGGCCGTGCTTGCGCTCGTAGTGCTTTTTGATGAGGGAATCCTGCAGTCGTGGCGCATCAGGCCTGATTTGCTGGGTAAGGTAGGCCATGCGGGCCACTTCCTCTACCACGGCGCTGTTGTACACGGCCTTGGCGGCGGTTTTGCCCCAGGTAAAGGGCGCGTGGTTGCCAACCAACACCATTTCCACCTCCTCGTAGCTGAGGCCTTTCTCCTGCAGGTAGTTCATGATCTGAAAGCCGGTCTCGTACTCGTAGTTACCCCGGATCATCTCGTCGTTCATGGGCGGGGCGCAGGGGATGTCGGCCGTGGTATGGTCTGCGTGCGTGGTGCCGAAGATCGGGATGTCGCGCTGTGCCTGTGCCCAGGCGGTAGCGTAGGTAGAATGGGTATGCACAATCCCGCCGATGTTCTCCCAGTGCTTGTACAGCACGGCGTGGGTCTTGGTGTCGGAAGAGGGGCGGAGATTTCCCTCCACCGTGTTCCCGTCAAAATCCACGATCACCATCGACTCCGGGGTAAGGTCCTCGTAGGGCACGCCGCTGGGCTTGATGGCGAATACGCCCAACGCGCGGTCTGCCGCGCTCACGTTCCCGAAGGTAAACAGCACGAGCCCCAGTTTGGGCAACTGCATGTTGGCCTCGTACGCGGCTTGCTGTATATGTTGGTATTTGCTCATGGTCTGTGTTATCTAACTACTTCTTCCTGGATGTCGGTAACCTCTTTTGTGTGCACGGCTGGTAACAGGTCTTCCAGGGCCATGCCATGTGCCTTGTACTGCGCATAGCGCTTTGCGTAGAATCCGGTGCGCGTGGCATCGGGTTGGTAGGTTAGATCAAAACCCTGTCCCATAGCGGCCATCGCGTCTTCCACCTTGTCGTACAGGCCAGCGGCCGTGGCCGCGAACATGGCCGCCCCGATGGCGCAGGTTTGCTCCGATTTGTGGATACGGATCGGCATGTCCATCACGTCGGCCATCATCTGCATGATGTAGGGCGACTTCCTGGCGACGCCCCCCAGGCCGATCAGTCCCTTCACCGGGATGCCCTGCTCATTGAAGCGGTCCACGATTTTTTTGGCCCCGAAGCAGGTGGCTTCCACCAGCGCCCTGAAAACGCGCGGCGCATCGCTGCCCAGCCCCAGGCCCATGATGGCTCCCTTCAGCAGTTGGTTGGCGTCGGGCGTGCGGCGGCCGTTGAACCAGTCGATGGCAAAGGCATCGCTTTCAGAAAGCGGCAATTGCGCGGCCTGGTTCGTCAGTTCCGGTATAATCCTGTCCGACACTTCCTGGTATAGCGCCTCGGCGGTTTCCTTTGATATGGTGGACGACTGCGCCAGTGTTTGCTTGAGCGGCCACAGCAGCAAGTTCTTGAACCAGGCATAGGTGTCGCCAAAAGCCGACTGGCCCGCTTCCAGCCCCATCATGGCCGGTATAACGGAACCCGGCACCTGTCCGCAGATGCCGCGCACCAGATTGTCGGCTACCTCGGCGGTGGGGGCCACCAGCATGTCGCAGGTAGAGGTGCCCATCACCTTGCTCAGGTGGTAGGGCTCTATCTGTCCGCCTACGGCACCCATGTGCGCGTCAAACGCGCCCACGCCCACCGTCACGGTGGCTGGCAGGCCCAAACGTTCGGCCCACGCAGCGCTTAGCTGGCCAGCGGCCTGGTCGGCAGGGTATGCGTCGGTGAAGAGGCGATCGGTAAAGCCGTTCAGGAGCGGGTCGAGGGAGGCAAAAAAATCGTTTGGCGGAAGACCGCCGAATTCGGCTGCCCACAGCGCCTTATGGCCTGCGGCACACACGCTGCGCTTCATCTGAGTCACGTCGTTGCCGCCAGTGAGCAGGAACGGGATCCAGTCGCAGTGCTCTACCCAGGAGTAACAAGCCGCGCGCACCTGCTCGTCTTCGCGCAGCACGTGCAGCAGTTTTGCCCAGAACCACTCCGAGGAGTAAATTCCGCCTACATACTGCAGGTAGTTGGTATCAAAGCGGTTGGCATGGGCGTTGATCTCGGCTGCCTCTCCGATGGAGGTATGGTCTTTCCAGAGCACGAACATCGCGTTCGGGTTTTCGCTGAAGGCGGGAAGCAGGGCAAGGGGGGTGCCGCTTCTGTCGACCGCCACAGGCGTTGAACCGGTGGTGTCGACGGAGATGCCTTTCACGGCCGCCGCCACTGCAGGGCCTGCGGTGCGCACGCATTCGGTCACGGTGTGCTCCAGCCCCTCCACATAGTCCAGGGGGTGCTGCCGGAACTGGTTGATGCCGGCGTTACAGTATTCCCCGCGCTGCCATCTTGGGTAATTGTAAATGGAGGAGGAGACCTCTTCCCCGGTGTGTGCGTTTACAAGCACGGAGCGGACAGAATCTGATCCGTAATCCACTCCAATAACGTAAGCTATCTCTTTCACAGGCGCTTCTATTTCAAGTTTTGTGTCAAATTAACACTTATTAACAAAAATAAAAAATATTGCGCACACATTCCGCATGAAAACTTGCGATTGTCAGGGAGCCAGGAACTTTTCGGGGTTGGGGATGAACTTCAGGAATGCCTGGAAATTGTTTATATACTTGCTTTGGTCAAGCTTGTAGAAGAACGCGCCTTTTTTGGAGCTTTCCTTGTCTTTGTCGTGCTGCTTCACAAACAGGCCCGTGGAGAGGAGCTTGCGGTTGAAGTTCCGCTTGTCAAACGTCGCTTCGTAAAGGCCCTCGTAAAGCGCCTGCAGCTGGGGCAGCGTGAATTTCTCGGGCAGCAACTCGAACAGCAGGGGGTGCAGGGCGGCTTTGTAGCGCAGCCTGTTTTTGGCCATCTCCACCATTGCCATGTGGTCGAAGATCAGCTCGGGCATGTCGTTGAGCGGGAACCATTCGGCATGATAGTCCTGGCTCAACTGCTTCTCATACTTCTGAATGTCGAGGAGTGCGAAATAGGTAACCGCGACGGTTCGCTCCACGGGGTCACGGTGTGGGCTTCCGAAGGTATGCAGCTGCTCCAGGTAAACGTTTTTAAGGCCGGTCAGCTCCTCGAGGATGCGGTTGGCCGCTTCATCCAGGCCTTCCTGCGGTTGCACAAAGCCACCCATCAGACTCCATTTCTTCTTCTCCGGCGCAAAACCTCTCTGAATAAGAAGCAGCTTGTAGCTTTCGCCATCAAAGCCCAATATAATACAGTCTACGGCAACGAGTACTCGGGTTTGTCCGGAGTATTTCATCATAGTGGTTTTATTGTTTACACGGCATTCAGCGGCACATTGCCTGCGCTGATAACTTGAAAAAGCCTGAGCAATCCTCTGGCAAAATGGCTGCTGCGGGAGGCTGCTGCAGGGCCAAAGGTAAGACACTTTTTTGTATGGTAAATGGATGTTTACACAACAGAATTAAAAAAACAAATGCAAAAGCCCCACTGGTTGTGATATGCAATTAAAGCTATGCGATTTTACATTAAAAACCAAACCTCGCTATAGCTGTAAAATAACGCCCTCCTTGCTTATGGGTAGCGAGGAGGGCGCTTTTATACCTGCGTCTGCGGCGGTTGCTTAGGCGGGCATCAGTTCTTTCAGCTCGCTTACCACCTTGGTCATGGACGACTTGGCATCGCCGAACAGCATGAGGCAGTTCGGATACCCGAACAGCTCGTTCTCGATGCCGGCATAGCCCGCGCTCATACTGCGCTTGCACACAATAACGGTGCGCGCCTTGTCGGCGTTGAGCACCGGCATGCCATAGATCGGGCTGCTTGGGTTGGTGCGGGCGGCAGGGTTCACCACGTCGTTGGCTCCGATGATCAGGGCAATGTCAGTGTTGGCGAACTCGTCGTTTATCTGGTCCATCTCGATCAGCTTGTCGTAGGGGATGTTGGCCTCGGCCAGCAGCACGTTCATGTGGCCCGGCATACGGCCCGCCACCGGGTGTATGGCAAATTTCACCGAGATGTTCTGCTTCTCCAGCAGGTCCGTCAGTTCGCGCACGATGTGCTGTGCCTGCGCCACGGCCATACCATACCCTGGCACGATAATCACGGAAGACGCTGACTCGAAGAGCATGGCGGTTTCTTCCACGCCTACCTCCTTCACCACGATCTCTTCGCCTCCTTCCGTGGAAGTGGCGGCGCTTGTCTGGCCGAAGCCGCCAAGCAGCACATTGATCAGCGAGCGGTTCATGGCCTTACACATGATCTGCGTCAGGATGATACCCGAGGCCCCTACCAGGGCACCGGCGATGATAAGCACCTGGTTGTTGAGCACAAAACCCGTGGCACAGGCGGCTATACCGGAGTATGAGTTGAGCAGGGAGATAACCACCGGCATGTCGGCACCGCCGATCGGGATTACCGTGAGCACCCCCAGCAGCAGGGCGATAAAGAGCACGCCCATCATCCAGATCTGCACGTTTGGCTGCAACACCACCAGCACCGAGAGGGCCAGGGCCGCCAGAAAGAGGATGGCGTTGACGGCGTGCTGGCCAGTGAACACAATGGCCCGGCCGTTGATCAGGCCTTTCAGCTTTCCGAAGGCCACCAGCGAGCCCGTCAGGGTAACGCAACCGATGATCACACTGATGATGATGGTCACACCCACCACCACTTGCATACTATACCCGGCGGCATGCGCCATGCGCCAGTACTCTGAGGTGGCCACCAGCACTGATGCGGCACCACCGAAGCCGTTGAAGATGGCCACCATCTCGGGCATTGAGGTCATTTCCACGCGCTGCGCCACCACGGTTCCGATAGCCGATCCGACCAGCACCGTCACGAAGATCTCCGTGAAGCTCAGCACCTGGCTGTCGAGCAGGGTGGCAAGCACCGCAATAAGCATGGCCACCGCCGACACGAAGTTGCCCTGGCGGGCCGTGGACGTTTTGCCCAGCATCTTGATGCCGATGATAAACATCACGGAGGCGATGAGGTATGCGATCTTTATTAGTAATTCTTTTTCCATCAGGGTTATTTCTTTTTCTTCTTAAACATCCGCAGCATGCGGTCGGTCACCACATAGCCACCCACCACATTGAGCGTCGCCAGCAGCAGGGCCGCGATCGCCAGTCCCTTGCTCACCGACCACTCGTTTGGGCCGGCGGCCACGATGGCACCCACAATCGTGATGCCCGAGATGGCGTTGGAGCCCGACATAAGCGGAGTATGCAGGGTAGGGGGCACTTTGGAGATGAGCTCGAAACCTACGAAGCTGGCCAGCACCAGCACATAAAGGAGTACTATTAAACTTTCTGCGTTCATACTGTTTTCGCTAATATTTCTTTTGTAAACTGATGCACTAACTCTCCCTTGTGGGTGATCAGGGAGCCTTTGGTCACGTCTTCGTCCATTTCCCACTTAAAGCCCTCGCTGGTGGCCAGGTGCAGCAGCAGCGTGCTGATGTTCTTGGCGTACAGCTCGCTGGCGTTTACCGGCACCATGGCGGGCAGGTTCGATTCCCCGATAATGGTGACCCCGTGGCGCACCACCGTCTGGTTAAACTCGCTCAGGGCGCAGTTTCCGCCTGATTCCACGGCCATGTCCACGATCACGGAGCCGGGCTTCATGCTCTCTACCATTTCCTCGGTTACCAGCATGGGGGCTTTCTTGCCGATCACGAGGGCCGTGGTGATAACCAGGTCCGCGTCGGCGATATGTTTGGAGATGAGCTCTTTCTGTTTCTGGAGGTACTCCGCCGACACTTCGCGGGCATAGCCGCCCTCGGTTGTCACGCCCTCGGCCTTCACTTCCAGGAAGCGGCCGCCCAACGACTCGACCTGCTCTTTGGTCTCGGGGCGCACATCGGTTACCTCTACCACCGCGCCGAGGCGCTTGGCTGTGGCCACGGCCTGCAGGCCAGCCACGCCCGCCCCGAAAATCAGCACGCGGGCAGGGGTTATGGTGCCTGCGGCAGTCATCATCAGCGGGAAGATTTTGCCCAGGGCGTTTGCGCCCAGCAGCACAGATTTATACCCTGCCAGGTTGGCCTGCGAGCTAAGGGCATCCATTTTCTGGGCGCGGGAGATGCGGGGCACGGCGTCCATGGCGAAGGCGCTGATTTTCTTGCGCACGCACACATCCACAAGCTCTGGAACCGTGTAGGCATACAGAAACGAAATCAGGGCGCTGCCGTCGCGCAGCAAAAGCGCCTCTTCCGGGGTGGGGGCGTTTACCTTCAGCAATATGTCGGCGTCCTCCAGCAGGGGCTCCCGGTTCTGGAAAATGATGCCGCCCGCCTGCTCAAAGGCACTGTCGTAAAAGCCGGAGGCCACACCAGCCCCGCTTTCGACACCGCATTTAAAACCGGCTTTGGTCAGTGATTTCACGACATCTGGTGTCAGGGCTACCCTTCTTTCGGAGGGCTTGCTCTCTTTTAGTACAGCTATGTTCAACTTTAAATAGTAATTAGTGTAACCTGAGATTATGTTCGTATAGGTTGTAAGTTCTTTTTTCGGGCGAAGCACGCGCGCCGCTTTCGCCGCCGCCAGTTAGTTCCGGGCCTGCAACGTTGCCCGTGGCACGCCCCAGTATTTGCATCTTTTTACAGGAAAACAGTCCCGATGTCCGGGCGATTGCCCGACGTGCCGCTACACCGTTTTAGCCGTATTGTACAAAATTTGGCGACGCAATCGAAAAATATGGCACGGCCTGTTCGCACAATGATAAGCTAAGATAATAAAATTATTAAGTAAGTGCTTAGTTTTTTGAAAACATATTCTGTAAACAGGTTGATTGTTGAGAATAAAAAGGTAATATGGGTATAAATATGGGTTTTTTGCAATAAAAACAGCTTTGCCCGCGTATTCGGGTTTATAGGTTTTGCATCCTGCGGATATAGCTATTGTCCTGCTTCGAACGCGCTTCAGAACGGCTTGGGAGGCACTAAAAATGAATGTGTTATCATTCTTTTGCTTAATTTAGAACTTTTTTAGTGAACATTCCGCTAACAGTATTTAATTTTGTACCGTTGTTTTTATATACAGAACTAACAATAGCGTCACGTTACATATAGCTGACCGCACCCTATGCTCTGGAATGTCAGAAGGGGAACCTTGTATCTTCTTGCCTACAAAACCTGTAGACGGTTTATACAGCGTTCTCAATCCTGTGCCAGGAGGATAGTGTTCGATCAGGTATCAGAACTGAGGCTAAAAAACCATTTAGTTTTTTAAAGATGCTTAAAACAAAAAAAGAGATTATTTTAGAAACGGCTTTGAATCTTTTCGCTGACAAAGGATATGAGGCAACGCCCACAAGCTTGATCGCGAGGGAGGCAGGTGTGTCAGAGGGGCTCATCTTTAAGCACTACCTCAGCAAGGAGAACTTGCTGGAGGCGGTGGTAAAGGCAGGGTACCGGCGCATTACCGACCGAAGCAAGGGCCTTGTGGTGGAAGCCGATCCGCTGAAGCTAATCGAGAACGTGCTGGACATGCCCCTCAAACTTGTGGAAGAGGAGCGCAATTTCTGGCGCATGCAGTTTCGCCTGGTGGACGAGGAGATTTCGCAGAAGCATCACATGCGCTACTCACACTCCGTTATGCAGAAGCTGGAGGGAGCCTTCAAGGAACTGGGGTATGAAGACCCGGAACTGGAGACAGAGATTCTGATGCTGTTGGTGGAGGGCCTGTGGCGCCTATACCTGACGAACGAAGACAAGGGGCGCTTCGTGAAGATGCTGGACCTGATCAAGGTGAAGTATCGGAAGTAAGCTGCCCGTATACATACCCTGAGGCGGAAGACTGCCGCTGGATTTTATCAGAGGACAAAGAGCGCAGCGCCTGGAGGGGTTCACCTTCCGGGCGCTGCGCTCTTTACGTCGGGGCCATACCATACCCTGATGCAGGCTTTTAAGCCTACAGCCCAAACACCCGGGGCAGCCACAGACTCAGCTCCGGCACATACGTAACCAGCAGCAGCGCCACCACCATGGCCAGGAACAGCGGCACGAGTGGCCGGATGACTTTGCTGATGCTGATGCCAGCCACCCCGCAGCCCACGAACAGCACTGAGCCCACAGGCGGCGTGCACAGCCCGATGCACAGGTTCATGACCATGATGATGCCGAAATGCACCGGGTCCACCCCAAGCTCGCGCACCACCGGCAGAAAGATCGGCGTGAAAATCAGCACAGCCGGGGTCATGTCCATGAAGATGCCCACAAAAAGCAGAATCAGGTTGATGATGATGAGGATCACGATCTTGTTGTCGCTAATGGAGAGGAGCGCTTCGCTGAACGCCTGCGGGATGTTGGCATAAGACATCACCCACGACATGCCCATCGACGTGCCGATCAGCAGCATCACGATGGCCGTCGTGATGACGGTATGGATCAGAATGTCCGGCAGGTCGCTCACCTTCACCTGGCGGTATACCGCCATCGACAGGATCACGGTATAGAGCACGGCCACCGCCGAGGCCTCCGTGGCCGTGAACACCCCCGCGATAATCCCGCCAATCACCACGATCAGCAGTAGCAGGCTGGGCACGGCGTCCAGAAACTTCCTGAAAACCTCTTTCAGCGTGGTTCGCTCACCCACCGGGTACTTCTTTTTGTAGGAGATAATGCCGGCCACGAGCATCAGCACAAAGCCAAGCAGGAAGCCCGGCACGTAGCCCGCCACAAACAGCGCCGCAATAGACACGCCGCCGCTGGCCAGGGAATACACGATCAGGATGTTGCTGGGCGGGATGATCATACCGGTGGTGGCCGAGGTGATGTTCACCGCCGCGCTGAACGGCCTGGAGTAACCCTCCTTGACCATTCGCGGGTTCATGATGCCGCCAATGGCCGAGGCCGCTGCCACGGCTGAGCCCGAGATCGCGCCAAAGAGCATGCAGGCCACAATGTTCACGTAGGCCAGTCCGCCGGGCAGGGTGCCCACCAGGCCTTTGGCCAGGTCAATGAGGCGCGTGGCAATGCCGCCCCGGTTCATGAGCTGGCCCGCCAGGATGAAGAAGGGTATGGCAAGCAGGGCGAAGCTGTCGAGGCCGGTGGCCATGCGTTGAGCCAGTGTGGTGAAGGCGGCCTCCGGGGCAATGCTCACCAGCATGGTCAGGAGCGCCGAGATGCCGATAGAAAAGGCAATGGGCACGCCCAGGGCGAGCAGGATGATAAAGCTGAGGACCAGTACGAGTATTTCCAGGAGTTCCATGTGTGCCTTTTTAGGTATGGCCCGCGGGCCGCTGTGTGCTGATTTAAGGTGGCGGGAGCCGCCGTTTGCGTGTTGGTGTGCCGATGCCCGTGCTCCGGGGAGGCGGGCGCTTTTACATCATCTCCTTGCCGATCTCCTCCGGCTCCTCCTCTTTCTCCGTCAGGTTCGCGAGGCTGTAGTAGATGATGAGCAGGCCGCTCAGGGGAACCACCAGGTATACATAGCCCAGCGGCACGTTGAGGGCGGCCGAGGTCTGGTGCAGCGTGAGCGTGATGTAGACCAGCTTGATTCCGCCCCATACCATGGCCAGCAACGCGAAGATGGCCACCAGCAGATGAATGAGGACGTTGAGGTTGCGCTGTTTTCTGCCCTCCAGCTTTGAGGGAAGGATGTCGATGGCCAGGTGCATTTTCTTGCCCGTCACGTAGCTGGCGCCAAGCAGACTCACCCAGATGAGCAGGTATCGGGCCAGTTCGTCGGTAAAGGAGCTCGGCGAGCGCAGGATAAAGCGCGAGCCTACCTGCCAGAGCACGTTCAGGGCCATCGTGCCCATCAGGATCACCAGTATCCAGTATAAAAAAGTGTCAAGTCGTTCTCTGAAACTCATATCAGCGTTCGGTTAAATGATGCAAAGCATTGGTGCGTGCCCCTGCCGCCCGGGGGAAACAGGTATGGCGCGGCGGGTACGCGGGATGTTCCACGGGCAACAGCGCTAGTGTTTGGCGGTGCTGCCTGCCGGCGTGGTTTGGGTGGCCTGTATGCGTTGGATGAGGGAGTATACCTCCGGCTCGTTTTTGTAGCTTTCAAACAGCGGGGCCACCAGCTTCGCGAAAGGCTCCTTGTCGGGGTAGCTTACTTCCACGCCTGCCTTCTTCACTTCTTCCAGGGCTTCCTCCTCCGCTTTTTTCCAGAGCTCCCGCTGCACCACCGCCGACTCGTCGGCCGCCTCCTGCAGCCACTGCCGCTCCTGCGGACTCAGATTCTCCCATACCTTGGTGCTGATCAGCAGGATGTCGGGCACCATCGTGTGCTCGTTCAGGGAGTAGTACTTGGCCACCTCGTAGTGGCGCGACAGGTAAAAGGTGGGTGGGTTGTTCTCGGCCCCGTCGACCACGCCCTGTTGCAGGGCGGTATAAATCTCGCCCGTGGAGATTGGGGTGGCGGCACCGCCGAAGGCGTTCACCATGCTGATGGCGGTGTTGCTGGCCTGCACCCGAATCTTCATGCCTTTCAGGTCGGAGGGGGTGTTGATGGGCTTGTTGGCGGAGTAAAAGCTGCGGCTGCCGGCATCGTAATACGTGAGGCCGCGGAGCCAGTACTGCTCCCCTTCGGTCAGCAGCTCCTTGCCGATCTCACCGTCCAGAACGCTCAGGTAATGCGCCTTGTCCCGGAAGATGTAGGGCAGGCTCAGCACCTTTAAGTTGGGGGCGAAGCTCTCCATGGTGGCGGCCGACACCTTGGTCATGCCCACGCTCCCGATCTGCAGCAGCTCCACCGACTCCCGCTCGCTGCCCAGCTGCGAGTTGGGGTAAATGTCAATCTCCAGCGTGCCCCCCGACTTTTCCTTGACGCGCTCGGCCAGGTATACCATCGCCTTGTGTACCGGGTGCGACACCTCCAGGCTGTGGGCCAGCTTTATATGCTTCGTTTTGGAAATCTCCTGACAGCCAGGAGCCAGGCACAGCAGCAGGAGCAAGGCACACAGGTACAGGGGTCTGTTCAGTTGGGGGAATCGGCAGGGTGCAGGCATTATTTGGTCCTCACTCGTTTAATTGTTTCCAGGGCGGTGCGGGTCAGCTCCTCCAACTTGTCGTAGTTTTGGGAGGCAATCAGGTTTTTGCTGAGGAGCTGTGAGCCCATGCCCACGCAGTGCGCGCCGGCGGCAAACCATGCCCGCAGGTTCTCTTCTTTCGGCTCTACGCCACCCGTCGGCATGATGCTCGTCCAGGGGCAGGGGCCCTTGATCGCGGCGATAAAGTCTGGTCCGCCCACCTGCATTGCCGGGAAGATCTTGATCACCTCGGCACCGAGCTCCTCGGCGCGGGAGATCTCCGTCAGGGAGCCGCAGCCCGGCGCCCACATGACCTTGCGGCGGTTGCACACGATGGCCACATCCTCCTTCAGCACCGGCGACACGATAAAATCGGCCCCGCACTGTATGTATAGGGCAGCCGTGGCGGCGTCCACCACAGAGCCCACGCCCAGCATCAGCTCCGGGAAGTTCGTGCGGGCATGCCTGACAAGCTGCGCAAAAGTCTCGTGCGCGAAGTCGCCGCGGTTGGTGAACTCAAACACCCGGACCCCGGCCCTGTAGCAGGCTTGCAGCACATGCTGGCATACCTCCGGGTCGGCGTGGTAAAACACGGGCACCATACCTGTCTCCGCCATTTTTAGCGCTACTTCTATTCTGCTGAATTTTGCCATAACTGATTGGTCAATTACTGATTTGATGAAAAACAATGGTTAACGGACAAGCCTGCCGGACGTGTTGCCTCCCAGCAGTGCCTCAACCTCGTCCACGGTGGCCAGGTTCGCGTCCTCCCGGATGGTGTGCTTGAGCACCGACGCGGCCACGCCGAAATCAAGGGCCTTCTGGTCGTTTCCGTAGGCCAGCTGGCCATAGATATACCCCGCGATAAAGGCGTCGCCGCCACCGATCCGGTCCACGATCGGGTTGATCTCGTAGGTCTGGGTTTTGAGCATCTCCTGGCCATCCCAGAGCATACCAGAAAGCGTGTTGTGCGTGGCGCTGACGGAGGTGCGGCTGGTGTTCACGATTTTCCGCACTTTGGGGAAGCGCTTCATGAGCTGGCTGAACACCGAGGCAAGCGCGTCTCCGTTCGTGCCTTCGGGGGTGATGCCCAGAATGTCCTTAGCGTCTCCCTGCCCGGCCACGATCACATCGCAGCCGGCAATCAGCTCGGGCATTACCTCTCCGGCTGTTTTGCCGTACTGCCACAGGTTTTTCCGGTAGTTGATGTCCGCCGAAACGGTCAGCCCCTTTCGGTTGGCTGCCTCAATGGCTTTGGCACAGCAGGCGGCGGCCCCGGCCGAGATGGCCGGCGTGATCCCGGTCCAGTGAAACCAGTCCGCATCGGCAAACACCGCGTCCCAGTCGATCATGTCGGGCTCCAGCCCGGCAAAGGCCGAGTTGCTGCGGTCGTAGATGACCTTGCTGGCGCGCACGCTGGCCCCGGTTTCCAAAAAGTAAATGCCGATCCTGTCGCCGCCATACACGATGTGCTGCGTGTCCACGCCATACTTGCGGAGCAGGTTGGTGGCCGCCTTGCCGAGCTCGTTGTCGGGGAAGCGGGTTACGTGGGCCGCGCCCACGCCGAGTTGGGCCAGCGACACGGCCACGTTGGCCTCGCCGCCACCATAGGTGGCCTCGAAGTGCGTGGACTGGATAATGCGCGCATAGTCAGGCGTGGAGAGCCTGAGCATGATGTCACCGAAGGTGATAACTTTTTTTCTCATATCAGAAACCGAAGTATGCTTTTGCGTTGTGATAGGATATGTTTTCAACCAGCTGCCCGATCCACTCCAGCTCACTTTCAGGCAGCTCGCCGTTTGCCACGTCCTGGCCCAGCAGGTTGCAGAGGATACGCCTGAAGTACTCGTGCCGCGGGAAGGACATAAAGCTCCTGGAGTCCGTCAGCATACCCACAAAGCGGCTCAGCAGGCCCATGTTCGAGAGGGCGTTCAGCTGCTTTTCCATACCGTCTTTCTGGTCGAGGAACCACCAGGCCGAGCCGAACTGCATCTTGCCGGGCGTGCTGCCGTCGTTAAAGTTGCCGATCATGGTGGCGTATAGCTCGTTGTGGCTTGGGTTCAGGTTGTAGAGGATGGTCTTGGCCAGCTGGTCTGCGTTGTCCAGCCGGTCGAGGAACCTCGACAGCGGTTGGGCCACGTCGAAATCGCCGATGGAGTCGAAGCCGGTGTCGGGGCCGAGCTCGCGCAGCATGCGGCTGTTGTTGTTGCGGAGCGCGCCCAGGTGGAACTGCTGCGTCCAGCCCTTGCTATGGTCCAGCAGGGCCATCTCCACCAGCATCGCCGACTTAAACTTCAGCGCCTCCTCCTGCGTCAGATCCTGTTGCTGCAGGGCCTTGTCAAAAATCCGGCTGATCTCCCCATCGGTATACGGGGTGGCATAGATGGTTTCGAGGCCGTGGTCGGAGAGGCGGCAGCCCTGCGCATGGAAGAAGTCGTGCCGTTGCGTCAGGGCGTCCAGCAGCTGCCGGAAGTTGCCGATGGAGACATCGGAGGCTTGTTCGAGCTGGCGGAGGTAGGGCAGGAATATCTCCGGGCTGTCGATGGCCAGCACCTTGTCGCAGCGGAACGCAGGAAGCACCTGCAGGCCGAAGTTTTCTTCTTTTATTTTCCGGTGATGCTCCAGCGAGTCGATGGGGTCGTCGGTGGTGCAGACCACCGTCACGTTCATCTTGCGCAGCAGGCCGCGCACGCTGTAGGCGTCGGTTTGCAGCAGCTCGGTGCAGGTGTTGTATATTTCGCGGGCCGTTTCGGGCTTCAGGATCTTCTCCACGCCAAAGTAGCGCTTCAGCTCCAGATGCGTCCAGTGGTAGAGCGGGTTGCGCATGGTATAGGGCACCGTTTCGGCCCACTTCTCAAACTTGGCGTAAGCATCGGCGTCGCCGGTGCAATAGCGCTCCGGCACGCCGTTGGCGCGCATGGCGCGCCACTTGTAGTGGTCTCCCTCCAGCCAGGCCTGGGTCAGGTTGTCAAACTTTCTGTCGGTGGCGATGGCCTCCGGCGACAGGTGGCAATGGTAATCGATGATGGGCAAGTTTTTTGCGTGCCCGTGGTAGAGATGCTGTGCTGCCTTGGTCTGAAGTAAAAAATTCTCGTCTAGGAAAGACATATGTCTTGCTTGGTTGAAATTACAAGTTAAAAAGTATTCTTGATTTTTAAAGTGTCGCGCGCCAATTCCAGGTTAAACGCATCAAATCTTTATCATTTTGTTAAAAAAATGAATAAAGGTTGATAAAATTTAAAACGTTTACTTGTAAGTGACGGATTACAAGCTTTGGTAACAAACAATAGGATTTATAGACTCTATGAGAGTCATGAAAATCAAGTTAACAAACGGTCAAGACTTCTAGCCTTAATTACTCTAATGCTAGAGTACCACATAGAGCATAATTCATTGCACTTTTAGATGCGTTCAACCTGCGCCAATTCTGCTATTTTGCGGAAATGGTCGCCTCTGTTTGCTGCAGTTGCCTTAGGTGGGCGGTCACGGCTTCGGCCATACCCGCCACCTGCGTTAAATCGGTATCCCACAAGGCGGTGTTAGCCAGAGTCGCCGTCACCACAGCCTCCGCATCGCCTTGCTGCCATGCCTGTTCAAAAAACGCCAGCACCTCGGGCGCGTCGTTCAGCGGAATGCGCTTGCCGCGCCACGTGCCTTTGTAGAAGAGGATGAGCGCTGCCAGCGCCTGGAGCAGGTGCTCGGGCAACCGGCCCTTGCGGGCGGCATAGGCCAGCACCGAGGGGAGCACGCGCACCTTGTATTTCGAGATGGAGTTCAGGGAGATGGAGAGCAGTTCGTGGCGGATGAAGGGGTTTCGGAAACGCTCGATCACGTCGTCGGCAAACTGCTTCAGCTCGTCGTCCGGCATATCCAGCGTAGGCACGATCTCACTATAGATGGCCTCCCGGATGAAGCGGCCTGTCTGCTCGTCTTCTACGGCCTCCTGCACTGTGCGCAGCCCGTGCAGGTAAGCCACCGGCACCAGCGTGGTATGGGCCCCGTTCAGGATGCGCACTTTGCTGGTGCGGTAAGGGGTGAGATCATCCACAAACTTTACCTGCAGCCCGGCTTCCTGGGCCGGGAACGCCTGTCGCACCGCATCCGGGGCCTCGATCACCAGCAGGTGGTATGGCTCGGCCGTCACCACCAGGTTATCGGCGTAGCCCAGTTCCTGCTGCACGGCGTCTATGGTGTCTTTTGGGAAGCCCGGCACGATGCGGTCCACGAGGGTGTTGCAGAAGGCGAGGTGCGCCTGCACCCAATCGGCAAAACCCTGGGGCAACTGCCAGTTCTTGGCATACTGCAGCACGATCTGGCGCAGCGCGGTACCGTTGTTTTCAATCAGTTCGGTGGGTATGATGGTGAGTCCTTTGGCCGGGTCACCGCCAAAATGCCTGAAGCGGTGGTAGAGCAGGGCCGTCAGCTTGCCCGGGAAACTAGCCGGGATGCTGTCGATGCTGGTATCTCCCGCGTCAAAGGCGATGCCCGCCTCCGTGGTGTTCGAGAAGATGAACTCCAGGTCGGGGTTCTCGCCAAGCGCAAGGTAGGCGGCGTAGCCGTCGTAGGGGTTCTGGGCGCTGGCTATGCAGCTGATCAGCCGCTTTTCCTGCGTGGGCTCGCCCTGCCGGATGCCGTTCAGCAGCACATGGAACAGGCCGTCCTGCTGCCGGAGCGCCTCGATGGTCCGGCGGCTCCTGTCGCGGGGCTGCACCACCGCCACCGCGCCGTTAAAGGCGGTCTTCTCGTTCAGGACGTCAATCATCCAGTCCACGTATCCGCGGAGGAAATTGCCCTCGCCAAACTGCAGCACCTTTACCGGTCGCTGGTTTGGGAGTTGTGCTGTCTGTCTGTTTAATGGCTTCATGGTATCAGCGTTTGCTGTGGTGGTATAAGTTTGGTTTGTCTTCAGAGTCAGACAATATCAGGTATGGGTTTTTAGCGGGGTTTGGCCGGAAGGCTTATTTCTTCCGTAGCGAAGACTCCCGGATGATCAGCTCTGGCTTCAACACGATCTTCTGAGGCACTACCTCCTTTTTGCCCGCCCGCAGCTGCTCAAAGAAGACTTCCGCGGTTTTCTTGCCCATTGTCAGGCTAAACTGGTCTACCGTGGTCAGGGCCGGGTCGGTGAAGGAGGTGAACGGGTCGTTGCTGAAGCCTGCCAGCGCCACTTCCTCCGGAATCCTGATCTTGTTTTCCTTCAGCACCTGCATGGCGCCCATCGCGGCGAAGTCGCTGGACGAGAAAACGGCATCGGGCCTGTCGCGGAGCGTGAGGAGCTGTTTCATGCTTTCGCGGCCGTCCTCCAGCTGCAGGTTGCTTTTCACCACCAGCTCCTCGTCGTAGGGGATGCCGTAGTTCTTCAGCGCATCCACGTAGCCGCGCAGGCGCTCCCTGAAGATGCTGACATTCTTGGGGCTGGTGAAGTGGCCGATGCGGCTGCAGCCCTGCTGGATCAGGTGCTCCACCACTTTGTAGGCGCCCAGGTAGTCGTCTATCATCACCTGGCTTACCTCCAGCAGGTCGGTGGTGCGGTCAAAAAGCACGAGCGGAATGCCTTCCCGCTCAATGCGCTTGTAATGGTCGAAACTCTCCGTGTTCTTCCCGATCGAGGCGATGATGCCGTCCACGCGCGCGCTCAGCAGGGCGTCGATGGTCTGGATCTCCTTCTCGTGGCTGTCGTACGACTGGCTGATGATGACCTTGTAGTTCAGTTTGTTGGCCACTTCCTCGATACCGCGCACCACCGAGGCGAAAAAACTCCGGTCGGCGGTGGGCACGATGATGCCGATAATGTAGCTTTTGCCGTTGCGGAGCGCAGCCGCGATGTTGTTGGGCTGGTAGTTGAGTTGCTTCGCCGCCTTCAGCACGGCCTTTTTGGTGACGTCGCTAATCCGGGGGTTGTCGTTTAGGGCGCGCGAAACCGTGGAAGCCGTGATGTTGAGCTTCTCGGCGATGTCATGAATCGTTACTTTGGATTTGCTTTGCATACGCGTAGTGTAAAAATGTCGGTGGCAAACAACGATAGGCCTGTGTTAGGCCTCCATGCGCCGGTCGTGGGTAGGGGGGTATGGGCAGGCATTGTGTTCCATACACTGCTCGGAGCGGGGTGTCAGGGTCGTCTCCAGCAGCAATGGCTCGGCCGTTGGCTGTGCGCCCCCCACAATCAGACGGTCATACAGGGTATACACCATCCTAATCTCCCCATCCTGAAACAAATCCTCGATCAGGTAAGCCTCACGGAGCTTCGCCGTGTCGTAGGCTTTGCTGTCGTTTGGGTGTATGGCGTGGCGTGTATTATAAGTAATGCTCATAGGTATGAGTATGGTGCGTGTAAACGTTTGCGCAAATTACTATTTTTTTTGAATTATGCTACTAAAAAATCCTTTTTTACGCTGGATGCATGCTAATTCTCTTTTCCAGTGAGTAAGTGCTGACATTTCATTTAATGTGGAAACAGGGATTCTTAAACCTGTTTTTGCCGCTGTGTTAAAAATTATTCCATTATTTTTTTGTGATTAAGCTGAATTATTTATAACATGCAATCGGTTGCGCAATTGATTGCTCAGAATCAGTAAGTGATTAATCATTATGAAGCGTTAAAACAGGCCTAAATAAAGCCTCAGCGCCTTTTTTCAACAGGAGAATAGCAACTGTTGCCCAATGTTAAAACCGGCGGATGGCGGGCGTTACCGCTACAGAATGCGCCAGGCGGGCGGCGAAAAGCAAGACAGGACAGGATACATTTAAATATTATACATCTTAATACACAACTTATGCGAAACGCTTTACTACGGAAGATGAGGTATTTGTTGACGCTTGCTTTCTTCTTCTCCGCGATTGCCGGGGCGCTGGCCCAAAGCATTTCCGTGACCGGGAAGGTGACAGACGAGAACGGCCAGGCGCTGCCGGGAGTGACGGTGCTGGAAAAAGGCTCTGCCGCCAACGGCACAGCTACGGATACAGAGGGGGTTTTCAGGCTGTCGGTGCCCAACGGGCAGGCGGTGCTGGTGTTTACCTATATCGGCTACAAGGCGCAGGAGGTGTCGGTGAACGGGCGCTCCGCCGTTAACGTGACGATGGCCATGGACGCCAAGGCCATCGAAGAGGTGGTAATCATCGGGTACCAGGCCGTGCCTAGAAGCGAGCTGACAAGCTCTGTTTCGTCGGTAGGGGCGAAGCAGCTGAAGGACATACCTGTAAGCACAGCCGCAGAGGCGCTGGCCGGCCGGCTGGCGGGGGTGCAGGTAACCACCTCAGAGGGCCAGCCGGGCGCTGAGATCCAGATCCGGGTGCGCGGCGGCGGCTCCATCACGCAGGATAACTCGCCGCTGTATATCGTGGACGGTATCCAGATGGAGAACGCGCTTTCGGTGTTGTCTCCGCAGGAGATTCAGTCGATTGACGTGCTGAAAGACGCGGCGTCCACGGCCATATATGGTGCGCGCGGTGCCAATGGCGTGGTCGTGATCACGACCAAGGGCGGCGTGGCCATGCCCACACAGGTGACTTACAATGGCTTTGCCGGGGTGCGCAGCATCGTGAACAAGCTGGACGTGATGAAGCCCTACGACTACGTGAAGTACCAGCACGAGATCTACAACTACAATACCGATGAGCAGACCCGTAACTCCTTTACGCAGCGCTACGGCCTGTACGAGGATCTGGATATCTACCAGAACATGCCGTTCACGGACTGGCAGGATGAGGTGTTTGGGCGCGACGCCTCCAGCCAGACCCATATTCTGGGTGTGACCGGCGGCACCGAGAAAACCTCCTTCAACTTCACGCTCAACCGCACCGATGAAGAGGGCATCATGCTGAACTCTGGCTTCCAGAGAACATTGGCCTCCTTCAAGTTCGATCACCGGGCCACCGACAAGCTGCGGGTTGGCTTGAGCACCCGCTACAGCCGCCAGCTGATTGATGGCGTGGGCACCTCCAACACCGGCTCGCAGGGCAACAACCGCTTGCGGAACGCCGTGCGCTTCAGGCCTTTCGTGGCGCCGGGTATGGAGAGCACCGCCGACGAGTTTGACCCTGAGTTCGCGAACCTCACCAACCTGATCAGCCCGGTGCTGCTGGCCAACCAGGAACTGCGGGAAGACCATAGAACCGATGTGCTGGTAAACGGCTGGTTCAGCTACGAGCTGATCAAGAATTTGACCTATAAAACCGTGTTCGGCATCACAAACACCAACAGAGACCGCTACGATTTTGACGGGCCGTTTACCAGCCTTGCCCGCCAGAACGCGGGTATGCCTGTGTCTGAGATCAGGGCAGGGGAGTCGCTGGCACTGACCAACTCGAACGTCATCAACTACCGCCTGAACTTTGCCGAAAACCACCGCATCGATATGTTGCTGGGCCATGAGATATGGCAGCGCAACGACAAGTCGAGTACGATCATCACAAAATACCTGCCCGTGGATATCACGGCAGCGCAGGCGTGGGCAGGTATAGACAAAGCTACCCCGCCAGCAGGCCTGATCCAGGATGCCCCGCGCACCTTCGAAGAGGAGCAGCGTTTGCTCTCTTTCTTCGGGCGCGCCTCCTACAGCTTCAAAGAAAAATACCGTGCCGTGGTGAACCTGCGCCGCGACGCCTCCTCGCTTTTCTCTCCGGATAACCGCGTAGGTTATTTTCCTTCGGCCTCTCTTGCCTGGCATATCGCCGACGAGAGCTTCCTGCGGGGCACCGACGACTGGCTGTCGGACCTGAAGCTGCGCGTGAGTGTGGGTGAGGTCGGCAACAACCGCATCGGGGTGGACCTCTGGAAAACGATGTTCACCAACTCTTCTGACTATGGCTATGCCTTTTCTGAGTCCATCACGCCGGGCTTTGTGTCCAACAGCCTGGCCAACTCTAACCTGACCTGGGAAACCACGGTGGCCCGCAACCTGGGCCTCGACTTCTCGCTGTTCAACAACAGGATTAGCGGTTCGGTGGATGTATACAAAAACAACACCAGCGACCTGCTGCTGCTGGCCAAGATCCCGCAAACCAGCGGTTACTCCGATCAGCTGCAGAACATCGGAAAAACAGAGAACAAAGGCATAGAGCTGCAACTGAACGGGGTAGTGGTCGACAACAGCGACTTCACCTGGAACGCCAACTTCAACATTGCCTTTAACAGAAACAAAATCGTGAGCCTCGGATCTGACTCTGACGGAAACCCGCAGCAGTCATACCTGGTGGAGTCGGGCTGGGTGAACAACCTGCAGGACTTCCTGGTGGAGGTGGGCCAGCCAATCGGGCAGTACTATGGCTACGTGACGGACGGGTTCTACACCGTGGATGATTTCAACGCCACCCTGAACGAGGCCACCGGTGCCTGGAGCTATACCCTGAAAGACGGGGTGCCAAACACCAAGGATGTGGCCCTGGGCAACAGAGACCCGCAGCCGGGCGACCTCAAGCTGAAAGATCTGACCGATAACGACAACGCCATGATCACGCCTGACGACAGAACCGTGCTAGGCAGCTCCCAGCCGAAGTTTATCGGGGGCTTTAACCAGCAGTTCGCCTATAAAGGCTTCGACCTGAGCGTGTTCCTCAACTTCTCCTATGGCAACAAAGTGTACAATGCCAACAAGATCGAGTTCACCACGCAGTACCTGTACCGCGACAACAACATGCTGGAGCTGATGACCGACCGCTGGAGACGGTTTGATGACAACGGCCAGTTAGTGACCAACCCGGAAGCGCTGTCGGCCCTGAACCAGAATGCCCAGTACTGGACGCCCCCGCTGGGCCAGTATTTCCTGCACTCCTTCGCCATCGAAGACGGCTCTTTCCTGCGCATCAGCAACGTGACCCTGGGCTATACCCTGCCAAAGCACCTGGTAGACAAGACGAAGGTGTTCTCCAACTTCAGGGTGTATGCCACCGTGAACAACCTGCATACCTTCACCAGCTACTCCGGCTACGACCCAGAGGCCAGCACCCGCAGAAGCAACCCCCTGACCCCGGGCGTGGACTATGCGGCCTATCCGCGCAGCCGCTACATACTGGGTGGTGTTAATGTTACTTTCTAATTTCTTAAAGGTGATGAAAATGAATAAAAGCTATATAAAATCGCTGTTTTTACCACTGGCCCTGGGTGGCATGGTCCTGTTCTCGTCCTGCGAGGATTACCTGGACGTGGAAAACCCCTCCACCATCTCGCAGGATGGCGTGTTTACGAGCGTGGGCTATGCCAACTCGGCCGTGACGGGCATTTACAACAGCCTGATGGGCGACAACGGCTACGGTAGCCGTATCTCCACCCTATACCCAAACGCCGCCGATGATTTTCGGATTGGCGGCACCTACAACCCCCTCGACCGCAGGGGCATCAGCGGGTTGGGCGTGAGCCCCGACAACACCGAGCTGAACAGGCCCTTTCTGCAGCTGTATGAGGGTATAGAGCGCGCGAACATCGCTATCAAGTACATCCCGGCCTCCGCCCTATACAACAGCGGCACGCCCGCAGAACAGGCCGCGATGCGGAAGCTGCACGGCGAGGCGCTCACGCTTCGCGCCATTTTCTACCACGAGCTGATCCGCAACTGGGGGGATTTGCCTGCGCCATTTGAGCCTTCGGCAGATCAGGTAGACCTGTACCTGACCAAAACAGACCAGGACGTGATTTACGACCGCCTGCTGGAGGACCTGAATCTGGCTGTGGAACTGGTGCCGTGGCAGTCAGAGTCCGGAGACCCCAGCACACGCATCACCAAATCGGCGGTGAAAGGGCTGCGCGCCCGCATGGCCCTGGCCCGTGGCGGGTATGCCCTGCGCAGAGACAGCCGCCAGCTAGAGCGCAGAGCCGATTACAAAGACTACTATGAGATTGCCCGCCAGGAAACGCTCGACATCATCGAGAGCGGCCGGCACAGCCTGAACCCCGATTATGAGCAGGTGTTCAAAGACCTCCATACCGGCACAAGCGGCGGGGCCACCCACGAGATGCTCTTTGAGATAGGCGCCTTTGGCGGTAACTCCAAAACAGACAGCAAACTGGGCTACAGCAACGGCCTCCGTATCGACAAGACCTCCAAGTATGGCCAGGCAAACGGGCAGCTGGAGGCTATACCGACCTACTTCTATGCGTTCGACTCGATCGCAGACGTGCGCCGGGATGTTACCCTCGCCTTCTTCCAGATCAACAAGGAAGACAATAAAGAGATGACGCGCCTGTCGCAGATGCGCGATGGCAAGTTCAGGAAGTACTGGACCAGCATCGACGGAACCGCACAGAACCTGGGCATTAACTGGCCGGTGCTGCGCTACGCGGATGTGCTGCTGATGTATGCCGAGGCTGAGAACGAGCTGAACGGGCCGACGGCGCAGGCCATGGCGGCGTATGAGCAGGTGAGGAGCCGGGCCTTTACCGGGAACCTGGAGCGCATGGGCACCACACCCACAGACCAGGAGGGCTTCTTCAAGGCGATTATGCAGGAGCGGCTACTGGAGTTTGGAGGCGAGGGCATCCGCAAGTATGACCTGATCCGCTGGAACAAACTGGCCTCCACCATCAACGGGACAAGGGCCGATCTGACAGCGCTGATGAACAGGGAGGGACGGTATGCCAATGTGCCGACCTACGTGTACCATAAACCTACCCCGTTGGTAGACACCACGGTGCCGGCAGAGGTGGCAGACTTCGAGCTGTTCGGAGGGTCCGTTGCCAACGCCATGTATACGCCCGCCCCTGTCACCTCGCCCGCCGAGTATACCCGAGTGAACTGGGCAGCCTCTGTAGACCAGAGTTACATCGAAAGCTTTGCCGTGGCGTTTGAGCCGAACAAGTCGGAGCTTTTCCCCATCTACAGCGGCGTGCTCAACCAGAACTACCGGCTGACGCAGGACTACGGATACTAACAGATAACTGGATTTACGAACAACAAACCGTTACGACATGAAATTAGCTATAAAGAAGATACGAAGCCTGATTCCGGTTATCCTATTGGCCGCCCTGGCCTTTGCCTGCGAAGACGACCCCGACAAACTGGAGCCGATGCGCATGTTCACGCCAGCCGGTGCGGTGAAGGCCGTGAGTGGCGAGACGCAGGTGAAGTTGACCTGGAACTCCTCGCTTTATACCGCCAGCGGCAGCGGCGTTACCTATACCGTGGAAGTCGCCGCCGATACGCTGTTCCAGACACCCATCCTCCTGTCGGCCCAAACAGACACGGCAGGCATCGTGCTGACGGATGAGCAGCTGGAGGTACGGCAGAAATACTATGCCCGCATCAAGGCGAACGCGCTGGGGGAAAGGCCTGAGTCGAAGTATTTTGCTGTGAGCTCGGGCTTCACGATCCGGGGGGAGCAGATCCTGCAGCCGCTGCTGACCAGCGACATCACCGACAAAGCCGTGCTGCTGAAGTGGCGGGAGCGAGCCGGGCTCACCAAGCTAGTGCTGACGCCGCAAACGGCAGCGGGCGCCCCTGCCGGCGACCCCATCGAAGTAACCCTGACGGAAGAGGAACTGGCTGCCCGGCAGAAATTTGTGACCGGGCTGGCCGCCAGCACAAACTACAGAGCCGAGATTTTCCGGGATACCCGCCTGGTGGGCTACCTCAGCTTCATGACCAACGCCCCGGTTGTGGGCAACGTGGTGGACCTGACGCGCTTTACCGACCGGCCCTCAGTGCTGGAAGACACGCTCCTGCAGATTGAATCGGGAAGCATCGTGATCCTGAAGAAAGGCGTGACCTATACCATCGCCAACACCGTGAACCTCGACAGGTCAGTGACCATTATGAGCGAGAACACCGTGGATCCGGCCAAAGCCACCATCTTCTTTACCAGTAACTTCAACTTCGCCGAAGGCAGCGCAGTGGACTCTGTGGTGTTCAAAGACCTGTACCTGAAGGGCAGTGACTACAGCGGGGTGTATGTGTTCAACATCGATAAGGCCGCGACCATTGGCAAGATCAAGTTTGAGTCTACTCGCGCCGAAATCTTCCGGGGCATCGCCCGCATCAAAACCGGCGGGGTAACGGTCAATAACTTTGTGGTGAACAACAGCGTGATCGACAGCGTGGCAAATTACGGCGTACTGGCCATCGACAACTCCGGGGCCACGGTCAACAACATCATCTTCACGAATAGCACCTTCTACAAAATAGAACGGCCAGTTACCAGCAAGAGCGCCGCAAATTCTATTCTGATCGAGAACTCAACGTTCAACGAGGCGCCGGAAGCGTCGCGCTACCTCGTGGATTTCGGCTCGTTTGAAGTGACGCAGGGCGTTATGTTCCGCAATAACATTGTCGGGAGAGGCAAGAAAGTAGGCGAGGATGCCGGCGTGAAAGGCATTAGAGCCGGCTCGGGCACACTGGTGCAGTCCAGTGGCAGCTACGCCACCTCCGACTATATGGCCACCGGCAACGAGATCCCGAACCTGACCGTGTACAGCGGCACCGCTGCCGACCTGTTTCAGGACCAGAAAAGCGGGAACTTCACGATCAAAGACGCCGGTTTCGCCGGTAAGAGCAGCGCCGGTGACCCGCGCTGGAGATAGCTAAAAACTTACAGGCCTGCCGCGGCAAAATTTACCGTGGCAGGTTTTTACCATTTTAGAGCATCCTATGCCTGCCACAAAAATGAAGTTTCCTTTTCTGTTGATAAGCGCCGCGCTGTCCTTCGCCTTAACGGATTGTAAAGGAAAGCAGGATGAGCCCGCGCCGGTGGTAGTAGTGGAGCCAGCAGAAGAGGGCCCTACGCCTGTGAACGAGGCGGCGCTTGCTTTTCCGGGGGCAGAGGGCTTCGGCAGAGACGCTACCGGAGGGCGTGGCGGAAAAGTCATCAAAGTCACCAACCTGAACGACGCGGGAGCGGGGAGCCTGAGGGCGGCCCTTGCCACGGCAGGTGCCCGCATAATCGTGTTCGAGGTTTCCGGAACAATCGCGCTGGCAGCTAACCTGAACATCAGCCTGGGCGATGTCACCATCGCGGGGCAGACGGCCCCCGGCGACGGCATCACCCTCAAAAACTACCCTGTCAGTGTAAACGCCGATAACGTGATCATACGGTATATGCGTTTCCGAATGGGCGACGAGCAGCAGCAGGAGGGAGACGCGCTGGGCGGCAGGTTCCACAAAAACATCATCGTGGATCACTGTTCCATGAGCTGGTCGACGGATGAGTGCGTGTCGTTTTACGCCAACGAGAACTTCACCTTGCAGTGGAGCATCATTTCGGAGAGTTTGCGCAATTCCACGCACGTGAAGGGCGCGCATGGGTATGGCGGGATTTGGGGCGGTAAAAACGCCTCGTTCCACCACAACCTGCTGGCCCACCACGACAGCCGCAACCCGCGCCTGGGCGAGGAGGCAGGCAAAGCCTTCGCCCTGACCGACCTGGTGGACCTGCGGAACAACGTGCTCTACAACTGGGGCAACAACAGCGCCTACGGCGGCGAGGCGATGAACGTGAACATCGTGAACTGCTACTACAAGCCTGGTCCGGTCACAACCAAAAAAGAGCGCATCCTGTCCATCGACAAAAATAAAGTCAGCGGCACGGAGGTATATGATATCTGGGGCAAGTTTTACATCAACGGCAACTACGTGGATGGCAGCAGCCGGGCCACCAGCGATAACTGGGCCTATGGCGTCTTCAACCAGTTCCATGGGAGCTACGGCACCGTGCCCGAGGCCGACAAAGCCGCGATAAGGCAGACTGCGCCGCACCCGATCCAGGACAACGTGACCACCCATACCGCACAGGAGGCCTATGAGCGGGTGCTGGCCTATGGCGGCGCCTCGCTGAAACGGGACGCGGTGGACGAGCGCGTGCTGGACAATGTGCGCAACGGCACCTATACGGCCCCAGGCTCCGGCGGCAGCGAGAAAGGCATCATCGACAGCCAAAGCGACGTGGGCGGCTGGCCGGAACTGGCGGCAATGCCCGCACCAGTTGACACTGACGGCGACGGCATGCCCGACGAGTGGGAGAAGGCGCAGAAGCTAGACCCTGCAAAGGCAAACCCCAACGGCCGAAGCCTCAGCACCGCCTATGACAACATCGAAGTATACATCAACAGCCTCGTGAAAGACATCACGGAAGGCCAGGTGAACTAGCAGCAAGAGGCGGGAAGCTGTCCGGCAGGGTTTATAAATAGGGCAACGTTGAAGGCAAATGGCTGAATGGTTTAATTGTTAAATGGCTGCATTGCTGAAAGCCATACATGTTTTTCAGCCATCAACCGATGTAGCCATCTAACCATCTAACCCAAGTTGCAATCAACTGCTATATATAAATCTGGCTCTCCGAGGAGGGAAATCCGGCAATTGTGAAAATTCCCCTCTTGGGAGGGGCAGGGGTGGGTAAACCAGGAGGATAATTCGTCCAGCTTGTGTAAATGGAAACTTAAACTGTCCATAAAAAGTGACGATAGCGGCGGTAGTGCGAATGTCCTGCGTTGCCAAGGCAAAGTATACAGGGCGAAGCGAAAGATGCTATATAGTAACAAGACAAAATTGAAAGAGAGTATGCTGAAACTAACTGCGACATCCAAAGTAGGTGCCATGTGCCTCCTGCTGCTGCTGGCCCTCTGGCAAACGGGGAGCCTGCTGGCGCAAAACCTGAAAAAGCAGTTCCCGAAGTCGTTCACGGTCACGGTGTCCAACCCACTGGGCCAGCAGCGGGAAGAGGCGATGGTATACATGGCCGAAGAGGAAATCCGGAAGCAGGCACCGGCCTTTAACCCGCAGGCTTTTGTGGTGCTCGACGGCAGAAACGAGATCGCCAGCCAGTATAACCTACACGATCCCCAGCACAGAGGCATCGTGCTGGTGCTCGGCCAGCTTGCCCCGAAGGCCAGCCGCACCCTCACCGTGCGTTACAACGAGAAAGGCACTGCCCCGCGCGCCTATAACAAGCGCACGCAGGCAGAACTGTCGCGGAAGGTGGGCGGCGCGTTCCAGAACCGAAAGTATATAGGCGGCACGTTCGAGAACGTCGACTCGCTGCGGGTGCCCGACGAGCACACGGACCATTCCTACTTTATACGCTACGAAGGCCCCGGCTGGGAATCAGATAAAGTGGGCTACCGCTTTTACCTCGACTGGCGCAACGGCACCGACGTGTTCGGCAAGAAGACGAAGGACATGGTGCTGCAGCAGGTGGGCCAGGACGGCTTCGACTCCTACCACGAAGAGCAGCCCTGGGGTATGGATGTGCTGAAAGTGGGCAAAGCGCTGGGCGTGGGCACGCTGGCCATGTTCCACGGGGGGCAGGCCAACCGCGTGGCCGAGACCGACAGTATGATCAGCGTGATCAGGGAAAACGGCGACATGTTTTCCGCTATCCAAACTACTTACTACGGCTGGAAAGTGGCGGGTATGACGATGGATGTGCAGTCGCTGCTGAGCATCCACGCGGGCAGCCGCCTGACGCACCACCAGGTGCGGGTAACAGGCGCGACGCCGCAAAACCTGAGCACCGGTCTCAACAAAGACAAAAAGGCCACCCTCCATACCAGTCCCGGAACCGACAAAGCCTGGGGATATATGGCCAGCTACGGCAAGCAAAGCCTCAACGGCGATGGAGACAACCTCGGTATCGCGGTGCTTTTCCGGCCGCGCGACCTGCTGGAGTTTACAGAAGACAGCAACAGCCACGTGGTGATGCTGAAACCGGCCGATAATCAGGTGGAGTACTATTTTCTGGCAGCCTGGGAACTGGAGCCGGATGGCATCAAGACGGAGGAGCAGTTTATGCAGTACCTCCAGAAAACCGCCCAGGAACTGGCACAGCCGGTGCTGGTGCGTTTCGGGAAACTGCAGTAGAGACTGCTGGCGCAGCGGAACATTCCTTTCGGATGCGCCAGTGGGTATGTATAATCTATAAGAAATCATATAGGTATGGGAGGTAGGTTTTTAGCGCTGGCGCTGGGCTTTCTGGTCGTATGCTTTGCGGGCTGTGTCCGGCAAGCCACCAGCGGCGCACCAGCGCGCGCTGCGGAAAGCAGTAGCGACAAGGTGCTGGCCTTCCCCGGCGCGGAGGGCTTTGGCAGGTATACCACGGGCGGCCGCGGCGGCCAGGTGGTGGTGGTGACCAACCTGAACGATGATGGCCCCGGCAGTTTGCGTGATGCGATTCAGAAGCACGGTGCCAGAACAGTGGTGTTTGCCGTGGCCGGCTACATCGACCTCGAGTCGCCGCTGGACATCAACAACAGCGACATCACCATCGCAGGCCAGTCGGCACCCGGCGACGGGATCACGGTGCGGTATAACCCGGTCAATGTCAAGGCCGATAACGTCATCATCCGGTACCTTCGCTTCCGGCTGGGCGACACGAAGGGCGTGGAGGCAGATGCCATCAGCGGGAACAAAGGCCGGAGCAACATCATCGTAGACCACTGCTCCATGAGCTGGGCAACGGATGAAGGCGCTTCCTTTTACCGCAACAAGGACTTCACGCTGCAGTGGTGTATCATCTCGGAAAGCCTGAACGAGTCGGTGCACGCAAAGGGCAACCATGGGTATGGCGGTATCTGGGGAGGGGGAGGCGCTACTTTTCACCATAACCTGATTGCGAGCCATATGAGCCGCATGCCCCGTTTCAGCGGGTCCAGCTCTACCAAAAACTCGCCGGACGAACTGGTTGATTTCCAAAATAATGTGATTTACAACTGGGGAGGGAACAGTGTGTACGGCGGCGAAAAGGGGCGTTACAACATGGTGAACAACTACTACAAGCCAGGGCCCGCCACGCCTGAATCCAAGAACGACAGGCTGCTGGAGCCCTACGCGCCATACGGTCAGTTTTATATAGCCGGGAATGTGATGGAGGGCAACGCGGAGATCACGCAGTACAATGCCCTGGGCGTGCGCATGGCGCACCCCGACTCGGCTTTGGCGGGAAATCAGTTTGAGGTGGCGGCGTTGCGCGGGCAGTCAGCACAGGAGGCATACAGCCTGGTGTTGGCCCATGCGGGCGCCAGCTACAGACGCGACAAAGTGGATGAGCGGGTGTTGCGTGAAGTGCGGGAGAACAGCGCGAAAAGCGGGAAGCACCAGAACGGCATCATCGACAGCCAGCAGGATGTGGGCGGCTGGCCTGAACTGGCCTCAGCCCCGGCTCCGGCCGACACAGACCAGGACGGCATGCCCGATGCCTGGGAAACGAAGCACAAACTGAACCCCGAAAGCGCTGCTGATGCCGCAGGGTATACCCTCGACAGGCAGTACACTAACCTCGAGGTATACCTGAACAGCTTGGTCCGCATAAACGAGAAGATATGAAATTACTGGCCCTGATACTTTTTTCCCTCACGCTTTTTGCAGCACAGGCACAGCAGCAAACGCTGGTGGTGGCGCAGGACGGAAGCGGCGACCATACCTCGGTGCAGGCCGCCGTGGATGCCGTGCGCGCCTTTCCGTTGGAGCGTGTCGAGATCATGATCAGGAATGGGGTATACCGGGAGAAAGTGGTCGTGCCCTCCTGGAAAACGAGCATTTCCTTCATCGGCGAAAGCAAGGAAAACACCATCATCCGGTGGGGAGATTTCTCCGGCAAAGGCGACATCAACACCTTTACGTCTTACACGGTGCTGGTGCAGGGCAATGATTTCAGGGCCGAGAACATCACCTTCGAGAACGACGCGGGCCCGGTAGGGCAGGCGGTGGCGCTGCACGTGGAGGCAGACCGCTGCGTGTTCGAGAACTGCCGCATTATCGGCAACCAGGACACGCTCTACTCGGGCGTCGACAACAGCCGCCAGTACTACCGGAACTGCTACATCGAGGGCACCACCGACTTCATCTTCGGCCCGGCCACGGTGGTGTTCGAGAACTGCACCATCCACTGCAAAAAGAACTCCTACATCACCGCCGCCTCTACCCCACAGGGGCAGGACTTCGGCTTCGTTTTCCTGAACTGCACGGTCACCGCCTCCGACCAGGCCACCAAAGTATACCTGGGCCGCCCCTGGAGGCCTTACGCGCAAACGGTTTTCATCAACACCACGCTGGGCAACCACATCAGGCCTGAAGGCTGGCATAACTGGAATAAGCCGGAGGCGGAGAAAACAGCGTTTTACGCAGAGCATCACTCCAAGGGCCCCGGCGCCTCCCCCGGAACACGCGTGGCCTGGGCAAAGCAGCTGAAGAAGCGGGAGGCAAAGAAATACCAACCCGCCACCATACTGGACGGCACCGATAATTGGACACCGGCAGAGTAGCAGAACAGGAACACTGACACCAGAAAAAACGAACTATGAGATTATACACCTATGCGTTGATGATTGCCTTGGTGGTAACAGCCGCTTGCGGCTCCGGCAACAGTGGCACCGCCACTACAGCCAACCAGGAAATAACTTCTCCCGCCCAAAAACCCTATTCCGTCTGGATGGCCGACTCTGACATCCAGCGAAACCCGGAGGGCTGGATGATCGATTTCAAGGACGCGCCGAAGTGGGATTATACCCAGGGCCTGTTCGCCAGCGCCATTGAGCGGGTATGGGAGAAAACCGGCGACCCGAAGTACCTGACTTATATACAGGCCTTCGCCGACACCATGATCAGTGCGGACGGCAGCATCAGAACCTACAAAAAATCGGACTACAACATCGACCGCGTGAACCCGGGCAAGTTCCTGATCGAGCTGTACAAAGAAACCGGCGATAACAAGTATAAAATGGCTTTAGAAAACCTGCGCGACCAGATGCGCACCCAGCCGCGCACGTCGGAGGGCGGTTTCTGGCACAAGAAAATCTACCCGCACCAGATGTGGCTCGACGGTTTATACATGGGCTCGCCGTTTCTGGCGCAGTACGCAGTAGAGTTCAACGAGCCCGCGCTTTTTGATGAAGTGGCAAACCAAATCATACTGGTGGACAAGCATACCTGGGATGCTGAAAAAGGCCTGTGGCGCCACGGCTGGGACGAGAGCCGGGAACAGAAATGGGCGGACCCGCAGACCGGGCAATCGCCGAACGTGTGGGGCCGCGCGATGGGCTGGTACGCCATGGCGCTGGTCGACGTGCTGGACTTCATGCCGAAGGACCATCCGAAGCGGGACGAGGTGCTGCAGGTTACCCGGAAAATGGCCAAGGCCCTCGCGCAGTACCAGGACGGGGACACAGGGCTGTGGTGGCAGGTGATGAACATGGGTGGCCGGGAAGGCAATTACCTGGAGTCGTCAGCCTCGAGCATGTTCACCTACTTTTTGCTGAAAGCGACCAAAAAAGGATATATAGACCAGCAGTATATGCAAAACGCGCAGAAGGCATACAGCGGTATCCTGAGCAACTTTATTGAGAAGAATGACGACGGCACGATCAGCATCACCGACGTGTGCGCGGTGGCAGGCCTGGGCGGCACTCCATACCGTGACGGAACGTATGAGTACTACATCAACGAGCCCCGCCGCGACAACGACCCGAAAGCCGTGGCACCCTTCATCATGGCTTCGTTGGAACTGGAAGACCTGAACAAAACAGCGGCGAAGAATTAGTATCCAAAAGTCCCCCTTGGGGGTAGGGGCCCTCGACGAAGAAGCGGCAGAGGGATGATTATACCTAAGAGCATCTTTAAAATGACTTCTAAAAAATACACTTCCATACTTGCCCTGTTGCTGTGCTTTGTCGTTACTCAGGTGCAGGCACAGCACCCGCACGACTTAGTGGTGGCACAGGACGGAAGCGGGGATTTCAAAACGGTGCAGGAAGCCATCAACGCCGTGCCCGATTTCCGGAAAGCCACCACTTTCATCTACATCAAAAACGGCCTGTATAAAGAGAAATTGGTGCTGCCTGCGTCTAAAACCGCTGTAACGTTTATCGGCGAGGACGTGCGGAAAACGATCCTGACCCACGACGATTATGCGGCCAAAAAGAACCGTTTCGGCGAAGAGATGGGCACTACCGGCTCCACTAGCTTTTATGTTTTTGGCGATGACTTCACCGCCGAGAACATCACGTTCGAGAACTCCTCCGGCCCGGTGGGGCAGGCCGTGGCCGTGCGTGTGGACGGGGATAAAGTGATGTTCAGAAACTGTCGCTTTCTGGGCAACCAGGACACGCTGTATCCGCACGGCGAAAAGAGCCGCCAGTACTACAAAAACTGCTACATTGAGGGCACTACCGACTTTATCTTCGGCTGGTCGACGGCTGTGTTTGAGGACTGCGAAATCTACTGCAAGGCGGGCGGTAACTACGTGACGGCGGCCTCCACGTTGGAAGGAACGCCTTACGGCTTCGTGTTCCTGAACTGCCGCCTCACGGGCAACGCGCCGGCCAACGCATACTATCTGGGCAGGCCGTGGCGGCCCTACGCCAAAACCGTGTTCCTCAACAGCTACCTGGGCAGGCACATCAGGCCCGAAGGATGGCACAACTGGAGCAAGCCGGATGCCGAGCAGACGGCTTATTATGCCGAGTACAACTCCTCGGGGCCGGGGGGAGCGCCTGAAGCACGCGTGAAATGGGCGCACCAGCTAACCGAAGCGCAGGCAAAAGATTATACCCTCGCCAACATTTTCGGCGATTGGGAGCCCGGCAAGCCAGCCGCCTCTGCCAGTAAATAGCCCTGCTGCCGCCAATTATGCGGCAGCCCGAACTTATACCATTACGACCCATGCAGATACACTTTACGATGACGCACACCCGTTTCCTGTTATATGCCTGCCTGTCGCTATCCTGCTTGGGGTATTCCTGCTCCTCGGGGCTGACGCAGCACAAGGCTACCTCAAACACGGCAGCTGCTGCCATACCTGCTGCCAAAGCGGTGTCTGGGGTATGGGTGGCGGATAAGGGCGACGGGAACTATCAGAACCCGATCCTCCACGCCGATTACTCCGACCCGGATGTGTGCCGCGTGGGCGACGACTACTACATGACCTCCTCCAGTTTCAACGCGACGCCCGGCCTGCAGATCCTGCACTCCAAAGACCTCGTGAACTGGCAAATCATCGGCTCCGCCCTGACCCGTAACACGCCCTTCGACCACTTTGCCAAGCCGCAGCACGGCAACGGGGTCTGGGCTCCTTCCATCCGGCACCACAACGGCGCGTTTTATATTTACTGGGGCGACCCCGACTACGGCATCTATATGGTGAAAACCAACGACCCGGCGGGGCAGTGGGAGGAACCGGTGCTGGTGCAGGCTGGCAAAGGCCTTATCGACGCCTGCCCGCTCTGGGACGAGGATGGCAAGGCATACCTGGTGCATGCTTTTGCCGGTAGCCGCGCGGGTATCAAAAGCGTGTTGGTGGTGAACAGGATGAGCCCGGATGGCACAAAACTGCTGGATGACGGCGTGATGGTGTTCGACGGCCACGACAGCCACCCGACCATCGAAGGGCCCAAGTTCTACAAGCGCAACGGCTATTACTATATCTTCGCTCCGGCTGGCGGCGTGTCTACAGGCTGGCAACTGGCGCTGCGCTCCAAAACCATCTATGGCCCTTACGAGGAGAAGATCGTGATGGACCAGGGCAACACCACCGTCAACGGGCCGCACCAGGGGGCCTGGGTAAACACCCCGGCAGGCGAGGATTGGTTTTTTCACTTCCAGGACAAGGAGGCCTATGGCCGGGTGGTACACCTGCAGCCAATGCAATGGAAAAACGACTGGCCGGTGATCGGGGCAGACACGGATGGCGACGGAAAGGGCCAGCCGGTGATGACGTATAAAAAGCCCGCCGTCGGTAAAACATACCCGGTGATGACGCCGCAGGAATCGGATGAGTTTGACGGTAACGGGCTGGGGCTGCAGTGGCAGTGGCATGCCAACCCCAGGGCAAACTGGGCCTTTGCCACCGGCAGCACGGGCGCGCTGCGGCTGTTTACAGCGCAGTTGCCCGAGGACTTCAAAAACTACTGGGACGTGCCGAACCTGCTGCTGCAGAAGTTTCCGGCCGAAACGTTTACCGCCACCACCAAACTGACTTTCACGCCCAACCCGAAGCTGCAGCACGAGCGCACGGGCCTGATTGTGATGGGCGAGGACTACGCGTATATTTCGCTTGTGAGTAAAAAGGACGGTTTATACATCAGCTACACCACCGCGAACGACGCGCGCGCAGGCACCCCCGAAAAAGAACAGCTGCTGGGCAAACTGAGCGGCAACGAAGTATACTTCCGGGTGCGAGTGGAAAAAGGCGCGACGTGCCAGTTCAGCTACAGCGAGGACGGCAAAGATTTCATAAATGCTGGCAGCCCCCTCACCGCTGTGCCGGGCCGCTGGATCGGGGCCAAAGTAGGCCTCTTCGCCACCCGCCCAGACGAGACCAACGACTCCGGCTATGCCGATTACGACTGGTTCCGGATCACGCCGAACGCAACCGCCACTATTCAAAGCAAGAAATAAACCTCAACGAAACAGATATGAGCATCCAGAAAATAAACCTAAACCGATTGCTGCTGCTGGGGCTAACGGGCGCGCTTCAGTTCTCGTGCCAGCGCCAACCAGCCACACCGCTTGCAACCGAAACGGCAGACGCAGCTATGCCTGCGCCCACGGCAACGGCAGGTATGGCTACGGATATATACGAGGGAATTGAGTTCGACATGCCCCGCGTGCAGGAGCCGACGATTCCGAACAACCGCGTGAGTATTGCAGCCTACGGAGCCGTGGGCGATGGCCTGACCAAAAACACAGCAGCCTTCGCGAAGGCGATTGCCGTTGCTGCGACCAAGGGAGGCGGCACCGTGGTGATTCCGCGCGGCATGTGGCTTACCGGCCCGATTGTGCTGAAAAGCAACATCAACCTGCACGCCGAGGACGGTGCGATGGTTATTTTCAGCGAGGACTTCGATGATTATCCGCTCGTCAAAACCAGCTTCGAAGGGCTGGACACCTACCGCTGCCAGTCGCCGATCTCGGGCCGCGACCTGGAGAACGTGGCCATTACGGGGCCGGGCACCTTTGATGGATCGGGCGACGCCTGGCGACCCGTGAAGAAAAGCAAAATGACGGAGGCACAGTGGAAAACGCTGGTGAAGTCGGGCGGCGTGCTGCGCGATGACAAACAAGTGTGGTATCCGTCGGAAAGCTCGAAGCGGGGCGACACCGCCGGCAACTTCAACGTGCCCGACTATGACCGCAAAGAGCAGTTCGAGCGCGTGAAAGACTTTATGCGCCCCGTGATGGTGAGCCTGATCGGCTGCAAAAAAGTGTTGCTCGACGGCCCCACCTTCCAGAACTCCCCGGCCTGGAACCTGCACCCGCTCATGAGCGAAGACGTGACGATCCGGAATCTGAACGTGCGCAACCCCTGGTACTCGCAGAACGGCGATGGTCTGGACCTGGAGTCCTGCAAAAACGCGCTTATATACAACAACACCTTTGATGTGGGCGACGATGCCATCTGCATTAAATCCGGGAAAGACGAAGACGGCCGCAGGAGGGGTATGCCCACCGAAAACGTGATCGTGAAGAACAACACCGTATACCATGCGCACGGCGGTTTTGTGGTGGGCAGCGAAATGTCTGGCGGCGTGAAAAACGTGCACGTCTCCAACTGCACGTTCATGGGCACCGACATTGGCCTTCGCTTCAAAAGTACCCGCGGCAGAGGCGGGGTAGTCGAGAACATCTATATCTCCAACATCGACATGATCGACATACCCACGCAAGCGATTAGCTTTAACCTGTTCTATGGCGGCAACTCGCCGGTGCTGGAGGAGGGACAGAGCGCGAAGACAGAGGCCAGAGACGAGAAGCCGGTGCCAGTAACCGAGGAAACGCCTTCGTTCAAGGATATCTACATGAAAAACATCCGGGTGGCAGGAGCAGCACAGGCCGTGGCGCTGCAGGGCCTTCCCGAAATGAACCTCCAGAACGTGAACCTCGAAAACTCCGTGCTGAAAGCCCAAAAAGGCATCACGGCGGTGGATGCGGACGGCATCACCCTGAAGAATGTGAAGGTGATCACCGAGAGCGGCCCTGCCCTCACCATCTACAACAGCAAGAATATCAAGGTGACCGGTTTATCCTACGACGAGACGCAGGGGCCAGTGGTAACGGTGCTGGGGCCGCTCACGCAGAACGTGCAACTCGAAAGCAAGGATTTCAAAAACGCCGCGCAGCAAGTATCCAAAGGCAAGGACCTGAGCAACACCGCGCTAACCCTGGAGCAATAAAAGCAGCCAGAAGCGCAAGCGGATATAAGGCTTAGAGGATTTATTTATACCGTGTAGCTGGTTCTCTATCATCAATTTAAATGAAAACGCGCGTATGAACAGGACGACGGAAAGTAAACAAAAAAGCTTTGTGCCACCCGCACTAGGCACGTTGCGCCAACGCTGCGTTCCGGCGGCGTTGTTCTGGCTAGGCGGCGTTCTGGCTGCTGGTTGTGCCGCCACAGATCAGCGTGTTGGCGCTGCTGTAACCGTTGACAATACTGGGCTTACTGCTTCTGCTGAGGCGCCTGTTAAGTGGGGCAAAGGACTGCTGGCCAAGGACAAGGCGTGGTATGGCAGTGCTGAAGCAAGCCGCATTGCGGATAACCTCCTCCTGTATCAGCACACGAACGGCGGCTGGAACAAAAACACAGACATGGCGCTCGTCCTCACGGAGGCAGAGAAAGCCAGGCTGCAGGCAGCTGCGGAGAAGGGCATGGTTTCCACCATCGACAACGGGGCCACCTATACACAGCTGGAATACCTGGCCAACGTGTATGACGCTACCGGTGAGGAAAGGTATAAAGACAGCTTTCTGCGAGGCTTGGATTACCTGTTCGAGGCGCAGTACGAAAATGGCGGCTGGCCACAGTTCTACCCGATCCGCAAAGGGTATTATGAATACATCACCTTTAACGATGGCGCCATGATAGGCGTGATGGAGTTGCTGCGCGATGTGGCTAAGCAAAACAGCCCATATGCTTTTGTAGACAAGCCACGGCAGAAACGGGCCGCCGAGGCCATCAAAAAAGGCCTGGATGTGATTCTGAAAACGCAGATTGAAGTGGACGGAAAGCTGACCGCCTGGTGTGCCCAGCACGACCACATCACGCTGGCACCCCAAAAAGCCCGCGACTACGAGCTGCCTTCCATTAGCGGCGGGGAAAGCATCGGGATTTTAAAGTACCTGTTGGAGATCGAAAAGCCTGACCCGCACGTGGAGAAGGCTGTTGAGGGAGCGGTGTCCTGGTTGAATGAGGTGAAGATCACCGGCATCCGGTTGAAACGGACAGGAGACCCAGCGCATCGCGAAACGCGGGATGTTGTGGTGGTGAATGATACAACGGCACCGCCACTATTGGCTCGGTTCTATGAAATTGAGACGAACAAGCCGATGTTTTCTGGCCGTGATGGCGTGGTGCGCCATACCTTGGCGGAGATAGAGCAGGAGCGGAGGGCTGGCTACAGCTGGTACATCCCTTTCCCGGAGAAATTGCTCGACGAAGCCTATCCACGGTGGAGGCAGAAATGGGTAAGTACAAATTAGCTAGACAATGATCAACATGAAAACCGCTTTTAAACATACCCTTGCACAGTGGGCGCTGCTTGCGCTGTTGGTAATTCCGCTGGTGAGTTATATCCAAAAAAAAGCACCAACCCTCTTCCTGGTCGGTGACTCTACGATGGCAGACAAACCATATGGCAACGGCAACCCCGAGAAAGGCTGGGGGCAGGTGTTTCCGTTATACCTGCAGGAGGGGGTGAAAGTGCAAAACCACGCCGTAAACGGACGCAGCACCAAGAGCTTCCGGGACGAAGGCCGCTGGGATGCCATGCTGCAGCTGCTCAAGCCAGGCGACTACGTGATCATCGAGTTTGGCCACAATGACCAGAAAGACCAGGACCCGAAGCGCTATGCCGCACCCGAAACCGATTACCGCCACAATCTGGAACGCTACGTTGCCGAGGCGCGTGCCAAAAAAGCCATACCTGTGCTGGCCACCCCCATCGTGCGCCGGAGGTTCGTGAACGGGCAACTGGAAGACACGCACGGCAAATACCCGGCTGTGGTAAGAGCGGTGGCTGCGGAAAAAAACGTGCCGCTGCTGGACCTCGAGCGGCGCACCCGAGAGCTGGTGGCAAGGTATGGCGAAGAGAAATCGAAGGCGCTTTACCTGCACCTCGGGCCCAACGAGTATGCCTCGCTGCCCGATGGCCGCACCGACGACACGCACCTCTCGGCCTACGGCGCGTTCCGGGTAAATGACCTGGTGGCGGAAGAACTGCGAAAAGCCGTGCCGGAGCTGGCGGCATACCTCAAAAAGTAGTTTCAGCACATGGCATACCCTGGCGCAAGCCTCCGCTTGTGCTGAGATGTAGAAGCAGAAAGGTATAAACACAAACGGACGCTTGCGCCAGAAACAGAAAGGTATAAACACAAACGGACGTTGCGCCAGGGGCAAGTCATACGATAAACATTTAGTATCCTACAAGTTCCTATGATGAACAAAAAACACAGCGTTATTTTCCTTTTGATTTCCTGCCTTGCCTTGGCGGCCTTTGCCCCTTCCCGGAAAAAGCCTGTGAAGGTATACCTCATCGGCGACTCCACGGTGGCGGATTATACCGGCGATTACGACGAGAAAGATTACGCGCAGGAACGTTACCCGATTACCGGCTGGGGGCAGGTGTTCCAGCCTTTTATGCACCCCGACAGCCTCTCACTGATCCGGAATATCCTCCGGGCAGACAGTGTGGTGGTGATAGACAAAGCCAGAGGCGGCCGCAGCACGCGCACCTTTTTTGAGGAAGGCCGCTGGGCGGAAGTATATAAAGCGCTGCAGAAAGGCGATGTGGTGCTGATGCAGTTCGGCCACAACGACGCCGCCGAGAATAAGCCCGAGCGCTACACCAACGTGGCGGCCTACAAAGAGTACCTGCGGCTATACGTGAACCAGACCCGCGAAAAAGGTGCCCTGCCGATCATCATCACGCCCGTCAACCGGAACTACCCCTGGAAAGACGGCCAGCTCAGCAATGTGCACGGAGACTACCCGCAGGCGGCAAAAGACGTGGCGCGGGAGCTGAACGCGCCGCTCCTCGACCTGACGCAACGCTCCATCGACGCCTTTACGGCCAAAGGAGAAGACTACGTGACCAGCCACTATTTCATGAACTTGCCTGCCGGTACATACGCCGCGTACCCCGACGGCCAGAACGACAACACGCACTTCCAGCCCGAAGGTGCCAAAGCGGTGGCCCAACTGGTGTTCGACGGTTTGAAGCAGCTGAAGCCCACCAGGACTGCTGCGCAGAAGTAAGAAGCCAGCCATATTGCCCTGGCTCGTTGTCTCAGGGTCGGCCTGTCCAAAAGAAACCGTTGCAATTTGCCAGATATAAACAGAGCGCGGACTATACAGGCAATTTATTTCCAGGGATACACCGCTATTTTTACTTTATACATTGCTGATTCTGTAGCTCCGAGAGGTGCTGCGAACAACTATGGGCGCTTGTGCCGAAAAATGAGATATAAACCTCATAAATAATTGCATACCAGGGGGACTTTGTTTAATTATGTGTGTAAGCAAACACTTTTTATGAGGAAAACAGCATTATCACTCCTGGTTGTTCTAACGTTTCTGTGTCTGCCGGGCATGGCGCAGAAAAGAGAATTGCCAAATCAAGTCATTTCGCTTCAGAACATGCAGGATTTCCGGCCTGCGGCAGCCAACTGGCAGCTGGCCGGCGATGTGTATTATGACCTGAACAAGGCCGGCAAGGGCAAAATACAGGAAGGTACCGGTATTCTGGTGAATAACCTGACAGACAAGGACAAAGACAACCTGTTCACCAAAATGGAGCACGGCGACATAGAGCTGGAGCTGGATTTTATGATGGACAAAGGCGCGAACGCGGGCGTTTACCTGCAGGGCCGTTACGAGGTGCAGCTCTTTGACAGTTGGGGCGTGCAGCAACCGACCGCCACAGACTGCGGAGCCATATATGAGCGCTGGGACGAAAGCCGCCCCGGTGACAGCAAAGGCTACGAAGGCCACGCGCCAGCCTTAAACGTGAGCAAAGCGCCCGGCTTGTGGCAGCACTACAAAATCGTCTTCAGGGCACCCCGTTTCAACGCCCAGGGGCAGAAAACGGAGAACGCGGTGTTTGTGCAGGTGATTCAGAACGGGGTAACCATTCATGAGAACGTGGAAGTGACAGGCCCGACCCGCGCCGCCGCCTTTCAGGACGAGCAGCCGCTGGGGCCGCTGATGTTTCAGGGCGACCACGGCCGCGTGGCCATCCGCAACATCAGCTACAAAGCCTTCGGCACCGAGCCGGTCAAACTCTCCGGCCTGACACTAAAAGCATATGAGGGTGACGTGAAAGAGATCGCCGCCCTCAGCACCGTGGCACCAGTGAAGACAACGGATATCCGGTCGCTCGCCCATCAGGGTTCCGGCACCCGCGACCAGTTCGGCGGCAAAATCAACGGAACCCTGCACATACCGCGCACCGGCGAGTACCTGTTCAACCTGAAACTCGACTGGATACCGGAAGACAACAACTACCCTGAAAGGCCGAATGGCGCCGGAGAACTGACGATCGGGGGCAAGAAAGTGATTGTGATCGACGGGGAGCATGGAGACGCCTCGGCTATGGTACAGCTGGAGGCGGGTGAGCATCCGGTGGAGCTGTCGTACCTGAAGAAGTTTGGCTATTGGTATGCGCAGAGCAACGATTTCACGCTCTCGGTGGAAGGAGCGGACGTGCCCTATACCGCGCTCAACGCGCCGGTGCGCGCCGTAGACCCGGTGGGTGCCATCATGGTGCTGGCCGACAGCAAGCCGGTGATGCTCAGGAGTTTTATAGAGCATGACGGGGCGAAAAGAACGCACGCCATCTCGGTGGGAGAGCCCGGCAAAGTCAATTACTCGCTCGACCTGGCAACTGGCGACCTCCTGCAGATATGGCGCGGAGATTTCCTGAACACCACCCCCATGTGGCATGCGCGCGGCGAGAGCCAGCTGGCCCTGCCATTGGGCAGTGTGATCGGGATGGCCGGGCAACCGACGCTGGCTTACCTGAGCGATGCGGGCACGGCGTGGCCCGACTCCAACGCGGCCTATACCTACCTGGGCTATGAGGTGGACAAGAACGGCCGCCCGACCTTCAAATACACGTTAGGGGGCGCCAGCGTGCGAGACGCGTTTAAGGCCATTGAGGACGGGCGTAAGCTCACACACTCCCTGACGGTGACGCCGGGGCAGGGGCAGGGAGAACTCTGGTGCCGGGTGGCCGAGGGAAGCGAGATCAAAAAGCTGCCCAACGGGCTATATGCCATCGATGGCAAGGAGTACCTGATCGAGCTGCCGCGCAAGGCAAAACCTGTTCTCCGGAACGCAGCACAAAACCGGAAAGAGCTGCTGCTGCCCGTGAAAGCCAAAAACGGCACGGCGGAGGTACAGTACAACATCGTTTGGTAGGTTATCGGCAACAGAAGGAAAAACATCATGAAAAGCACAACATCCGTTACATATATAGCAAAGACCTCGTTGGTGGCGCTCTGCCTGCTGGCCCTGGTCGGGCAACCGGCGATGGCGCAGAAAAAAGCGAAGGCAGTGCCCGAGACAGAAAACCAGAACCCGGACTCCGGATCGAAGCAGGAAGAGGCGATTCCGGAGGTAGAGGACGATTTCTATAAGCTGATCTCGCTGCCGATACCCGAGGGCGTCATACTGGAGGTTGGTGGGCTGGCCACGCTGCCGGACGGGAGCCTCGCGGCGTGTACCCGCCGGGGGGAGGTATGGATCATCTCCAACCCGAATATAGCAGGCAATGCCACCCCTAGGTACAAGCGCTTCGCCTACGGCTTGCACGAGCCCCTGGGCATCGCCTACAAAGACGGTGACCTTTACGTGACGCAGCGCAGCGAAATAACCCGCCTCCGCGACGCAGACGGCGACGGCGTGGCAGATATGTATGACAAAGTCTACTCCTGGCCGCTGTCCGGCAATTACCACGAGTATTCCTACGGGCCGCTTTTCATGCCCAACGGCAACATGCGCGTTACCCTGAATCTGGGCTGGAGCAACAGCCTGGGCCATGGCGTGAGTCTGGCGCCGTGGCGCGGATGGATGCTCGAAGTTACGCCGGACGGTAAAATGACTCCGGTTGCGGCGGGCATGCGCTCGCCTTCCGGGTTTGGCATGAACGCAGCGGGCGACGTGTTTTATACCGAGAACCAAGGCGACTGGGTGGGCTCAGGCCGCATCACCCACGTTGAAGAGGGCGACTTTGTGGGCAACGCCGAAAGCCTGCGCTGGTCTGGTTTGCCCGGCTCCAACATCAACCTGAAGCCTGCGGATATCCCCAACACCGGCGAGCCGCTGTATGAGGTGGCCAAACGCGTTGATGCGCTGAAGCCTCCGGCCGTGTGGTTGCCGCACGGCATCCTGGGCATTTCCACCACGGGCATCCTGAACGACGACACGAACGGGAAGTTCGGGCCCTTCACCAACCAGTTTTTTGTGGGAGACCAGGGCCAGAGCAAAGTGATGCGGGTGGCGCTGGAGAAGGTAAAGGGGCAGTACCAGGGCGTGGTGTTCCCGTTCCGGGAAGGTTTCTCCTCTGGTATACTGCGCCTGGTATGGGGCAGCGACGGATCCATGTTCAGCGGCATGACGAGCCGGGGCTGGTCCTCCACCGGAAAAGACCTTTACGGCCTGCAGCGCCTGGTCTGGACGGGCAAAACACCTTTCGAAATGCAAACCGTGCGTGCCATGCCCGACGGGTTTGAGATAGAATTCACCATGCCCGTGAACAAGCAACGGGCGTCGGACCCTGCCGCTTACAAAGTGACGGGCTTTAACTACAAGTACCAGGCAGCGTACGGAAGCCCTGTCATCAACAGCGAGAAGTGCGCGGTGCGGGGCGTGGTGGTGTCGGATGACGGCATGAAGGCCCGCATCGTGGTAGATGGTTTGCGGGAAGGCTATATCCACGAGATCACGGCAGACGGCGTGCGCGCCGCCAACGGAAAGCCCTTGCTGCACAACGTCGGCTACTATACGCTCAACCAGTTTCCGGACGGAGAGAAGCTGGCCATTGCAGCGCCCGCGCACGACCATACGGCGATGGCCTCGGCCAGCAAAACAGCGGAAAAGCCAACCGCCGCCAACGCTACGGCCGCCGCTAAGAAAGCCCCGGCTAAAAAGCCTGTCGCAGCCAGTAAGGCCAAGCGCGTGACGAAAAAGCCCGCTTCGTGGCCGAAGGAGGCAGACATCACCATCAACGTGGGCACCAAGCCCGGCCTCAAGTATGACCCTTCGCAGATACGCGTGAAAGCGGGCAGCAAAGTGAAAGTGGTTTTCCACAACAACGACGACATGCTGCACAACTTTGTCATCGTGATGCCGGGCACAGCCATTGAGGTGGGTGAGTTGGGGATGAAACTGGGGCTGGAAGGGCAGGAGAAGGATTATATCCCGCAAACCGACAAGTTGCTGTACCATACCAAGCTGCTGCAGCCCGGCGAAACAGAATCGATCTACTTTGAGGCACCGGAGAAACCCGGCGACTATACTTTTGTGTGCACCGTGCCGGGGCATTTTTATGTGATGCAAGGCACGTTTAAGGTGGTGGAGTAGCGGGTAGCGGAGTTTCGTAAATGGTCTGGTTACGGTAAGTGGCAGTTGTATGCGCCAGGTTCAGGGGTATAAATCCGGTAGCGCTGCAAATCTGTCTCAATTCAATGTTTGCACCAGAGAAACTTGATGGAGTGTGCTTGCTGATCCCGGATGGAATTGTTTTGCCTGCTGCTGTATGAACTTCATGCAGGTGCAGCAAGTCTTTGTTTTTATACCAGTTCATATAAAGCTGCTTTCATAAAAAGTTGACGTGTTTGGGAGTTAGCGCGTGTATAAAATGCTCCAAAATCATTCAACAATTAACAATCAGCAACCGACCATCTCACCGATGGGAGGGCTTTAAATGAGACGATATTATACCATTCAGGACTTTCGCAGAGCTGCCCTTGTTGCGTCTTTTGACCAACAAGTTGTTGGTGAGAACACACAACAACGGCAGGCTGCAGGCTGCTTTCGCTCCTTGTTTTGATTAGATGCGAAAGCCCTGCAAATTTCAATTGATGAGCGCATATAGCCCTGCCATTCATTAGTGCAATTCCCCTCTTGGGAGGGGTAGGGGTGGGTTATTTTGTACAGATACTTCCACATGCGCAGAATCTATTTGATAACGATATTCTATACAGCGGTTGATGTCCTGCTGGCGTAGTGCTGCTGGTTACGCCGCTAATCGGTTATGAAGAAAAAACTTTATCTGCTTGTCCAATGCATCAGCTGCTTTCTGCTGCTTATTTTCAGTTCTCAACAGCCCGCATCAGCCCAGCAAGCAGCCTCCGATGTCGCCAACTTCTACCCCTTGCTGGATGCCTATGCCAGTAACGGCAACAGTAGTTTGTCATACCTGACCAGAGATTGGAAGAGTACGGCCAAGTGGCGCAAAAGGGGCAAGGCAAAGCTCGAAGAACTTCTCGCCTATACCCCCGCGCCCGCGCCGCTGCACCCAGAAGTACTGCGCACCACCAAAAGGGACGGCTATACCCAATACCTGGTGCGCTACAACCTGAACGCCCTGCAGCAGACAGAGGCTTTCCTGCTCATCCCGGATAACCTCCAAAAACCGGCCCCTGCCGTCATCGCACTCCACGACCATGGCGGTTTCTACTACTTCGGCAAGGAGAAACACACGCTTACCGACGAGCAGCCCGCTATCCTGAAGGAGTATGTGCAGACCCTGTATGAGGGCAGATACTACGCGGATGAACTAGCCAAACGGGGCTTTGTGGTGCTTTGCCCCGATGCCATTTACTTCGGCTCCCAAAAAATAGACCCAGCCCAACTAACGGATGCGAAAGGCTATTTCGAGAAAGTAAAAGCGGCGGACGAAAGCGAGCGGATCAAAATTTATAACAAGCAGGTGGCGGGGCCAAATGAGGTGGCGATGAACAAAACCATCCTCACCGCTGGCACCACCTGGCTCGGCATCATTGCCCAAAACGATCGGGTGGCGGTCGATTTTCTGCTGTCGCGGCCGGAGGTAGACCCGGAAAGGATTGGCAGCATCGGGCTTTCGCTGGGAGGTTTGCGCAGCACCTATCTGTTTGGCCTCGATGCGCGGATAAAAGTGGGCGTGGTCGCGGCCTTTTCCACCACCTACGCCCAGATGCTGCAGCAGCACGCCCACCATACCTGGATGATGTATGTGCCGCGGCAGTATGCGTTCCTGGATTTGCCGGATGTGGCTTCGCTCAACGCCCCGCGGCCTTTGCTGCTGATGAACTGCAGGCAGGACAAACTCTTCAGCATCGCGGGCATGCAGGCTGCGGAGAGCAAGCTCACGCGCATCTACGGGAAGCTGAATGCCCCCGGGAAATTCAAAGCCAACTACTACGACGCGCCCCACTCCATGACCATCCTGATGCAGGAAGACGCCTTTGCATGGCTGGAGAAATGGCTGAAGTAGGCCGTTTAATCAAAGCGCATACATAAGTGCCTTTGGTATGGGTATGGCTGCTCACTGAGCTGAAAAAGGCCGCTTATACCAGTATCGATTAATCAGTACGTATAAATCCTCTATGGCGCCCCGAAAGCTTTCGGGGTGCCTTCTCATGGAACCCAACCTGCCGCGTATCGCCCAAAAATGGCAGCACAAGCGGACGCTTGCGCTATGTTTTTTCATATATTCCGGTATGCCAAATTCATTCGACGATGGTAGTATTCAGGCTAAAAATGCGGAAGCCGGAGCTATCTGACGTAGCCCCGGCTTCCGGTATACTGTAACGCGGTTATACTTATACCGCCACGGCCTCTTTAGCCAGAAACTCCTCTACTTTGTCTACCATGTCCGGAGAGCCGATTACGAGTGGGCAGCGCTGGTGCAGCGAGGTAGGGGTTTTGTCGAGGATGCGCTCGGAGCCATCCGTGGCCTTGCCGCCCGCCTGCTCTATAATCATGGCCAGAGCATTGCACTCATACACCAGGCGCAGCTTGCCGTCCGGCGACTTGGCAGTGGGAGGGTAGAGGTATACCCCGCCCTTGAGCAGGTTGCGGTGGAAGTCGGCCACCAGCGAGCCGATATAGCGGCCCGAGTAATTCTTCTCCTGGCAGTAATGGATGTAGGCTTTGATGCCGTCCGGGAAGCTGTTGATGTTGCCTTCGTTGCAGGAGTAGAGGTTGCCTTCCTTCGGCGTCCTGATCATCGGGTGCGAAAGGAAAAACTCGCCTAGGGAGGGCTCATACGTGAAGCCGTTCACACCACAGCCTGTGGTATACACCAGCATGGTAGACGAACCGTAGATGATATAGCCTGCGGCCACCTGCTTGGCGCCGCTTTGCAGGCAGTCTTCCAGGGTGCCGTCGCCTTCCACTTCCGACATCCTGCGGTAGATCGAGAAGATCGTGCCGATCGCCACGTTCACGTCGATGTTAGAAGAGCCGTCCAGCGGGTCCATGGCCACAATATACTTGCCCTTGGCGTTGCCGGTCTGGATCACCTCATCCTCTTCCTCCGAGATGATGGTGCACACCTCGCCGCCGTTGCGCAGCGCCCGGATAAAGCGAATGTTGGCGATCACGTCGAGCTTCTGCTGCTCCTCGCCCTGCACATTCTGCTGCCCGTAATTGCCCGTCACCCCAATCAGACCGGCCCGGTTAATCTCCCGGTTCACGATCTTGGTGGCCAGGGCAATGTCGCGGAGCAACTGCGATAGCTCCCCGGTGGCAAAAGGGAACTCTTCCTGCTTTCTCATGATGAACCTGTCGAGGGTTGTGCCTACAGGTAATGCCAGCTTATCGTCCATACGTATGAAGTTTGAGTGTTACAAAAGTGATGTTTCACAAAGCCCGGAGACTTTGTGGGGTTGGTTGCATGGCGGTAAAAGTAAGAAATTTTGAAGATACCGCCTACCTCCAGCCTCCTTTAGTAAGTAATTGCTCACACCCGTGGATGTCGCTGGCTTTTCTTTACGTGCAACCCGCCGCGTAGAACTCCAACTCAGCGCATCGTTAACGCTTGTTTCCGAAAGCGAATATTTTGTGCATAAAATGCAATCGAAATATGTGCTTAGAGCGAAATCCCCCTCTTCCAGGGTATAAAATCATCCTGACCCAACTGCATGGCTTTCGTTTGCCTGTTGCCGCTGGCTACCTCTATGATAAATTCCAGCATATCGGCCCCCATTTCCGCGATTGTCTTCTCGCCCGCAATCACAGCGCCTGTGTCGATGTCAATGATGTCGGGCATGCGCTGCGCGAGTTTCGTGTTTGAGGATACCTTGACGACCGGCGTGATCGGGTTGCCTGTCGGAGTGCCCAGCCCGGTGGTAAACAGGATGATGTTGGCACCGGAGCCCGCCATGGCGGTGGTGCTTTCCACGTCGTTGCCGGGGGTGCACAGGAGGTTCAGGCCCGGCTTGGTGGCGTACTCGCCGTAGTCGAGCACAGCGGCCACAGGGGAGGTGCCGCCTTTCTTGGCCGCCCCCGCCGACTTGATCGCATCCGTGATCAGGCCATCCTTGATGTTGCCGGGGCTTGGGTTCATGTCGAAACCGGAACCGACAGCCTCTGCCGCACGGGCATAGGTGCGCATCAGGTGCACAAAGCGGTCCGCGGTAGGCACATCCACGCAGCGGTTGATGAGTTCTTGCTCCACGCCGCACAGCTCCGGAAACTCTGAGAGCATAGACTTGCCGCCCAGCGCCACAATCAGGTCGGAGGTATGGCCCACGGTTGGGTTCGCCGAGATGCCCGAGAAACCGTCTGAGCCGCCACACTCCAGCCCGACCACCAGCTTACTGAGCGGCGCTGGCTGGCGGCGCTGCTCATTGGCCTTCGCCAACCCCAGAAAAGTGCTTTTAATGGCCTTCGCCAGCAATTCCTGCTCTGTTCCCTCTTGCTGCTGCTCCAGCACAATCAGCGGTTTGGCTACGTCGGGGTCCAGTGCCCGTAGCTTCTCCTCCAGTATACCGGCCTGCGCGTTCTGGCAGCCCAGGCTCAGCACCGTGGCCCCGGCCACGTTCGGGTTGTGGATATACCCCGCCAGCAGGGCGCACAGTGCATCAGCGTCCTGGCGGGTTCCGCCGCAGCCGCCCTCGTGTGTCAGAAACTTTATACCGTCGATATTCTCAAACAAGCGCTGCCGGCCGTTCGACGTTTGGCTTTCGAGGGGAAGCTCCGCAATGGCCGCTGTGTTGCCCGACCGGTATAGCTCCACCATCTGCTGCACATACGCCTTATACATATTCTGGTGGCCAAAGCCAAGCTCTTCCAGGAAAGCCTGTTTAATGGTGTCGACGTTTCTGTTCTCGCAAAACACCAGCGGGATTACGAGCCAGTAGTTTGCCGTGCCCACCTGCCCGTCGGGGCGATGGTAACCCTGGAAAGTGGCGTTGGCCCACCGGCTCACATCCGGTACCTGCCAGCCCGTAGTGGCGGTTTTGCCCGCGAAAGGGGAGGCCTGGTGATGCACGTTCTCCGTGGAAATGCGCGCGCCAGCCGGTATTGCCCGCACAGCCTTCCCGACCAGTATGCCATACATGATAATCTCGTCGCCGGGCTGCATGTCCTGCACCGTGAACTTGTGTTTGGCAGGTATGGGCTCGGTGAGCGTCAGGGTATCCGTGTCGTGAACGACCGTTTCGCCCGCGGCGAGGTCGGTGAGGGCCACCAGCACATTGTCGCTGGGGTGTATCTGGAGAGTTTTGCTGGACATAAGCTAAGTTATAGATTGTGCAATCGATTGCTCAGTTGCAAATAATGTAATTTCTCGGAGAAAAGAAAATAAGTAAGCCAGAAAAATCAGGATTTAAAAGCCATCCGGGCTTTTTTAGCGCGCAGCAGCGCAGGAGGGTATACAGGACAGGTTGCTTTTTTGTAAGCTGCTGGTTCTCTGCTTATTGCCTCTGTAGGGTATGGAGGCGGATTATCGTGCCCTGCTTCAGAGAATGCGACCCACAGACAGGTATGGCCAACTATACCGGAGAACACATTGAGGAGGAAAAAATATTTTCTAGTTTATTAGAACTATTGTATATATAGATTCGTATATTCAGTAATTCCTTTAGTAGAATTGTTGTTTGTTAAAATGGTTAGCGATTGGTTTTGCTGAAAATACCCCGGTCAGAAATGACCGGGGTATTTTTGTGTGTATGGGTCATGGCGAGAACCCCTCTGCGTGGGTATAAATCCGGCCGCAGATGACAGGCTACTGCAGCAGCGAGCCGCTCAGTCGCCTCAGCTCTGTTTCTGAGGTTTTGGCCTCATACCGGATATCGATCAGGCGGTTCTCGGCCAGCAACTGGTTCCGCTGCGCCTCACGCAGCTCAATGGCGTTCAGCAAGCCCAGGCGGTACCGCTCCAGCGCAATTTCGGCGTTTTCCTTCGCCAGCGTCACGTTCGATTCTTCCAACTCCAGCAGCTTCAGGCGGTTGGCGTACTGGCTGTAGGCCTTCGCCAGGTCTGCCTGCAGCCTGTTCTCCTCTTGCTGCAACTGCAGCGTGGTGGTCTCCAGCGTGATGCGCGCGTTCTGTGCCAGCCGGTTGGTGTTAAAGCCGTTAAAGATCGGCAGGCTGACCGTCAGGCCATAGTTATACCCCAGGTTGCGGTTAAACTGGGGCTGAAAATCGTTGAGGGGATCGGTCTCGGAGCGGTTGAAGTTATAGGCGCTCGTGACCCCAACCACCGGAAAGCGGCTGGCCTGGACAGACCTGATATCCAGGGTGGCGATCTCGCGGTTCAGTTGCAGGCGCAGAAGAAGCGGGTTTGCCGCGAGCAGGCCATTGTCCATCTGGCCATAGTTCAGCGTCGCGTCCACCTCTATCCCGTCGCTGACCGTGAAGGTGATGTCCGGGTCGCGGCCCAGGAGCTGGTTCAGGGTGATCTTCGCGTTTTGTAAGCTTTCTTCCTGCCTGAGGAGCTCGGAGCGGTCGGCGTTGTAGTCTACTTGGGCCCGGAGGATCTCTACCTTTGCGCTCACACCTACCTCATACTGGGCTCTTGCCAGTTCTACGCGCTGTTCCGAAATCGTGATGGCATCCTGTATGGCCTGCATCCTGCGCCCCTGGCGGACAACCTCGTAATACGCGTCCGAGATATCGGCCACGGTATTCTCCACCGTCTGCCGCGTAAACAGCTTCCCGGATTTCTCGAGGGCCGTCAGCCTTTCGTAGTTAATAAACATGCCGAGGCCATCGAAAATAGTCCAGCTGAGATTTACGCTGTAGTTCAGGTTGTTGGAGGTGGCCCCCGTGCGCGTCACCGGTTCGCGGGCCTTAAACTCCTGCCTCGAGTTGTTCTCGCTGAACAATCGGGTAGCACGGGCATCAACACGGGGCAGAAAACCGGCATTGCCATACGTAACGTTGTTGGCCGCGATATCATCTTGCTTATCGGCTATCCGGATGTCGTAGTTTTGCGCGAGCCCGATGCGGATGGCCTCCTGCAGCGTGAGCTGCTGCTGGCCAAAGGAAACAAAGGGCGAAAGCAGCGCGAGTGCGGTGAGCACTAGCGCTGTGGGGGTAAAGGATGACATAAATCGTTTCTCCACGGGGTATACCTGTTGTCTGTTTTTTTGAGTCGGTTTACTTGATCAGGGCAGGCTCCTGCTTGCGTTGCGGAAGGTGCTGCTCTGTTTCGTCTTCGTCTTCCTGCTTGTGCGAGACATTAGCCTCGGCGGATGAGAAGTAGGAGTAGACTGCCGGAATAACATACAGCGTGAGGCCGGTGGAGAAGATGAGGCCTCCCACCACGGCGATACCCATCGACACGCGGCTCTCAGAACCCGCACCCAGTGCCAGGGCAATCGGCAGCGTACCCAGTATGGTAGACATCGATGTCATCAGGATCGGGCGGAAACGCTGTACGGCGGCATCGGTGGCGGCCTCCAGCTTGCTGAGGCCAGCCTCCTTGCGCTGGTTGGCAAACTCCACCAACAAAATACCGTTCTTCGTCACCAAGCCCACCAGCATGATCATACCGATCTGGCTGAAGATATTGAGCGTTTCGCCGAAGTACCAGATGCTGATAAGGGCACCTCCCAGGGCAAGCGGCACCGTGAACATGATGATCACCGGGTCGCGGAAGCTCTCGAACTGCGCCGACAGCGCCAGGTAAATCAGGCCCAGGGCCAGCAAGAACGCAAAGATCAGGCTGCTGGAGCTTTCGGAGAAGTCGCGCGACTGCCCGGACAGCGACCGTTGGTAGGTATCGTCCAGCACCTTGTCGGCGATGGCGTCCATGGCGGCCAGACCGTCGCTGATGGTTTTGCCTTTTGCCAGCGAGGCGCTGAAGGTGGCGGCCGCGAAGCGGTTGAAGCGGTAGAGTTGCGGCGAGGCGCTTTCCTCGCTCAGCTCAATAAGGTTGTCCAGCTGGATCAGTTCCCCGGTGTTGTTCTTTACATACAGGCTGCGCAGGTCGATGGGGGCTGCGCGGTTCTCACGGCTCACCTGCCCGATCACCTGGTACTGCTTTCCATCTTTGATGAAGTAGCCGAAGCGCTGCCCGCTAAGGCCGGCCTGCAGGGTCTGGGCCACATCGCGCACACTCACGCCCATGGCCTGGGCCTTCTCGCGGTTAATGTCTACGCGCAGCTCGGGCTTGTTGAATTTCAGATTCACGTCCACAAAGCCAAAGGTAGGGTCCTGGCGGGCGGCGTCCATGATCTGCGGGATGATGTCGCGCAGCTTCGAGCCGTCCGGCGACTGCACCACAAACTGCACCGGTTGCCCGGCCCCGCGGCCACCGCCCAGCCCCTTATCGCCGGAGGCGAAGGCGCGTGCGCCGGTCAGTTGGCCCGACAGCCTGCCGATCTCCTCGACCACCTCCTGCTGCGTCTGGTTGCGCTTGGCGGCGTCCACCAGCTTCACGCGCAGGAAGCCCGAATTGGAGCCGCCCCCGCCAAAGCCCGGCGAGGTCATGGCCACCATGTTGTCGATGCCTTTGATCGAGTCGTTCACCAGCTGCGTCAGCTCGCTCATGTACTCATCCATAAACTCGTACGAGGCACCTTCCGGACCGGTCACGCCGATACGCATACCGCCACGGTCCTCGTCCGGGGCCAGCTCGGAGGGCAGGTTTTTCATCAGGAGGAATATGCCCCCGGCCGCCAGAATCACAATCACGAAGGCCATCCAGCGCACGCCCATAAAGCTTTCGAGGCTGCTGCGGTAGCCGTTGGTGAGGCCCGTGAAGAACGGCTCTGTTTTGCGGTAGAACCAGTTGGGCCGGTCGCGGTGCTTGAGCATGCGCGAGCACATCATCGGGGTAAGCGTGAGCGACACAAAGGAGGAGATGATCACGGAGCCCGCCACCACAATGCCGAACTCGCGGAACAGGCGGCCGGTTATACCCTCCAGGAAAATCACGGGCATAAACACAGCCGCCAGGGCCACTGTGGTGGAGATAATGGCAAAGTAAATTTCCTCGGAGCCTTTTTTAGCCGCCTTCATGGGCTGCTGGCCGCCTTCTATGCGGGCGTAGATGTTCTCCAGCATCACAATGGCATCGTCCACCACCAGCCCGATGGCCAGCACGATACCCAACAGCGTGAGCACGTTGATGGAGAAATCCATGAGGTACATGATAAAGAAGGAGCCGATGAGCGAAACAGGTATGGCCACTACCGGTATAACCGTGGAGCGCCAGTCGCGCAGGAACAGGAAGATGATGATCACCACCAGCCCGAAGGCAACAAAGATGGTTTCTTTTACCTCTGAGATGGAGGCCTTGATGTACTGGGTGTTATCGAAGCCGATCACGGTTTCGATGTCTTCAGGCAGGTCTTTCTTGATCTGCTCCAGGCGCACGTAAAATTCATCGGCAATCTCGACCTGGTTAGAGCCAGGCTGCGGAATGAGCACAATGCCTACCATCGGGATGCCGTCGCGGCGCAGGATGGATTTCTCGTTTTCCGGGGCCAGCTCGGCATGGCCGATGTCGGCGAAGCGGATCAGGCGGTCCGCGTCCTCCCGAACGATCAGCTGGTTAAACTCATCTGCTGTGGAGATACGCCCCATGGTGCGCACCGAAAGCTCGGTGGTGGCCCCTTCGATCCGGCCGGAAGGCAGCTCCAGGTTTTGGCGGGCTAACGCGTTTTGCACATCGACCGGGGTAACGCGCAGCGCGGCCAGCCTGTCAGGGTCCAGCCACAGGCGCATCGAGTAGCGCTTCTCGCCCCATATATCCACAGAGCTCACGCCAGGTATGGTTTGCAGCCGCTCTTTGAACACGTCCTGGGCAATGGCCGACAGGTCCAGCAGCGAGCGGGTGGCGCTTTTTATACCCACAAAGATGATCGGGTTGGCGTCGGCGTCGGCTTTGGAAACGGTCGGCGGGTCGGCGTTGTCGGGGAGCCTGCGCTGGGCGCGCGCCACGCGGTCGCGCACGTCGTTGGCGGCGGCCTCCATGTCCACGCCCAGGTTAAACTCCACGGTGATGTTGCTGCTGCCCTCGCGGCTGGAGGAGGTAAGCGTCCGGATGCCGGCTATACCGTTGATGGATTCCTCGAGCGGCTCAGTGATCTCCGACTCGATGGTTTCGGAGTTGGCCCCGGTATAACTCGTGGACACGTTCACGATGGGCGGGTCCACGCTGGGGTACTCGCGCACACCCAGAAAGGAGATGCCGATGATACCGAACACGATGATCGTGATGCTCATCACGATGGCCAGTACCGGGCGCTTGATGCTTATGGATGATAGACTTGCCATAGATAGAGGTAATAATCAGTGACTTAGGTATACGCGTGGCGCTTCAGGAAAATAACCCCATACCAGGTGAATAGTTATCCCCGTGCCGTTTGTGGCGCGGGTTTGTCAGGCCGCAGCCGGCTTACTCGCCGGTTTTTACTTTTCGGATGGTCAGGTCTGCCCCGGGGCGGGCCTGCAATACCCCCGATTGGATGATGGTGTCGCCGGGGGCCAGGCCTTCGAGCACCTGGATGAGGGTTTCGGAGCGCTGCCCGATCTTGATCATCTTCGGCACGGCCTTCCCGCCCTTGGCCAGGAACACCTTGTGGCCGGTGGCCTCCGGTATGATGGACTCCGTTGGGATCAGGATGGCCTTTTCCACCTCTTTCAGGCCGAGGTTCACTTTCACGAAAGCGCCGGGCTTTACCTCCTCGTTCGTGTTAGGGTACAGGGCGCGCACCTGCATGGTGCGGGTGGCGGGGTCTATGATCGGTTGGGTGGCGTAAATGGTGGCCTCATAGGCAGTAGGGCTCCCTTCTGCCGTAAACGTGATCTTGTCGCCGTTCTTCACCATCTGGCTATAGCGGCCGGGGATGGAGAACTCCACTTTCACGGGGCTGATGTCTACGATCCGGGCGATGGGCGTGCTGGCGGTCACGTAGCTGCCCTCGCTTACCTGGCGCAGGCCAATCACACCGTCAAACGGGGCCCGGATGTACGCTTTGGCCAGCCCGGCCTTGAGCGCCTGGATGTCGGCGGTGGCGGTGGCCAGTTGGTTGCTCACCTGGTCATACTCCTGCCGACTGATGTAGTCTTTCTCCAGCAGGGTGCGCTGGCGCTGCTCCATGTCGTGGTACAGCTTCTGGTTCGACTGCAGCTTCTGCAGCTGGGCCTGCATCTCCTGGGCGTTCACGGAGAGCAGCAGCTGGCCCTTGCGCACGCGGCTGCCTTCCTCGAAGTTGATGCCGGTCACGCGGCCGGCTACTTCGCTGCGCAACTCCACCTCCTCGTTGGGGAGCACCGTGCCGGTGGAAGTGATTTTGTTCTGGAAGGCGCTCGGGGAAACCACGAACACGTCAACGGCCACTTTCTGCGCCATCGGGCCTCCGCCAGCGCCCCCCTCGGGCGCCTTGTCGCCAAAGCTGAGCTTGTTGAGGAGAAGGTAAAGGATAGCGGCGGCGGCCACCAGCAAAAGGATGATTTTGACGGTCTTGTTCATGTGGGTTCAAACGCAGGTTAATCGGTTTAGCAGTCCTGTTTTGCTAAAGGAGTATTTCGTAGCTTTAGCAGGCCATACTAGCAGCATTAAAAGTACGCCCTTTGCAGGCTATTTTAAAAGTGTAGCCATTAATTCTCTGCAAACAGGCGCTTTGTTTAGACAGAAAGCCGAAGCCAAGGTTTAAACCGCACGATTTTTTATTTGGGATGACAGACAAACGCAATTTTTTTGAGGACGTGTATGCCGTGGTGCGCCTTATCCCGCCCGGCCGGGTCACGTCGTATGGCGCGATTGCCAGCTACCTGGGGTCGAAAGGCTCGGCGCGCATGGTCGGCTGGGCCCTGATCGCTTCACCCCCACATAGTCAGATTCCGGCACACCGGGTAGTGAACAGGGTGGGTATGCTAACCGGCAGTCAGCACTTCGATGCGCCCAACGCCATGCAGGATCGCCTGGAGCAGGAGGGGGTAAAGGTGAAGGACAACCAGGTGGTGGAGTTCAGCAAACTTTTCTGGGATCCGGGGAGGGAGTTGTTGTAGGAGGGGGGGCAGAATATCTACGTGTGGCCACGTTATATACCTTGTAGTTAATAATACCAATAACAATTGATCGGTACGCCGGATCCTTTCTATGGCGCCCCGAAAGCTTTCGGGGTGCCTTCCCGTGCAATGCATCCAACCTGCCACACGTCGAATGGAAGCACAAGCGGACGCTTGCGCCAGTGCTGATAGACTCTAGAATCACGAACTTATACCAATATCAAATCATTTATGCGCATTGGGCCATGTATGGGAAGAGTGTTAGCTGCTTTACTGCCTCAGGCTGTTGCATATATCCCTTAACCA